>NZ_JBTHHU010000009.1:0-235319 GCF_059089585.1 Streptomyces sp. SX-6 | reverse complement strand
CTGGGCCCCCGCAACGCGGCTCCGCCGCGTTGGTCCTCAATCGCCGGACGGGCTGAATGGTGCCGGGCCGGCTGGATGGTGCCGGGCCGGGCTGGAGGGTGCGGGCCGGGCTGAATGGTGTCGGGCCGCGCTGGTCTTTCGCGCTTGCGCTGAAATCCGGCGCGGGCGCGAAAATCAAGCCCGTCCGGCGATTGAGGACGAGCGGCGGAGCCGCGATAAGCGGGGTCTGGGGCGCAGCCCCAGGGGCGGGGTCCGGGGGCGGAGCCCCGGGGAACGGTGGAAGGGTGGGACCGGGGCACCCTCCATACTCGGCGGGTGACGGCATACGCATACGACGCACTGATCCTCGCCGGAGGCGAAGCCCGGCGCCTCGGCGGGGCGGACAAACCCGCCGTACGGATCGGCGGCCGATCCCTCCTCGACCGGGTCATGACCGCCTGCGCCGGCGCCCGCACCACCGTCGTCGTCGGGCCACGCCGCCCCACCACCCGCCCCGTCACATGGACACGTGAACAACCCCCCGGCGCGGGCCCGCTCGCGGCCCTCGCGGAGGGCCTGCGGCACACGAGCGCCGACGTCGTGCTCGTGCTCTCCGCCGATCTGCCTTTCCTCGACCGGGACACGGTCAATGCCCTGGCGGCGACCTCAGCGGACGCGGAAGGCGCGCTGCTCACCGACCCCGACGGCCGGGACCAGCCCCTCGTCGCCGCGTACCGCGCGGAGCCCCTGCGCCGCGAGCTCGCCCTGCTCGCCGCCGAGCACGGCACCCTCACCGGGCTCCCGCTGCGGCTGCTGACCGGTGAGCTGTCGCTGGCGCGGCTGCACCACCCCACCGCGTCGTTCGACTGCGACACCTGGGAGGACATCGACACGGCCCGCGCGCGGATCAGGGACGATGGGACCGTGCTGGATGAATGGATCGCCGCGGTATCGGCCGAACTGGGCATCGAACTGGACGTCGACAGGGCCGCCCTGCTCGACCTCGCCAGGGACGCCGCGCACGGAGTCGCCCGCCCCGCCGCGCCTCTGACGACGTTTCTGGTCGGGTACGCGGCCGCGCTGCGCGGCGGTGGCCCGGAGGCCGTCGCCGAGGCGTCGCGCGTGGCCGCCGCGCTGGCGGCCCGCTGGGCCGAGGAGGGTGGCGAGCGCTTGTGAACGACCGCGACGGCGACGCCCTCGACCGTGCCACCGACGAGGCCCTGGCCCTGCTCGCGGCGGACCGCGGCGAGGAACCCCCGGCAGCGGCAGCAGCGCCGGAGGCCAAGCCCAGCCAGCAACAAGCCTTTTTCCCGTTCGAGGACGATCCCTTCACCACCCCCGTCCGCGGCGAAGTGCCGTCATTGGACGTACCGTTCGAAGGTGTGCGCTTCTACGATCTGCAGCACAAGGGCGACCCCCGGCGGGTCCCCTGGGCCGTCGCCCGGGACATCGCCGCCCACGCTGCGCAGATCCTCGCCCCCGAGCAGTGCGTCCTGACGGACGCCCTCGGCCGTACGCTCGCGGATCCGCTCACCGCGCTCACGGACCTGCCGTCGTTCGACACGTCGGCCATGGACGGCTGGGCCGTGGCCGGGCCGGGGCCGTGGCGGCTGCCGGTGGACGGCGAGGGCGTCCTCGCGGGGCACGGCGAGGCCGCGTCGCTGCGCGACGGGCATGCCGTCCGGATCGCGACCGGCGCGCGCGTACCGCCCGACGCCACCGCGGTGCTGCGCAGCGAGCACGGCACCGTGACGGAGCAGGGCGAGCTGCACGCCAACCGCAGGGTCACGCAGGGCCAGGACATCCGGCCGCGCGGCCAGGAGTGCGGCCAGGGCGATGAACTCCTGCCCGCCGGCACCGTCGTCACCCCGGCCGTGCTCGGCCTGGCGGCGGCCTGCGGCTATGACGAACTGCGCATCACCGCCCGCCCCCGCGTCGACGTCCTCGTGCTCGGCGATGAGCTGCTGCACGGCGGCCTGCCGCACGACGGCCGTATCCGCGACGCGCTCGGGCCGATGCTCCCGCCCTGGCTGTGCGCGCTCGGCGCGCAGGCGACCGTCACGCAGGGACTGGGCGACGACGCCGAGGCGCTGTACGACGCGCTCGCCGCGTCGACGGCCGACCTCGTGATCACCACGGGCGGCACCGCCGACGGCCCCCGCGACCACCTGCACTCCGCGCTGGAGCGGCTCGGCGGCGAGCTGCTCGTCGACGGTGTCGCCGTACGCCCCGGGCACCCGATGCTGCTGGCCCGCCTGGCCCCCGGGCGCCATCTGGTCGGGCTGCCGGGCAATCCGCTGGCCGCCGTCGCGGGGCTGCTGACGCTGGCGGTGCCGGTGCTCGACGCGCTGTCGGGCCGCTGCGGGCGGGCCCTGGAACGGGCGGTGCTCACCGGGCCCGTACCGGGCCACCCGGCCGACACCCGTCTCGTGCCGGTGGTCCGGCACGGCGGCGGCGCGCGGCCGCTGCGCTTCCACGGCCCGGCGATGCTGCGCGGGCTCGCCGCCGCGGACGCGCTGGCGGTGATCCCGCCGGGCGGGGACGGTTCGGGCCGGGGTGCCAGGGCCATGCTCCTCGGCCTGCCGTGGACGGCGGGCAGCCCCGGATGAAGCTGCCCGACACCGACGCGGCGGCCCGCAAGGGCCTGGTGGACCCCGAACACCGCGTCATACTGCCGCGCTTCAAGGCCGCCCATCCGCTGCGGCAGGTCGCCCGGCGCCTGATCCTCGCGCTGCTGGTCATGGCCGCCACCGTGTTCATCGTCTACGCGGACCGGGGCGGCTACCACGACAACTCCGGCAAGGAGCTGGACCTTCTCGGGTCCGTCTACTACGCGACCGTCACCCTCTCCACCACCGGTTACGGCGACATCGTCCCGTACAGCGACAGCGCCCGGCTGAGCAATGTGCTGCTCGTGACGCCGCTGCGGGTGCTGTTCCTGATCATCCTGGTCGGCACCACGCTCGAGGTCCTGACCGAACGCACCCGCGAGCAATGGCGTCTGAACAAGTGGAGATCCTCCTTGCGCGAGCACACCGTCGTCGTCGGCTTCGGCACGAAGGGACGGTCCGCCGTCCAGACCGTCAGCACCACCGGGCTGCCGAAGGAGAAGATCGTGATCGTCGACCCGGACCCCAAGGTCGTCGAGTCGGCCACCGCCCGCGGCTATGCGGGGGTCGTCGGCGACGCCACCCGCAGCGAGGTGCTGCGGCGTGCCGAGCTCCACAAGGCCCGGCAGGTCATCGTCGCCACCCAGCGCGACGACACCGCCGTCCTGGTCACCTTGACGGCCCGTCAGCTCAATCGCGGGGCGAAGATCGTGGCGGCCGTGCGGGAGGAGGAGAACGCCCCGCTGCTGCGGCAGTCGGGCGCCGACGCCGTGATCACCAGCGCGAGCGCCGCCGGGCGGCTGCTCGGCCTGTCCGTGCTCAGCCCCAGCGCCGGCACGGTCATGGAGGACCTCATCCAGCAGGGCAGCGGCCTGGACCTCGTCGAGCGGCCCGTGGTCAGGTCCGAGGTGGGTCGCGGCGTGCGCGAGACGGACGACCTGGTGGTGTCCGTACTGCGCGGGCACCGGCTGCTCGACTACGACGACCCGGAGGCGAGCCCGCTCAAGGCCACGGACCGGCTGATCACCATCGTCCGGGCCCGCCCCGTGCCGTCCAACGGCGAGTAACCGCGCGGGAGTAGCCTCGCGGCATGCATGCGATCACCATCCCCACGCCCGGCGGCCCCGAAGCGCTCGTCTGGGCCGAGGTGCCCGACCCCGAGCCGGGCCCCGGAGAGGTCCTGGTCGAGGTCGCGGCCAGTGCCGTCAACCGCGCCGATGTGATGCAGCGGCAGGGCTTCTACGACCCCCCGCCCGGCGCCCCCGCCTACCCCGGCCTGGAGTGCTCCGGCCGGATCGCCGCGCTCGGCCCCGGCGTGAGCGGCTGGGCGGTCGGCGACGAGGTGTGCGCGCTGCTGGCGGGCGGCGGTTACGCGGAGAAGGTCTGCGTCCCCGTGGGCCAGCTGCTGCCCGTCCCGGACGGCGTGGACGTCGTCACCGCCGCCGCGCTGCCCGAGGTCACCGCGACGGTGTGGTCGAACGTGTTCATGTCCGCGCACCTGCGCCCCGGCGAGACGCTGCTCGTGCACGGCGGCGGCAGCGGCATCGGCACGATGGCCGTGCAACTGGCCAAGGCGGTCGGCGCGCGCGTGGCCGTCACGGCGGGCGGCAAGGAGAAGCTCGAGTTCTGCCGGGAACTCGGCGCGGACATCCTCATCGACTACCGCGAGCAGGACTTCGTCGAGGAACTGGGCAAGGTCACCGGCGGCGTGGGGGCGGACGTCATCCTCGACATCATCGGCGCGAAGTACCTCGCGAAGAACGTCGACGCCCTCGCGGTCAACGGCCGGCTGGTCGTCATCGGCCTCCAGGGCGGGCGGAAGGCCGAACTCGACCTGGGCAAGCTGCTCGCCAAGCGGGCGGCGGTCATGGCGACCGCGCTGCGCTCGCGCCCGCTCGCGGAGAAGACCACCATCGTGGCGGCCGTGCGCGAGCACGTCTGGCCGCTGATCTCCGGCGGGAGGGTGAGGCCCGTCGTCGACCGCACCCTGCCGATGCGGGACGCCGCGGAGGCGCACCGGGTCATGGAGGCGAGCGCGCACACCGGAAAGGTGCTGCTCACGGTCTGACCGTCACCCGGCCGCCCGCGTGGACGCGCCGTCCGGACACCCCCGTGTGAGGGTGGCCGTGTGATCGGTGGAGTACGGGCGGTGTCCGTGGCCGGGCTGGCGCTGGCGGCCATGCTCGGTACGCCCTGTGCCGCTGCTGCCGAGGTGCGGCCGCCATCGATGACAGCGCCGCCGTCCCCCGCGCCCTCGGCCGACGGGGGACGGCTGGCCGGAACCGCCGCGGGCGAGGGGCGTGCGCACCCCGGCCGCGCCGAGGAGCCGTCCGACCCGTCCGACCCGGAGTCGGAAGCGGCGGACGACGGGGCGGAGGTCGTGGTGGAGCCGCACGCGCCTCCCCCGCACCCGGCGCAGCGCCCGCTGCGGCCCGCCGCCGCGCCCGCGGCCCCCGTCGAGAGCACGCCCGTCCGGTCCCCGGACCCGGTGATGCGGGTCCTGCCGCTCGGCACCGGCATGCTGCTCACCGGGCTCGGTCTCGGCTTCCTCGCGCTGCGCCTGCGACGGCGCTGAATCCCCGCCGGATTCCCGTTCCCGGAACCCCGCGCTCCCGTTCGAACAGGCGCGTACGGGGGCATCACACAAGGGGAAATCACCTGTGCGAGAGAATGGCGGCATGGATATGCCGAGGAATGAACGGTCGCAGGAGAGCCCGCACCTCCTGGTCGTGGGCCCGGACGGCATGGCTGTCGGCAACGCCATCCCCGGCGGCGCGGACGGCGACGACGAGCTGCGCGAGATTCCGGTGACGGAGATGGTGGAACAGCCCGCCAAGGTCATGCGGATCGGAAGCATGATCAAGCAGTTGCTGGAGGAGGTCCGGGCCGCTCCTCTCGACGAGGCGAGCCGGGTCCGGCTGAAGGCGATCCACCACAGCTCCATCAAGGAGCTGGAGGACGGTCTCGCACCGGAGCTCGTGGAGGAACTGGAGCGGCTGTCGCTCCCGTTCACCGACGACACGATCCCGACCGAGGCCGAACTGCGCATCGCCCAGGCCCAGTTGGTGGGCTGGCTCGAGGGTCTCTTCCACGGGATCCAGACGACGCTGTTCGCCCAGCAGATGGCGGCACGCGCTCAGCTGGAGCAGATGCGCCGCGCCCTGCCGCCCGGTATGTCGGGTGATGATGACGACGACGAGCGGCCGCACCGCGGCGAGCGGTCGGGCCCGTACCTGTAACGCCAACGCCCCGTCAAATGACCGCAGCCGAAGGCCGGTTGCCGGAAAGAATCCGGCAACCGGCCTTCGGCTGTACGGGCGTCAGCTCGGGTCGCCCGTGGAGACCGTCAGCGTCATGGTGCTGTTGGGGTCGAACGCGTCGCCCGGCATGGGGTTCTGCGTCAGCACCGTGCCCTTGCCCCAGATGTTCTCGTTCTGGTAGACGACCTTGTACTTCCAGCCCGCCTTCTGGAAGCAGTCCTTCACCGAGTCGATGTAGACGTAGGTGACGTCAGGGGCGTTCTTCTTCGACTTGTCCTCGAAGTTGGGGCGTGCGTCCGTGCAGATCTCGGGCTTCACGGTCTTGGCCGGGTCGCCGTCCTTGTGTCCGCCCCCTCCTCCGCCGGAGCCGCCGTTCGCCGGGCTCGCCGATGCCACAGCGCTGTTGCTGGGCTTGGGGTCGGCCTTGGCGTCGGACGAGTTGCCCTTGAGCGCGATGGCGGCGACCACGCCGACGACCGCGAGGACCGCGACCACCGCCGAGCCGATGATGACCGGCTTGTTGCTCTTGCCGGCCGGCGCGGGCGCGGGCTGCGTCGGTACTGGAGCCTGGTGCGCCGGCGCCGGGGCCTGGTGCGGCGGCGGGGTGGAGTAGGACGGCTGCGGGGAGGCCTGGGGCGGCGTCTGGTAGCCCTGCTGGGCGTAGCCGCCGCTGTACGGGCCCGGCTGGTAGGGCGTCTGCACGCCCTGCGGCCCCGGCATCGCCTGCTGGTCCACCGGCGGGAAGACCGCCGAGGAGACCCCGGAACCGCTGCTGGGCGGCGGTGCGGCGGCGTTGATCATCGGCGAGCCCGCGGTGTGCGCGGTGCCCGCGACGCGTGCGCACTCGTCGCGCATGGCGGCGGCGCTGGGGAAGCGCTCGTTCGGGTTCTTCTTCAGGGCGCGGGCGACCAGGGCGTCGACAGCCGGCGGGACCGAGCGGTTGATCGTGGAGGGCGCGACCGGCTCCTCCTGGACGTGCGCGTACGCGATCGCCAGCGGGGAGTCGGCGTCGAAGGGCAGCCGTCCGGTCAGCAGCTCGAAGAGCATGATGCCGACCGAGTAGAGGTCCGAGCGGGCGTCCACGCCGCGGCCCAGGGCCTGCTCGGGGGAGAGGTACTGCGGGGTGCCGACCACCATGCCGGTCTGGGTCATGGAGGTGACGCCGGACTGCATGGCACGGGCGATGCCGAAGTCCATGACCTTGACCACGTCACGCCGGGTCATCATCACGTTGCCGGGCTTGATGTCCCGGTGGACCAGGCCCATCTCATGGCTGACCTCGAGGGCCGCCAGCACATCCGCCGTGATCTTCAGCGCCTTGGCGGTGGGCATCGCGCCGTACTGCGCGACGTCCTCGTCCAGCACGGACCGCAGCGGCTTGCCCTGGATGTACTCCATGACGATGTACGGCATCGTCGAGCCGTCGATCGTGTCCTCGCCCGTGTCGAAGACCGAGACGATGTTGGTGTGCGTGAGCTTGGCCACGGCCTGCGCCTCGCGCCGGAAGCGCTCGCGGAAGGATGCTTCCCGGCCGAGTTCCGTGTGCAGTGTCTTGATCGCGACGTCGCGGTCCAGGACCGTGTCGTGGGCCAGGTGAACGGAGGCCATGCCGCCCTCGCCGAGCAGGTCGCGCAGCTGATAGCGGCCGCCGCCCACGGACCGTCCCGCGTACCGGTCCTGTGCGCCGTCCTGGCTCATGGTCCTGCTTCCCCCTTGGCGCGCTTCCAGCCCTTTTTCGGCCTGGTGATCGTGTATCCCGGCCAAGTGTGCCCGAGGGCGGGGGCACGTCAAGCCGCGTGCCCGTTCCGTGACCGGATGCGCGACAAGGTGTCACCGAATTTGCCTTGCTCGGGCCGCTGCGGGTTTGATAACCGGTCCATCCCGGACCGGAGCGCGCCGCGGAGCCTGTAGCGTTCCTTTAGGAAGCCCAAGACATAGACCGACGCATTGCCCCCACGTGAGCGGCCAAGACACGACGGCGAGGACTGATGGCACAGACGCAGAGCGCCCAGGGTCCGGGCGACCCTGACGCGAACGGGGCCGGAATGCCCGATGTGCCGGAAATGTGGGGTAACGGCGGCCTGGTCGGCGACGGCCGTTACCGTCTCACCCACCGGCTCGGCCGGGGTGGCATGGCGGAGGTGTTCGCCGCCGAGGACATGCGCCTCGGCCGCACCGTCGCGGTCAAGCTGCTCCGCTCGGACCTGGCCGAGGACCCGGTCTCCAAGGCGCGCTTCACCCGCGAGGCCCAGTCGGTGGCGGGCCTGAACCACCATGCCGTGGTCGCCGTCTACGACTCCGGCGAGGATGTCGTCGGCCGTAACACCGTGCCGTACATCGTCATGGAGCTGGTCGAGGGCCGCACCATCCGCGACCTGCTGCTCAATACCGAGGCACCGCCGCCCGAGCAGGCGCTGATCATCGTCTCCGGGGTGCTGGACGCGCTGGCCTACAGCCACCAGCACGGCATCGTGCACCGCGACATCAAGCCCGCGAACGTGATCATCACCAACACGGGCGCGGTCAAGGTCATGGACTTCGGCATCGCCCGTGCCCTGCACGGCGCGCAGTCGACCATGACCCAGACCGGCATGGTCATGGGCACCCCCCAGTACCTCTCGCCCGAGCAGGCCCTCGGCAAGACCGTCGACGCCCGCTCGGACCTCTACGCCACCGGCTGTCTGCTCTACGAACTGCTGTCGCTGCGCCCGCCGTTCACCGGCGAGACCCCGCTTTCGGTCGTCTATCAGCATGTTCAGGACAATCCTGTGCCGCCGTCCCAGGTGCTCGGGAGCGTGCCGCCGGAGCTGGACGGGCTGGTCATGCGCTCGCTGGCCAAGGACCCGGACGACCGGTTCCAGAGCGCGGAGGAGATGCGCGGGCTGGTCCAGTACAGCCTGCAGATGCTCCAGGACGCGGGCAGCCACACCGGCGCGTGGAACACGGGCCCGGTCGAGCACGCCACCGCCGCCACCATGGCGCTGGGCGGTGTGGGCATGGCGTCCACCACGGCCATGCCGCACCCGCAGCACGGCAACACCTCGCCGCAGCGGATCCTGCCGCCGGGCATCGGCGGCCCCGGTGACGACGACTACGGCCACGGCGGCCGCGGTTCGGGCGGTGGCGGCGGCCGGGGCAAGCTGTGGCTGGTCGCCGCGCTCGCGGTGATCGCGGTCGCGGTCGGCGTCGCGCTGGTCATGCTGCCGGGCAAGAAGACAAGCGGCGAGGCCGACACCAAGACGACGCCGAGCAGCACGCCGTCCGCGAGCACGAGCCCCAGCGCGAGCCAGTCGCCGGAGAGCCGTCGCAGCCACCGGGCGCCCGATCCCAACGAGGGGAACGGCGACAGTACGGGCAGCGACGACAACGAGCCGTCCTACGAGCCGACCCGGGGGCACCACTCGAAGGGCCCGACCACGGACCCGACGACCATCCCGCCGACGGTTCCGCCGACGCACGACCCGACGGTGCCGCCGCCGACCACCAAGCCCACGGACGACCCGAAGCCCCCGAAGCCGTCGGGCAACACCACCACGGGCAACGGCGAGGGCCAGACCGGCTAATCGGTGAACGCGTCGCGTACGGACTCGTACGCGCGCGTCCACCACACCGACAGCGCCGCCGACGCCGGGAAACCGGGGTCGGCGCGGTCGTCGTTGAGCTGGTAGCGCCAGCGCAGCATCCAGAAGTCGTTGAGCCGTTCCCACCACACCCGGTGCACGGCCGCGGCGAGTTCGTCCGCGCTCGCGCCGGCCGCCCGGCGGTAGGCGCGGGCGTACGGGCGTATCTTCGCGAGGTCGAGCGTGCCGTCGGGGCGCAGGAAGAAGATCACGGCGGCCCGTACGGCCTCCTCCGCGCGCGGCTGGACGCCCAGCCGGTCCCAGTCGATGATCGCGGCGGGCTCGGCGCCCCGGTAGAGCAGGTTGAGCGGGTGGAAGTCGCCGTGCACCCAGCCGTGGGCGGGGGTGGCCGCGGCGGTGGGGCGGCGGTGCGCGTGGTGCTCCAGCAGGGCCCGGCGCTCGGTCAGGCGGTGCTCGGCGAGTTCGTCGAAGGCGTCGCGGGGGTGCCGGCGGCGGATGATCGCCAGCAGTTCCTCGATGAGGGCGTAGGTGTCCTCGGGGTCGGCCGCCGAGGTGTCCTGGGCGTGGCCCTCGGGGCCCTCCATGACCTCTTCCAGGCTGATGTGCACCTTGCCGAGCAGTGCGCCCAGGCGGCGCGACTGCGCGGCCGTCAGCTCGCCGCCGTCGCGGTGGCGGCCGTCGATCCAGGGGTGCAGGGCGTAGCAGCGTCCCCCGATGACGGTGACGGTCGAGCCGTCGGAGCCCGCGACGGGCGGGGCGACGGGCAGGCCGAGGAGGCCGAGGCGCAGGGTGACGGCGTGCTGGCGGGCGATGGCGGCGCGGTCGCCGTCGAGGTGGTGCTTGAGGAAGAAGCGCCCGCGCGTGGTGGACAGCCGGTAGCCGCGGTTCAGCAGCCCCTCGGTCAGCGGTTCGCAGCTGACCGGTTCGCCCGCGTGCCGGTAGCTGCGCAGCAGGGTGCGCAGCGTGCCGTCGGGGGGTGGGGCAGGTGGGACATCTGAGCGCGGCACGTCCCAAATGTTAGTTCACGAAGAGTGTGCGCCCTGTCGCACGGGTACACCTTCGAGGTGGTGCAGCTTCATGAACTGCGGTGCTATGCACACGTATTCGGGATCGAAGGGCTCCTTGTCCGCGGTGCGCGGAGCCGGGCCGAAGGCCGCGAGCGCGGCGGGGCAGGGGGTGAAGATGCGGGCGGTGCCGACGAATTGGGCGGCCCAGACGTCCTCGTCGCCCTCCTCGCGTCCGCCGAAGTTGTCGGCCTCGTAGGCGACGACGGTGCCGTCGCAGGCCTGCGCGTAGCCGGTGGCGGCGGGCAGTCGCACCACGATCGTCCCGTCCGTCACGATGTGGCGGGTGGGAATGACGAAGGGCAGCGCGTTCAGGCTCATGGAGAGCCGGCCGTAGGGCTGGCCCGCGAGCACTTCGAGCGCCCGCTGTTCGTCGGAGGACATGGGCACTACTCTGCCCTGTCACCTTCCGGGCACGCAGAGGCACCCGTCCCTTCGGGCCGGGACGTTGGTCCCTGGTGTCGCACGCGGTTTCAGTCCCGCCGCTCGGCCTGCATGCGGGCGACGTAGGCCGCGGCCTGCGAGCGGCGCTCCATGCCCAGCTTGGAGAGCAGGCTGGAGACATAGTTCTTGATCGTCTTCTCGGCGAGGTGCAGCCGCTCGCCGATGGCGCGGTTGGTCAGGCCCTCGCCGATCAGGTCCAGGATCCGGCG
This sequence comes from Streptomyces sp. SX-6, assembly GCF_059089585.1. NCBI lineage: Bacteria > Bacillati > Actinomycetota > Actinomycetes > Kitasatosporales > Streptomycetaceae > Streptomyces > Streptomyces sp. SX-6. The sequence goes on along the minus strand of NZ_JBTHHU010000009.1, from coordinate 224,173 downwards.
TTCCTGGTCGGTCAGGGAGGCGAGCCGGCTGTCGCCCTTGGCGCCCTTCCCGTCGCGCAGCCGCTCCAGAACGCGGGCGGTCGCGACCGGGTCGAGCAGGGATTTCCCGGCGGCCACATCCCGCACGGCGGAAAGCAGTTCGTTGCCGCGAATGGCCTTGAGGACGTAGCCGGACGCACCCGCCATGATCGCGTCGAACAGGGCCTCGTCATCCGCGAACGAGGTGAGCATCAGGCATTTGACGGATTCGTTCTGCGCACGGATCTCACGGCATACTTCGACACCACTGCCATCCGGAAGGCGAACGTCCAGTACGGCGACGTCGGGCCGGGTGGCCGGAATGCGCACGAGGGCATCCGCCGCGGTACCGGCCTCGCCGACGACCTCGATGTCCTCCTCCACGGAGAGCATCTCGTGGACGCCGCGCCGTACGACTTCATGGTCGTCAAGCAGAAATACCGTGATTTTTCCTTGTTCGCGCACAGAGCCAGTCTCACACATCAAGTCTTCCCCTGCTCTTGTCCTCCGGGATAACGTGCGGTCGTTCCGGAGGCGGCTCGCAAGGCTGTGACCAGTACTGCTTGCGTTCCTTTCTAGATTTACTTGGAAATCCAAGCAAAATCGCAGGTCAGAGGGGTTTCGCAGGAATGCCGGGTACTGGGTAACGTGCTTATTGCAGGCCATTCGCCGGGGCGCCTGTCACCCCCGGTTCGGCCTCGGCACACCCACCCCGTGTGCCGTCGGGAAGCGGGCGAGCACACCCCTGCCCCACGGCGGGGGAACCCTTTCGGCTGCCGGCGACCCCGGGGGCCGGACAGACGGAGGAGCACACGTGACCGTGGACAGCACCACCTCGCGCAAGCCGCGCGGTGGCAAACGGGCCGGCGGCAGGAAGCCGGCCGGTGAGAAGGGCCAGCCGGAGCTCGTACAGCTGCTGACGCCCGAGGGCGAGCGGGTCGAGCACCCCGACTACTCCATCGACGTCACGCCCGAGGAACTGCGCGGCCTGTACCGGGACATGGTGCTGAGCCGCCGCTTCGACGGTGAGGCGACCACGCTGCAGCGCCAGGGCGAACTGGGCCTGTGGGCCTCGCTGCTCGGCCAGGAGGCCGCGCAGATCGGCTCCGGGCGTGCCACCCGCGACGACGACTATGTCTTCCCGACCTACCGCGAGCACGGCGTCGCCTGGTGCCGCGGGGTCGACCCGACGAACCTGCTCGGCATGTTCCGCGGCGTCAACCACGGCGGCTGGGACCCCAACGAGAACAACTTCCACCTCTACACGATCGTCATCGGCTCGCAGGCGCTGCACGCCACCGGCTACGCCATGGGCATCACCAAGGACGGCGCCGACTCCGCCGTGATCGCCTACTTCGGCGACGGCGCCTCCAGCCAGGGCGACGTGGCCGAGGCCTTCACCTTCGCGGCCGTCTACAACGCTCCCGTCGTGTTCTTCTGCCAGAACAACCAGTGGGCCATCTCCGAGCCCACCGAGAGGCAGACCCGCGTCCCGCTCTACCAGCGCGCCCAGGGCTACGGCTTCCCCGGCGTCCGGGTCGACGGCAACGACGTCCTCGCCTGCCTCGCCGTCACCAAGTCCGCGCTGGAGCGCGCCCGTACGGGCGCCGGACCCACCCTGGTCGAGGCATTCACCTACCGCATGGGCGCCCACACCACCTCCGACGACCCGTCCCGCTACCGGCGCGACGAGGAGCGCGAGCTGTGGGAGGCCAAGGACCCGATCCTGCGCCTGCGCCGCCACCTCGAGCGCGAGGGCTTCGCCGACGAGGCGTTCTTCGACGGGCTGGAGAAGGAGAGCGACGCGCTCGCCAAGCGCGTGCGCGACACCGTCCGCACCATGCCGGACCCCGACAACATGGCGATCTTCGAGAACATCTACGCCGACGGCCACGCGCTGGTCGACGAGGAACGCGCGCAATTCGCCGCCTACCAGGCCTCGTTCGCCGAGGAGGAGAGCCACTGATGGCCACGGAAAAGCTCTCGATCTCCAAGGCGATCAACGCCTCGCTGCGCACCGCGCTGGAGACCGACCCCAAGGTCCTGGTCATGGGCGAGGACGTCGGCAAGCTCGGCGGCGTCTTCCGCGTCACCGACGGCCTGCAGAAGGACTTCGGCGAGGACCGGGTCATCGACACCCCGCTCGCCGAGTCCGGCATCGTCGGCACCGCGATCGGCCTCGCGCTGCGCGGCTACCGGCCCGTGGTGGAGATCCAGTTCGACGGGTTCGTCTTCCCCGCGTACGACCAGATCGTCACCCAGCTCGCCAAGATGCACGCCCGCGCGCTCGGCAAGATCAAGCTGCCGGTCGTCATCCGTATCCCCTACGGCGGCGCGATCGGTGCCGTCGAGCACCACAGCGAGTCGCCCGAGGCGCTCTTCGCGCACGTGGCGGGCCTGAAGGTCGTCTCCCCGGCCAACGCCTCCGACGCGTACTGGATGCTCCAGCAGGCCATCCAGAGCGACGACCCGGTCATCTACTTCGAGCCCAAGCGCCGCTACCACGACCGCTCCGAGGTCGACTTCGACGCCATCCCGGGCCCCCTGCACACCGCCCGTACGGTCCGCGAGGGCACCGACCTGACGCTCGCCGCGTACGGGCCGATGGTGAAGACCTGTCTCGAGGCCGCCACGGCGGCCGCGGAGGAGGGCAAGTCCCTCGAGGTCCTCGACCTGCGCTCGGTCTCGCCGGTCGACTTCGACGCGATCCAGAAGTCCGTGGAGCGCACCGGCCGCCTGGTCGTCGTCCACGAGGCCCCGGTGTTCTTCGGCTCCGGCGCCGAGATCGCCGCACGGATCACCGAGCGCTGCTTCTACCACCTGGAGGCCCCCGTCCTGCGGGTCGGCGGCTACCACGCCCCCTACCCGCCGTCGCGCCTCGAGGACGAGTACCTTCCGGGCCTGGACCGGGTACTCGACGCCGTAGACCGCGCGCTTGCGTACTGAGGGACTGGGAGAGTCGTGACGATGACTACGAGCACGGAACGCTTCCGCGAGTTCAAGATGCCCGACGTGGGCGAGGGACTCACCGAGGCGGAAATTCTCAAGTGGTACGTGGCCGTGGGGGACACCGTCTCCGACGGGCAGGTGGTCTGCGAGGTCGAGACCGCCAAGGCGGCCGTGGAACTGCCGATCCCCTTCGACGGGGTCGTGCACGAGCTGCGCTTCGAGGAGGGTACGACGGTCGACGTCGGCGCCCCGATCATCTCCATCGACACGCAGCCCGGTGCGGGTACGGCCGCGCCTGAGCCCGCGGTTGAAGCCGAGCCGGAGCAGCCTGCCGGCCGTCAGGCCGTGCTGGTCGGCTACGGCGCCGCGCCGTCCTCGACCAAGCGCCGGGCGCGCAAGGCGCAGCCGGACGCGCGCAGTTCGGTGGCCGCCGGGCTCCAGGCCGAGCTCAACGGCCACGCCGCCCCCGTGGCCATAACTGCCCCGGCCCCTGCCCCGGCGGGCGTCGGCGCCGCCGGACAGCCGCAGGACCGGCCCCTGGCCAAGCCGCCCGTCCGCAAGCTGGCCAAGGACCTCGGCATCGACCTGGCCACGGTGACGCCCACCGGCCCCGACGGCATCGTGACCCGGGACGACGTGCACGCCGCCGCCAAGGCGGTCACCGCACCTGTCGCCGTGGCCGTCGTGGCCCCCGCCCCGAGCACGATCGCGGACCGCGAGACCCGCATCCCGGTCAAGGGCGTCCGCAAGGCCACCGCCCAGGCCATGGTGGCGAGCGCCTTCACCGCGCCGCACGTCACGGAGTTCGTCACCGTCGACGTCACGCGCACGATGAAGCTCGTCCAGCAGCTGAAGTCCGACCCCGACCTGGCCGGGCTGCGCATCAACCCGATGCTGATCGTCGCCAAGGCGCTGCTGCTCGCCATCAAGCGCAACCCGGACGTCAACGCGGCCTGGGACGAGGCGAATCAGGAGATCGTCCTCAAGCACTACATCAACCTGGGCATCGCCGCCGCCACCCCGCGCGGCCTGATCGTCCCGAACATCAAGGACGCCGGCACCAAGACCCTGGCCGAGCTGGCCACGTCGCTGGCCGACCTGGTCGCCACCGCGCGTGAGGGCAGGACGACCCCCGCCGACATGCAGGGCGGCACGGTCACCATCACCAACGTCGGTGTCTTCGGCATCGACGCCGGTACGCCCATCCTCAACCCGGGCGAGTCCGCGATCCTGGCGTTCGGTGCGATCAAGCTCCAGCCCTGGGTGCACAAGGGCAAGGTCAAGCCCCGGCACGTCACCACGCTGGCGCTCTCCTTCGACCACCGCCTCGTCGACGGCGAGCTCGGCTCGAAGGTGCTGGCGGACATCGCGGCCGTCCTCGAGCACCCCAAGCGTCTGATGACCTGGGGCTGATCGCCCGCGGATACGGAAACCCGCGGATACGGAAAAGGGCCCGGACACGCTCTCTCCTCACCCCCCTCCAGTGAGGAGCCGAGCAGCGTCCGGGCCCCAGGGCGCGGCTTACGGGTCAGCACGGGTCCCGCGACTCCCCCGTGAGACGTCGCAGGAACCGCACTGACTCGTAAGCCGCGCCCTGTCCGTGTTACGGAGCGGCCTAGGGACACCACCCTGGCAGGGGGTGGAATGGCCCATGCTGCGCAATTTACTTAAGATTGGCCGACACTTGCAGTGTCGGTATCGGGGGTCGGTATCGGTTCGCTAGCAGGAGAGAACGTGGAGCACGACGGCGAGTCGATCAGCCGCTTGCTGCGTGCATGGCGCGCCCGCCTCGACGCCCGTACCCTGCCCGAACTGCGCTGGGTCCTCCCGCGCCCCGGACGGCTGCTCTCCCAGGCGCACGTCGCCCGCATGACCGGCGTCAGCGAGGGCTGGTACCGCGCCCTGGAGGCCGGACGGCGCCGGGACTTCTCCGAGAGCTTCCTGCAGCGCGTCGCCGACGCCCTGCGCCTGAGCGAGGCCGAGACGCTGACGCTCTTCCTCGCCGTCAGCGGCCGTCGCCCGCCCGCTGGAGGCGCACGCATCTGCGACGAACTCCCGAAGGGCGTCAAGCTCCTGCTCGAGCAGCAGGTCAGCTACCCCTGCTACCTCTCCGACACCTCGTGGAACGTCATCGCCTCCAACTCCCTGATGGGCGAATGGTTTCCCTGGGTGCTGCGCCCCGAGCCCAACCTCATGCGCTGGGCCCTGCTGCACCCCGAGGCCCGCGAGCAGATGCTCGACTGGGAGGACATCTGCGCGCGTACGTATCTCGCCATGCTCCGCGTCGCCGCCAACAGCAACCCCGGTGACCCCCAACTGGCCGCCCTCGTACGCGAGATCCTCACCGCCGACGCCGCCTGCCGCCGCATATGGGCGGAGGAGCACGACGTCGTCGAGCACCGTGACGGGCACGTATTCCGGCTGCGGCTGCCGTACCACGACAGCGAGGAGATCCGGGTGGTCAGCCATGTACTGCTGCCCATACAGCGTCCGGACCTGCGCTTCGTCGTCATCACGCCGCTGACCGACTGAGAGCCGGACACTCGGCTGCGCACCGGTACGTACCAGCCATCGTCCGTATCGCGGACAGGGTCTCATCAGGCATCTGTCTTGTATCTATGCTGTGCGCATGCCTGTTGCCCCCGCCGTCCAGGACAGACAGCTCCCCGCCGCCGACCGCGTCTACGCCCATGTGAAGGACGCGGTCCTGCACCGGCGTTACGAGGGAGGGACCCTGCTGACCGAGGGGGACCTGGCCGAGACCGTGGGGGTGTCCCGGACGCCCGTCCGGGAGGCGCTGCTCAGGCTGGAGGGAGAGGGGCTGCTCAAGCTCTATCCCAAGAAGGGGGCGCTCGTGCTGGCCGTGTCCGCACAGGAGATCGCGGATGTGGTGGAGACCCGGCTGCTGGTGGAGAAGCACACGGTGGCCAAAGCCGTCCCCGCGCCGCCCGCTCTCATCACCCGCCTGGAAGAACTCGTGGACGCCATGCAGCGGCAGGCCGCCGCGGGGGACCTCGAGGCCGTATCGGTCAGCGACCGCGCCTTCCACGCGGCGATCGTGCGCAGCGCGGGCAACCAGATCCTCGCCCGCCTCTACGACCAGCTGCGCGACCGGCAGTTGAGGATGGGCGTGGCCGTGATGCACGCCCACCCCGACCGGATCGCCAAGACCATCGCCGAGCACACCGAGATCCTCGACGCCCTGCGCGCCGGGGACGGCATGGCCGCGACCGGCATCATCGAGCGGCACATCGGCTGGGTGCGCAACCTCGCGCAGGGTGACGTCCGATGAGCTCCGTCGCCCTGCCCGGCGATCCCCCCGGAGGCCGGCGGGCGGTCGGCATCTGGAGTGTCGGGGTCGCCGTCTACTTCGTCGCCATCGTCTTCCGTACGAGCCTTGGCGTGGCCGGGATCGACGCCGCCGAGCGGTTCCACATCAACTCCTCGGCGCTGTCGACGTTTTCCATACTCCAGCTGCTCGTCTACGCGGGCATGCAGATACCCGTCGGCCTGATGGTCGACCGGATGGGCACCAAGAAGGTGCTGGCGCTCGGTGTAGTCCTGTTCACCGCAGGGCAGTTCGGGTTCGCGCTGTCGCACACGTACGGTGCCGCGCTCGCCTGCCGGGCGCTGCTCGGCTGCGGCGACGCGATGACGTTCATCAGCGTGCTGCGGCTCGGCTCACGCTGGTTCCCGGCCCGCAACGGGCCGATGATCGCCCAGGTCGCCGCCTTGTTCGGGATGGCGGGCAACCTGGTCTCGACGCTCCTGCTCGCCGAGGTCCTGCACACCCGGGGCTGGACGGCCACGTTCGCGAGCAGCGCGATGGCCGGCGCGGTGGTGCTCGTCCTGCTGCTGGCCTTCCTCAAGGACCACCCCGAGGGGTACGAACCCGCGCCCGGCCCGCACCCGGGCGCGGGCCGGGTACGGCAGCAGATCGCCCTCGCCTGGCGGGAGCCGGGCACCCGGCTCGGCATGTGGGTGCACTTCACCACCCAGTTCCCGGCCATGGTGTTCCTGCTGCTGTGGGGCATGCCGTTCCTGGTGGAGGCCGAGGGCATGTCCCGTGAGGGAGCGGGCGAGTTGCTGACCCTCATCGTCCTGGTGAACATGGCCGTCGGTCTCGTCTACGGGCAGGTCATCGCCCGGCACGGCGCGGCCCGGTGCCCGCTCGCGCTCGGCACCGTCGCGGCCACCGTCCTGCTGTGGGCGGCGGTCGTCGGCTGGCCCGGGACCCACGCCCCGGTGTGGCTGCTGATCGTGCTGGCCGTGGTGCTCGGCGCCTGCGGCCCGGCCTCGATGATCGGCTTCGACTTCGCCCGGCCCGCCAACCCGCCCGAGCGGCAGGGCACGGCATCCGGCATCGTCAACATGGGCGGCTTCACCGCCTCCATCACCACGCTGCTCGCCGTGGGCATCATCCTGGACGCCACCGGCGGCAACTACCGTGCCGCGTTCTCGGCGGTGTTCGTGGTCCAGGCGGCAGGGCTCAGCCAGATACTGCGGCTGAGGAAGAAGGCCCAACGGCGGGAAGACGAACGGGTCGTGGCGTCGCGGGTGGAGACGATCCACGTGCCGGCCCAGGACCTCACGGCGTGACGCTGATGCTTATGGCGTGATGGCGAACTCGCGGAGAACCGCCTCCGCGAGCTCCTGCTCACCCTCCACCTTGACCTGTCCGGCCACCGTCTCCGGCCCCACCCGGCCGCACGCCAGGCGGACGTACATCTCCCAGTCCAGCGTGAACGTCACCGTCGGACCCAGCGAGACCGTGCTGCCGATCGTGCCCCGCCCGTGCTCGTCCACGCGCACCGTGCGCATGAACTCCAGCGGGCCGTGCACGTCGAAGACCACCGCCGAACCCGGCGGCGCGTCCGCGTCCTTGGCCACCACCTTCGGCAGCGCGGCGAGCAGGAAGTCCCGCGTGATCACCGCGCCCGGCGAGTCGAGGTTGCCGGGCATGCCGAGCGCACGGCGCAGGTCCTGCTCGTGCACCCATACGTCGAAGGCCCGTAGGGTCAGCGTCCGTTCGAGGGTCTGCTCGTTGCCGGTGCCCAGCGGCCAGCGCACCTTGGACTGCGGACCGCGCGACTCGTTGCGCAGCTGCCGCGACCGCCGGATGATCGTGTAGTCCAGCTCGGACGTCATCTCCAGGGCGGTGTGGCAGCGCCGTACATCGACCTGCACCTCGATGTAGCGCGTGAACTCGTCGACCACATGGTAGAGATCGCGCGGCAGGGTGTGGATCGGCCGTGGTTCGCCCAGCATTTCGCACTCGACGCCGATCACATGCGAGACGACGTCCCGCACGGACCACCCCGGGCACTCGGTGCGCCGGTTCCAGTCGGCCTCGGCGAGGGGCTTCACCAGTTCGTTGATCGCTTCGATGGAATGGGTCCAGGCGTCGATGGCCGGCTGAAGACTTGGGTGGACGGTCACGTGTGGTCCCTCTGGCGGTGCTGGACAGGTGCTGGACATAGGGCGTAGGCAACTGCTCCGGGGGGTGCTCACCAGTTAAGTTACGCTGCGCGTGGGCAACCTGGCAGTGGTTTCGTCGCGTGAGAGTGGTGGTACGGTGCGCGCCTCCTTGATCCAACTGGCCGTGAACCCGGCCGAGACGCAGGACGTACGGCGCGAGCGCGCCGTGGCTCTCGTCCGTGACCAGCGCGGCAGCGACCTCGTGGTGCTTCCCGAGCTGTGGCACGTGGGCGCATTCAACTTTGACGCCTTTGCCTCAAGTGCGGAGAGTCTGGACGGCCCGACCGCCCGGGCGATGTCAACCGCCGCGCGTGACACGGGAGTCTGGCTGCATGCGGGATCGATCGTCGAACACGGCACCGGTGGGGAAGGGGGAGTACACGAGCTCTACAACACGTCGCTCGTGTTCTCCCCCGCCGGTGAACTGATCCGCACCTACCGCAAGATCCACCGCTTCGGCTTCGACCGAGGCGAGGCCGTGCTGATGAGCGCCGGTACGTCTCCCGTGACGGTCGCCCTGCCGGAGACCACGCTGGGCCTGGCGACCTGCTACGACCTGCGTTTCCCCGAGCTGTTCCGCGCCCTGGCGGACGAGGGCGCGCAGACCTTCGTCATCCCGGCCGGCTGGCCCGAGGTCCGCCGCGAGCACTGGACCCTCCTCGCCCGCGCCCGCGCCGTCGAGGACCAGGCGTACGTGCTCGCCTGCGGCACGGCCGGTACGCACGCGGGCGTACCGCAGGCGGGGCACAGCATCGTCGTCGACCCCTGGGGCGAGGTGATCGCCGAGGCGGGGCGCGAGGAGGAGGTTCTCACCGTCGACCTCGACATGGAGCGGGTGGCGAGGACGCGGGAGGAGTTCCCGGCCCTGAAGGACCGGGTGCTCGGCCTGTCTTGATCAAATGCCGTCGTCGGGCGCCTTGTTGATCTTCAAGGTCTTCGGTATGGACGGCAGCAGACGCTGCTTCGACGTGACCTCACGGATGCGGCGCGGATCGGTGAACTTCTCCTGCCCCGCGCCACGGAACGTGACGGCCGGTCCGCCCTTGCGCAGGTTGCCGCCCTTGGGAGCGAGGCCCTTGACGGCGGGCAGCCGGTAGGACGTGGCCTTGTGCAGGGCCTGGTCCAGGAACGCCGCCGTCATCTGGGCGACCTGGGCCCGCGCGGCGGCCGGCGAGGCGACCTTGGACGCCTTGCAGGTCCCGTTGGAGCCGTCCTTGTTGGTGGGTGCCAGGTTGGTGTTGAGCATCGTGTGCCCTGTACCGGCGAGCAGCACATCGGCCGCGACCTTCGTCCGGCCGGATGCGGCGAGCGACTTCATGGTCCGCAGGCCGGCCGTCGGGCCGGTGTCCTCGTCGCACGCACCACGGATGTTGAGCACGGGCACCTTGTGGGTGGCCTTCTCCGCGTTCTCGGCCGGCTCGATGGCTACGGCCCCGAAGAGCCCGGCCCGCTTGGCGGCCTGCTGCGACAGGACGTAGCCGCCGCCCCGGCTGTGCCCGACCAGGCCCACGCGGGAAGTGTCGATCCGCCCCTTCAACCCCGGGATGTTCAGCCCGTGGTTGACGCCCTTGTTGAGGTCGGACAGCAGCTTCAGGTGCGCGGAGACGAGGTCGGTGTAGCCCTTCTCCGGCTCGGTCTCCCCGCCCCACCAGATCTCCGGCGAGACGACGTCGATGGAGACGGCCACGAAGCCCTTGCGGGTGAGCGACTGTACGAGGTGCGACAGCCCGGCGTTCTGCCGCAGGTAGTCGGGGCCGACCTTGTCGCGCTTGCCGGGCTCGGCGCAGACCAGCGGCCACGTGGTCTTCACGGCGTTACGGGCGATGTTGGGCGCCTTGGCGGTGGTGACGCAGTTGGGGTGCGCGCCGTGCATCACCACGACGACGGGGTGCGGCCCCTTGCCCTCGGGCATGCCGAGGACGCCGTGCACCTGGGTGGGGTTGCCGGCGGTGCGGCCCCCGGTGATGTTCAGCAGCCCGGGCGGGAGGGCGTAGGAGGTGAGGCCGCCGGGCTGCTTGAGGGCGGCTTCCGCGCTGGCGGGGGTGAGGGCCATGCCGAGGGCTATGGCGGTGGCAACGAGGCTTATGGGCCGGATGCGTGTTCTCTTCACACCGAGGAGGACGGCAAAGGGGAGGTAAAGGTTCCGGCGAGCCGGGCGAGTGCGGCGGCCTCGGGGCTGCCCACCTCGGCGCTGAACAGGTGCACCACCAGGCCGATTTCATCGGCTCCGGCGGGCACGTCCAGCGTCTCGAAGTCGAGCGTGAGCAGCCCGGCCTCGGGATGGCGGAGCTGCTTGCGCCCGGCGGTGCACATGGTGACCTCGCCGGTGTCCCAGAACTGCCGGAACTCCGCGCTGAGAGCGGACAGTTCGCCGATGAGCGCGATCAGCTCGGTGTCGTCGGGATAGCGCCCCGCGGCGACGCGCAGCTGTCCTACGACCTCCGAGGCCCTGTCCTCCCACGTGGGGTGGACGACGCGGGAAGCGGGGTCGAGGAAGAGGAAACGGGCGTTGTTCCGGTCGCGCCGGTAGCCCGGGCCGCCTATGAGCTCGCTGCCGAGCCTGTTCCAGGCCACCACGTCGAGGCGGTGGTTCGTCACGAAGACCGGGAAGCCGTCCAGGGAGTCGAGCATCCGCTGGAGTTGGGGGCTGACCCGGGTCGTGGGCGCTGGCTCACGCCGTCCGCAGGCCAGAGTGCCGAGGTGCTTGCGCTCCGCCGGGTCGAGATCCAGCGCCCGGGCGAGCGCGTCCAGCACCTCCGTGGACGGCTGGGTGGCCCGGCCCTGCTCGAGGCGTACGTAGTAGTCCACGCTGATCCCCGCGAGCTGCGCCAGCTCCTCGCGCCGCAGCCCGCGCACCCGTCTGCGGCTGCCCCCGTCTATCCCGACGCGCTCCGGCGCGACCCGCCCCCGCCGGGCGCGCAGAAACCCGCCGAGCGCGCTTCCTGTGTCGTTCATGCGCTCCAGTATGAGTGGCCCCCGCAGTACCAGGACTGGCGTTCCTACGGTTGCACAGGGTGCTGGCTGCCACGCTGCGGGCGGATGATCGTTGACCCCATGACCGCAGCAGCCAAGAACATCCTGATCGTCAGCGCCCACCCCGAACCCCGTTCTCTCAACGCCTCCTTGACCACCTTCGCGGTCGACCACCTGCGGGCGGCAGGGCACGAGGTCCAGGTGTCCGACCTCTACGCGATGAAGTGGAAGGCGACGGTCGACGCCGACGACTTCCCCGACCTCGCGGCCGGTGAGCGGCTCAAGGTGATGGGCGCCTCGCAGGAAGCGACCCTGGCCGGTCGCCTGACCCCGGACGTCGTGGCGGAGCAGGAGAAGGTGCGGTGGGCCGATGCGCTGATCCTGCAGTTCCCGCTGTGGTGGTTCTCCGCTCCCGCGATCGTGAAGGGCTGGATAGACCGGGTGTTCACGGCCGGGTTCGCGTACGGCGCGGACGTCGTCCCCCCGCCCTACAGCGAGGGCGCCCTGGCGGGCCGGCGAGCCCTGGTGTCGGTGACGACCGGCGCCCGGGGGACGGCCTTCTCCGACCGCGGCATCCACGGCCACATCGAGGACGTCCTCCACCCGCTCCAGCACGGCCTGTTCTGGTTCACGGGCATGGCCCCGCTCGAGCCGTTCGGGGTGTACGCGGCGAACATCCTGTCCGAGGAGCAGGCCGAGGAGACGAAGCGGGAGTACGCCCGCCGCCTGGACGGCCTCTTCACGGACACCCCGGTCCCGTACCGCACCCTCACCGGCGGCGACTACGACCACGACATGCGGCTGCTGCCGGGCGTGGAAGCGCCGGGGGCGAGCGGGTTCGGGCTGCACGTGAAGGCGGACGTCTAGTCCGCGCCGAGCAGCTCCAGGATGTCGCGGAGGTGGTGTTCGAACACCGGCTCGGGATCGGTCAGCGCGAAGGCCAAGTGCCCGAACACCTCCATGGAGACCACGCCGTACAGGCGCGACCAGGCGAGCACGAAGACGTACAGCGCCTCCAGGGGAGGCTCGGACCCGATGTGTTCCCGGACCTCCTCCAGCTGGACAAGCCATGCCGCGTCGAGTGCGCGGGGCTCGGGCAGTGGGAGTGCGCCCGCCCGCCAGAACTCCATCATCAGGTCGACGAACACCCCTCCGAAGCGCCAACTGGCCGCATGGCACGGGTCGCCGGGGGCGCAGTCGGCGTCGGCCACGGGCTTGCTGAAGATGAGCGTGAACTCCGGCTTGTGGTGCAGCGCCCAGGTGCGCAGCCCTCGGGCGACCGAGAGGAAACGGCCCTTCGGGGATTGCTCGGGTGCCTCTTCGCGGGCACGTTCCAGGTCGGCGGTCAGCTCGTCGTAGAGCAAGGCCGTCAGTGCCTGCACCAACTCGCGGTGGTCGGCGTAGTAGCGGTACAGGCCCGGGGCGGTCATCCCCATCTCGCGCGCGATGGCCCGAAGCGAGACGGCGCCAGGACCCTCGTCCACCAGCAACTGCCGGGCACAGCGCAGGATCTCGGCCTTCATCTCCGCGCGCTGGCGGTCCCGTGACTTCTCGCGCTGGTGCGCCCTCCGTGTCGACGGCGGGGCGATCTGGATGCTCACGGTTGTGCCTCCTGCTGTCGTGCGGTTCCGTCGGCCGGCCCGTGCTTGACAATGCTAACGCCTGTAGCGTCTAGTAAACGCCGTAAGCTAACGCTGTTTACGAACGAGGGACGCTGGACGGGCACGGAGGGGACATGCTTGCTCGCTGGGGGGATCTGGTCGTACGACGCCGATGGCTGATACTCGTTCTGGGTCTTGCCGTCGTGGTCGTGGGCGCAGTGTGGGGAGGCCGGGTCGGCGATGACCTGGGCAGCGGTGGCTGGGACACGCCGGGCAGCGCGTCGCAGCGCGCGGCGCAGCGCATCGAGCGTCAGTTTCCTGACGAACGTACGGATGTGATCGCCGTCTTCAGCGATCCGCACAGGACGGTCCAGGATCCGGCGTTCCGCAGCGCGGTCGAGGACTCGCTCCGGGGGCTGCCTCACGAGGAGGTGAGCAGCGCACGGACGTACTGGTCCACTCGGTCCCCGTCCTTCGTCTCCCACGACCGCCACAGCACCTTCGCGGCCCTGCGACTCAACGCGCCGGACGCCGACCGGGCCAAAGACGTCTTCGGCCGTATCAAGGGCAAGTTCACCGCGTCCGGCATACGCCTCGGGCTCACCGGCCACGCCGTCGTCTTCGACGACGTGAGCATGCTGACCAAGCAGGACACCTCACGTGCCGAGACGTTGTCCGCCCCTGTTCTCCTGCTCCTCCTTGTCATGATCTTCGGCGGGCTCGCCGCGGCGTCGATGCCGCTCGCGGTCGGGGCACTGGTGGTGCTCGGATCCTTCTCCGTGCTGCGGGTGATGACCTGGCTCACCGATGTGTCGGTGTTCTCGCTCAACATCGTGACGATGCTGGGGCTCGGACTGGCCATCGACTACGCGCTGTTCGTGGTGGGCCGCTTCCGCGAGGAGATGGCATCCGGCCGGTCGACCGCCGAAGCGGTACGCGAGACCATGGCCACCGCCGGACGGACGGTCGCCTTCTCGGGGGTCACGGTCGCGGTGTCCATCGGCAGCCTGGTGATCTTCCCGCAAGGCTTTCTGCGATCCATGGGGTACGGCGGAGTGGCAGCCGTGGTCATTGCCATGGCCGCTTCACTCACCGTGCTTCCCGCGCTGTTGGCGGTGCTCGGTGCTCGCGTCAACGCCCTTCGGATCCCGCTGCCGACCGGCCGTCGGCGGGGAGCCGGAGCGGAGGCCCCGGCCGAAGCCGGACGCTGGTACCGCGCCGCGCGAGCGGTCATGCGCCGGCCGGTGTTGGTCGCCGCGCCGGTGGTCGCGCTACTGGTCGCTCTGGGTCTGCCTTTCCTGCAGGCGAGTTGGGGCGGCGTCACGGAGAAGGTACTGCCCGAGCACACCGGCAGCAGGGTGACCAGTGAGCGCGTGGACCGTGACTTCGCCGGGAATCTCACCTCTCCGATGACCGTGGTGGTGACCTTCGACGGGGGGAGGCAGGCGGACAGCGCGAGTGCTCGGCCGGACCTCGTGGCCTTCGGCCGACGGCTGTCGCGGGTGCCCGGGGCCGATGGAGCCCAGGTGACGGCCGTGCACGGCTCCTCGGCGCTCATCCAGGTCGGTTACTCCTCATACTCCATGAGCGAGCAGGCCAGGGAACTCGTCGCGAAGGTGCGCGACGTGCCCCCACCGGCGGGTGCCCAGGTGCTGGTGGGCGGCGTCACCGCCGCGCTCGTGGACCAGCTCGACAGCCTGGGCGCGCACCTGCCCTGGATGGCGTTGACCGCCGTGCTCGCCACTGTGGTGCTGCTGTTCCTGGCCTTCGGTTCGCTCGTCCTGCCCCTCAAGGCCGTGGCGATGAACGCCCTTTCGCTCTTCGCCGCCTTCGGTGTCGTCGTGTGGGTGTTCCAGGAGGGGCATGGCGCCGGGTTCCTCGGATTCACGGCGACCGGGACACTCGACGCCAGCCAGCCCATCCTCATGCTGGCGGTCCTGTTCGGACTGTCCATGGACTACGAGGTGTTCCTGCTGGCCCGCATGCGGGAGCACTGGGACCGCAGCGGTGACGCGGTGGAATCGGTCGCGGTCGGCGTCCAGCGCAGCGCGCGCATCATCACCAGTGCCGCACTGCTGCTGGTGGTGGTCGTGGCCGCGTTCTCCACCTCGGGCATCAGCCTGGTCAAGATGATCGGTGTCGGCATGGCGGTTGCCATCATTCTCGACGTCACGGTGGTCCGTCTTCTGCTCATGCCCGCCGTTCTCCGCCTTCTCGGGCGCGCCGCGTGGTGGGCACCGGCGCCGCTCGCCCGGTGGTGGGTCCGTCACGGAGTGCGGGAGGCGGCCGAGCCCGAGTCGGCGCAGCCGGTGTCGTCCGCGGAACCCGCCGACCGGCTCAGCCAGCCCAGCTCCAGTGCCCGGACGCCCGCCTGAAAACGGCTCTCTGCCCCCAGCAGTTGCATGACGTCCGACGTGAGACGGCTCAACGTCCGCAAGGAGATACCCAGATGACGGGCTATCTGTTCGTCCTTGATGCCTGTGGCCATCAGCCGCACCACGGCCTGCTGTTGTTCCGTGGCGGCATGGCCCGGCGGCTCCACGCCGTGGTCGGCGGTCACCGGCGAGGCGGCGTGCCAGCAGTACTCGTACAACGCGGCGTACGAGCGGACCAGCGCGGCACCGCGCGCCAGGATGACCCCCTTCTGCGGCTCGTCCGGATCGATGGGGAGAAGCACGATACGGCCGTCCGCCACGATGATGTGCAGCGGAACCGTCGGGCTGAGCCGCACTTCGCTGCCCAGCGCGAGGAGTTCCTGCAAGTGCTGCTGAACGTAAGGGACGCACGCGAAGCGGGAGGGGTACACCGTGCGGACCCGTACCCCACGCTCGACGTGCACGCGGTCGCGTTCGAGTCCGCCGCGCAGGATCTCGGCGGGCGGCAGGGGGCCGGCGTGCAGCGAGGCCACATCCGTGCGTGCCAGGTCGACCAGGTCGTCGAGCAGACGCTCGATGCGATCCGTGTCCGTGATCACCTCGACCTCGATGTCGGCCTGTTCGTGTCCGGCGGTGTGCCGGTAGCGGCAGACGAGGCTCTCGACCGCCCACATGCCCCGGTCCAGCCAGTCCATGTGCAGGTTCAAGTAGCGCCGTTGTTCCTCGAGCAGGCGCAGCAGCGCGGCCTCGGGATCGACGACGGAGAGGGATGCCTCGCCGGGTTCGGTGCGAACCAGGCCGAGTTCCTTCAACTCCTGCCAGGCGACTTCCAGTTCCTTGGGGCTGACCGCCAACTCGGAGCGGATGGTCCGGTCGTCGGGAGTCCCGCCGGTCTTCACCCAGCGGTAGAGGGCCGGAGCCGCCGTGCTCTGCCCCGGCTCGCCCCGCGGATCCGTCACTCGTCCCACTTGTGCCCCGTTCTCCCGATGAGTCACACGGACCTCTGCACGTTACCGTTCGCGCAGCACAGGGGGTACCACCCCGATAGCTCGCGAGATGGCACGGTACATCGCTCATCGGGCCGGAGGATCAAGCTCCGGATTTAACTTCCCGGTAGTCGTCCCGCATTCCGGCAGATATGCCGGACCGGGTCTGGCGAATTTATGCCATGGCGTGCATGCGCAGCCCGAAAACGTGGTTCGGCCGTTTGGGCTCAGGCAGGATGAGGTTCGTCAGTGGGAGCGGTCCCGGAAGAGTGGTCCGGATACTCTCTGACGGATTTCATCGTCATTTCATCGGGGGGATTTAATGTGTGGCAAAAATGCCATGCCGCCTGTGTACGCGCAGTTCAAGGCCCCAGTGGCACATACGCGACAGTGGTGGCCGACACGTTGAAACCAGACGCCGAGAACAAACGTCGCACGGGGGTGCAGGTAATGCGTATTGTTTTGTCTGAGCGTGGAACGGTTTGGTGGGGGGAATCTGCCGAACTGGTCAAGAAGGTTTATGCGGACACTTTCGGTGCCCGCGTCGAAGTGAATCCGGAGCGCTTCCTCTCCTATCTGGAACGGAATGAGGAGACGGGTCGTGAGGAAGTCCTTGCCTGCACCGGCCTTACGCCGGCCGAGGGTGGCCCGCTCTTTCTGGAGAAGTACCTGGACGCTCCCGTCGAGCAGATGATCGCCGCGGACGGGCAGCCGCTGACGGGTCGTCACGAGATCGTGCAGCTCGGCTCGGTGGCCTCGGTCCGTGTCACCGCCGGAGCCGAACTCTTCAAGGCGCTGACCGTGGTGCTGTGGGGTCTCGGCTGCCGCTATGCCGTCATGACCTCCACGCAGCGCTCGCTCGCCCTGCAGAAGCGGCTCGGCATCGTCTTCAACTCCATCGGTGAAGCCGACCCCGCCCGGCTCGACCCGGGCGAGCTGGAGGGCTGGGGCACCTTCTACGACCAGCGGCCTCTCGTCGTCTACGCGGTGATCGCCGAGCAGACACAGTCCTTCGTCAACGGCGTCGGGCGATACCAATTCGCCTCGATCGACATGCAGTTGATCCGGCGCCGGCCCAAGGAGCTGGCCGGTGTCTGACCGCCGCGTATCGCTGATCGACGGACTGCTGGCCCGCGCCGGCAGCGACGACACCATGGTCGAGGTGCTCTCCCCGGCCGGTGGCCCCTCTCTCAGGTGGACCTATCGGCAGGTGATCGGCGCCGCCAGGGTGCTCGCCGACGAGCTCGCCGTCCTCGCCGCTCGTCTGGGGCGTCCGCCGAGGGTCGGTCTGCTGGCCGAGAACTCGGCCGAGTGGGTCGTCGCCGACCTCGCCCTGCTCTTCTCCGGCGCCGTCGAGACCCCGGTCCCCACCGCCTTCAGCGCGGATCAGGCGGCATCCCTGCTGGCCGGAGCGGATGCGTGCCTCGTGGACGGCAGAGGCGCCGACAAGCTGGCCGAGTGGGGCGCCGAGCGCGTCCTCGCGGCCGGCTGCGGTATCGACGTGGTGGATCTGCCCGCCCTGATCACAGCGGGGGCGTACCGGGACGAGCGGGTGGCGCACCCCATCGCCTCGTGGGAAGAGGACGCCGTCTTCAAGGTGATTCATACCTCGGGGACGACCTCGGCGCCGAAGGGCGTCATGATCCGCCGGCACGGCATCGAGGCACTGCTGGAGTCACTGCGTCGCCGCAGCGATCCGGAGATCTTCCGACGCTACCTGTCCATCGTTCCGCTCAGCCTGCTGGTGGAGCAGGTCACCGGCCTGTACATGCCTTTCCTGGCCGGCGGGTCGGTGACCTTCCTGCCGCCGGGCACGGCGCTCGTCGGCACCACCGGCGACGCCGGACCGCGCATGCTGTCCCTGCTGCGCTCCGCCCGGCCCACTGCCATGGTGGTCCCGCCGACCATGGCGGCGTTGCTCCTGACGTTGTGCGATGCCCGGCCGGACGAGGACCTCCGGCAGCGGCACCAGCGCCTCTTCGGCCACGAGGGACCGGTGTTCATCGCCTGCGGCGGCGCCCCGGTACCCCCCGAAGTCCTCACCCGCCTGCGGGAGTACGACCTGCCGCTCTACGAGGGCTATGGCCTGAGCGAGAACAGCTCGGTGGTCGCCTGGAACTTCCCGGGCAACGTACGGATCGGCACGGTCGGCAAGCCCCTCGACCACGTCGAGGTCCGCCTCGCCGAGGACGGTGAGTTGTACGTCCGCAGCACATCGCTCTTCGCCGGATACACGGTCGAGGATCCCTCCAGCTGCGCGGTGGACGAGGACGGCTGGCTGCACACCGGTGACCTCGCCACCGTCGACGACGACGGCTACCTCCGGATCGTCGGCCGCAAGAAGAACATCGTCATCACGGCGGGCGGCCGCAACGTCTCCCCGGAGTATGTCGAGGGCCAGTACCGGCAGTTGCCCTTCGTCAGGGAGGCCGTCGTCCTCGCCGACGGGCTCGACACCGTCCGCGGCCTGTTCGTCGTGGACGCCGACGGTGATCACGACGCGATCCGCGAGGAGATCACCGCGTTCGGGCTGAGGCAGTTGTCGGACGTCGAGCGCGTCACCGACATCCGTCTCATGAGGGAGGACGACACCCGCTATCCCACCTGCTTCACCGTCACCGGCCGCCCCAGGCGGCAGGCCGTCCGCGACCTCCTGCTCGTCCCGGACCTCATCGAGGAGCACGTATGAGTACCGCAGTGCGCACCACGCCCTACGGCACCGGGCAGGGCCTCGTCCTCACCCCGGCCGGCCTCGGCTCGGTCGCCGACGTGGACTCCGTCCATCTCCTGAAGCTGCTCGCGGAGTCCGGCTTCCTGCTGCTGCGCGGCTTCGGCGCCGACATGGACTCCTTCACCACACTGGTGAACAACGTCAGCGTCCGCACCACCATCGACCCGGCCCGCGACTTGCACTCCGAAGTCGCCCAGAAGGTCGACGCCGGAACCGGCCCCATCGGTCTCCACACGGAGAACGGCAACAACCCCTTCCGCTCCCACCTCGCGTGGTTCTTCTCCGAGAAGGCCGCCAAGGAGGGCTCGCAGACCACTGTCTGCGACGGCCACCGGGTCTGGGACGCGCTGTCCGACGAGGCCAAGGCCGCCTTCTCGGCACACGACATCGTCTACTCCCGCTACGTCGGTGAGCAGCAGTGGCGAGCCATGGCCTTCCACATGCTGGAGCAGCGGGTGCCGCTGGAGGAGATCACCTTCGATCAGCTGCGTGCCCTCGCCGACTCCGTCCCGGGTACGACGGTTGAACTGCGGCCCGACGGCGGCATCACCTATGCCTTCCGTACACCGGCTGCCGCGCCGACGCTTTTCGGCGGGCGCATCGCCTTCGCGAACTCGATCCTCGGCCCTTCGACCAACTACGAGAAGCCGCGCATCACCTTCGCCGACGGCACCGAGTTCTCCGGCGAACTGCTCCAGGAGATCACCGAGGTCACCGACCGGTTCACCGAGAACCTCGACTGGCGGGACGGCGACATCGCCGTCATCGACAACACCCGGGTGATGCACGGCAGGCGAGCCATCGCCGACCCCGCGCGCACCATCTACAACGCCCTCAGCTACATCGAGGTGGAGGCGGCATGACGGCCCAGGCTCTGGAGCGGGTCAACGAACTCGCCCACATCAATACGTTCCACCCGAACGCCCTGCCCTGGGATATGGCCCGCAACGATGCGGAACTCGCCTATCTTTCCCGGGTCTGCTTCGACGAGGAAGGCCACGAACAGGCCGCGGTTGCCTACGCGGTCAAGGAACTCGGCCAGCTCGCCGAGATCGAGCGGCACGTCTCCGCGGTGATGTCCATCGTCCTGTCCGAAGTACAGGGCATGGACGACCCGTTCACCGAAGGACGCGGCCTCCACGACGCGCTCTCCTGCTTCGCCTCGGAAGAGCTCAACCACGCCAACGCGTTCTACCGCTATGTACGCGAACTCGGCGGCGTCGACTTCGTCCTGCCGGACAACCTCTTCAACGAGCGGCTCTCCCTCTACCTGGGGAACGAGTCCCCCTACGTGAAGCTGGCCGCCCTGTGCTGCACGGCGTACATCGGCGAATCGATCATCACAGTGATCGAGCGGCGCACCCGGGCGTACGACCCGGAGATGACGTACTTCCTGCCGAAGCTGCTCCACTTGCACAACCTCGACGAGGAGCGGCACGTCCGGACCGACCACTGGGTCATCGACGAACTGATCCCCTCCTTCGACGAGGAGGAGCAGGCGGCGATGCGGCGCATCATCGCGGGTACCGAGGCGCTCAACATCCAGTTGGCCATGCTGTACGAGAAGCACGCCAAGGACACCTTCGGCGTCGACTACACCGAGGACAACCTGATCCACCAAATGCAGGTGGAACTGACCATGGCCTTCGGCCGGCACGCCCTGTCCGGGCCGATCACCAAGCTCGACGACGCCCTGGACGACGCGACGCGTGCCCTGCTGGAGAAGTTCAGCGGCACGACCACCGTCCACGTCTGACGGCCATCGACCCACGGTGCCGGGCCGCTCTATCCCCGGAGCGGCCCGGCACCGTGCCTCTTCCCACCCCGCACCACCTCACCCGAGGAACTGCCATGAAGACCACGATCATCCTGACCTACACCTTCACCCCGGCCTGGCTCGCGCTCCCCCGCGACAAGCGGAACGCGATGGAAGCCGCCCACATCCTCCCGGTGTTCGCCAAGTACGCCGACCGCGTCTCGGCGCGCTTCTTCGACGCCGAGGCGTTCCACACGGCGTTCTCCGACTTCGCCCTGCTGGAGACCGAGGACCTGCAGGCGTACTACTTCCTGATCGAGGAACTGCGCGACTCGCCGCTCATCGCGCAGGGCTATCTGGTCGTGAACGACATCTTCATGGGCATCGAGGACGGTTTCCGGGCGTTCGAGGCGCAGACCGGCAACGGCGGGGACGGGCAGACGAAGTGACCGTCGTCGACGAGAGCCGCGAGGCACGGGCGGAGGGCGGCGCTCCGGCCGGGCGCCGCGCACTGATCGCCGGCGCACTGCTGGCCCTGTTCCTGGCGGCCGCCGACTCCACCGTCGTCGGATCGATCCTGCCTGCCATGGCCCGCACACTCGGGCGCGAGGAACTGTATCCCTGGCTCGTCTCCGGCTTCCTGCTCTGCAGCATCCTCGCCACCGCCGTCTCGGGCGCTGCGGCGGACCGGTACGGGTCGCGCGTATCGATGTGCGCCGCGCTGGGGCTGTTCACCGTCGGCTCGGTCGGCTCGGCCGTCGCTCCGGGCATGGTGGCCCTGATCGCCGCCCGCATGGTGCAGGGCCTGGGCGCCGGTGCGGTGGTGACGTTGTCGTACGTACTGGTGGGGCAGGTCTTCGACGCCGCGGGCCGGGCCAGGATGCAGGGTCTGCTCTCGGCGGTCTGGGGTCTGGCCGCCGTCGCGGGACCGGCGCTCGGATCGGCCGCGCAGGCGTCGGTCGGCTGGCGCTGGGTGTTCGCGGCGAACCTGCCGCTGGCTCTGGGCGCCGCGATCGTGGTGGCACGCCGGGCACCGGGCCGGAGCATGGACGGCATGCAGCGGGCCCGGGTCGACGTCCGGGCGCTGACGGCCTTCTCCCTCGGCCTCACGGCGCTGCTGGTGGTGCTGGTGTCCCCGGTCCTTCCGGTCCTTGCCGCTGCTGCGGCGGTCGGGGCCGGCGCCATCGCCCTGCACATCCGGCAGGTGCGACGGAATCCCTCGGCTTCGCTGGTCCCGCTCGCCATCGTGGCGGATCGCGGCCCTCGGGCGGCGGCGCTGGTCTCCATCGGCGCATCGGTCGTGCTCTACGCCTCGGTCACCCAGCTTCCTCTGGCCCTGTCCAGGACGGGAGCAGCGAGTGACACGGCGAGCGGCCTCGTCGTCCTGGTCGCCTCCCTGGGGTGGGTGGCCGGCTCCGCAGTATGCGCGGGGCTGCTGAGCAAGTACGGGGGGCGCGCGGTCGCGTCCGTGGGCGGAGCGCTGCTTGTTGTGGGCACGGCCGTGCTGTGTCTGGCCTCGCATCCGTCGCTGCCGCTCGCCGTCGCCGGGCAGTTGTTCGCGGGGCTCGGCACAGGCTTCGCCGCCGCCACGGCCCTCGTGCAGGCCCAGAACGCCGCACCGCCGGAGCAACTCGGCGCGTACACCGGCGCCGTGACGCTGTGCCGCAACGTCGGAGCGGCAATCGGTGTGAACCTGATCGCGAGCATCCAGCACGGTGCCGAAGAGCACTTCCCGGGCGGCGACTCCCAAACGGTGTCCTACAGGCTGGCGTTCGGTGTCCTGGCCGTCGCCGGGGCGCTGACTCTGCTGGCAGCACGACGACTGAGCTCCGGCGCGCCGCGCCCCGCCAGTGAGGTGGCCCATGGCTGACACGTCCACGAGCGCAGCGGTTCAGCGTCTGCGCCCGGCGGGGGAGGAACCTCCTTCCGGCATACCGGCGACCCCGCGCCGCCCCTGGCCGCTCACGCTCCTGCGGGTGGTCGCAGTCCTGTTCCTGTTCGACACGCTGCTCCAGGCAGCACTGGCCGGACTCTTCATCACCGGTGATGTGCGCTTCCTCGACCTGCATGCCGCCAACGCGCAGGTGCTCGCCGCTCTCGTCCTGGTGGAAGCGGTCGCCGCGCTGCTGGTCCGGCGACGGCTGAAGGGACCTGCCTGGCTCTTCCCGGCCGCCGTCGGCCTGCTCGTCCTGGTCGCCGCTCAAATGGGTCTCGGCGCGGCCCGGATGCTGGGAGGCCATGTCCCGCTCGGCGTCGCCCTTTTCGGGGCCGGGGCGGCGCTTGCCTGCTGGTCGTTCATGTACAAGGCCTCCGAGGCATCTGAGGCCTCTGAGGAGGAGAGCAAGTGACCTCGCGCCGACGGTTCCTGGGCCTGGCAGCGGGCCTCACCGCGGGACTGGCCGTCCCCCTCGGCGCGGCCGCGTACGGGCAGTGGACCGGCGAGCACACCGGAACGGTCCTGACGAGCCGGATCCGGCCGCCGAGGCAGTTCGCGGTCCCGCTGCCCATCCCGCCGCACGCCCGTCCGGTCCGTCTCGTGGACGGGACCGAGCGCTACGACATCGTCCAACGCGAAGCGGCCGTGGAGATCATCCCGGGGACACGGACGACCGTCTGGGGCTACGACGGAATCTTTCCCGGCCCGACGTTCGTCGGCCGCTCCGGGCGTCCGATGGCCGTGTGCGTACGCAACGACCTCTCCGTGCCCACATCCACGCACCTGCACGGAGGCGTCACGCCCCCGCACTCCGACGGCTACCCGACCGATGTGTTGGTGCCACCCCAGTGCGGTGCTGAGTTCAGCGCCCGGAAGATGACGCACAGCATGAGAGGCATGGAGACGACCGCCTCCGACTGGACGGTCTCCGAGGGCTACAAGACGTACGCATACCCGATGGACCAGCGGGCCGCGACGCTCTGGTACCACGACCACCGGATGGACTTCAGCGCTCCTCAGGTCTGGCGCGGACTGGCCGGCATGTTCCTGATCCACGACCAGGAGGAGGACGCTCTCCCGTTGCCTGGCGGGGACCGGGACATCCCGCTGATGATCTGCGACCGCTCCTTCGAGGAGGACGGTTCCTTCCGCTACCCGGGCAACTCCCCGTCCTGCACCGGCACCCCGGGTGTCCAGGACGCCTACATGGACGGAGTCCTCGGCGACGTACAGCTCGTGAACGGCGCACCCTGGCCCGAGCTGGAGGTCGCCGCGACGCGCTACCGCCTGCGCTTGCTGAACGCCTCCAACGCCCGTCGCTACCGCCTGGCGTTGGAGAGGGACCACGGGGACAACCTGCCGTTCATCCAGATCGGCGGCGACGGCGGTCTGCTCGCCGCACCCCAGCGTCTGAAGGCCATTCCCATGGCGCCGGCCGAACGCTTCGACGTCGTCGTGGACTTCGCATCGTGCCCGACAGGCAGTCACGTCACCCTGGTCAACACCTTGGCGGACGGCCGGATGCGTCAGGTCATGCGCTTCCGAGTCACCCGTGCGGAGAAGGACCCCAGCCACGTCCCGGCCCGCCTCTCCCGATACGAGGCCCTGGACCCGGCGTCCGCCGTCGCCACCCGGCACTTCGACTTCCGCCGTACCGACGACGCGTGGACCGTCAACGGCCGTCCTTTCAGCGTCTCGGAGACCCTGGCCCGGCCGCGTCTGGGCACCGTGGAGCGCTGGCGGTTCACGAGCGACTTCCACCACCCCGTGCATCTGCACCTGGCCCACTTCCAGGTGCTGTCGCGTGGCGGCCGATCCCCGGCTCCCACCGACGCGGGCTGGAAGGACACCGTCGACGTCCGGCCGTACGAGGTCGTCGACGTGCTGGTCCGCTTCCGCGGCTACAGGGGCCGCTACATGCTGCACTGCCACAACCTCGAGCACGAGGACATGGCCATGATGGCCAACTTCCAGGTGGTGTGAGGGGGTGATCGGCCGAGGCTTCAAGAAAGCCTCAAGTGGCCTTGCGCCGATGGAGCAGGTGGACATGCGGCTGCTGCCGGGGGCGGAGGCGCCGGGTACGAGCGGACTCGGGCTGCACGTGAAGTGAACTGTGCCGCTGCGAGAAGGCTGCTGGCCCCACCACTCACGCGGCGGGGCCAGCAGCCTTCCCCTAGTTCCTAGGCGTTCTGCGCGCCGTTGTAGACCTGCCAGGCCGCGTCCCGGTAGTACGCCCAGTAGGCGTCGCCCCAGGAGCCGAAGTAGCTGCCGGTCTGCACCGCCGAGCCGTCGTTCTGGTAGTTGACGGTGAACGGCCCGCCACTGGCGCCGCCGCCGAGGCCGTTGCAGGGCATGCTGACGCCGCCCTGCTGGGCATCGCGCGGCATGCCCTCGCACCAGACGGCGTAGTCCTTGTCACCGGGGATGCCGATGGCGTGCGCGTAGTTGTTCGTCGCCCAGTTGAAGCCGATGCCCGACCCGCCGACGGCGTCCTGCACATGCTGGCCGCTGTTGCCGCCGGTGCTCATGACGACGAAGGCGTTGTCACCGCCGGGCGACGTGTCGTCCGTGCGCCAGCCGATGGACCGCCAGTTCCACCAGCCGTAGGGGGCGTTCCCGCGGTTGTAGTTGGGGGCGAAACGGAAGTTGGTGTAGGTCTGGCCGGTGCCGATGTCCATCACACAGTGCCGTGCGGTGGCGAGTACGTCGTGGTTGTTGCTGGTGACGACGTTGGCGGTGCAGATGTAGTCACCCTTGCCAGGCACGGTGAACACCAGCCGACCGGTGGTGCCCCAGACACTGGCGTTGGCGGCGGTCTTCGGCCGCAGGCCCTGCTTGCCCTTGGGCTGGGAGGCCGGGATGAGCTTCGGCTTGCCCTTGGCGGCCGTCGCCGTCGCCGATGCCGGGCGGCCCTTGGCCGGTGCGGCGATCGGCTTGGCGTGGGCGATGCGCTGGGGCGTCCAGTAGGCGTCGAGTCTTGCCTGAGAAGTGTGGTTGACCGCGGTGCCGGCCTTGGGCGACGGACTCGGACCGGCGGGCGAGGACTGCGCGGTGGCCGGGCCGATGGCCAGGAGAGCGGTAACGGCCGCTCCGCCCGCGGCAATTGCTATTCGGCGCACGATGGTTCCCATCTGTCGAGTGATCCCGGTGAGGGGTGGGGACCAGGCGAGCGTCAGGGAAGCCGTTCAACACGCGATAAACCGTGCGATAAACGCCGTCAGGGCAACTGCGGGTCTCGTCTCGCGCCTTCGGCGCACAGCGGCTGGTTACGGGCGGGGGAGGGGGCGCGGCCGATGCCCGTTGCCGGGTGCGGGCGCGCGGTGGCTCCGGATGCCGAACGGCGAACCGGGTACCGGTTTCCTCACCTCTGAGGGCAGTTTTCGGGGGGAAACCCGTACCCGACTCGCCAGTAACCCTCTGTGGCGGCAACGGGAGTGGCACCTGGGGCCGTTGAGGCTCGTCAAGCCCCCGCCCCACCCGCCGCAGGAAGCCGCTTTTCGACGTGCACAACGACGATGCGGGCAGACGGCCAAGCACGCGCCACGTAAACCGCCCACCGTAGCCGCCCCCACCCGCGCGGCGCGCTTGGCAGTGTGCTCAGCCGGCAGGGTCGTATGTGTCGAGGTAATTCCTGACGGCGTCTTCGAGTTCTTCGGGACTCATGAGGGTTCGGTCCCAGGTCTTGCTGGTAAACCCGTTGCCGATAGGGCCGTTGAGCCATACGAAGTCGTAGACGCCGGGCTCGGCCGTTCGTGTTCGGACTGCGAACTCCTGGCCGTTCACGCTGAGACGGATTGCTTCATCGCTTATGGACACAGGATCTTTCTCCAGGAACCTTGCGGAGGTTGAACGCTTGATGATCTTTGCATGGTCGTCCGCGTTGGTATAGACCTGGCAAAGAGATGTAGATCACGGAGCGTTGAGGGAATCCTTCAGTGCGGTGACGAAAGAGGTCCAGGACGGTGCGGGGAAGGCGAGGGCGGGGCGGTGGGGGTTCTTGCTGTCACGTATGGGGACGGTGCCGGAGGCCGTAAAGGCGGGGGCCCATTCGATGCAGTCTCCGCCGTTTGGGCCGCTGTGGCTCGACTTCACCCATATCGCGTGGGAGAGGTCCGGGGTGGTGCTCATGGATGTACGCCTCCGATGTCCTGCGGATGAGATTCGCCGACTGGGCGGGTGACAGTGCGTCGGCACGCAAGCGGTCGTAGACGGCCTGTGCATTCGCCACTACCGCCGCTGAGTCATCCAGCCGTCCGCTCTGCTGGCCTTCTTCGTAGAGGAAGGTGGGCCCTTCCTCTTGCGTGAGCAGGGTAAAGGAGGGCAGCCATACAGGCGTGCCCGCCTCGAACGGCAGGACTTGGATGGTGATTTGGGGGCTTTCCGAGTCTGTCAGCAGCTGCCCGAGCTGCTCGCTCATGACGGCTGCGTCGCCCACCACGGTGCGTAGGGCGGACTCGTGCAGGATCATCCAGAGGGTCGAGGGATTCTCACCCTCCAGGGCCTGCCGCCGAGCCATGCGGGCCTCGACTCGCGCCTTGACACTGTCTGCGGACATGGGTGGCTGAGCCCACCGGAAAACGGCCTCGGCGTAATTTGGCGTCTGCAGAATCCCCTTGATCAATGGGCACGAGTAGGCGCAGATGGCCTTCGCCTCTCGCTCCAGCTTCACGTACGGCACGAACCAGGAGGGATGCCCCCGCTCGCACAATCGCTGGTGCAGCCGCAGGAAGTAGCCGGACGTGCCGTAGTGCCGGTCGCACCCCGCCGCGAACAGTTCGCTCCCGAGCGTCTTGCCGTTCTCGACCTTCGACACGTACGGGACCTTGTACCCGGTCGCGTCGGCGAGCTGCAGCTGCGTCTCGCCCGCGTGTTCCCGCGCGCACCTCACCTCGCGGCCGTAGTACCCGGGGCCGTCCTGCGGCTCATCGGTCATTCGTTCAACTCCCGTGTTTTTCCATTCCTGTTGGAAACATAAAACCCCTGGCCCACGGCTTGCCGCAGCGGAAACCTGGTTTTCCGTAAGGGGAGTTGCCCGCTCCTCAAGAACAGAACACACGGAGGATCGAACGAATGACAGGGCAGAGCCGCTGCGCGGAGTGCGACCGGATCAAGGCCGAGCGAGCGGAAGCCGTCGAGCGGGGCGATCAGAGCAAGGTGACCGACTGCATCGTGATCATGGGGCGCCACTTGCGGGAGGTTCACGCATGACGGCCCCGCCAGGGGAGCAGCGGTGCGTCACCTGCGGCATGCTGGCGGCGGCGAAGCTGGCGGCCGCGCTCAGGGGTGACACGGAGGCGGCGGCCCGTATCGGCAGGACCCTGGATTCGCACCGGGAGCGCCAGCATTCCTCTTGAGAAAAGCCCGAAGGGCGGCATCGTATCGATGCCGCCCTTCGGTTCTGCTTGATGTCAGCCGATCTGCCAAAGCTGGTTGTCGGCACCGGTGAGGGGGGCGAGCTGCACCGGCGACTGGCTGATTCCACGCTCGTCCGTGATGGCCGCGCCGCGGTACTTGACGCTTTCGAACGCCGAGCCGTCGGCGTTGATGTCGTAGTGCCAGTACTGCTCGCGCGCCTGGGTGTTACAGGCCTCGAACTTAATCGGCTTGTCCATACCCGCGGCGGCTACGCACTGATTGCGGTACGTGCTCTGCAGCTGGTAGGTCGCGTTGTGGCCGGCCACCGGCAGGAGGCGGAAGTTCTGGGTGCCGCTGGTGTCCGGGGCCCATACCTTGAGCTGGTCGTTGCCGAAAGCCTCGAGGTTGAGGTTGCTCTGGACGTTCTGGAACGTGTGCGCGACGTCCGTCGTGCGCGACGGGTGGTTGGCTGCCGTGGCGGTGCCAGCGGTCAGCAGGCCGCCGCCGACGAGGGTAGCCGCGGAGAGTGCAACGGCAGCCGCAGTTCTGATTCGTGCCATGGTTTTCCTCCCCTATTTCACGCGCCGTATGGGTTGTGAGACGGCGGTGAGAGATTTGTGAAGCCTTTGCTTCGAGGCGAACTTATGGATTTCCATGGGGTTGCCGGAAGTCGAAAATGGGTCAGCGTTCCCTTGCCCACGTTTCGGCTTCAATCAACTTCATTCCCATGGGCGGGTGTTGCCGTGCAAGCCCGCAAAAAGGCCAAGTCGCCGTTGGCCGTAATTCCGCGCAACGTTCGGAAGGGCTGAGTGTGGAGCTGCGGGAATGTGTCATCGGGGCCGTGCTGTTCCAGCCAGAAGGTCACGTCGATCACGCTCCGCATCGGCGTGATTGCCAGGCGTACGCGCCTGGCCCGATCGGGCCGTCGCGCCGTCGTGATCCCCCATTCATGCGGGGATGGCACCCTTGATGCATGAACGACGTCGCGCCCCGCCGCCCCCGTGTCCGTGCCCCCGAGCTGATCGGCGAGGGAGGGTGGCTGAATACCGGCGGTGAGCAGCTGTCGCTCATGGACCTGCGCGGTAAGTGCGTGATCCTGGATTTCTGGACCTTCTGCTGTGTGAACTGCCTGCACGTTCTTGACGAGTTGCGAGAGCTCGAGGAGAAGCACCGCGACACGACGGTGATCATCGGCGTCCACTCGCCGAAGTTCGTGCACGAGGCCGAGCACCAGGCCGTCGTCGACGCCGTCGAGCGGTACGAGGTGCACCACCCCGTCCTCGACGATCCCGCCCTCGCCACCTGGAAGCAGTACGCCGTCCGTGCCTGGCCGACGCTCGTCGTGATCGACCCGGAGGGCTATGTCGTGGCCCAGCACGCGGGCGAGGGCCATGCGCACGCGCTCGAGACGCTGATCGGCGAGCTGGAGGCCGAGCACGAGGCGAAGGGGACGCTGCGGCGCGGAGACGGGCCGTACGTGGCGCCGGAGCCGGAGGCCACCGATCTCCGCTTCCCCGGCAAGGCCGTTGCTCTGCCGGACGGGGGCTTCCTCGTCTCGGACACCACTCGGCACCAGCTCGTCGAGATCGCGGCGGACGGCGAGAGCGTCGTCCGGCGCATCGGCACCGGCGAACGCGGCTTCGGGCCGGACCGCTTCAGCGAGCCGCAGGGGCTCGCGCTCCTGCCGGACGGCAAGGTGATCGTCGCGGACACGGTCAACCACGCACTCCGCACGTACGACCCGGCCACCGGCGAGGTCGAGACCGTGGCCGGTACCGGCAAGCAGTGGTGGCAGGGGCAGCCGACGTCCGGGCCGGCCCGCGAGGTGTCGCTGTCCTCGCCCTGGGACGTGGCGTGGTTCGCGGACCGGGTCTGGATCGCCATGGCGGGTGTGCATCAGCTGTGGACGTACGACCCGGCGACGGCGACAGTCGCGGTGGCCGCCGGGACGACCAACGAGGGGCTCGTCGACGGGCCTGCCGCCGAGGCCTGGTTCGCGCAGCCGTCCGGGCTGGCCGCGACCGCCGACCGGCTGTGGATCGCCGACTCCGAGACGTCGGCGCTGCGGTACGTCGAGCGTGATGGCGACGGCTTCGCGGTCCGTACGGCCGTCGGCACCGGGCTGTTCGACTTCGGGCACCGGGACGGGGCCGCCGAACAGGCGTTGTTCCAGCACCCGTTGGGTGTCACCGCGCTGCCCGACGGGTCGGTGGCCGTCGCGGACACGTACAACCACGCGCTGCGGCGCTACGACCCGGCGACGGACGAGGTGACGACGCTCGCCACGGACCTGCGGGAGCCGTCGGGCGCGGTGCTCGCCGGGGACGACATCGTGGTCGTCGAGTCGGCGCGGCACCGGCTGACGCGGCTGCGGCTGCCGGAGGAGGCCGTCAAGGTCGAGTCGGTGGCGCACCGTACGCAGCGGGAGGCGACCGAGGTCGCCCCCGGGCGGCTGCTGCTGGATGTCGTCTTCCAGGCGCCGGCGGGGCAGAAGCTGGACACGCGCTACGGCCCGTCCACGCGGCTGCTGGTCAGCTCCACCCCGCCCGGCCTCCTCGCGGAGGGCGCGGGCACGGGGACGGAGCTGAGCCGCGAGCTGGTCCTCGCGGAGGGGGCCGGCGAGGGCGTGCTGCACGTTTCCGCGATGGCGGCGTCCTGCGACGACGACCCGGACAACGAGTACCCGGCCTGCCATATGCACCAGCAGGACTGGGGAGTTCCGGTGCGGGTCGTGCCCAGCGGCAGGGATCGCCTTCCCCTCGTGCTCGCCGGGCTGGACGCCTAGAACTTGAGTGCGGCGGCCTCGCTGTCCTGCCAGTAGGTCGTACGGGCGGAGTCGTCGATGTGGACGTTGCCCGACGGCAGGCCGGGCTGCGTCTCGCCGCCCTCGACCGGGTCGCCGCCCTCGGCCTGGAGCGCGACGGAGAGCTGCTTGGCGTCGCGGCCCTTGCCGCCGGAGCCGTCGGTGGCGGACGTCTGGACGCTCGCGTACGCGGACTTGCCGGCCGCGAGGTGCACCGGCTTCTGCGGCTTGCTCTCGTCGACCGAGGCGGCGGTGGCCTGGTCCTGGTCGAAGCGGATGAAGGGGAAGCCGTAGGCGATGCAGGCCTTCTTGGCGGTGGCCACGAGCAGCAGGTGACGGTCGGGGGACTTGACCGCCCGGGCCTCGAGCTTGAGGTCGGACGGGGCGCAGGCGTCGCCCTTGGTCGCGCCCTTGTCGGCGCTGTTCTCGCCTTCGTCGCCGCCGTCGGCCTGGGCGGCGGCGGCCTGGTCGTCGGCCTTGTCGGCCTTGCTGTCCGAACTGCCGCCGCCGCCACAGGCGGTGAGGGTCAGGGCTGCCACGGCGGTGAGCGCGGCGGCGGCAGTCCGCAGGGTGCGGGTGGTCATGGGTTCCCCCGGTGGGAGTGTGCGGTTCCTACGGCAGGATCATGCCGCAGTCCGGGGGAACCGTCGCGTCAACCCTCCAGGAACGCGGCCAGCGCCGCGGCGAGCTGCCACGGGTCGTCCGCGCCGCACAGTTCGCGGGCGGAGTGCATGGACAGGATCGCGACGCCGATGTCCACGGTGGTGATGCCGTGCCGGGCGGCCGTGATGGGACCGATCGTCGTGCCGCAGGGCACGGCGTTGTTCGAGACGAAGTGCTGGACGGGCACACCCGCACGCTCGCAGGCGGCGGCGAAGACGGCCCGTCCGGAGCCGTCGGTCGCGTACCGCTGGTTGACGTTGGTCTTGAGCAGCGGGCCGCCGTTGGGCATCGGGTGGTGGCCGGGCTCGTGCCGGTCCGCGTAGTTGGGGTGCACGGCGTGGCCCGTGTCGGAGGACAGACAGACGGTGCCGGCGAGGGCGCGGGCCTTGTCCTCGTACGTACCGCCGCGGGCGAAGACGGAGCGCTCCAGGACGTTGCCGAGCAGCGGGCCCTCGGCGCCGGTGTCGGACTGGCTGCCGTTCTCCTCGTGGTCGAACGCCGCCAGCACGGGGATGTACGGCAGCTGCTCGCCGGTCACCGCGGCGGCGAGCGCGGCCGTACCGGCGTGCACGGAAAGGAGGTTGTCCATGCGCGGGCCGGCCACGAGCTCGCGGTCGCGGCCCAGGTAGGCGGGCGCCTCGACGCTGTGGACCATCAGGTCCCAGCCGGTGATCTCCCCGGCGTCGACACCGGTCTCCTCGGCGACGAAGCGGATCAGGTCGCCCTCCTCGACCTTGCCCACGCCCCAAATCGGCGTCATGTGGCGCTGCTTGTCGAGCTTGAGCCCCTCGTTGACACCGCGGTCGAGGTGGATCGCGAGCTGGGGCACGCGCAGCAGCGGCCGGTCTACGTTGACCAGGCGGTTGCTGCCGTCGCGGAGGGTGACGCGGCCCGAGAGGCCGAGGTCGCGGTCGAGCCAGGTGTTGAGCAGCGTGCCGCCGTAGATCTCCACCGCGACCTGGCGCCAGCCCTGCGCACCGGTGTCGGGCACCGGCTTGACGCGCAGGTTGGGGGAGTCGGTGTGCGCACCGATGACGCGGAAGGGGGTGGCCGGGGTCGCGCCCTCCGGCACGTACCAGGCGATGATCGCGCCGCCGCGCAGCACGTACTTGCCGCCCGTCGACGCGTCCCAGGTGTCGGTCTCGGCGAGCTGGCGGAAACCCGCCTTCTCCAGCCGCTCGGCGGCGTTCGCCACTGCGTGGTACGGCGAGGGGCTCGCCGCGAGGTAGGACATCATGTCGTCGGTGTGGCCGCGGTCGAAGCGGTGCGCTGAGCTCATGACTTCCAGGATAAGGACCGTGGCCGAAAGGCACCCGGGAATAGGGAAGCCCGGAAACGCGGATGCCTGGAAACGCGGAAGCCCGCTCCCCCCTCGGAGCGGGCCGCGCGCGGACGGGGACAGCTTTAGAAGGCCGCCTCGTCCAGCTCCATCAGCGACTGGTCCACCGACTCGGCGAGACCGCGCTCGAATGCGACGCCCGGCAGGACGTTGTGGGCGAAGAACTTCGCCGCCGCGATCTTGCCCGCGTAGAACGCCTTGTCCTTGGCGGAGGCGTTCGGGAGCTTCTCGGCGGCCACGGCCGCGCCCTTGAGCAGCAGGTAGCCGACGACGACGTCGCCCGAAGCCATCAGCAGGCGCGTGGTGTTGAGGCCGACCTTGTAGATGGACTTGACGTCCTTCTCGGTGGCGGCGAGGTCGGTGAGCATGGCGCCGACGATGCCCTCGAGGTCGACGGCGGCCTTGGCGAGCTGGTCGCGGGCGACGGAGAGGTCCTCGCCGCCGGGGGCCTCCGCGAGGAACTTCTTGATCTCCTCGGAGAGGACGGTCAGCGCCTGGCCCTGGTCACGGACGATCTTGCGGAAGAAGAAGTCCTGGCCCTGGATCGCGGTCGTGCCCTCGTAGAGGGTGTCGATCTTCGCGTCGCGGATGTACTGCTCGACCGGGTACTCCTGCAGGTAGCCGGAGCCGCCGAACGTCTGCAGGGACTGGGCGAGTTGCTCGTAGGACTTCTCGGAGCCGTAGCCCTTGACGATGGGCAGGAGGAGGTCGTTGAGGCTGTTGAGGAGCTTGGTGTCCTCGCCCGCCGCCTCCGCGACCTGGATCTTGTCCTGGACGGTGGCGGTGTAGAGGACGAGCGAGCGCATGCCCTCCGCGTACGCCTTCTGCGTCATCAGCGAGCGGCGCACGTCGGGGTGGTGCGTGATGGTGACCTTGGGCGCGGTCTTGTCCGTGAAGGCGGCCAGGTCCGGGCCCTGGACGCGCTCCTTGGCGTACTCCAGCGCGTTGAGGTAGCCGGTGGAGAGGGTGGCGATCGCCTTCGTGCCGACCATCATGCGGGCGAACTCGATGATGCGGAACATCTGGCGGATGCCGTCGTGCTTCTCGCCGATGAGCCAGCCCTTGGCGGGGTGCTTGGCGCCGAAGGTCATCTCGCAGGTGTTGGAGGCCTTCAGGCCCATCTTGTGCTCGACGTTGGTGGCGTAGACGCCGTTGCGGTCGCCCAGTTCGCCGGTCTCGAAGTCGAACTCGTACTTCGGGACCATGAAGAGGGACAGGCCCTTGGTGCCCGGGCCGTGGCCCTCGGGGCGGGCCAGCACGTAGTGGATGATGTTCTCGGCCATGTCGTGCTCACCCGAGGTGATGAAGCGCTTCACGCCGTCGATGTGCCAGGAGCCGTCCTCCTGCTTGACGGCCTTGGTGCGGCCGGCACCCACGTCCGAGCCGGCGTCCGGCTCGGTGAGGACCATGGTCGAGCCCCACTCCTTCTCCGTCGCGAGCTTCGCGATGTGCTTCTGCTGCTCGGTGCCCTCCTCGTACATGACGCCGGCGAAGGCCGGGCCGGAGGAGTACATCCAGATCGCGGGGTTGGAGCCGAGGATGCTCTCCGCGTATGCCCACAGGAGGGAGCGGGGGGCGAAGGTGCCGCCGATGCCCTCCGGGATGCCGAGGCGCCACCACTCGGCGTCCATGTAGGCGCGGTAGCTCTTCTTGAAGGTGTCCGGAATCGGGGCGGTGTTGGTCTCGGGGTCGAAGACCGGCGGGTTGCGGTCGGTGTCGGCGTACGAGGCGGCGAGCTCGTTCTCCCCGAGTCGGGCCATCTCCGACAGCACGGTCTTGGCGGTCTCGACGTCCATCTCCGCGAACGGGCCGGTGCCGTACACCGTGTCGCGGCCGAGCACCTCGAAGAGGTTGAACTCGACATCGCGGAGATTCGACTTGTAGTGGCCCATGACTACGGCTCCGTAAGGGGTGACGTGAGGGCGAGCCTCTGTGCGTACCGGTCAGTAAGCTGCATGATGCTACCCACCGGTAATAAGGCGCAACCCCTGTTGGGCCAACTGTGACTGGTTACGCTTTGGCCCATGTACGGCTACGACCAGAACGTGGGACAGCAGGGCTACGCGCCCCCGCCGCAGCAGCCCGGCGGGTATGCCGAGCAGCCGCTCTATCCCGAGCCGTCGCCTCCGTCGCTCACCGACGCGGTACGGGCTTTCACGACAGGGTCCATGTCCCCGGAGGACTTCCAGGTCATCTTCGCCAACTCGAAGGTGTACTGCCCGCGCGGCGAGAACCCCGGCTTCCTCGCGCTGCACAACACGCAGCATCCGGTGATCCCGATGTTCACCACGCTGAAGGAGCTGCGGCGGTACGCGGGGAAGGAGTCGAAGTACTTCGTGATCACGGGGGCGGAGGTGATCGACCTGCTGCCGACGGGGTATGGCTTCGCCCTCGACATGGAGGGGGAGCACCGGATGGTGTTCGACGCGAAGGCGGTCGAGCAGATGGTGGATTTCGCGATGCGGAGGATGTACGGCTGAGGGTTGGGTTCCTTCCCCCACCCCGCCCCTTCCCGCTGTGCCGATCATGCGGCTCCGCCGCGTGGCGGGGCTCCGCCCCGGACCCCCTGGGGGCTGCGCCCCCTGGCCCCCGGACCGCGCTCCGCGCGGTGCCCTCAAACGCCGGGCGGGCTGAACTTTCGCGCCCGCGCTGGATTTTCGGCGTGAGCCGGACTGTCCAGCCCGGCCCGGCACTCTCCAGCCCGTCCGGCGTTTGAGGACGAGCGGCGGAGCCGCGATAAGCGGGGTCTGGGGCGCAGCCCCAGGAAACGGCGAAAGGGCGGGACCGGGGCACAGGCACCCCCTACCCCACCGCCCGCTCGTAGAGCGCCCGCACTCCGTCCCCGAAATAGGAGCTGTACGACGTCTCGTCGTCGCCGCCCTCGTCCTTGCCGCCGAGGACGCCGTTGATCGTGCCGAGGCCCGTGGCCGGGTCGACGTCCGTCAGGATCGGGCTGCCGCTCGTGCCGCTGGGCAGGCCCTGGCAGTCGAACTGCAGCTGGCTGGAGCTGTAGAGCTTCGTCGTGTTCTGGCAGCCGAGGGGCGTCTCGCTGTCGCTGGGGTAGCCGAGCACCCGGGCCGGGCGGTTCGCCTCCGGGCGGAAGGCGATCCGCTCGGCGCCCGTCACCTTCTCGACGGGGACGTTCGCACCCGCCTTGCGCACCCGCAGGAACGCCACGTCATGTGCCTCGTCCCGGTCCGAGATCCACTCGGGGTCGACGTCGATGGACGTCGGCACCCACACCCCGTACGGCGCCGACCCGGCCCGGTAGCCGGGCGCGAACGCGAGATCCGTACGGAAGCCGTCCGAGTAGACGCAGTGCGCGGCGGTGACCAGCAGGTCACCGCCCGGGCTGTGCACGACGCTCGCCGTGCACCCGTGCCCCGGATCGTCGTCCGAGCCGGTGTAGAAGAGCGGGCCGATCGCGGACGAGGGCGGCATCTCCTTCGCCTCGAGTGGCGCGGACGCCGGAAGCGGGTCCGTACGGTCCGCGTCGCGGTCCGAGCGCCGCGCCTCGACGGGACGCGGCGGCGCGGGAGCCCCCCGCACCGTCGAGCGCATGACCTGCGCGGCCTTGTCGCCCAGATCGGCCGGCTCCCGGTAGTGACCGGAGGACTCGCCCGTCGCAAGAGGCGCGTCCGTGGCCGCACCCCTCGTGGCCACCAGCAGGCCGACGACGGCCAGGACCACCACCGAGACGACCAGGGTCACTTTCATGCGCATTGATCAAGTGTCCAGCATCGGCGCGGGAATGCGGCCCCCTTGCAGGTTGTTCACCCTTCAACTAAATTTGAAGGCGTAACGACCCGAGGAGGCCGACATGCCCGCAGTGACCGTCGAGAACCCGCTGACCCTGCCCCGCATCGCCGCTCCGGCGGCGGACGCCCGGCAGCGGCCCGTGCTGCACGTCGCCACAGCCCCGACCGGGTTCGAGGGCGAGGGCTTCCCCGTGCACCGCGCCTTCGCGGGGATCGATTACAAGTACCTCGACCCGTTCATCATGATGGACCAGATGGGTGAGGTGGAGTACGCGCCCGGAGAGCCGGTCGGCACCCCCTGGCACCCGCACCGCGGCTTCGAGACCGTCACGTACATGATCGACGGGATCATGACCCACCGGGACTCGCACGGCGGTGGCGGCACCATCTCCGGCGGCGACACCCAGTGGATGACGGCGGGCTCCGGCATCCTGCACATCGAGACGCCGCCCGAGGCGCTGGTCGTCAGCGGCGGGCTCTTCCACGGCCTCCAGCTGTGGGTGAACCTGCCGAAGAGCGACAAGATGATGGCCCCCCGCTACCAGGACATCGGCGGCGGCAACGTCACGCTGCTGACGTCCCCCGACGGCGGGGCGCTGGTACGTCTGATCGCAGGGTCCATAGAGGGCCACCAGGGGCCGGGTGTCACCCACACCCCCATCACGATGACGCACGTGTCACTCAGCCCCGGCGCGGAGCTCACGCTCCCCTGGCGGTCCGACTTCAACGCCCTCGCCTACGCCCTGTCCGGGCACGGCACGGCGGGCGAGCAGGGACGGCCGTTCCGGTCGGGCCAGTCCGTCGTCTTCGGCAACGGGGACGCGCTCACCGTGCGGGCGGACGCGGCGCAGGAGTCGCGCAGCCCGAACTTCGAGTTCGTGCTGCTGGGCGGGCGGCCGATCCGCGAGCCGATGATGCACTACGGCCCGTTCGTGATGAACACCCACGCCGAACTGGCGCAGGCCTTCGAGGACTTCAAGGCGGGCCGCCTCGGCACGATCCCCGCGGATGCTGCGTAACTAGGTGATCGACTCCAGGTCGGCGTGCACCGGCGAAGCCGCCTCGTAGAGCTCGAACCAGATGTTCTTGCCCTCGCCCTGGGGCTCGACCCCCCACGCCCCGGCGAGCAGTTCCATCAGCACCAGGCCGCGCCCGGAGGAGGCCATCTCCCCCGGGTGCCGCCGGTGCGGCAGTTCGTCGCTGCTGTCGGCGACGTCGACGCGGACGCAGCGGTTGCCGCACTCCCCGGATATCGCCGCCATCAGCAGCGCGTCGCCGTCCGTGTGCACCAGCACATTGGTGACCATCTCGGAGACCATCAGCGCCGCCGAGTCGACCTGGTCCTCGTCCGGCCAGTCGTGCATCAGCTCGCGCACCTGCTGCCGGGCCTCCGCGATGCGCTCCGGCTCGGCCTGGGCGATGGACATGACCGTACGCCGCGGCGGGGCGCCGGCCGCGCCCACGGCTTCGCGGTGCAGCAGCAGCACGGCGATGTCGTCCTCGCGCCGGTCGGCCAGCGGGCCGGTGGTGTAGTGCGAGGACGGGCCGTGCACGCCCTGCACGAGCGCGTCCGCGAGCCGCTCCAGGCCGTCGCCGTCCTCCTCGGCCTCCGCCGTCGGATGGCCCTCGATGATCTCCCGCAGCCGGTTCCAGCCGGTCTCCAGGTCGTGGCCGCCGGTCTCGATGAGCCCGTCGGTGCAGACCATCATCGTCTCGCCGGGCTCGAGGACGAGCCGCGTGACCGGGTAGTCGGTATCGGGGTCGATGCCCAGCGGCAGCCCGCCCGCCGTGGACCGGACGAGCATCGTGCCGTCGCTCAGCCGGATCGCCGGATCGGGGTGCCCGGCACGGGCGATGACGAGCAGCCCGGTGGCGGGGTCCACCTCGGTGTACAGGCAGGTGGCGAAGCGCAGGTCCACGTCGTCGGGACGGGTGCCGTTGATGCCCGCGAGGAAGCGCGAGGCACGCGAGAGGACCGCGTCGGGGTGGTGGCCCTCGGAGGCGTACGCCCGCAGGGCGATCCGCAGCTGCCCCATCAGCCCGGCGGCCAGCACGTCATGGCCCTGCACATCCCCGATGACCAGGGCGGTCTTGCCGTTGGGCAGCGGGATCATGTCGTACCAGTCGCCGCCGACCTGGAGGCCGCCGCCCGTCGGCACATAGCGCGCGGCCACCGACATCCCGGGGATGTCCGGCTGCACGGTCGGCATCATCGAGCGCTGGAGGCCGACCGACAGCTCCTTCTCCGCCTCGTGGTCGCTGGCCCGGCTCAGCGCCTGGGCGAGCATGCGGGCCACGGTGGTCAGCACCGAGCGCTCGTCGGGCGTGAAGCTCACCGGGACGCTGAAACCCGCCATCCACGCGCCGACCGTCTGGCCCGCGTTGATCAGCGGCAGGAACGCCCAGGCCCGGCGGCGGAACCGGGCGACGAGCCGCCACACCTCCGGGAAGCGGCGCTCGTAGTCCGCGGGGGAGGGGATGTAGATCGCGCGGCCCGTGCGGACGACCTCGGCGGCGGGGTGGCGGGAGTCCAGCGGCAGGTCGAGGAACGCCTCCAGGTCGTCCGGGCCGTAGCCGTGCTGGCCGAGCATCGTCAGCCGGCCGCCCGCGGACCCGTAGACCGCCAGCGCCGACGGTTCGAAACCGGGCATCGACAGGCCCGCCGCCACCCGCAGCACCTCGGCCGTCGACCGCGCCTCGGCCAGCGCCCGGCCCGCGTCCAGCAGGAACGCCTCGCGGTTGCGCCGCCAGTCGCCGGTGACGGCCGCGGGACGGGCCGGTGCGGTGCCCTGCTGCGGTTGCGGGACCTCCTCGAGGATGCCGACGAGCACATACCCGTCGCCCTGGCCGATCGGCTTGGTGCGGCTGCGGACGGTGCGCAGCACCCGGCCCGCCTCGTCGACCACGCGCAGCCGGGCCTCGGCGAGCGTGCCCTCGGCCGCGGCGAGGCTGATGATGCCCTGGATCTCCACCCAGTCGACGGCGTGGAACCGGGCCCGTACGCCCGACTCGGTCAGCTCGACGCGCTCCGCGGGCAGACCCAGAAGACGGGCGGCCTCGGCGTCGAAGGTGACGATGCCCGAGGCGTTGTCCCACTGCCACAGTCCCGTCGCGACGGCGGCCAGTACATCCTCGGTGCGCATTGCCCCACTTTATGCAGGTCTATGTAATGCAGACCACCGAAGGCGGGTGGGGCAGTACCCTTGCCCAGTGCTGTATGCACGCTATCAACGCCTTCGATCACGACTTGGATGAACGATGCATCGTTACCGGTCCCACACCTGCGGCGAGCTCCGTGCGGCGGACGTCGACACCGACGTGCGACTGAGCGGCTGGCTGCACAATCGGCGCGACCTGGGCGGCATCCTCTTCATCGATCTCCGTGACCACCACGGTCTGGTCCAGCTCGTCGCCCGTCCCGGCACCCCGGCGAACGAGGCGCTGAGCCACCTCACCAAGGAGACCGTCGTCCGCGTCGACGGCAAGGTGATGAGCCGCGGCACCGAGAACGTCAACCCCGACCTCCCCACGGGTGAGATCGAGGTCGAGGTCACCGAGGTGGAGGTGCTGGGCGCCGCCGACCAGATCCCCTTCACCATCAACGCCGAGGACGGGGTGAACGAGGAGCGCCGTCTGGAGTACCGCTTCCTCGACCTGCGCCGCGAGCGCATGCACCGCAACATCCTGCTGCGCTCCGCCGTCATCTCCGCCATGCGGCAGAAGATGACCGCGCTCGGCTTCAACGAGCTGGCCACCCCGATCCTGTCCGCCACCTCCCCCGAGGGCGCGCGCGACTTCCTGGTGCCCTCCCGGCTGCACGCGGGCAAGTTCTACGCCCTGCCGCAGGCGCCGCAGCAGTTCAAGCAGCTGCTGATGATCGCGGGCTTCGACCGCTACTTCCAGATCGCGCCCTGCTTCCGCGACGAGGACGCCCGTGCCGACCGTTCGCCGGGCGAGTTCTACCAGCTCGACATGGAGATGTCCTTCGTCGAGCAGGAGGACGTCTTCCAGGTGATCGAGAAGGTCATGACCGAGCTCTTCGAGGAGTTCGGCGGCGGCCGCCACGTCACCTCGCCCTTCCCGCGCATCCCGTTCCGCGAGGCGATGCTCAAGTACGGCTCCGACAAGCCGGACCTGCGCGCCAAGCTGGAGCTGGCGGACGTCTCCGACGTCTTCGCGGGCTCGGAGTTCAAGGCGTTCGCCGGCAAGCACGTCCGTGCGCTCGCCGTGCCGTCCGTCCAGGACCAGCCGCGCAAGTTCTTCGACGGGCTCGGCGAGTTCGCGGTGGAGCAGGGCGCCAAGGGCCTGGCCTGGGTGCGTGTGGGCGAGGAGAACGCTCTCACCGGCCCGATCGCCAAGTTCCTCACCGAGGAGAACGTCAAGGCTCTCGCCGAGCGCCTGGGCCTGAAGCCCGGCCACGCCGTCTTCTTCGGCGCGGGCGAGTTCGACGAGGTCTCCAAGATCATGGGCGCGGTCCGCGTCGAGGCCGCCAAGCGCGCCGGCCAGTTCGAGGAGAACGTCTTCCGGTTCTGCTGGATCGTCGACTTCCCGATGTTCGAGAAGAACGAGGACACCGGTCAGGTCGAGTTCTCGCACAACCCGTTCTCCATGCCCCAGGGCGGCCTCGAGGCCCTGAACACCATGGACCCGCTGGACATCCTCGCCTGGCAGTACGACATCGTCTGCAACGGCACCGAGCTGTCCTCCGGCGCCATCCGGAACCACGAGCCGGACGTCATGTACAAGGCGTTCGAGATCGCCGGTTACTCGAAGGACGACGTCGAGCGTGAGTTCGGCGGCATGCTCCGCGCGTTCAAGTTCGGCGCCCCGCCGCACGGCGGCATCGCCCCGGGCGTCGACCGCATCGTGATGCTGCTGGCCGACGAGCCCAACATCCGCGAGACGATCGCCTTCCCGCTCAACGGCAACGCGCAGGACCTGCTGATGGGCGCCCCGAGCGAGGTCGAGGACGCGCGCCTGAAGGAGCTGCACCTCAGCGTGTACAAGGGCCCGGCGAAGGCCACGCCGTACAAGCCGACCAAGTAGTCGCGTCAATGCCGAAGGGCCCGGAGCGTCAACGCTCCGGGCCCTTCGGCATTCACACCAGAGCCTTCAGGTGGACCGGCTGCACCGGTCTCGGACAGCAGCCCGCCGCGTCGTGCACGGCACGGGACAGCCGCCGGGGCGTGAGGCGCTCCCCCCAGAGCACCGTCCGCACCCCGTACTCCCGGATCGCCATCAGCTCGATCTCACCCAGCTCCTCGGCAACCACCACCAGGGGTGCCCAGCTCTCCCGGGCCCGGCGGCGGAGGGTGTCGTGGTCGTGCCGCCCCAGGAGGAGGATCTCGACAGCGGCGTCCTCGCGGACGACGCGGAGGTCGTCCAGCCCCCGCAGCCGGCGGACGAGTCTGGCCCGGCCGACCTCGTCGGTGGTGTGCACGCTTACCGTGATGCGCTTGTCCAACACTGGTCTGGTCTTCTTCCTTCGCTTCCCCCGTGAGCCGACAAGGAAAGCGTCGCGGACCGTGCTGAACGAACGATTGCCGATCGATCAACGCCATGACCAAGGGCCCGGAACCGCCGTACGGTTCCGGGCCCTTGGTCTGTCGTACAGGATCAGGCCTCGGCGGCGCCGAAGCGCTCACGGTAGGACTCCAGGTCCTCCTCCGTGATCTTCGCGAAGAGCACCGGCGGCACCGTGAACGGCGTGCCCTCCGGCACGAAGGACAGCGAGCGCGCCTCGTCGACGGTCACCCACGTCGCACGCGTTTGATCGGGCGCAGTGTCGGCCAGCGTGAACGCCGACCGCATCGCGGCCGCGGAGGCCGGGATGAACGGCTCGGAGATCACCGAGTAGAAGTGGATCAGGTTCATGGCGGTGCGCAGCGTCAGCGCGGCACCGTCCGGGTTGGTCTTGATCTCGAGCCAGGGAGCCTTGGTCTCGAGGTAGGAGTTGCCCGCGCTCCACAGCGCGCGCAGCGCCTGCGCGGCCTTGCGGAACTGGAGCTCCTCCATGTGCTCCTCGTACTCCCCGAGCAGCCGCGCGATCTCCTCGCCCAGCTCCGCCTCGGCCGCACCGGCCTCGCTGCCGGCCGGGACGTTGTCGCCGAAGCGCTTGCGCGAGAAG
Organism: Streptomyces sp. SX-6; assembly: GCF_059089585.1. NCBI lineage: Bacteria > Bacillati > Actinomycetota > Actinomycetes > Kitasatosporales > Streptomycetaceae > Streptomyces > Streptomyces sp. SX-6. The sequence goes on along the minus strand of NZ_JBTHHU010000009.1, from coordinate 181,325 downwards.
GACAGCACGCGGTTGACGAAGTTGCCGAGGGTGTCGGCGAGGTCCTTGTTCACGGAGGAGGCGAAGAGCTCCCAGGTGAACGACGTGTCGTCCGACTCGGGGGCGTTGGCCATCATGAAGTAGCGCCAGTAGTCGGCGGGCAGCAACTCCAGGGCGTCGCCGGTGAAGACACCGCGCCGCTGGGAGGTGGAGAACTTGCCGCCGTAGTAGTTCAGCCAGTTGAAGGCCTTGACGTAGTCGACCTTCTTCCAGGGCTCGCGGGTGCCGAGCTGGGTCGCGGGGAACATCACCGTGTGGAACGGGACGTTGTCCTTGCCCATGAACTGCGTGTAGCGGACGTCCTCCGCCTCGTACCACCACGACTTCCAGTCGCGGTTCTCCGGGTCCTGGTCCGCCCACTCCTTGGTGGCGCCCAGGTACTCGACCGGGGCGTCGAACCAGACGTAGAAGACCTTGCCCTCGGCCGCCAGCTCCGGCCAGGTGTCCGCCGGGACCGGCACGCCCCAGTCCAGGTCACGGGTGATCGCACGGTCGTGCAGGCCCTCGGTCAGCCACTTGCGGGCGATGGAGGAGGCCAGGATCGGCCAGTCCTTGCCGTGCTCGTCGATCCAGGACTCGACCTCGCCCTGGAGCTTCGACTGGAGCAGGAACAGGTGCTTGGTCTCGCGGACCTCGAGCTCGCTGCTGCCGCTGATCGCGGAACGGGCGTCGATCAGGTCCGTCGGGTCCAGCACGCGCGTGCAGTTCTCGCACTGGTCGCCGCGCGCCTTGTCGTAGCCGCAGTGCGGGCAGGTGCCGACGATGTAGCGGTCGGGCAGGAAGCGCTCGTCCGCGAGCGAGTACACCTGGCGGATCGCCCGCTCCTCGATGAACCCGTTCTCCTGCAGCTTGCGCGCGAAGTGCTGCGTGATCTCGCGGTTCTCCGTGGACGAGCTGCGGCCGAAGTAGTCGAACGAGAGGCTGAATCCTTCGTAGATCGCCTTCTGCGCCTCGTGCTGCTGGGCGCAGTACGCGTCCACCGGCAGGCCCGCTTCCTTCGCGGCCAGCTCGGCGGGGGTGCCGTGCTCGTCGGTGGCGCAGATGTAGAGGGCCTCGCGGCCGGTCTGCCGCAGGAAGCGCGCGTACACATCGGCCGGGAGCATTGACCCCACCATGTTGCCCAGGTGCTTGATCCCGTTGATGTACGGAAGGGCGCTGGTGATGAGGTGACGAGCCATTGCCGGCTGCTCCCTGGTCGATGCTCGGAGTGATGGTGCCCGGATGCGTCAGGCACCTTTAGCGTATCCGAGTACCAGGGGGCAGCCGCGCGGCATTTGTTTCGGTGTTCATGCCTCCCGGGGGCGTGTCATCCAGGCCCGCCAGGGCCGTACGACCGTCTCCCGGTAGGTGTGGTGCGAGGGATTGTGCCCCGCGTGCCGGAACGTCCACTTCTCCGCCGCCGCGAAGTCCTCCCCGGGCTCCGATCCCTCCCCGCACACCGCGCATTGCATCGCGTACGTGACCGGCTCGGCGTCCGGCTCCCGGTCGGGCTGAAGCGTCCACGTCCCGAACCGGAACACGCGGCGCGGGCTCACTGACCCCACCTGCCCTCGGCCCCGGCGGGCTCGCCGTCGCCATCCGGTACGGGCTGCACGGCGGCGGGCGGGCAGTACCACTCGATGCCGCCGCGGGGTGGTCGTAGCTGTACGTAACCGGCGTGGGTGTCCATGACTTGGCCGAGCCGACCGGTGCGGGTGTCGATGACATAGCTGCCGAGGGCCGGAACGGCCGGTGCGGCCTGAGCGCGCGGAGGAAATTCATCGTTCACAGTCCTACGATGCCCACTTGGCAGCGTTCTGATCGGCGATCGGGTGGATACGGAGCGTAGGGTGTGAACCGCTGGGCAAGGGGTGGCCGCCGGTAGCGAACGGGGCGGCGCCCGGACCGGTCAATTCCCTTGGTCTCCGCCTGGGTTGTGGGGTGATCATCACGCCGCATCGGGGCGTGTGTCTCAACTGCCCTATACCACAAGGGTGGTCGCGTTGTGTGGTCAATTTGCGACGTTCTGTGGCGGGCCTCTAGCTTCCGTGAAGAAGGCCGCCCGCACACGGAAGGAATCGCATGACTGCGGTACACGACGCGCCCCCGGACACCGGGGCACCATGGAGGGAAGGAGGCGACGCCATGACCCACAGCACCGCTGACCGACCTCTCGTCAGTGCAGAGGAGTTCGAGCAGATCGCCCGGACGGCACCCGAGACCGTCCGGCTGGAGTTCATCAACGGGAAGATCGAGGTCAAGCCGGTGCCGGACGGTATCCACAGTGCGATTTTCATGTGGCTCCTCAAGCGGTGCATGGAGCACCGTCCGGAACTCGAACTGGTCCCGGAGAAGGGGCTGAGGGTCGAGGCCTACCGGAAGGGCTTCGCTCGGCCGGACGGGGTGCTCGTGCCGCCGGAGCACTTCATCGGCCAGGGCGACTGGGCCGACCCCGACGGTGTGCTGATGGCAGTCGAGATCACTTCGCACGACAGGGACACCGACCGGCGTGACCGGGTGGACAAGCGCGGCGGATACGCGGCAGCGGGCATCCCGGTCTACCTGCTCATCGACCGCGATCACAACGCCGTCACGGTCCATTCCGAGCCCAAGGACGGCGAGTACACGAGCCTGACGACGCGGCCGTACGGCACTCCTGTCGAGATCCCCGGACCGGTCGCGTTCGTGCTGGACACGGAGAAGCTGAAGGACTACGCGGGCTGACCGCGGACTCCACCGAGAGGCGGAGCCGGCCGGAACCGAGGGACGATGGATCACGTCCCGCCCGGCAGCAGGATCGTCCGCATGACAACCGCCGCACCCCGCTGGGCCGTTCTGGCCGCCCGTCTCATCCCGTACCTCACCCTGCCGTCCGGCCTGTGGCGGGTGGCCCTCGTGTGCGGGTGGAACGGCGGGTACACCGCGCAGGGGCGGGCCGACCTCGTCGGTGGTGGCGGGGGCGCGGCGTATCTCGTCGGGCTCAGTGTGGTCAGTGAGGTGGCGGCGCTGGCGACGGTGGTGCTCGTGCGGCCGCCGCTGTCGTTCGTACGGCCGAGGACCGTGGTGATCGCGGCGACTGCCGGGGCCGTGGTCCTGGCGGCGCTGTGGACGCCGTTCCTGCTGTGGTGGAGCGTCTCGCACCCCGGGATGACATCGGCCGGGCATGTGGCCGTCGGGTTCGTCTATCTGCCGCTGGTGCTGTGGGCTCCGCTGCTCGCGGCCGTCACCGTGTCCTACCACCGCCGTCACCGGGTGTGAGGGGAGACATCGGCGAAACATCTCATCCGGTACCCCTCATCCTGGAAGGAAGGGGGACGTACCCGGACGAGAGGAAGCGGAGCGATGCGCGTGCTGGTCGCCGAGGACGAGGAGATACTGGCCGAGCTCGTGGCCACCGGCCTGCGCAGGGCGGGATTCGCCGTGGACACCGTCTACAGCGGGGACGCCGCGCTCGCCTACCTCGGCCTGCACGACTACGACGTCGTCGTGCTTGATCGCGATCTGCCCCGCGTCCATGGCGACGACGTGACGCGCAGCCTTGTCGCCTCCGGGTCGCGGACCCGGATCCTGATGCTCACCGCGGCGAGCAGCATGGAGGACCGGGTCGCCGGGCTGGACCTCGGGGCGGACGACTACCTGCCCAAGCCGTTCGAGTTCCCCGAGCTGATCTCGCGCGTGCGCGCCCTGCGCCGCCGCAGTGCGCGGCCCTCGCCGCCGCTGCTGGAGCGCGACGGGCTGAGCCTGGACACCGTGCGCCGGAAAGCGAGCCGGGACGGGCGCGAACTCGATCTCTCCCCGAAGGAGTTCTCGCTGCTGCAGATCCTGCTGGAGGCGGACGGCGCGGTCGTGTCCGCAGAGGAACTGCTGGAGCGCGCGTGGGACGCGCACGCGGACCCGTTCACCGGGGCGGTCCGGGTGGCGATGAGCAAGCTGCGCGGCAAGCTGGGCGAGCCGCCGCTGATCCGTACGGTGCAGGGCGTGGGGTATCAGCTGTGAAACGGCCCGTGCTCACCGCGCGGACGCGCATCGCCTTCGCGTTCGGCGCCATCTTCCTCGTCCTGGGGACGGTTCTGCTGGTCACCGTGAACGTCCTGGCGCGGGAGAGCACCCGCGAGCGGGCCGCGACGATCGCGCGCAGCGCCGTGCCGATGGAGCAGTTGGAACCGGCCCACCTGGTGAACGAGACGGCGGTCTACCGCGTGTCCGGGGACGTCAGCACGGCGGCCTCGCAGGAGCTGGTCATGTGGTCGGCGGGGGCGGTGCTCGCCACCGCGCTGCTCGCCGTCGGGGTCGGCTGGTGGACGGCGGGCCGGTTCCTCAGCCCGGTGCAGGGGGCGTTCGACAGCCAGCGGCGCTTCATCGCCAACGCGTCGCACGAGCTGCGCACCCCGCTCGCGACGCAGCGCGCGGCGATCCAGGTGGGCCTCGAAGGGCAGCCGTCCGCCGAGGAGTTGGCCCGTACGAAGGCCATGCTGCTCGAGACCAACCGGAAGTCGGAGCGGCTGATCGACGGGCTGCTCGTGCTCGCGAGCAGTGAACGCGGGCTGGAGCAGCGCACACCGGTCGACCTCGCGGAGGTCGTGGCGGAGGAGGTCGCGGCGATCGCCGCCCGGGCGACGCGCGAGGGTGTACGGATCACCGTGCACACCGCGCCCTCCCCGATGGCCGGCAACCGGGTGCTGCTGGCGCAGTTGGCGGGGAATCTGTTGCGCAACGCCGTTGGCTACAACCATCCGGGCGGGTGGGTCGAGGTGACCGTCGGGGGCGGGCGGCTGAGCGTGGCCAACTCCGGTCCCGTCGTCGAACCCGGGGACGTGGACGCGCTGTTCGAGCCGTTCCGGCGGGGGCAGGGCCGGGAGCGGCTGGGCGGCGGCGCGGGGCTCGGGCTGTCGATCGTCCGCTCCATCGCGCGCGCCCACGGCGGCACGGTGAAGGCCGCCCCCCGGGCGGAAGGCGGCCTTCGGATCGCTGTGACGCTTGTAAAAAACGCGGCGGGGAAGAGTCCGGCTAGCGGACGATTCCGGCCGTCCGCGCCGCGTCGAGCCAGGCCGGGAACGCGGCCATGAGCTCTTTGTAGAGCTGGTCGTCGGGGATCGCGTCCGGTGTGAGGCCCGCGTGGAAGAAGCCGGCGTTGTCGACGACGCGCTTGTCGGGGACGGGCAGCGTCTCCAGCTTGCGGAGGAAGTCGAAGCCCTTGCTCCCGGGGTTGCCGAAGGCCACGAACTGCCAGAAGATCGGCAGCTTCGACGCCTCGCACAGCGCCTTCTCGGCCTCGGACTTGCTGTAGGGCCCGCCGTCGGTCTGGAAGAGCACATAGGCCGGGTCGGTGGCACCGCAGCTCTGGTAGTGCTCGATGACGGCCCTCATCGCGAGGTGGTAGTTGGTGCGGCCCATGTGGCCGTAGGAATCGTGGAGTTCCTGGATGCGTCCGGCGTAGCGGGTGAGGTCGAGCTCGGCGACGCCGTCGATGTCCGTGGAGAAGAAGACGACGGGGACGGTGCCGTCGTCGTCGAGGTTGGCGGAGAGGCCGAGCACCTGCTCGGCGAGCTTCTGGACGCTGCCGTTCTTGTAGTACTCGCGCATGGAGCCGGAGCGGTCGAGCACGAGGTAGACGGCGGCGCGCTGCCCGGCGAGGCCCTGCTTGCGCAGCGAGACGCCCGCCGCCTTGTAGAGGCTGACCAGGCCGGGCGCCTCGCGCTGCACCTTCTCCAGGCTGATCGCGGCTCCGCCCGCGGGGGACGGCTCGGGCTCCGGCACGGGAGCGGGCTCCGGTTCGGGGACCGGGTGCGGCGAGGGCTCCGGCGACGGCTCGGGCTCCGGCCCGGGCCCGGGGACCGGCTCGGGCACCCCGGGACGGACCGGGGGCACGGGGGTGGGGATCGGGCCGAGGGGGCCGGGGTCGGGGAGGCGTTCGCCTGTGGGTTGGGCGGGTACGGAGGCCGGGGCGGGGCCCGCGTTCTGCTGGGGCAGGTTCGGTTCGGCGGGCGCGGCTGCCTTGGAGCGGCCGAGGAAAGCGTTCCGCAGCAGGCTGCGAATGCCCATAGGGAAAAGTCCTTGTCTATTGCTGAATGAGCGAAATGTCCTGTGGTGCGGGTGCGGCAAGGTTATCCCTAACGCTTCGTCAAGCACAGGCCCTGGAATCGAGTGTTACTCGAGATCCGGGATCCAGTTGCCGTGCGCGCCGAGCGGCACCCGCACCGGCAGATGGATCCGGGCGACCGGCCCGGCCGCGAGGTCCTGGGCGGGGAGCACGAGCAGGTCCGTGGCCGCGCGCTCCGGGTCGTAGGCGTAGGCCAGCAGCCAGCCGTCGTCCTCCGCCGCGTCGGGCGAGGCGGGTACGAACACGCCCTCGCCGATGTCGCCGCCGGGCCCCACGGCGAACTCCTCGCTCGTGCCGCGCTCCAGGTCGTACTTGACCAGCCCGATGCCGAACCCGATCTTGTCCTCGCCCACCGGCTCGTGCAGGGCGTAGCCGTAGCGGTGGTACCCGGTCAGGCGGCGCTCGTCGGTGCGCGGGAACTCCATGACGCGGTCGTCCAGTTGCGCCCGCCGCACCGTCCCGCGGGCGAGGTCGACCGTCCAGCGCTCGAGGAACGCGGGGTGCTTGTCGAGGCCGGAGGTACGGGTGCCGTCGAACGCCCGCTCGTAGCGCGCGAGATGGATCGTGATCACGCCGTCCCGCTCATAGGCGTTCATGGGATGGAACACGAAGCAGGGGTCGATCTCCAGCCAGCGCACGTCCGCCGCGCCCCCGGAGCGGGGCAGCACCCCGAGCCGGGGCCGGTGCTCCGGGTCCCAGCCGAAGGAGAAGCCGGAGGGCCGCTGCGCGAACACCACGGGGTGGTCGTAGAGCAGCACGTGGTGCTCGGTGAGCGAGAAGTCGTGCATCATCGGCGGCCCCTGGACGGGGATGTCCACCCGGTGCCGGATGCGGCCGTCGAGGCCGGCGACGAGGTACTGCACATACGGCAGCACCGGGCAGTAGGCGACCGCGTGCAGCTCGCCGGTGGCCGGATCGATGATCGTGTGCGCGGCGAACCCGCCGGGCAGCGTGCCGTGGAAGTCGAACGGGCCGATGGTGTGGAGCTCGGCGTCCAGCTCGTACGGCAGGGAGCCGCCCTCGACGAGCGTGAGCAGGTGCCCGGCGAACCGCTGGACGTGGGTGTTCGGCGCGAAGTCCAGGTCCAGGTGGCGCGGCCCGTGCAGCACCTTCTCGCCGAGCTGCCGGGCCACCGCGTCGGAGCGCACCCAGCGGTTGCGGTACCAGGCGGCGCGCCCGTCGCGCAGCCGCACGCCGTGCACCATGCCCTCGCCGCCGAACCAGATGTAGGCCGCCGGGTCCTCCACGTCGAGCGGATTGGGTCCGTTGCGCAGATAGCGCCCGCGCAGGGCGTCGGGAATGCGGCCGGTGACGGGGAGGTCGATCGCGGTGATCTCTTCCTCGACGGGAGCGAAGAGGCCGCTGAGGTACGGGTTGGCTTCCTTGATGTCTTCCTTGGTGCGGTTCTCGGTCATGGGTGCCCTCCACCTCCGCCGGTGCAACGGCCGGTGCCGCGCGGCCGTTCCACCACCATCCGGCGGAAGGATCCGTTCGACCAGACCGCGAAGGGTGTTCGAGGACTCTTTCGGCGTCCGTTTCCGGGCCGGTAACTGCGGGGGAAGCGCAGGACACGGGAAGGACAAGGGAAGGGGAAGAAAAGAGACCAGGGCAACCCTGACCGCCCTTTCCGGCCTCTTAATCGGTGACCGTTGCCCGACCGAACATGAGTACCCACTGCGGGGCAGGGAGTGAGAAGCACATGGGCCTGACCAGCAGGTCACTGGTGTACACGGTGGGATTCGCCGCTGTGCTGTGCGTGGTGCTCATGGTGTGGGTATGGCCGCGCCTGGCCAAGGGCGGGGTGCTGAACGTGCTGGGCCGGCTGGGCGCGATCCTGATGACCCAGCTGATGATCATTGTCACGGTGCTGCTGGCGGTCAACTCCAGCCTCGGTTTCTTCGGCACCTGGAACCAGCTGCTCGGCCGGGTCGACAAGGCGCCGGTAAACGTCAACGAGGCCGGCCCGCCGAGCGGCTCGCTCGCCACGGTCAACGAGGTCAAGGACGGGCTCGTCCAGCCGACCGGCGACGAGGGCCTGGGCCGCGGCGGCCTCCCGAAGGGGCCGGAGGACAAGGTCGGCCGGGTCGACTCGGTGCGCATCGCGGGCAAGCGCTCGCAGGCCCTCAACCCGGCCTACGTCTATCTGCCGCCGCAGTACTTCCAGAAGCAGTACGTGCGCGCGCGCTTCCCCGTGATGGTGGTGATCAGTGGCTACCCGGGCGGCCGGAAGAACCTCTCCCAGCACCTCCAGGTGCCGCAGACGGCCAACAACCTGCTGGCGGACAACAAGATGCGGCCGACCATCATCGTGATGGTCTCGCCCACCATCGCCCCGCCCCGCGACACCGAGTGCGTCGACGTGCCGGACGGGCCGCAGGCCGAGACCTTCTTCACCAAGGACCTGCCCGAGGCGCTCCGCAGCGCCTACCGCGTGGGCCACGACCCCACGGCGTGGGGCGTGATGGGCTATTCCTCCGGCGGGACCTGTTCCCTGGAGCTCACGATGCGCGCGCCCGGCGTCTACACCGCCGCCGCGGCCCTCTCCGGCGACTACAAGCTCGGCAACGACATCGCCACCGGCAATCTCTTCGGCCACGGTGACGAGGGAAAGAAGCGCAAGCAGGAGCACGACCTGATCTGGCGCCTGGAGAACATGCCGGCGCCGCGCGTTTCCGTGCTCGTCACCAGCAGCCGGAACGGTGAGAAGAACTACGGCGAGACCGAGAAATTCCTCAAGGCCGTCAAGGAGCCGATGAAGGCCGCGTCGATCATCCTGCCCGAGGGCAGCCACCACTTCACGACCTGGCGCCGCGAAATCGCCCCGGCCATGGAGTGGATGAGCCGCCAGCTGACCTTCCCGCAGGACGTCCAGGACAACGCCAAGAAGAAGAACTGACCCCGTCCGCTTATCTGGGGCCGCCCGTCAATTGTTCGCCCAGCCAGGCGAACGCGGCCGGGTAGAGCGTGACCCAGGTGCGGTAGTTGTGCCCGCCCCGGTCGAGCAGCATCGTCTTGAGCCGGACATGGCTCCCCGAGGACTCCCGCTGGAAGTCCTCGATGTACCGGGGCGGGCTGTCGCGGTCCTGCCGCGATGTGGCGAGGAAGAGCGCCACATCGGCATCCGTGTGGCGCACCAGCCAGGTGGGGCTGTTGTGCTTGCGCTGCTCCTGGTCGAGGATCGCGCCGCCGTCGCCGTTGAGCGGGTCGGGGTCGAGCGCGGCGCCGGCCCCGAACACCTTGGGGTACTGCAGCGGCAGCTTCGCCGCGCAGAAGCCCCCGGTGGAAATGCCGAGCAGCCCCCAGGCCTTGGGCTCGGCGGCGGTGCGGAAGTGGTGCCGTACGAGCTCGGGCACGTCCGACGCGAGCCAGGTGGCGACCTTGCGGCCGTTGAGGTCGGAGCAGTCGGTGTCGACGCCGCCGGGGTTGATGATCGGCACGGCGAGGATGAACGGGCGCGTGGTGCCGTTCCGCAGCAGCTCCCGGTAGGCGCCCGGCATCTTGCCCTGCTCCATCCACGACTGCGGCGAGCCCGGCACGCCGTGCAGCAGGACCACGACGGGGAAGGCGGTGCGGCGGTAGCGGGGGTCGTCGTACTGCGGCGGGGTCCAGACCATCACCTGACCGGAGAGCGCCGACTTGGAACCGTGGAAGTAGGTCTCCCGCAGGCCGTTGTCGGCCCGGGTGAACTTGGCGCGCTGCACCGGCGGGCCGGGCATCGAGACGGGACCGGTGTCGCCGTTCGTGCCGAGCAGGTCGTCCCAGGAGGCGTAGAGCCCGTAACTGGTGTTGATCCACACGGCCACCGCACAGATCGCGGTGGCCTGGCACAGCCCGATCAGGACGATCCGCCCCAGCCAGCGCACCACTGCCGGGCCCGGGATCCTCGCCCAGAGCAGCAGGGTGGCCAGGACGGCCAGCACGGTCACCACGATCAGCAGGGTGAAGAAAACGGTGCCGGTGAGGCTGAGAGTCATCCCGCTGTGCGCTCCCTCGGTTCGGTGGTCCTTGGGCGGACGGCACGCCGACCATAACGAGAGAGAGCGGAAGTGTTGGGTGTATTGCGGCACGAGTACCCGCGTGACACTCAGGCAGTCAAATTCCATTGGCTATTGCCATGGAGAGAACAAGCTCAAGCCAAGCTCAGACTTTCGATCGATCCATGGTGTCGTTACCTGATCGCGGGTAGTTTCCCGGTCAGGGCAGTCCGATGCATCGGATGGTCGTCTGGGAGACGTGATGGAAACCATGTCGCGCAAGGAGAGAAAGACAGCTGTCGTCCTGACCCTCATTGTGATCGCAATTGTTTGCTACCTGATCGGGAATATTCGGCCCTGACCGGTGCACCGCCCGGCACCGCGTCACCGCCGGCGCCGGGCGAGGGTGGTCAACCGGCGTGGCGTGCGGCCGAGTCCAGGATCTCCAGCGCGGCATCGAGAACGGCGAGCCTGCGTTCCTCGGGGTCCCCCGGAATGGCCGTCATGGTCAATTCGCCGAAGTGAACGGTGAGTACAGCACTGGAATAGCGGACCTGGGTGGCCAGCGGCCCGCCGCCCTCGTGGATCAGCCGCGAGAAGCGCACCACGCGCTCCTTGAGCCGCTCGCCGATGTCGAGGGCGCGCAGCGCGGCCTGGTTCTCGTGGAGCAGCTGGTAGATCGGCGCCGCCTCCCGCATGAGCGCGCTGTAGCGCCGCAGCAGTTCGCGCTTGGTCTCCAGGGTGGACGGCTGCCCCTCGCCCCAAACGACCAGCTCGTCCACGGGCCGGCCGAGCTCGTCGGAGATGGCGACGAGGATGTCCTCCTTCGTCTTGAAGTGGTAGTAGAGCGCGGCCTTGGTGACGCCGAGCTCCTCCGCGATCTCCCGCAGCGAGGTCTTCTCGTAGCCCTGCCGGACGAAGAGGTCCAGGGCGGTCCGCTGGATGCGCTCGCGGGTGTCGCTCCTGCGTCCCTGGGGGGTCGTGGCCATGGGGTCCTGCTCCTTCGTTCCGTCCCGCATTAGCTTACTTGACGCCCGGCTAGTTGGCCTCTACGGTCTGCCTTCAGCTAACTAGCCCGTCGGCAAGTAAGTTTGCGAGGGCTTCCGCATCGTCTCCGGGGAGAGAGATCATGTCGCAGGAATCCACCGCCGAGGACGCGCCCCCGGCGCCCCGCGGCACCTACGCCATCGTCGCCGCCATCGTCGTGGCCCTGCTGCTGGGTTCCCTCGACAACCTGATCCTCGGCTCCGCGATGCCGACGATCGTGGGGGAGTTCGGCGGGCTCGCCCACCTCTCGTGGGTCTCCTCGGCCTACATGCTCGCCATGGCCGCGTCCACCCCGGTCTGGGGCAAGCTCGGCGACATGTACGGGCGCAAGGGGACGTTCCTCACCTCCGTCGCCCTCTTCATGGCCGGCTCGGCGGCGGCGGGCCTCGCCGGGTCGATGGGGCAGCTCATCGGCTTCCGCGCCCTCCAGGGGCTGGGCGGCGGCGGGCTGATGACCGGGGCGCTGTCGCTGATGGCCGTACTGATCCCGCCGCGCGAACGCGGCCGGTACCAGGCCATGATCTCCGCCGTGATGGGCGTCGCCATGGTCGGCGGCCCGGTCGCCGGCGGCTTCATCACCGACCACTTCGGCTGGCGCTGGTGCTTCTACATCAACCTGCCGCTCGGCATCCTCGCGTTCGCGCTGCTCGCCGCAAAGCTGCACCTGCCGAAGCAGCGCTCCGAGGCCCGCATCGACTACGCGGGCGCCGCCCTGCTGACCACCGCCATCAGCGCGCTGGTGCTGCTCACCACCTGGGGCGGCACGGAGTACGCCTGGACCTCGCCGGTGATCCTCGGGCTCGGCGTGCTCTCCGTCGCCGCGACGGCCGCGCTCCTCGTAGCCGAGCGGCGGGCCGCCGAACCGCTGCTGCCGCCGCACGTCTTCCGCGACCGCGACTTCTCCCTGGTCGTCGTGGTGGCCTTCCTCGCGGGCTTCGTGATGGTCGGCGCCATGGCCTTCCTGCCGCTGTACCAGCAGGCCGTCCAGGGCGCCTCCGCCACCAACTCCGGCCTGCTGATGCTCCCGATGGTGCTCGGCATCGTCGTGGTGAACACGGCGACGGGCCAATACGTCACCAAACACGGCAAGTTCCGGCTCTTCCTCATCATCGGCTCGGCCCTGCTCGTCGCCGGCGTCCTGCTGATGACCGGGATGGACACCGCCACCGGCCGGACGGAGACCGGCTGCTACATGGCCGTACTCGGCCTGGGCGTCGGGCTGCTGATGCAGAACACCACCCAGGTCGCCATGGAGCGCGTGGAGCTCCGGGACATCGGCGTCGCGTCCTCCACCGTCACCCTCTCCCGCACCCTCGGCGGCTCGCTGGGCGTCGCCGTGGCCGGTGCCGTCTTCTCCCACCAGGTGCGCGAGGTGATGGCGGACCGGCTCGGCACGGCGGGCGCCGGCGCGGCCGGCGGCGGGGCGAACCTCGACGGGGCGAGCCTGCGCCGGCTGCCCGCGGCCGTCCGCACCGCCTACGAACACGCCGTCGCCGGCGGCATCCACCATGTGTTCCTCTACGTCTCGGGCATCGGCGCCCTCGCCCTCGTCTCCTCCTGGTTCCTCGGCGGCGGGCGCGGACCCCGGGTGCGGGAGGAATCACCGGAACGAGTCTCCCCCGAGCTCGTCACCTCACCCTCGGAGTGATCCAACAGCCGGGCACCGCACGGCGGATGATCCGTGCCGTCGCCAAGTCCCTCCGCACAGCGGCGACTTGGCGGCCGATGCGCTCCAAATCAATTGCGAACGCAATGCACGCATTTTTTCGTATCGACCGCGCACCCGATAATTTCCCGGAAATACCGGTCGGTTCCAAACTGGCTCGAATGAGTGAAAGCCCGGAACCGATCCCGGAGGGCGGAGTTAGTCAGAACGCTTTCTTCAGTGGGGGCGCTACACGATCGAAAGGCAATAGACGTGCTCAAGCAGGTACTCACCACGGCCGCCATGACGGCTACCGCGGTAGGCGCCGTCTCCGCACCCGCGATGGCCATCGGCAACGATCACGATGTCGCCAACGCGAACGGGGCGAAGACCGGTTACGGGAACACCAGGACCGGTGGCAAGGAAAGCCCGCAGATGAGTCTGATCCAGGGCACGCTCAACAAGCCGTGCATCGCCATCGGCAAGGCCAACGTCCAGTCGCTCATCGGCGTGATCAACGTCGGCCTCCAGGACATTCCGATCCTGTCCTCCGAGCAGCTGCAGCAGTGCACCGACAACTCCACGATCGACAACGGGGACAACCCGCTGTCGCACATCCTGGACGAGATCCCGATCCTGTCGGGCAACGGCTCGGGCGACGGTCGCTGATCTCCGGTCGGTTGCGGAATTCCCCTCTGCGGCGGGTGTGCGGGCCCCGCGGCAGGGGGGAATTTCTTTTTTACGTGATGGTCCGAAAGCGTGAAGCGGGATAACTTCCCGCGCGTCGTGGCGGTTGGGCAAGTAGCTCTTGTCTGTCCGCCCGCCCAGAGCGAAGGAATACTCGTGATCAAGAAGGTAGTGGCGATGGCCGCGATGACGGTCTCCGCCGTCGGCGGCACCGCCGGCCCCGCGCTGGCGATCGGAAACGACTCGGACGTCGCCAATGCGAACAGAGCGGTCCAGATGTACGGCAATACCTGGACCGGCGGCTATATGAGTCCTCAAATGGGCCTGATCAACGGCTCGTTCAACAAGCCGTGCATCGCCATCGGGAAGCTGAACGCCCAGTCCCTCATCGGCCTGATCAACGTCGGCCTCCAGGACATCCCGATCCTGTCCTCGACACAAACGCAGCAGTGCACGGAGAACTCCACGGTGAAGAACGGGGACAACCCGCTGTCGCACATCCTGGACGAGATCCCGATCCTGTCCGGCAACGGCAGGGGCGACCACGAGCGCTGACCGCTCGCCGTTCGTTCGCCGTTCCCAGAGCCGCTCCCGGGTCACCGGGGGCGGCTCTCGCGCTGTCAGCCCTTGTCGATGCTCGTCAGTCCTCGGTCAGTCCTCGTAGTAGACCGTGAGGGCGGCCCCGTCGACCTCCACCCGGCGCCCGCCCAGCCCCTCGCCGCGCCGCAGGGCGGCGAGGCACTCGCGGAAGAGGTCCATCTCCTCGCCGGTCAGCACCGCGGCCGCCAGGTCGAGCAGTTCGGACACGCTCTGATCGGTGAGCACTTCGGGCAGTTCTCCGGACAGCAGCACAACGGACTCGCCGGTGCTTCCCCGGACGACGGCGTTGGACACGGAGCCACCACTGACAACGAGCACGGATTCCCCCTGGCCTCGGGCGCAGGCCCGTGACGATAGCGGCGAAAACGGTGCCGCGCGCGGCCGGACGGGAATATTCGCAGAATTCACCCCCGCCGGGAACCGGGCGCTCCGGGCGGGGCGTCTCGAGCGTAATGCGCAGGTGCGTGCGGCGAGTTGGGCCGCGCTGTCACTCGCTTTCCGGGGTGCGGTCGAGGAGCGACTCGACCAGGGCGGCGACGTGCCGGCGGTCCTCGGAGGACAGCCGCTGGACACTGGCGATCAGCAGGTCGACCTCGGGGTCGGGGTGCGGGCTCCCGGGCGCTTCCGGCGGCGTGTAGAGGTGGATGCCGCAGGCCTCGGCGGCGGCGCGGCGCACGGTGTCCAGCGGCAGCTCGAGGCCGCGGGCCAGCCCCTCGAGGGTGGCGGGCTGAGGCATGCGGACGAGCCGTTCGGAGGTGGCCAGGTGGTGCACGGTCGAGCGGGGGATGCTGCCTCTGCGCGCGACCTCCCCGTAGGACCACCCTTGCCGGTCCAGTCGCTGTCTCATCATCTGCTGCAGTGCGTTGGCCACGGACGGTCGCTCCTGCTCCGCTTGTGATGGTCGGCTCGGGTGAACCGATTCTACGGGGGCTGTCGAGAGGAACCACTTGCGCGGGGGGCCCGTGTCCCACTAGCGTCCAATCTCGTTGGACAGCCCGTCCGATCGCATCGGACAACGGGTGGGGGGCCTGCCCGTTGCCGCTGCGCAACCACCGTCCCAGAGGGGGATCATCATGCTCAACCCACAGGAGCTCGAGGCCGAGTCCGCCGAACTGCTTCCCGGCCGTGAGGCGCTGGGGAAGCTGAAGTTCAGCTTCAACCATGGGTCGCACGTCGCGAAGCACAGCGCGCACGTCCACACGCACAACCAGGCGGATGTGCACGACAGCGCCGACGCGCACGTCAACTCGCACAACACGACCCACAACTCGGCGCAGGTCCACTCGCACAACACGACGAACACTGTCACGCACACCAACACCCACACCCACACGACTACGCAGGTCAACTCCCACAACACCACGCACACCGACTCGCACGACGCCCGTGTCGACCACAACGCCCTGAACTCGCACAACACACAGGTCGATTCGCACAACACCGCCGTGGACTCCCACAACACGGACTCCCACAACGTCGACTCGCACAACGTGGACTCCCACAACACCCGCGTCGACCACAACACCTCACACGTCAACTCCGACAACACGGTGACCAGCCACTCGCACAACACCACTCAGGTCGAGGCGCACAACAACTCGTCCGCCCACAACGAGTGCTCCCCGGGTGCCGGCGCCCAGTCCCAGGCCCAGCAGTCGGTCGTCGTCGAGGGGTGAGCATGAGTCCGGACGAGCTCGAGGCCGAATCGGCCGAACTGCTGCCCCGGCGCGAAGCGTTGGGAAAGCTCAAGTTCAGCTTCTCCCGGATCACGCGCACGGCCGCACACCCCACGGACCTGAACGCCGCCGACCCGGGCGCGCAGGACGGATCCGAGGGGGTGCAGTCGGTCGGCACCCAGCAGTAGTCACCAAGGTTCGCCGAAGGGGGAGGAGATGACGGTGGTCGGAGACCACGAGGCCGGCCGAGGCCGCCATCACACCGGCGACACCACGCTGATCGAGACCCGCACCGCACCGTCGGACGACACGACAGGGGACGCCGACGCACCGGTGCCGGGACCCGGCGGCTTCCCGTACGCAGGATTGGGTGCGTACGAGGAGGGGGGAGCCGCCGGGTTCGCCGCCACCAGGCCGCTGTCCGTACTGCCCGAGCGGCCGCCGCCTCCCGGCCCCGTCCCACGCCGCGCGGCCGGGCTGCGGCTGCTGGGCGAGTACCAGGGCTCGGGGTTCACCGTGCCCAAGTACCTCGCCCGGCGTGGCGACGGCCAGGTGGTGCAGCTCTCCCTGCTGCTCCACCTGGTCGTGTCCGCCATCGACGGGGTGCGCGACACCAGCGGTGTCGCACGGCTGGTCAGCGCCGAGTACGGGCGCGACGTCAGCCCGGAGAACATCGCCCACCTCCTCGAGCACAAGCTCGAGCCCCTCGGGCTCGTCGTGCCCGAGGGGCAGGACAGCGACGAAGTCGGCGGCCCGCGCTCGGACTTGCTGCTCAGTCTCAAGGGCCATCGCATCGTCTTCGGCGAGCGGCGCACCGGCGCCATCGCGCGCTCGCTCGCCTGGCTGCACCGGCCGCTGGCCGTCGTGCTCGTGCTGCTGGGCGCGGTCGCCATGGACACCTGGCTGTTCGCGGTCCACGGCGCGATGACGCCCGTGCTCAAGGTGCTGGACCAACCCCTGCTGCTGCTCGCGGTGTTCGGCCTCACCGTGGCCTCGCTCGTCTTCCACGAGTTCGGCCACGCCTCGGCCTGCCGTTACAGCGGCGCGCTGCCGGGCTGTATCGGCTGCGGGCTGTTCCTCATCTGGCCGTCCATGTACACGGACGTCACCGACGTCTACCGCATCGGCCGTGCCGGGCGGATCCGTACCGATCTCGGCGGCGTGTACTTCAACGTCGTCTTCATGCTCGGCCTGACCGGTGTCTACTTCCTCACCGGCCAGCCGCTCCTGCTCTGCGCCGTCTACCTGGGGCACTTCGAGGTGCTGGAGCAGCTCATGCCCGCCGTGCGGCTGGACGGGTACTTCATCCTCGGCGACCTCGCCGGGGTGCCCGACCTGTTCGGCAAGATCAGACCGATTCTGCTGAGCATGATCCCGGGTCGCCGCCCCGAGCCGGCGATCGCCGACCTCAAGCGCTCCACCCGTGTCATCGTCACCGGCTGGGTGCTGACGATGGTGCCGCTGCTGCTGGCCGACCTCTGTTACGGGCTGTGGAACCTGCCCCGGCTGATCGAGACGGGCGCACGGTCCCTGATCCAGCAACTCACCGGTACGTACGAGGCGTTCGCCGACGCGCAGCTCGCGAGCGGGCTCGCCGGTGTGCTCGGCAGCCTCATGCTCATCTGCCCGCTCGCCGGCATGACGTACCTGTCCGTACGGCTCACCGGGCGCCTCGCCCGCAACGCCGTGCGCGCCACCGTCGAGCGCCCCCGGCTGCGGGCCGGTCTCGTGCTGGCCGTGACCGGCGTCCTGGCGGGGCTCTGCTACGCGTGGACCACCGGCGTCACCCCGAAGCCGCTGCCGCCCGCGCCGCCGATCGCGCCGATCCTCCAGCCCCACGTCCCCACCGCACCCCCGTCCCCGGCCGGCTTCAGCACCGGCGGGGTTCCCGGCGGGAGTCACCGCCACATCCCGTCGCAGCGGCCGGGCGGCGCGGCGCCGGTCGTGCCCCCGCTGCCCTGGCGCAGCCCGGTGCCCGTGTCCGTGCCGCTGCTCCCGCCGTCACCGTCCCCGTCCCCCGCGGCTCCGTCACCGTCCCGGTCCGCCCGGCCCGCTCCGCGTACGGTCGCGTCGCCGAGCGCCCGGCCCGTGCCCAAGCCGGTGCCCGCGCCCACCACCGCACCATCGCCGGCGCCCGTGCCGAGCGCGGCCCCGCATCCGTCCGCGCCCGCGACCGGTCCGGCGCCGAAGCCCGTCCCGGACGGCCCGGCCTCGCCGCCGGCACCGGCGCCCGTCTCCACCGCGGCGGCCCCGCCGCCGCCCGTACACCACTGAACCCGGAGGGCCCATGAGCACCATCCACCGCTACACGCTGCGCTTCGGCCTGCTCGCCGCGGGAGTGGCGAGCGCCGCGAGCGCGATGCCCGCACAGGCCTCCGCGGCCACCCTGCAGGCCCGAGACCTGGTGCAGACAGCCGCGAACCACCGGCACCACGTCGCTTTCCGGGACGGCTTCACCGTCCACCAGCTGGGCAGGGTCTCGGCGGCGAACATCCGCAACCAGGCTTTGGCGACCGACATGAACTGCACCGCGAACGACAAGTGCCGCTCGGTGGCGCTCTCTTTCCAGATCGTCACCCTGGCGGGCGAGCACTTCCACCTCAACGCCGTCAACACCGGCCGGGCCGACAACCGCAACTGCACCGGCTGCCAGACCCTCGCGGGCGCCTACCAGTTCATCGTCGCCTCTCACAAGCCCACCCCCCTCGACCGCACCACCCGGCTCAAGCTGGCCGACATCCACGGCCGGCTGGACGCGCTCGGCCGCTCCGCCCTCCCGGCCGCGGAGCTGAAGAAGCAGGCCGACGCCCTGGCCGCCGAGGTCACGTCGGTGCTCAAGAACGCCCGTACGGACGTGACCGTCCACCGCCACCTCCAGGGCTGGCCCGCCCACTGACGGTTCGCGTGATATTGACGGACCATGGGCTTCGGCGAGACGCAGCAGCGGCTGCTCAGGGACCTGGTCACGGTGGGCGCCGCGTATCCGCTCGTCCTCGCCGGAGGGCACGCCGTGCGCCTGCACGGGCTGGTCGACCGGGACAGCACCGACCTCGACCTCGCCACCGACGCCCAGGAACCGATGGACGCCATCGCGGCGGCGCTGCGGGCGGGCCTCGAGGCCCGCGGCTGGCACGTACGGGACCCGGAGACCGGGCCGCTCGTCGCCCGCTGCGTCGTCGCCGACCCCGTGACGGGCGAGGACTGCGAGGTCGTCGTGCTCAAGGAGACGATGTGGCGCCCGCCGGTGCCGACCGGGTACGGACCGGTCCTCGCCGTCGAGGACCTCGTCGGCACCAAGGTGCGGGCGCTGGCGGACCGCGGGCTCGCCCGTGACCTCGTCGACGTACGGGCCGCGGCCCGCCGGTGGCCGGCGGCCGAACTCGAGGAGTTCGGCCGCCGCCACGCGCACGGTCCCCTCGACCTCGCCGACCTCCAGGCCCGGCTCGAGGGGACCGACTGGCTCGAGGACCGCGCCTTCGCCGCCTGCGGTCTGGACCAGGACGAGACGGCCGAACTCCGCCGCTGGGCCCAGGCCTGGGCCGACGACATCGGGGAGCGGCTCGCCGAGGAGGCGCCGTACGAGGACTCGCCGGACGAAGACGAGTAGGTGTCAACGTCGCGTCAATACCCCGGCAGTTGCTCATCAGAGACGCGTCAACGACTGGTATCGGCCACCGCGTACCGCCGCACAATGCCTCGCACGGAGGAGCGAATGCCCTCCGTGGCCTGAGGGGGAGGGCGCGTGGCCAGCACCGCCAGTACGGCGCACCGACCGGGCGCGGTGGCGCCGCGGGCGCCGGTCGCCCGGCCGGTTCCGGCCGTACGCACCACGGTCGTCGAGCGGGCCCGGCGGCTGACCGCGACGGTGCCGGCCCGGCTGCGGCTGCTGCGGGCCGCGACGCTGGCGGTGACCTGTGCACTCGCCGTGCTGCTCGTGGTGTCCGGGCTCGCGCTGTCCGGCACCTGGTCCACGGTGGCCGACACCGACGCGCCCCGGACGGTCAGCGCCGCGGACCTGAACCTCGCCCTGGGCGACATGGACGCCCAGGCCGCCAACCTCCTGCTGTCGAGCGGCACGAACGGCCGGGACCGCAACGGCGTCTCGTACGACAAGGCGCTGCGGGTCTACGACGAGGCCCGCCGGACCGCGAGCCGTGAGCTGCGCACCCTCGCGGTGGCGGTCAACGGCGACCGGTCCGCCGAGAAGACCGTCGAGGACCTGACCGAGAGCTTCGCGCGCTACCAGGAAGTGATCGGCGAGGCCCGGGAGGAGGACGGCCGTCCCGACGCCAAGGCCACCGCGATCGACCGCTACCGGACCGCCACCGACCTGCTGCGGAACTCGATCCTCGGCCATGCCCGGACCCTGGTGGACACCACCGACGCCACCTTCCTGAAGGAGCACGACGCCGCCCAGTCCCGGCTCACCGTCCAGCTGGCCGCCACGGTGGGCGTGGGCGTTCTGCTGCTGGCCGTCCTCGGTGTGCTGCAGTGGTACCTGACGCGCAGTTTCCGGCGCGTCGTCAACCCGGCGCTGGCCGGTGCGTCGCTGTGCACCGTCGTCGCGATCGTCCTCGGCTGCACCTTGTTCGGCCGGGCCTCCGACCAGCTGCGCATCGCCCGGCACGACTCGTTCGACTCCGTCGTCGCGCTCTCCCGGGCCCGGGCCATCGCCTATGACGTCAACGCCGACGAGAGCCGCTACCTTCTCGACCCCGGGCGCCGCGACCAGTACCAGGCTTCCTACTTCGACAAGTCGCAGCGTCTCTACGGCATCGAGGGCGCGACCCTGCCCACGTACGCCGACCGGCTCCACAGCACCTGGCAGGACTACCGGGCGGACCACCGGGACCTGCGCTTCACCGGTGAGTTCCGGCGCGAGCTGGACAACATCACCTTCGCCGGGGAGCGCGAGGCCGCCGAGCGCACCGTCGAGGCGTACGAGGTCTACCAGCGCGACGACCGGAAGATACGGGCACTGGTCGCCGGGGGCCGGGTGCGGGAGGCGACCGACTTCGGCATCAGCTGGGATGCGGGCAAGTCCAACGCGCACTTCGAGGAGTGGATGACCGCCCTCGGCAAGGACATCGACATCAACGCCGCCGTCTTCACCCAGAAGGTGCACGAGGGGCGGGACGACATCTCCTTCCTCCTCCCGGCTGCCGGTGCGGCCCTGTTCCTCGCCGCCGCGCTGACGGTGCTGGGCCTTCGGCCCCGGCTCGCCGAGTTCCGGTGATGGCCGGGCCGGTGACGGCTGGGCCGGGCGGGCGACTCGGACCGCAAATCCTGCGTTCCACGACAAACATGTGGAAGATGTCCCCGTAGCGACAAGCACGGCGATATGCGGCCAGGACCGGGCAGACCCGGACATCATCTAGCGGGGCCCCGCATCGGGCTGCCGTCGTGTGCGTCACGGACGAGCAGCCACCAGGTTCCGGGAGCGCCGCGCATGACCAACACGCAACAGACGCCCAAGGGCGAGAGACTCGCGGACTGGGCCGACGGCCGCGTCGGTCTGTACACGCTCGCCAAGTCGAACATGCGGAAGATCTTTCCGGACCACTGGTCCTTCATGCTGGGCGAGGTCGCGCTCTATTCCTTCATCGTCATCATCGTGACGGGTGTCTATCTGACGCTCTTCTTCGAGCCCAGCATGAGCGAGGTCGTCTATCACGGCCGCTACACGCCGCTGAACGGCATCCGGATGTCCGACGCGTACAAGTCGACGCTCGACATCAGCTTCGACGTACGTGGTGGACTGCTGCTCCGTCAGCTGCACCACTGGGGGGCTCTGGTCTTCGTCGTCGGAATGCTCGCGCACATGATGCGCATCTTCTTCACCGGTGCGTTCCGCAAGCCGCGCGAGCTCAACTGGCTTTTCGGGGCAAGCCTGTTGTTCCTCGGCATGTTCGAGGGCTTCATGGGCTACTCGCTGCCGGACGACCTGCTCTCCGGAACGGGCATCCGGTTCATGGAGGGCGCCATTCTGTCCGTGCCGATCGTGGGCACGTATCTGGTGATGTTCTTCTTCGGCGGGGAGTTCCCCGGGCACCTCTTCATCCCCCGGCTGTTCACCGTCCACATCCTGCTGCTCCCCGGCATCATGGCGGCCCTGCTGGCGGCCCACTTGATCCTGGTCATCTACCACAAGCACACCCAGGGCATCGGGCCCGGCCGGAACAACAACAACGTCGTGGGAATGCCCCTGTTGCCGGTCTACATGGCCAAGGCCGGCGGCTTCTTCTTCCTCGTCAGCGGCGTGCTCGGCATCTTCTCGGCGATCGCGCAGATCAACCCGATCTGGGCGTACGGGCCTTACCGGCCCGACCAGGTGACGACGGACGCGCAGCCCGACTGGTACATGGGCTTCTCCGAGGGACTGATCCGCATCATGCCGGGCTGGGAGATCAATTTCCTGGGCCACACACTCATCCTCGGGATCCTCATCCCGCTGCTGGTCTTTCCCACGGTGTTCCTCGTCCTGTGGCTGTATCCCTTCTTCGAGGCCTGGGTCACCGGGGACAAGCGCGAGCACCACATCACCGAACGGCCCCGCAACAATCCGACGCGTACGGCCTTCGGCGCGGCCTGGGTCTCGCTGTACGCGGTCCTGCTGATCGGCGGCGGCAACGACCTGTTCGCCATCAAGTTCCACCTGTCCCTCAACGCGATCACCTGGTTCGTCCGGATCTCCTTCTTCGTGCTGCCCGTGGTGGTCTTCGTCATCACCAAGCGGTGGTGCCTCGGGCTGCAGCGCCGCGACCGCGAGAAGGTGCTGCACGGCCGGGAGTCCGGCATCATCACGCGCGTCCCGCACGGTGAATTCATCGAGATCCACGAGCCGTTGTCGCGCCAGGACCTCTATTCCTTCACCGGGCACGAGCAGTACGAGGTCCATGAACTCCCGCCCGCGGTCGACGAGAACGGCGTTCCGCGGAAGATCGGCTGGATGGACCGGATGAGGGCGCGGCTGTCCGCCGCGTACTTCGGCGAGTTCGGGCAGATCCCGAAGCCGACGGTGGAGGAGTACCACGCGGTGCTCGAGGAGCACCACGAGAAGGAAGAGGTCGTCGAGGGCCGGCACTGAGCCGGTGTTCCGGCGGCGGAAAGGGTGCTATCCGTACGGGCTGTTGGTGCCGGTGGCGCGAGTCGGCTCGGCGGCCGCGGCGGAGGAGGTCCGCCGTTTCCTCGACACGTGCGGGATCCGGTCCACGTGCGCTCCGTGTGTGCGGTCGCGGTCCCGGTCCCGGTCGCGGTGGCGGCTGGAGGTGCTGGTCTTCGCGGAGGACGCGGCGCGTGCGAGGCGGCTCGTCAACGAGTGGACGGTCGCGCTGTGAGGTTGCCGCAGTTGTATTTGCCTTCGTGAAGCCCCATGCGCGAGTGCGGCCCGCCTGAACTCGGGTCGCACTCGCGCATCGGCCGGCCTAGCTCACCACTCCAGGGCCACGGACGGGTCCGTCTGCCAGTAGGTGACGGCCGCCTTGTCGTCGACCCACGTGTCGCGCGGCAGGGCGACCGAGGCGGCCTTGCCCTCCGAGCCCTCGCCCTTGCCGCCGTCGAGGAAGACCTTGAGCGTACGGACGGTACGTCCGTGCTCGCCGGAGCCGTCGGCCGCCGACAGCGTGATGCCCGCGTAGGCGGACTGGCCCGGCTCGAGGGAGACGACGGCCTGCGGTATCGAGTCCTCGATGACCCGGGTGCCGATGTACGTGTCGTTGTCGAACGCCAGCAGCGGGGCCGCGATGGCGTCGCAGCGCTTCTTGCCGGTGTTGGTGATCGTCAGCAGCGCGTGGTTGATCGGGCGGTTCACCTTCTGCACGGTGAACTTCGAGGCGACGGCCGAGCAGCTGGAGACCGCGCTGCTCTCGGCGTGGGGCGCCGCCTGCGCCTGGCCCGCGCCGGCGGTCAGAAGCGCGGCTCCCGCGAGGAGGGCGGCGGAGGTGGCGATACGTGCGGAACGCATGGGAAAAGCTCCTTGCGGCATACGAGAAGTACGGGGTGTGAGGTGCCCCGGGCCGTTCCACCGGGGCGGAACCAGCCTGCGAGGTTCCCCGTCCCGGCATCAAGGTCCGCCGTGGCATCCGGGACGCGGGAACGCTCGCGTTTAGCCTGACCTGGGGAGACGCCGCGCCCTGGAACGCGGCTCTGGAAGGGGAGACGTCCATATGGCCGGGGGGACCGAGGAATTCGCCGCGCAGCTCAGGGAGCTGAAGGACCGTTCGGGACTGAGTTACGGAGCCCTGGCGAAGCGGCTGCACATGAGCACGTCCACCGTGCACCGCTACTGCAACGGCGCCGCCGTGCCGACCGAGTACGCGCCCGTCGAGCGGCTGGCCCGGCTGTGCGGGGCGAAGCCGGAGGAGCTGGTGGCGCTGCACCGCCTCTGGATCCTGGCCGACGCGGAGCGCGCCGACGCGCGGGGCAAGGCGGTGCCGGTGCCGGTACCGGTGCCAGTGCCGTTCGAGCCGGAGGAAGAGCCGGAGGAAACGGTTCCGCAGTCTGTGGCCGACCCGCCCCGCCGCCGGGTGCGGCCGGCCCTCGCCGCCGTCGTCGCCCTCGGCGTGGCGATACCCGCCGCCGCCATCGGCGGCTGGTGGTGGGCCGGCACCGGCCCGGACCCGCACACGCACCACGGCGGCGGTACGGCAACCACGCAGGCCCGGCCGGAGGCGGCACCCGGCATGCCCCTCCCGTCCTCGGGGAGTTCAGGGAGTTCAGGGAGTCCGGGGAGCACACCCGGCCGGAGCGGGGAGACGCCCCACGGGCCTGGGGCGTCGCCTCGGTCCCCCGGCCCGTCCTCCAAGCCGTCGACGTCACCATCGCCGTTAGCAGACGCAACTCAGAACGAGAGCGACGACCCGCTCACCGCCGACGTCCAGCCCTACGCGCTCACCGAGCGCTGCGACAACATGTACGTCACCGGCCGGCAGCCCGCCGAGGTGCCCGAGCCGCCGATGGGGGAGGACGCGCGGGCCTGGGTCACCGGGATGCGGGCCGTGCCCGGCGGGCGTATGCACCTGACCGTCAACCTGCAGGGCAAGAACGGCCAGGCCGTCGTGCTGCGAGCCCTGCACGTCAGGGTCGTCAAGAGCGCGGCGCCGCTGGCCTGGTCGGCGTATGCGATGGGCAACGGCTGCGGCAGCGGCGTGACTCCGGCCTACTACGACATCGACCTCGACCACGACCGTCCCACCGCCCGTCCCACGGAAGGGCAGCAGGGGGACGTCCGGATCCCGGCCGCGCACTTCCCGCGCAAGACGTCGTCGGCGGACCCGGAGGTACTGGACGTCCTCGCCCACACCAACGGGCACGACGTGACCTGGTACCTGGAGCTGGAGTGGAGCAGCGGCAACCGCTCCGGGCGGCTGAAGATCCTCGACCGGGGGCAGCCGTTCCGTACGAGCGCGGTCAAGGAACGCCCGCAGTACTTCTGGCAGTTCGGCGACAACGTCTGGAAACCGCTCGAGGACTACGAGCGCAGATAGCCCGCGACCGGCAGGTGGCGGGGGCCGCGCAGGACCGGGCTGCGCCGGTACTCGGGCGGGTCCTCGAGCAGGCGCAGGCCGTCGAGGCGGGACAGCAGCGTGGTGAGCGCGATCTGTGTCTCGAGGCGGGCCAGGGGGGCGCCGTAGCAGTTGTGGATGCCGCTGCCGAAGCCGAAGTGCTGGTTGTCCTCGCGGTCGGGGTCGAAGCGGTCGGGGTCGGAAAAGCGCAGGGGGTCGCGGTTGCCGGAGGCGAGGACGAGCACCAGGGGGACGCCCTTGGGGATGGTGACGCCCCCGACCTCGATGTCGGCCAGCGGGGTGCGCTGTGGCAGGAACTGCACCGGAGGCTCGTATCGCAGCAGTTCCTCGACCGCGCGCGGCATCAACTTCGGCTCGGCGCGCAGCCGTTCCAGGACATCGGGGTAGCGGAGGAGGGTGAGCATGCCGTTGGTGATGAGGTTGACGGTGGTCTCGTGCCCGGCGATCATCAGCAGCACCGAGGTGGCCATCAGCTCCTCGTAGGTGAGCTTCCCGTCCGGGCCGTCCTCGTTGGCGAGGGCGGAGATCATGTCGTCGGCCGGCTTGCGGCGGCGCATCTCGGCGAGTTCGCCGAAGTACAGCCCCATGGCTGCCCGCGCTTCCCGGGTGGCCCGGAAGCGTTCTGTGGGATCTTCGTCGGGGGTGAAGTCCAGCCCGGCGACGACCGTGTCCGCCCAGATGTGCATCTGGGGGACGTCCGAGGCCGGCACGCCCAGCAGGTCGCAGATGACGGTGACGGGCAGCGGGAAGGCGAAGTCGTCGACGAGGTCGAAGCGTTCCTTGTCCCGCAGCCCGTCGGCGAGTTGTTCCGCGATGCGGGCGATGTCGCCGCGCAGCGAGTCGATGCGCTTGGGGGAGTGGGGCGGGCCGAAGGGCCGCATGGCCAGGCGGCGGAGCCGGTCGTGCTCGGGGTCGTCGTGCACGATGAAGCTGCGCTGAACCCCTTCCTGCGCCGGGAGTTCCGGGTCGGGCTCGGTGCGGTTGCGGACGTCCGAGCTGATGCGCGGGTCGTGGAGCAGTGCGGCTATCTCGTGGTACGTGCCCACCAGGAACTTCCCGTCCTCCTGCCGGGCGACGCCGTGCTCCCGGAGTTCCGCGTAGAGGGGGTAGGGGGCGGGGCGGTTGGCGTAGTCGGTTATCCGGCGGAAGAGGGTCTCGGAGGACATGTGCGGTTCCTTCGGGTATCGGGTCAGCCGCCGGGCCGCAGCAGGGTCAGTCTGCGGTCGGGGAGGTGGCCGGTGAGGGCGACGGTCGGGCCGTGCGAGAGGACCTTGGGGTCCGGTACGTCGGAGGGGACCACCTCGCTGTCCGCGAAGTGATCGGCGGCACCGGGGCCGGGCGGGAACGGGGCCGCGGTCTCGATCAAGTGCGTGTAGTGCTCGAGCCACTTGGCCCGGTTCACCGTCACGGCGGCCGTGATGCGTCCCCGGTAGCCGTAGACGGCGACGATGCGGCTCTCGCCCGGCGTCCCCTGGGCGAGGACCACCTGGTCGGAGAAGGTCGGCACGCCGACGGACTTGATGTTGACGCCGAACTGGCTGGACCAGAAGGTGGGCACGGCCAGGTGGGGGCGCCTCTGCGGTCCGGTGCTGACCATGTTGTGGGCCGCGACCTCGGCCTGGGCGACGGCGTTGCCCCAGTGCTCGAGGGCGATCAGCTGGTACTCGAAGAGCGGGTGCGGGAAGCGGGCCACGTCGCCGGCGACGAAGACGTTGTCGGTGACGATCCCGTACATGTCGAAGACGCGGCACCCCGCGTCGCAGGCCACGCCGCGGGGCCCGGCGGCGATCCCGGAGTCGGCCAGCCATTCCGTGTTGCGGACCGCGCCGAGGCAGACCACGGCGATGTCCGCGTCGATGCCGCTGCCGTCGCTGAACTCGGCGCCCGTGAAACGGCCGTTGCTGCTCCGGAACGAGGTGACCGTGACCCCGCAGCGCAGGTCGACCCCGTGGGAGCGCTGCAACTGGATGGCCCAGGAGCCGACCGTTCCGCCGAGCGCGCCGATGAGGGGTGCGCTGCCCCGTTCGGCGACCGTCACCTCCAGCCCCCGCTCCCGGCAGGCCGAGGCGACCTCCGAGCCGGTGAACCCGGCGCCGATCACCAGGACGCGACTGGGGCCGGCCTCCAGGGCCGCGGCGAGGCGGGCCGAGTCGTCGCTCGTCCGCACCGTGAACACGCCCTCCAGCCGCGCCTCTTCGGGGTTCGGCCAGGGACGGGCCCGGGTGCCGGTGGTGATCAGGAGCCGGTCGTAGGGCAGTTGCTCGCCGTCGGCGAGCAGGACGCGCTTGCCCACCCCGTCGAGCCCGGCGGCACGTACGCCGAGTTTCCACCGCGCGCCGGTGTCCCGGCGGGCGGGCAGCCCGCAGCTGTCCGCGGCCGCCCGGCCGAGCAGCACCTGCTTGGACAACGGCGGCCTGTCGTACGGGGGATGGGGCTCGTCCCCGACCACGGTCAGCTCGCCCTCGAAACCCTTGTCGCGCAGCGTCTCGGCCGCCCGCAGCCCGGCGAGCGAGGCGCCGACGATGACGATCCGCCCGTTGAGGAGATCACCGGTCACCGGACGGCTCCCCCACGAGGATGGCCTGCACGGGGCAGGCGGCAGCGGCCTGGCGTACACGCTCCTGCTGATCGTCGGGGACGGTCGGGGTGTACATCAGGGCCTCCTCGCCGTGCAGCTCGAACACCTTCGGGGCGAGGAACACGCACTGGGCGTACCCCTGGCACTTGTTGAGATCGACCACGACCCGCATCCGCTTCCGCTCCTCCCGGTTGTTCACCTTCTGTCCTACGCCCGCTCGGGCGGGGGTGCGGGCGGGGTTACGCCGTCCGGGGTCCGGTATCCCCGAACGGCCTCCGCCGGGAGGCGGGGCGGCCGGGCAGGGCCGAGCGTGGGTGTGTGTGCCCCACGCCGTGTCCGCGCCGGCGGCGGCTCCGGAGGCCAGGGCGGGACGGCCGCTCCGGGCAGGCGTCCTCCACGACCTGCAAGAACGACCTCATCGGCCTTGCGTCCAGGCAGGGCCGAGGGCCCCGTCCGGCCGTGAAAACCGGCGGCATAGATTGATGCATACGTCATCGGCCTGCCGCTGGAGCAACCCGTGCCACACATCACCGTCGACTACGACGAGAGACTCCACGACGCCTTCGACCGCCGGGCCCTCGCCGAGGACCTGCACGCGCTCGTCGTCGGCTCGGTCGGGACGGCGGGCGTCTGCAAGATGTTCTTCCGCGCGGCGACGGAGACCTTCGTCGTCGACGGGCGAGGCAGCAGCCTGTTCGCGCACGTGGACATAGGGCTGCTCCCGGGGCGCACGGAAACGCAGAAGGACCGCCTGTCCGAGGCGGTCCTCGCCCTGCTGGGCAGGCATGTGGCCACGGAGGGCGGGGCTGTACCGGTCCTCTCGGTGGAGGTACGGGACCTGGCCCCCTCCTACCGGCTCAGCCGCGGCGAACTCCGTTCCGCACAGGCGAGTTGATCGACCGGGGTGGTGCGCCCGGGGCTCCCCGCGCATCATGGTCGTACACACGAGTCGTGAGGCAGGAGAGCAACGTGGCACTCATCCCGGGTCTCGGCACCGTCGGCATATGGAGCGGCTGGTTCCGCTCCGACGATCCCGCGGAGGCCGGGCGGATCCATGAAGCGGCGGCGGAGCTGGAGGAGCTGGGCTTCGGGGCCCTGTGGGTCGGGTTCGGTCCCGGCGTCGACCACGCCGCACGTCTGCTGGCGGCGACGAACCGTGTGACGGTGGCCACCAGCATCCTCAGCATCTGGGAGCACGAGGCGGCCGGCGTCGCCGCGCAGCTGGCCGCCCTCGACCCCGCCCACCGCGACCGCTTCCTCCTCGGCCTCGGCGTCAGCCACGCCGCGCTCACCGCGCAGTACGCACGCCCGTACTCCGCGATGCGGGACTACCTGACCGCCCTCGACGGTGCCCCCGAGCCCGTCCCCGCCGAGCGGCGCCTCCTGGCCGCCCTCGGCCCGAAGATGCTCGGGCTCGCCCGGGACCGTGCGGCGGGTGTCGTCCCGTACCTCACCACGCCCGAGATCACCGCGCAGGCCCGCGCGACCCTGGGTGAACAGCCCTTCCTCGGACCGGAGTTGGCGGTCGTCCTCGACGCCGACCCGTCCCGCGCCCGCCGCACTGCCCGCGACTACCTCGCCTTCTACCTGGGCCTGCCGAACTACACCAACAACCTCCTGCGCGCGGGCTGGACGGAAGAGGACTTCAAGGACGGCGGCAGCGACCGCCTCGTCGACGCCTTCGTCGCCATCGGCGACGTGGAGCGGATCCGTACGCGCGTCGAGGAGTTCCGGAGCGCGGGGGCCGACCACGTCGCGGTGCAGGTGGTGCTGCCGCAGGGCGAGGGGTACGCCGTACAACTGCGGCAGCAGTGGCGCGAACTGGCGCCGGCGCTGACGCAGCTCTAGACGGTACGGCCCAGCCAGGCCGTCAGCGCCCGGTGCGCCCACTCCGCGCCCCGGCCGAGGTCCGCGAGGACCTGGCCCGGGCGGCGGCGGAGGTGGCGGCGCTGTACGGCGGGGCGTGAGGCCGCTGTCAGGGCCGCTGCACTGCTTCGTGCGCGGCGCCGGGGGCGCGCAGACTGCCGTACCGCTCCATGCGCTGCCAGCGCAGGCGTGAGCCCGCGACGGCGGTGAACAGCGACTGTATGACCACCAGGTACATCAACTGCCGGTAGACGAACTGCTGCAGGGGCAGGCTCCACAGCGGGCCGGGACGCTCACCGTCCAGGCGGAAGGCGTACAGGCCCATCAGGACCTGCAGCAGCACAAAGCCCAGCCACAGCCCGAGGACCCGGGCCGGGTCGAGGAAGACGACTCCGTACAGGGCGAAGACATCCACCACGGGTGCCAGCAGCGGCAGCAGCACCTGGAAGAGCAGCAGGTAGAGCAGGCCCCGGCGGCCCAGCTTGCCTGCCGCGCCGCGTTGCGTCAGTGCGCCGCGGTGCTTCCACATCGCCTGCAGCGTGCCGTAGCACCAGCGGTAGCGCTGCCGCCACAGCGCGCTCAGCGAAGCGGGCGCCTCCGTCCACGCGATGGCGTCCTCCTCGTACACCACGCGCCAGCCGGCGCGGCACAGGGCCATGGTGAGGTCGGTGTCCTCGGCGAGGGTGACATCGCTGACGCCGCCGAGGTCCAGCAGGGCCCGGCGGCGGAACGCGCCGACCGCGCCGGGCACGGTCGGCATGCACTCGCCGAGGTCGAACAGGCGGCGGTCGAGGTTGAACCCGATCACATACTCGATGTGCTGCCAACGCCCCAGCAGGCCACCGCGGTTGGCGACCTTGGCGTTGCCGGAGACGGCGCCGACGCGTGGGTCGGCGAAGGGCTGCACGATCATCCGGACGGTGCCGGGTTCGAAGACCGTGTCGCCGTCGACCATGACCACCAGATCGTACGAGGCGGCGGCGAGGCCGGTGTTGAGCGCGGCGGGCTTGCCCGCGTTCCGCTGCCGGATCACCCGTACCGGCAGGCCCAGGGATTCCACCAGGTCCGCGGTGCCGTCGGTGGAACCGTCGTCGACCACGATGATCTCGACCGGATGGTCCGAGGCGAGCAGCGAGCGTACGGCCGCCTCGATGCCCGCGCTCTCGTTGTACGCGGGGACGATGACGCTGACCGGCTCGGTCACCGGCGGTCCCCACGGCCGGCTTCTGGTACGTCTGTGCCGGCGGGCCGCGACCAGGACGACCACCGCGCGTGCCACGCTGATCAGCCCGGCCGCCAGCATCAGCGCACCGAGCACCCCGGTGACCCAGTCACCGTCCTCCAGTACCCAGATGAGGGCCAGTCCCTGGAGATGGGCGGCGAACCCGGCGGGGTGAAGCGGGGACGGCATCCCGACCGCATCGCTGACTGTCGTCAACGTGTAGCCCCCGGCCTTGAGCCGGGGCAACAGAGTGCCGAGCGCGGTGACCGTCTGCGACCGGTCGCCACCGGCGTCGTGCATCAGCAGGATCTGCCCTTTGTCGCCGTGCGGTGTGGAGTCGGCGATGATGCGGCTGACGCCGGGCCGCTGCCAGTCCTCGGCATCCCGGGTGGTCATGACCGTCGCGTAGCCGTCCGCGGCCGCCTGCTTGACCGCGGCCCACTCGTTGTCGTCCAGCGCGTCGTTCTCGGAGGAGTACGGCGGGCGCAGCAGCGAGGTGGTGACTCCCGCCGCGCCCGCGATGGCGAGCTGGGTCTCGCGAAGCTCCAGGCCGCGCTGCCAGGAGGGGAGTTGGCCCAGGTCGGGATGGGTGAAGGTGTGGACGCCGACTTGGTTGCCGTCCGCGACCATCTGGCGCACCAGTTCGGGGTGGGCCACGACCTGGGCGCCGACCAGGAAGAAGGTCGCATGGACGTGGTTGCGGCGCAGCACCTCCAGGACGCGCGGCGTCCAGACCGGGTCCGGGCCGTCGTCGAAGGTCAGCGCGATGGTGCGGGGCTTGACCTGGACGGTGCGCGGTGCGGTGTCGGCGTTCGTGATCACCGGGCCGCCATTCACCACCTGGGCGGGCACCGCGTCGGTCGGGCCCTGGGCCGGCCCGTTCGCGTCGTCCCCCGCGACGCCGAACATGTGGTGGGTGTAGCCCTGCAGCAGCAGGGCCACCGAGAGGGTGACCGCGAGCACGGCCAGCAGCAGCCAGTGGGTGCGCGGTGCGACCTCGCGTACGCGGGTGCGGCGGGACGGGGTCCGGCGGGGACGAGCCGGGTTCGGACGGGTCACCGCGAGGCCTTGCGGGGAGTGGGAGCCGCGGTGTGCGCGGCATGTCCGGCGGTCGTCCTCTTCGGTGTGCTGTGGGCCCTCGCCGGGTGAGCGGCGGGAGAGGGCAGGTCGGGGACGAACGCCACGGACGGTGCTGGCGGCTGGGGAGCGCTCGGCACCGCGACCGCCGCGTGGCCCGGAGTGGGCCCGCCCAGCACCGTGCTGACCAGCAGGGCGATATAGCCGCCCGCCGGGAGGACGAGCAGCCGGGCGGTCCGTCGCACCCGCCGCTGACGCCGCCCCGAGGGGTCGACGAATATGGGCTCCACGGCCTGCGTCAAAGCGGTGCTGCTGCTGTTGTCTCTTCGCTGCACGAGCTGCGTCCCCTGTCCTGTCGAGCCGCTCTGGCCGACTGCGCATAGAGCGCCGACGCGGCCGTGGGCGTTACACCCGAGCCCGTGGCGTCGCGAACAGGGGCATACGGCAGGATGTCCGCCGTGCACGAGGTGAGGAGCGGTCCGGCGGCCAGGGAGCCGCAGTGGGACGACGGTGCCCTCATCGACGCCGTGCACGCCGCCCAGGCCGGCGACGAGGATGCCTTCCGGCACCTCTACCGAGCACTGCATCCGATGCTGCTGCGCTATGTGCGGACCCTGGTGGGCGGTGCCGACGCCGAGGACGTCATGTCCGAGGCATGGCTCCACATCGCGCGCGATCTCGGCACGTTCCGGGGGAATGCCCAGGGGCTGCGCGGCTGGGCCGCCAAGATCGCCCGCAACCGGGCGCTCGACCATCTGCGGCACGTCGGACGCCGGCCTCTGATCGGCGGCGACGAGAGCGCCCTGGGGGAGCTTCCGGCAGGCTCCGACACGGCGGGCGAGGCACTGGAAGCGATCTCCACCGAGAGCGCGCTGAGTCTGATCTCGGGCCTGCCCCGGGAACAGGGGGAGGCCGTTCTGCTGAGGGTCGTGCTGGGCCTGGACGCCAAGGAGGCGGGGCGAGTGCTGGGCAAGCGCCCGGGCGCGGTGCGGGTCTGTGCCCACCGGGGGGTGCGGCGGCTGGCCGAGGTGCTGCGCACCGGCCGGTCGCCGCGCCCCGCCACGCCGGAGGCCGCGATCTCGGAGGCCGCGATCTCGGAGGCCGCGATCTCGGAGGCCGTGATCTCGGAGGGCAAGGCGTGAGGGACGACCAGCACAACAGCCTCGACGACCGTACGGTCGAGCGGCTGCTCCGCCGCGAACGGGATGCCGCCGGTGCCGATGCCGGTACCGGCACCGGTATCGAGGAACTCCGCACGCTGTCGGCGCTGTTGCGGGCGGCGGGTGAGCCGGCCGCCGAGGACCCGGCCCCGACGGCCGGCGAGGAGGCCGCGGTCGCGGCCTTCCGGGCTGTGCGCGCCGATACGCCGAAGCCGGGCCGCCGGTGGCGGAAGGCGGGTATCGGTGCGATGGCGGCGGTGCTGGCGTTCGGCGGGGTGGCCGTGGCCGCCCAGGCGGGAGCGCTTCACCTGCCCTTCTCCGGAGCGCACGCACCCGACCCCGGCGGAGCGAGCACCTCTCCTTCTCCTTCTCCTTCCGCCTCCGACTTCGCCCCCACCTCCCCTCCGGCATCACCTGCAGCCGGAAAACCGCACGGTGCCGGCGAACACCCCAGCCCCACAGCTGCTGCCGCAGCCAGGGAACGGCAGCCGGCCGCCTCGCCGTCGCCTTCCGCCGTGGTGGACCCGGGGACGGTCGCGCACTCCCTGCACGGCCTGTGCACCGCCTACCGGGCGAACGGTCTGGGCCACGGCAACCCGCACCGCTCGGGCGGCTTGGACCGCCTGATCCAGGCGGCGGGAAGCGAGGCCGCCGTCGCCGGCTACTGCGCCGACCTGCTCGGGCCGGGGGCGCAGGACGTGCCGGGCCACCGTCCGCGTTCGCGGTAGCTGTCCTCGCAGCCGTACCGCGGCCGCAGTAGATCAAGTGTCTGCGGACGCCGGACGACACGCTCCGGGCCGAACGGCACGGTGGAGTCCAGGACTTCGCCCCCGTTGGCCCCGTTGGAAGGACCGCCTCGTGACCGGTACACAGCCTGTGAAGCGGACTTGTCCGTTCGACCCGCCGCCGGAGTACCGCACGTCCCGGGAGGAGGCCCCGGTCGCGCGGGTGACCTTCCCGGACGGGGCGACCGGCTGGATGGTCACGCGGTACGCGGACATCCGGACGGTGCTCTCCGACCCGCGGTTCAGCTCCCGGCGGCGCGTGCTGCGGGCGAGCATCCCCACCGACGAGGTGCCGCCGCCCCCTCCGGGGACGTTCATCCTGATGGACGCGCCGGAGCACACCCGGTTCCGTCGGCTGCTCACCGGCCAGTTCACCGTGCGCCGGATGCGGGAGCTGACGCCCGCCGTGGAGCGGATCGTCGCCGAGCACCTGGACGCGATGGCCGCCGCCGGGGGCCCGGCCGACCTCGTCCAGGCGTTCGCGCTGCCGATTCCCTCCCTGGTGATCTGCGAACTGCTCGGGGTGCCGTACGAGGACCGCGAGGAGTTCCAGCGGAACTCGGCCTCCCTGCTCACGATCGACGCGGACCCGGAGGAGGTGCGGCGGGCGCAGACGGCGATGAACGCGTTCTTCCATGAGCTGGCAGCCGCCAAGCGTGCCGAACCCGGCGACGACATCCTGAGCGCTCTGGTGCACTCCGGCGACCTCACCGACGAGGAACTCGCCGGTGTCGGCTCGCTGTTGCTGATCGCCGGGCACGAGACGACCGCCAACATGATCGCGCTCGGCACCATGTGCCTGCTGAACAACCCCGGGCAGCTGGCCGCCTTGCGGGCGGACCCGTCGTTGATGGACGGCGCCGTCGAGGAGTTGCTGCGCTACCTCTCCGTCGTCCAGTACGGCACGCGCCGCACGGCGCTGGAGGACGTGGAGCTGGACGGTCACCTGATCGAGGCGGGCAGCCTGGTCGTCGCCGCGCTGCCGTCGGGCAACCGCGACGAGGGCCGGTTCCCCGACTGCCCCGAGCAGTTGGACGTCGGCAGGGGGACCACCGGCCCGCACCTCGCCTTCGGCCACGGCATCCACCAGTGCCTCGGCCAGCAGTTGGCGCGGGTGGAGATGAAGGCGGCGCTGTCGGCCCTGTTCGAGCGGTTCCCGGACCTGCGCCTGGCGGTGCCGCTGGAGGACGTACCGATGCGCGACGACATGATCGTCTACGGTGCTCATGAGCTGCCCGTCACCTGGTAACCCACGCAGGGAGTATCACGATGAAGATCACCATTGACGAGGACAAGTGCTGCGGCGCCGGACAGTGCGTGCTGGCCGCCGATGACGTCTTCGACCAGCGCGACGAGGACGGCGTGGTCGTCCTGCTCGACGCCGCCCCGCCGCAGGAACTGCTGGCCCGGGTCCAGGACGCCGCCGCCCTGTGCCCCGCGCAGGCGATAACGGTGGAGGCGTAGTGCCCGACTTGGGCCACATCGTCGTCGTGGGCGCGTCGGCCGCCGGGCTCACCGCGGCCGACGCCCTGCGCCGCGAGGGCTTCACGGGCACGCTGACCATGGTCGGGGACGAGCTCCATTCCCCGTACGACCGGCCGCCGCTGTCCAAGCAGGTCCTGGCGGGCACCTGGGAGCCCGACAGGACCGCGTTGCGCGCAGGGCCGCAACCACCCGGCCTTCGGCTGGAGTTGGGCCGTAGGGCCACCGGAGCGGACCCGGTGGCCCGCACCGTCACCCTGGACGGCGGCGAGCGGCTGTCCTACGACGGCCTGCTCATCGCCACCGGACTGCGCCCCCGACGCCTGCCGTTCGGCCACGACCTGGCCGGGGTGCACGTACTGCGCACCCTCGACGACGCCCTCGCGCTGCGCGCCCAACTGCTGGCCGGGCCACGCGTGGTGGTGATCGGCGCCGGGTTCCTCGGCAGCGAGATCGCCGCCACCGCCCGAGGCCTCGGCCTCGACGTCACGCTCGTCGACATCGCGCCCACCCCGCTGGCGGCGCAAGTGGGGCCGTACGTGGGCGGGTTGGTGGCCGAGCTGCACCGCGATCACGGCGTACGGCTCCGCATGGGGCGCGGCGTCGCCCGTATCACCGGCGAGGACGGGCGGGTCCGTGCGGTGGTGCTCGACGACGGCACCCGGCTCGACGCCGACGCCGTCGTGGTCGCGATCGGCTCGGTGCCCGCCGTCGACTGGCTGGCCGGCTCCGGGATCCCGGTCGGGGACGGGGTGCTGTGCGACCGTACGTGCCGGGCGGCGCCCGGCGTCTACGCGGCCGGGGACGTCGCCAACTGGCCGCACCCCGCGATCGGCCGCCGCGTCCGCCTCGAGCAGCGCACGAACGCCGGCCAGCAGGCCATCGCCGCCGCCAGGAACCTCCTGGCCGGCCCGGCCGACGCGGTGCCCTACGCGCCGGTCCCGTTCGGGTGGACCGACCAGTACGACGCGAAGATCCAGATCCACGGCTGGTGTCCCGCCGACGCACACGTCGAAGTCGTCGAGGGCGACCCCGGGGCCCGCAAGTTCGTCGCGCTGTACCGCGCGGGCGGCCGCGTGACCGGCGCGCTCGGCTGGAACAGCGCACGCGCGCTGCGCGCGTACCGCGACCGCGTGGGCGAGCCCGCCGCCTGACCCACTGCCCGACCCACTGCCTCATACGGTTCTCGTACGGTGAAGGAGTGCACGTGAGCGAGTCCGGCCCCGGACGACCGCGGGGCCGGACCTGGCCGGGAGACCTGGCGGTCGCGGCGCTCTGCTTCGCCCTGTCCACCCCGGTGGCGGTGGCCACCGCGTACTACCACCGGGTCCCGGCCACATGGTTCATCGGCGGACTGGCGCTGGCCTGCCTGCCGCTGCTCGCCCGCAGGCGGTGGCCGGGCCCGGTGGTCGCGGCGACCCTGGCCGTCAACATCGCCCAGATCGCCTGGCTCGCTTTCCCCGGCCCGTCGCCCGCCGCCACCGCGGTCGCGGTCCACACCGTGGCGCTGCGCACCGACCGCCGTACGGCGTTGCGCGTCGGCGCCGGTACGACCGCGCTGCTCCTCGCCGCCTCCCTGATCCGCAACGCGGGCCTGGACACCCTCTGGCAGCATCTGGCCGTCGTCGCCGGGCTGGCCCTGGCGGTGGCCAGCGGCGACGCCGCCCGCAGTCGCCGCCGGCTGCTCGCCTCCGCCATGGAACGTGCCGAGCGCGCGGAACGCACCCGGGAGGAGGAGGCCCGCCGCCGGGTCACCGAGGAGCGCCTGCGCATCGCCCGCGAACTGCACGACGTCGTCGCCCACCACATCACGCTGGTCAACGCCCAGGCGGGCGTCGCCCACCACCTGATGCGCTCCGACCCCGACCACGCCCACCAGGCGCTCGAGCGCATCCGCGACACCAGCCGGGCCGCCCTGGACGAACTGCGCGCCACCGTAGGGGTGCTCCGCGACGGCGAGCCCCCGGACTCGCCCCGCGAACCCGCGCCCGCCCTCGCCGACCTCGACCGCCTGCTGGACTCCTTCCGCCACAGCGGCCTCGACCTCGCCCTGGAGCGCACCGGCCGGCCCGCGGAGCTCGCGGCCATCACCGACCTGGCGGCCTACCGGATCATCCAGGAGGCGCTCACCAACACCCGCAAGCACGCCGGTTCCGTCCCGGCGCGCGTCCGCCTCGAGTACCGCACGGACGTCCTGTGCGTCACGGTCGAGAACGACGGCCCCGCCGGTACCGGTACGAGCACCGGCTCCGGCTCCGTCCCCGGCACCGGCCACGGGATGATCGGAATGCACGAGCGCGCCAAGGCCGCGGGCGGCACCTTCACCGCCGGACCACGCCCCGGCGGGGGCTTCCGCGTCACCGCCGGACTGCCGCTGAACACCGGCCGAAAGGGCTGACCATGACCATCCGCGTCCTGCTCGCCGACGACCAGGCCCTGCTGCGCGGCACCTTCCGGATGCTCATCGACTCCACCCCCGGCATGGAGGTCGTCGCCGAAGCCGCGACGGGACGCCAGGCCGTCGAACTCGCCCGCAGCCGGCGCGTCGACCTCGTGCTGATGGACATCCGCATGCCCGACCTCGACGGCCTCGCCGCGACCAGGCTCATCTCCGAGGACGAGGACCTCGCGGGCGTCAAGGTCCTCGTCCTCACCACCTTCGAGAACGACGAGTACGTCGCCGAGGCCATCCGCGCCGGCGCGAGCGGCTTCCTGGGCAAGGGCATCAACCCCGACGAACTCCTGGACGCCATCCGCCTCGTGGCCGCCGGCGACGCACTGCTGTCACCGGCCGCCACCAAGGCCCTGATCGCCCGCTTCCTGTCCCAGCCGGCCGCCCCCGACCCCGGGAAGACGCCGAGCCTGGCCATCCTCACCCCGCGCGAACGCGAAGTGGTCACCCTCGTCGCCACCGGCCTGTCCAACGACGAGATCGCCGAGCGCCTCCACGTCACACCGCTCACCGCCAAGACCCACGTCAACCGGGCCATGGCCAAACTCGACGCCCGCGACCGCGCCCAACTCGTCGTCACCGCCTACCGGACGGGGCTGGCCCGGGTCTGAGCGTCGAGGCGTTCCAGCGCCGCCGGACACCACAGGCCGCTCAGGAAGCAGCACGGGCAGCAGCACGGGCAGCCTTGACGAAGGCTTCGATCAAGGCGGGGTCCTTGACCCCTCGGGTGCTCTCGATGCCGCTGGAGACATCAACGCCCCAGGGACGGGTGGCTCGGATGGCGTCGGACACGTTGCCCGGCGTCAGACCGCCGGCCAGAAGCCATGGGGAGCCGGGAGACCGGAAGGCTTCGCGGGACCAGTCCCAGGGGACCCCTGCGCCAGGGGTGGGCGCGTCGAGGAGAAGGATGTCCTCTCCCAACTGCCCGTGCCGAGGCAGGGGTTCCCGGTAGACGGTCCCCCGGATGAGGGTCCAGCCCTCCTGCCCGAGCTCGGTGTAGTGGGCCCGTCCTTCGTGCCCGTGGAGCTGCACGGCGCGCACGCCGGTGAGACGGGCCAACGAGCGGACCTCCGACACCGCCTGATCGCGGAAGACACCGACGGTCATCACAGAGGACGGGACGCGGCTGACGAGCCGTATGGCAGTGGTCGCGTCCACCCGTCGAGGGCTGTCGGCGAACACGAAGCCGATGGCGTCGGCCCCGGCCTCCACCGCCTTGTCCACGTCTTGTTCGGTCCTCAGCCCGCAGAGCTTGATAAACAGATGATTCTGCTGATTCTGCATCCGGGTCCTCACATGGATCCGCCCGCCCCGGAATCGCTTCCGGGGTGGGCGAGCAGACGTCGGGTCGGGCGGTCAGCGGCTGGCGAGGGCCAGTTGGACGCCGAGGCCCACGAAGGCCACGGCGAAAGTGCGGCGCATCCATGCCAGCACCTTCGGCTTGGTGATGATGTGGTCGCGAACGGCCGCGGCGAAGGCGCCGTAGAGCGCGAAGACGACGAACGTCATGATCATGAATACGGCCGAGAGTTCGAGCATCTGCGGGAGCGTGTTGGTGCTGGTGGCCGGGACGAACTGGGGCAGGAACGCCAGGAAGAACATGGACAGCTTCGGGTTGAGGAAGTTGATCAGAATGGCGGTCCCGGTGACGCCGGCCGCCGACTTCTCCGTTTTCGTGTCGCCCTCGGTGTCGATCTTCATTGAGCCCTTCTCCCGCAGGGTCTGCCAGGCGAGGAAGAGAAGATAGGCGACACCGGCCCACTTGAAGCTCTCGAAGGCCACCGCGCTGGTGTGCAGGATCGCGGCCAGGCCGGCGATCGCCGCGGCCAGATGCGGGATGATCCCGAGGGTGCAGCCGAAGGCTGCCACAACCGACATGCGCAGTCCGCGGGTTATTCCCGTGGCCACGGTGTAGACGGCGCCGGTCCCGGGTGAGACCACGATGATGAAAGCCGTGATCAGAAACTCAATGCTCATGAATGGGTGCTCCCTTGGGGTCGTGCGGGCGGCCAGTGCTACTTTGCCAGGAGCGAGCGAGTGGCGGCCTCGACATCGGGTGCACGCATCAGGCTTTCGCCGACGAGGAACGTGGTGATGCCGACCGCCGCCATGCGCCGGAGGTCCTGCGGGGTGCTCAATCCGCTTTCGCCGACCACGACATGGTCCGGGGAAACCTTCGGCGCCAGGTTCTCGGCTGTGGTCAGGGTCGTTTCCATGGTCTTCAGGTTGCGGTTGTTGATTCCTGTCAGCCGGGACCGCAGGCGGGACGTGCGCTCCAGCTCCTCCTGGTCGTGGACCTCGACCAGGACGTCCATACCGAGTTCGTGTGCGGTGCCTTCGATGGCCGCCGCGGTCTCGTCGTCGACGGTGGAGAGCATCAGGAGGATGGCGTCGGCGCCCCACGCGCGGGCCTCGAGGACCTGATAGGGGTCGATCATGAAGTCCTTGCGCAGCAGAGGGATTTCGACGGCGGTACGAGCGGCGGTGAGACTGTCCAGGCTGCCGCCGAACGACGGGGTGTCGGTGAGCACGGACAGACAGGCGGCGCCTCCCGCCTGGTAGGCACGGGCGAGAGCCGATGGGTCGAAGTCCGCGCGGATGAGCCCCTTGGACGGGCTCTTCTTCTTGATCTCGGCGATCAGCGCGTATTGCCCCTCGGCCCGGCGCTTTTCCAGGGCGGCGAGGAAGCCCCGCGGGGGCTCGGCTCGCTCGGCTTGCTCACGCAGCACGTGGGCCGGCCGCTCCTGCTTGGCGGCGGCGATCTCCTCGCGCTTGTACGCCGTGATGCGGGTCAGCAGATCGCTCATGATAGGTCCCCGGTGGTGGAGTTGGAGGCGTCGATGAGGGCGGTGAGGCGGGCCAGCGCCGCTCCGGAATCGATCGATGTGGCGGCGAGCTCCGCGGCCTGCCGGAAGCCGGTGACGCGGGAGGCGGCGACGAGGGCCCCCGCGGCGTTGAGGACGGCGATGTCCCGGTACGGACCCGGAGTTCCCTCCAGGACAGCCCGCAGGGCCGCGGCGTTGTGGGCGGGGTCGCCGCCCCGCAGATCCTCGGGGCGGGCGGTCGGGATGCCCGCCTGCTCCGGGGTGATCTCGAAGGTCTTCACCACGCCGTCGACGAGTTCGGCGACGTACGTGGGGCCGGTCGTGGTGATCTCGTCGAGACCGTCCGAGCCGTGCACGACCAGCGCGTGCGTGGAGCCCAGTTCACCCAGCACCTGGGCCAGTGGCTCGAGCAGATGCCGGGAGTAGACACCGACCAGGTGGTGCTTGACGCCGGCCGGGTTGAGCAGCGGTCCCAGGATGTTGAAGACGGTGCGCGTGGCGAGTTCGACCCGCGTGGCGGCGACGTGCCGGAGGGCCGGGTGGTGGTTGGGGGCGTGCATGAATCCGATGCCCGCCGCCGCGATGCAGCGCTCGACTTCGGCCGGCGACAGTGCGCTACGGACCCCCAGCGCGGCGAGCACATCGGTGGAACCGGACCGCGAGGACAGGGCACGGTTGCCCTGCTTGGCCACGGGAACGCCGGCCCCTGCCACGATGAGTCCGGCGCAGGTGGAGATGTTGTACGAGCCTGAGCAGTCGCCTCCGGTACCCAGGATGTCGACCGTGTCCGCTGGTGCGGCCACGGAGCGCATCCTGCCCCGCAGGGTGGCGGCGGCGCCGGCGATCTCGTCGACGGTCTCCCCCCGGACGCGCAGGGCCATCAGGAAGGCGCCCATCTGCGAGGGGGTCGCGTCGCCGGACGTCAT
Source organism: Streptomyces sp. SX-6 (assembly GCF_059089585.1). Lineage (NCBI taxonomy): Bacteria > Bacillati > Actinomycetota > Actinomycetes > Kitasatosporales > Streptomycetaceae > Streptomyces > Streptomyces sp. SX-6. The sequence continues at coordinate 139,681 of NZ_JBTHHU010000009.1, read as the reverse complement.
GACGGTGAAGGCTTCGGCGGCCTCATGCCGGCTGAGCGGGTGGCCGTCGGCTGTCTTCGCGAGTAACTCCTTGAACGTCCCCATCAAGCGGCACCTTTCGGGGGGAAGGGCTGGTCCCAGTCCGGCGTGACGTTCTCGCGCCGGTAGGGGGTCCGGTCGGTGAGACCGGTGTCGAGGGTGCGGGCGAACAGGTGCCCGCTGTGCACGGCGGCGGCGATGATCCCGGGCCCGAGGGAGTCACCCACCCGGACGACGCGCCGTATCCCGGCCTCTTCCAGGGCCTCGGTGCCCAGCCCGGTCAGCTCCTGGTACAAGGAGTCCCGGGGGTTCTGGCCCGTGGAGAGCACCACGGCGTCGGCGGCCACGGCGGTTTCGCGTCCGGTGTAGGTGCACGCCAGGTAGGCGGTGCCCGGTTCGACGCGGGCCAGCGCGGCGGACGTGTGCACGGCGGCGCAGCGTTCCATGACGCGCCGCTGGACACGCTTCTGTTCCGCGGTGAACTGGGTGAAGGCCGCGACCACCGGCTCCGGGGTCGTGAAGACCACCTCGCACCCGGCGTCCGCGAGACGTTCGGCGATGACGGTGGCCATGTAGTAGTGCTCGTCGTCGTAGATCACGACGCGGCCTTCGGGAAGCCGGCCGTCCATGATGTCGTCCGGGGTGAACACCGGGACATCGCCCAGGCCGGGTACGGGATCGCTGCGGTGGCGCCCCACGCCGTTGTTCCGCCAGGTCGCTCCGGTGGCGACACCGACGACGGAGCACCCCGCTTCCAGGACGAGGCCGGCCGTGACGTGGTTGCCGGGCAGCAGCTGCACGTTCTTCATGCGCTTGAGCTGTTCGAGGCGCCAGTCCCGCACCCGGCCGTAGGTCGCGAGGCCGGGCAGCCGCGACTCACGGGTGACGCGCCCGCCGAGTTCCCGGCCGGCCTCGCAGAGGATCACCTTGTAACCGCGCTGGCCCAGGCCGCGGGCGGCCTCCAGACCCGCGGGCCCTCCGCCGACCACGAGGACGGTGTCGTCGGTGTCCTTGGGCGGGATGGTCTCGGGGTGCCAGCCCCGCCGCCATTCCTCGCCGGTCGTGGGGTTCTGGGTGCAGCGGAAGGGCGCACCCAGGGAGTCGAAGGCCAGGCAGATGTTGCAGCCGATGCACTCGCGGATGTCGTCGAACCGTCCCTGCTCGATCTTGGTGGGAAGGAACGGGTCGGCGATGGAGGGGCGGGCGGCTCCGATCAGATCCAGGGTGCCGGAACGGAGCATGGACACCATGGTGTCGGGCGAGGTGAAGCGGCCCACTCCCACGACCGGCTTCGTGGTGACGCTCTTGACGAACTTGACGTACTTCTCCTGCCAGCCCTCCTGCTCGAACCGGGCGGTCGCGCCGTCATGGCCCATGTTGGAGATGTTGACGTCCCACAGGTCGGGGAGTTCGCCGAGCATTTCGATGACGTCGTAGCCCTCGGCGTCCGCGGTGATGCCGCGATCGCCCATCATCTCGTCGACGCAGAAGCGGACGGCCACGGCGCAGGTGTCGCCGACGGCTTCCTTCGTGTCCTCGATCAGCTCGCGCAGCAGTCGCGCGCGGTTCTCCAGGCTCCCGCCGTATTCGTCGGTGCGCTTGTTGCGGCTGCGGGACAGGAAGTTGATGGGCAGCGTCATGCTGTGCCCGGCATAGATGTAGACAATGTCGAAGCCGGCACGCCGGGCATTGAGCGCGGCGTGCCGATGCCAGCGTCGGAAGTCCCGGATGTCGTTCTTGTCCATGGCGCGGGCGGTGCTGGGAAAGAGGCTGCGCGTGGCCTCCACGCTGGGGGCGATGGGCACGGCACGGGATTCCAGATTGGCCACGTGCCCGCCGTTGTGCGCCAACTCCACACCGGCCAGCGCCCCGTGCGCGTGGATCTGCTCGGTGGCGCGAGCCAGGGCGGGAATGTCCTGGGCGTCCCACAGGCGCAGCTCACGCGGATGCTGGCCGGAGTAGTGGATGTCGCACTGTTCGGTGCAGACCACGCCCCAGCCGCCCTCGGCCTTGATGCCGCGCATGGCGGCCATCGGAGAGGGGTACGCCCGGCCCATGCCGTTGCAGTGCGGAACTTGATAGAAGCGGTTCTTGGTGGTGACGGGGCCTATCCGCAGCGGTTCGAAGAGGATGTCGAAGCGGGCTGGGCGGGACAACGTGGCGCTTCCCTTCATGCCGATCCCTCGCGGGGCCGTACTGGAGCTGTTACTGCGTGCGAGCCGGGTACGACCGGTTTCCGAAGATCGCGGATCCCACGCGTACGTACGTGGCGCCTTGCTCGATGGCCGTGGCGTAGTCGCTGCTCATTCCCATGGACAGTTCGGTGACCCCGTTGCGTGCGGCGATCTTGGCAAGGAGGTCGAAGTGCGACTCGGGAGGCTGACCGGTCGGCGGGATGCACATCAGTCCGGTGACGTTCAGCCCGTAGAGGGTGCGGCAGGCCGTGATGAACTCATCGGCGTCCTGGGGCAGTACACCCGACTTCTGCGGCTCGGACCCCGTGTTCACCTGGACGAACATCGCCGGGTGCCGTTCCTGGTCCTCGCACTGGCGCGACAGCGCCTTGGCGAGGGACGTGCGGTCCAGGGAGTGGATGACGTCGAACAGGGCCACGGCCTCGCGGGCCTTGTTGGACTGGAGCGGCCCGATCAGGTGCAGTTCGGTGTCGGGGTGGTCCTCTTTGAGCGCCGGCCACTTGGCCTTGGCCTCCTGGACGTAGTTCTCCCCGAATGCCAACTGCCCGCAGGCGATGGCCTCGCGGACGGTGTCGTCGCCGAAGGTCTTGCAGGCGGCGATCAGCCGTACGTCCTGGGGTGCGCGGCCCGCACGCGTGCAGGCGGCGGCCATCTCTTCCCGTACACGGACCAGCCCGTCGGCTATGACGGCAGGACCAGACTTGCTCACGGCATCCCTCTCTCCGGGACGAGTGCTGCCCGCCCCGGGAAGGGGCGGGCAGCACAGGGTCAGAATTCGAATCGGCGGTGGCTCTCCGAGAGGATCGTGGATCCGCCCGTGGAGACACCGAGCGTGGCGAACCCCGCCTTGAGTTCGGTCTCCATCTCGGCCAGGTCCTGGGCCGCCGAGGCGTGATGGGCCTCGGCGACGATCAGGACGGATCCACTGGCTTCGGAGACGGCGGAGCGAGCCGACTGGCGGAAGGTCCACCGGCGGGAGTGGGCGTATCCGTCGGGGTCGGCGAAGACGATCTCACCGGGGACGGGGTTCTCGGTCGCCCCCTGGAACGTCTCGTAGACCTCCGTTCCCTCCGCGGGACGCACGGTGATTCCGGCGCCGATCCGCTCGGTGTCGAACACCGCGATGGGAATGGCGAAGGCCATCGACACGTGGTTCAGATAGTCCACCAGCGGATGGAGGCTGGGCAGACTCCTGTCCTTGCGGAACCGGCGCAGCAGCGCTTCCGATGCGCACCGGTACTGCGTCGGCTTCAGGCCCATGCGCGAGAACGCCTCGCGCCAGGCGGCGATTTCCCGCATGTCGGCCTCCGCCGCGCCGCTCTGCCGCCGGTCGATCCGCTCGACGAGCCGGCCGAGCTGCGCGTCGTCTGTCGTGGCCGAGGCGGCACCGTCGACCGTGACCGTCAACGCCCGCAGGCCGGGGTGCTCGGACCAGACCGCATCGGCATGGGTGAAGTACACGCTGTCGAACCCTTCTTTTGCTTCGCTAGGGGTAGAGGCGCCCGTGTTCCCAGGGGCCCTCGGGGACCATCCTGGTGAAAGCGACCCTGTCGTGGAGTCGGAATGGCCGATCGGACCAGAACTCCAGGTAGGTCGGGCGAATGCGGTAGCCCGTCCAGTGCGGTGGACGAGGCACTTCTTGGCCATCGAAGCGCGTGGTTTCGGCCGTGATGGCGTCTTCGAGCAGCTTGCGGGCAGCCAACGGGCTGGATTGCCGGCTGGCCCACGCGCCAATGCGACTGTCACGAGCGCGTGAGGCGAAATAGGCGTCGGACCTCTCCGGCGTGACGCATTCGACCGGCCCGCGGAAGCGCACCTGCCGCCGCAGGCTCTTCCAGTGCAGAACACCGGATGCCTGCATGTTTTCCGCGAGTTCGATGCCTTTCGCGGAGGTGCTGTTGCTGAAGAAGACGAATCCGCGGGAATCGTGGTGCTTCAGCAGCACCATCCGTACGTCCGGAAGGCCGTCCGCACCGGCGGTGGCGATGGCCATCGCGTTGGGGTCGTTCAACTCACTGGCCGAGGCTTCTTCGAACCAGCGCTGGAACAGGTCGAACGGCATTTCTTCGCCGGCGGGTCCGTTGGCTTCTTCCGGCAACCCGTCATGGGCTGTCGACATGGGGAATCTCCTGCCTGACCGAGAATTCGGATACGAGAAGGAAGCGGGACCGGTGAAACGGTCAGTTCTTGAGCGGCTGCTTCTCGTCGAGGAGGTTGCGCCACTTGTCGAAGTCGTCTCCGGCAGCGGTGATCAGGTCCATCGAACCGTCGCTGTTCACGAGGACCTCGGCGGCCGGCGGCACGTTGAGGAACTCCATGTGCTGGGTCGCGCAGTAGGCCCCGGTGTCCAGGATGACCATGTAACTCGTCGCGTCGACCCCTTCGGGGACGTGGACTTCCCCGGGCAGCAGATAGTCGTTGCGCAGGATGGTGCGCCCCCGGACAGCGGCGTTGATGCCACGCGCGTTGACGATCTCGCGCATGTCCTGGTCGAGGAAGGCGGTGTTGTGGCCCCGGTTGCGCAGCTGCGCCGACGGCATCAGCATCCGGCAGCCGTTGGTGACGACGATGGAGGACACCGGCGTCGTGATGACGGCGCGCTCCACCGACATCAGCAGCGCGCCAGTGTCGGCCAGGACGTCGCGAGCGGGCTCGAAGAGGAACTTCACGTCCTCCGGGATGCCCATGCGGCGGGCCGCGGCGGCCAGCCGCTCGAAGTACAGGCCCCAGTCGAAGTGCTTGTCCTCCTCGGCGTGGGCGTCGTAGTCGAAGCCGTGGCCGCCGGCGAAGTTGATGCCCCGCGCGGTGGGGAAGTGCTGGAGGAAGATCTCGAACATCTCCTCGACGGTGCGCACCATGTCGTCGAGGGAGTTGCCGCTGCCGCAGTACACCTCGACGCAGTCGAGCTCACGCCCGTACCGCTTCAGCAGCGCCGAAAGCCGCTCCAGCTCCCCGTACTTCACGCCGGGCTTGCCGGAGTCGAGGGAGTCGATGCGGACACTGATGGACGGTGCCTCTGTGGCGAGGGAGTGCGCCACCTCGTCCAGGCTGGCGAGGAAGGTGGGACATCGGGTGCTGTCCCAGAAACTGATTTCCTCGTTCGAGACATGCCCGGGAGAGACGATGAACTTCTCGAATCCGTGGGACCGCAGAATCCGGTACTCGCTGGGCAGTTGGACCAGGACTCCGAAGCCGTCCATGTCCTTGAGCGGAGCGAGGTGGTGCGGGTTGGAGTTCGGGAAGAACGGTATGTAGAACTCAACCCGGTCGCCGAGTCCCGAATCGTCCGCAGCTTTTTTGACACGGCTCAGGTTCTTTCGGAACTGGGCCTCGCTGTAGACAAATACCGGGGTGCCCACCTGGTCGGCTAAGAACTTGAGGTCGATGCCGCTCAGCCACGAATGGGACAGTGCTGTCATGACGATTTCCCCCTCTGGTTTCTGCGCCCGCAATCGGGCGCTCGACAGGGGGTGCCGCGGCAACGGCGCTGCACAACGCCATGCAGAAGCTTCCCCCGTGCGTGAAAAGAGTCATTCTCCGTGCAGGCGTGCTCATGATCATGGCTTGGCCGAAGTAAGTCCTACTGGCCGCCGATGGGTAACGTCAACAAAGATCAGAGTCAATGTCCGAATGCCCGCCGGTTGGCTTGTTCATGTTCCTGCAATGTCTCAGTATCTGGACGGCCGTTGACGGGTCTGATCTTGGTGCCCGTAAAGTCGCTGTCGCAGAATCGCATCAACGAGTCTTGTTTCGGGGTGTTTCACACACCCCGTTGGCCGTGTGCCCGAGTGGTGAGGGAGCCGCCTGCAAAGCGGCTTACATTGGTTCGATTCCAATCGCGGCCTCTTCGCGTCGAGGCCCACCCGGACATCTTCCCCGGGTGGGCCTCGACCTCTATGTCGCCCACCTCGCACCGACCCTTTCTGGTGCGGGACGCTTGGAGAGGTCTGGACAACGAAGAAGGCCCAGGTCGCTGACCTGGGCCTTTCATCAAGAGCGGGCGACGAGAATCGAACTCGCGCTCTGAGCTTGGGAAGCTCATGTTCTACCATTAAACTACGCCCGCGAGGACGCCCTTCAGGGCGTCGCATCGTCCCACACTGTACCCCATCGAAGACCCCCGGCGCACTGGCCGCAGGGGTCTTTTCCGCATGCGCGGGTGCTGTGGAAGGGGTGGGGACGGGGGCGTGGGGTGCGGGAGTTGGGGCGTACCGTGTGGGCGCGGAAGTCCGTGCCGGGGGTCCGGGAGTGCCGTGTTCGAGCAAGTCCTATACATCCCCTAATGTGGCTTTTGTCTTTCACGTACATGGGGAAAGGGAGCTCGATCTCGATGGAGCGCACCGTCGTTCGTTGTGCCGAGGGGCACGTGTTCAGCACCGCTTCGTTCCCGATGCAGAATCTCGGCCCCGGCCGGCTCGGTCCCGGGCGGCTGCTGCGCTGTCCGCGCTGCGCCCGGCTGCGGCATTCCGTACCGGTGGCGTCCGAGAAGCGCTGAGTTCACAGGGGCCCGGTCCGCTCACGGACCGGGCCCTCGTCGTCGCATTCCCAGGTTGTCCTGCTTCTTGCGTATCCTCGACCCGTGCTTCTCTCAGACAAGGACATCCGGACCGAGATCGATGCCGGCCGGGTGCGGATCGACCCGTTCGACGAATCGATGGTGCAGCCGTCGAGCATCGATGTGCGGCTGGACCGCTACTTCCGGGTGTTCGAGAACCACCGGTACCCGCACATCGACCCCGCCGTCGAGCAGGCGGACCTCACGCGCGAGGTGGTGCCGGACGGCGACGAGGCGTTCATCCTGCACCCGGGCGAGTTCGTGCTCGCCTCGACGTACGAGGTCATCACGCTCCCCAGCGACGTCGCCTCGCGGCTGGAGGGCAAGTCCAGCCTCGGCCGGCTCGGGCTGCTGACCCACTCGACGGCCGGCTTCATCGACCCGGGCTTCTCGGGCCATGTCACGCTGGAGCTGTCGAACATGGCGACGCTCCCGATCAAGCTCTGGCCGGGCATGAAGATCGGGCAGCTGTGCATGTTCCGGCTGACCTCGCCGGTCGAGCACCCCTATGGGTCCGCGAAGCACGGTTCCCGCTACCAGGGCCAGCGCGGGCCGACGCCCTCGCGATCCTTCCAGAATTTCCACCGCACGCAGGTCTGAGAGCAGCAACAGTGAGTGACAACCGCGAAAACCTGACCTACCCGCTCTTCGGGCAGGCCATCCGTGAACTGGCCCAGACGATCGCGGATGACGGCTATGAGCCGGACATCATCCTGTCCATCGCCCGTGGCGGCGTCTTTGTGGCCGGCGGTCTGGCGTACGCGCTGGACTGCAAGAACATCCACCTGGTGAACGTCGAGTTCTACTCCGGGGTCGGCGAGACCCTGGAGATGCCGGTCATGCTGGCTCCGGTGCCGAACGCGATCGACTTCTCCAACAAGAAGGTCCTGATCGCCGACGATGTCGCCGACACCGGCAAGACGCTGAAGCTCGTGCACGACTTCTGCCTCGACCACGTCGCCGAGGTCCGCTCCGCGGTCATCTACGAGAAGTCCCACTCCCTCGTGAAGTGCGAGTACGTCTGGAAGCGCACCGAGGACTGGATCAACTTCCCGTGGTCCGTCGAGCCGCCGGTCGTCCGGCGCGAGGGCCAGGTCCTCGACGCCTGATGTGCGACGAGAAGGGCCCCTGCCGACGACAGTCGGCAGGGGCCCTTCTCGTTCACTTGCCCTCGTACGCCTCGCGCAGCTTCCGCACCTCGATCTTCCGCATGCCGAGCATGGCCTGGAGGGCACGGGCCGCGCCCTCCTTGTCCGGGCCGCCCAGGTAGTCGGACAGCTGGCGCGGGACGATCTGCCAGGACAGGCCGTACTTGTCCTTCAGCCAGCCGCACGGGCCGTCCTGGCCGCCGTCGGCGGTGAGCGCGTTCCAGTACGTGTCGACCTCGGCCTGGTCCGCGCAGTCCACGGACAGGGACACCGACTCGTTGAAGGCCCAGTCCTGCTTGCCGCCGTTGAGGGCGGTGAACTGCTGTCCCGCGAGCTCGAAGACCACGGTCATGACCGTGCCGGGCCTGCCGGGGCCGCCCTCGGTGTAGAGGGTCCGCTCGACGATGCGGGAGTCGCCGCCGAAGACCGAGACGTAGTGCTCGGCCGCCTCCTCGGCCTGGTCGTCGAACCACAGGAAGGGCGTGATCTTCTGCTTCATCTGTACGGTCATGCCCTACAGGGTGCCCAGTTTGATGATCGACAGCAGGGCGATCAGCTGGATCGCCGAGGCACCCAGCGCCTTCGGCCAGGGGATGTCGTGCGACTTGCTCACCATCGAGGTGAACAGCACGCCCGCCAGCAGCCAGGTCGCCCAGCCCAGCAGCTGGACGAAGGGGCTGTCGCCGCCCATGAACATGGCGAACAGCAGCCGGGGCGCATCCGTGATCGACATGATGAGCATCGACAGTCCGACCGTCGGCTGCCACATGCCGTCGCCGCCGAGCTGGCGGGCCAGGGTGTGGGTGACCGCGCCGAGGATCAGGGCGGAGAACAGGACGACGACCCCGGCGATCAGCACCAGCGGGATGCTGTTCGCGAGCGTGGCGTTCAGCACGTCCTTGCGGGCCTTGTCGAAGCCGAAGACCGCGAGCAGGCCGTAGACGAAGGTGACGATCAGCGCCGGGCCCCACATCGCGTGATCGCGCATCCGCCAGAACGTGGCGGAGGGGCGCAGCACGATGCCGGTCAGCAGCTGCTTCCAGTGCAGCTTGGGGCCGACGGGCGGAGCGGGGGCCTGCTGTGCCTGCCGGTCGTCACCGCCGTACGTACTGGCCTCGCCGTACGGGTCGTACGCGAACTGCTGGGTGCTGCCCGGCTGGTCGGCGCCGGGGCGCGCGTACGGGTCGTACGGGGGCTGCGGCGCCTGGTACTGCCCGTAGGGCGGTTGAGGCGCCTGAGGCGGCTGTGGGGCCTGGTGTTGGCCGTACGCCGGGCCGCCCCCGCCGAAGTACTCCGGCTCGTCGTGGCCGCCCGGCTGCTGCCACTGCTGACCACCGCCGCGCGGGGTCTGCTGCCCGGGGTGTTGTCCTTGTTGCGGGGAACGTTGCGGGGAACGGGGATCGTGTGAGTCCCGCCCGCGTCCCATCCTGAATCCAGCCACGTCTTCGAACGTACCCGCTCTGGGAAGAGGGCGTAGCCCGGCCCAGGAGCCCGGACCCGGCTTGCTGCGGAGCTGTGACATCCCCTAGGGGAAAGGTCCGGGTTTCAACGCGACAGTTTCAACACGACGAGCACGAAGGCCGGTGCCCATCGGGCACCGGCCTTCGTCACTCCGTCACGTACGCGGATCGGTTACTTCACCGGCTCCGGTTCCGGTGCGTCGGCGGACTCGCCGTCGCCCTCCGGCTCGACCGGGGTCCTGACCGAGTCCAGCAGCAGCTGGGCGACGTCCACGACCTGGATCGACTCCTTCGCCGTGCCGTCGTTCTTCTTGCCGTTGACCGAGTCGGTCAGCATCACGAGGCAGAAGGGGCAGGCGGTGGAGACGATGTCGGGGTTGAGGGAGAGTGCCTCGTCCACGCGCTCGTTGTTGATGCGCTTGCCGATGCGCTCCTCCATCCACATGCGCGCGCCGCCGGCGCCGCAGCAGAAGCCGCGCTCCTTGTGGCGGTGCATCTCCTCGTTCCGCAGGCCCGGCACCTTGGCGATGATCTCGCGCGGGGGCGTGTAGACCTTGTTGTGGCGGCCCAGGTAGCAGGGGTCGTGATAGGTGATCAGACCCTCGACCGGGGTGACCGGGATCAGCCTGCCCTCGTCGATGAGGTGCTGGAGCAGCTGGGTGTGGTGGATGACCTCGTACTCGCCGCCGAGTTGCGGGTACTCGTTGGCGATGGTGTTGAAGCAGTGCGGGCAGGTCGCGACGATCTTCTTCTTGGACTTCTCGACCTTGACGCCTTCTTCCGCATCCTCGCCGAAGGCCATGTTGAGCATCTCGACGTTCTGCTGGCCGAGCTGCTGGAAGAGGAACTCGTTGCCCAGGCGGCGGGCCGAGTCACCGGTGCAGTTCTCGTCGCCGCCCATGATGGCGAACTTGACGCCCGCGATGTGGAGCAGTTCCGCGAAGGCCTTGGTGGTCTTCTTGGCGCGGTCCTCCAACGCTCCCGCGCAGCCGACCCAGTAGAGGTAGTCGACCTCGGTGAGGTCCTCGATGTCCTTGCCGACGACCGGGACCTCGAAGTCGACCTCCTTGGTCCACGCCAGGCGCTGCTTCTTCGCGAGGCCCCAGGGGTTGCCCTTCTTCTCCAGGTTCTTGAGCATCGTGCCCGCCTCGGACGGGAACGAGGACTCGATCATCACCTGGTAGCGGCGCATGTCGACGATGTGGTCGACGTGCTCGATGTCGACGGGGCACTGCTCGACGCACGCACCGCAGGTGGTGCAGGACCACAGCACGTCCGGGTCGATGACGCCGTTCTCCTCGAGCGTGCCGATCAGCGGGCGCTCGGCCTCCGCCAGGGCGGCGGCGGGAACGTCCTTGAGCTGCTCGGCAGTTGCCTTCTCCTCGCCCTCCGCATCCTTGCCGCCGCCGGCGAGGAGGTACGGGGCCTTGGCGTGCGCGTGGTCGCGCAGCGTCATAATGAGCATCTTCGGGGAGAGCGGCTTGCCGGTGTTCCAGGCGGGGCACTGCGACTGGCAACGGCCGCACTCGGTGCAGGTGTCGAAGTCGAGCAGGCCCTTCCAGGAGAAGTGCTCGATCTGGGAGACGCCGAACTGCGCGTCCTCGGCCGGGTCCTCGAAGTCGATCGGCACGCCGCCGCTCGTCATCGGCAGCAGCGTGCCCAGCGCCACGTCACCGCTGGACTCGCGCTTGAACCAGATGTTGGGGAAGGCCAGGAAGCGGTGCCAGGCCACGCCCATGTCGGTCTTGAGCGAGATCGTGATCATCCAGATGAAGGACGTCGCGATCTTGATCATGGCGACCAGGTAGATGAGGTTCTGCAGCGTCCCGGTGCTCAGCCCCCGGAAGGCCGCGACCAGCGGGTACGAGGCGAAGTACCCGGCCTCGTAGCCCTCCACGCCGTGCAGGGCGCCCTCCAGACCGCGCAGCGTCATGATGCAGGCGCCGACGATGAGGATGACGGCCTCGACGAAGTACGCCTGGCCGAAGTTGGAGCCCGCGAAGCGGGACTTGCGGCCCGCCTTGCCCGGCTTGCTCAGCTGCCGGATGGCGATCAGGGTCACGATGCCGAGCGTCGTCACCAGGGCGAAGAACTCGACCCAGAGCTCGTACGGCAGCCAGTCGCCGATGAACGGCAGCAGCCAGTCGGCCTTGAAGAGCTGTCCGATGGCGTTGACGATCGTGATCAGCAGCGAGAAGAAGCCCAGTGCGACGCCCCAGTGCGCGACGCCGACCACACCCCAGCGGTTCATCCGGGTGTGGCCGAGGAACTCCTTGGCCACGGTGACGGTGCGGTTCACCGGGTCGCCGGTCCGGGTGCCGGCCGGCACCGGCTGGCCCATCCGCATATGGCGGTAGATCTGCAGGACGGCACGGCCGAGCAGCGCGACGCCGACCGCGATGAGAACCAGCGACACGATGATCGCGGCGAGTTGCATGGGTGGGCTCCTCGGGCCTGCGAGAGCAGTGATTACCAATCAGTAACTTATCCAGTCCGTACGAGACTACTCACTCCCGCGCGCGTGCCATACCCGCACCGCCGGTGATCTGCGTCGCGCGGACGGGCCCCGTCCGAGCCCCGACCGGGCCGGTGATCGTAAGACTGACATAAAAGTTGAGCCCCCCTGACTCAGCTCCGTTGACACGATCGCTTCCGTGTTGCACCCTTGAGCCTGTTCCACTCAAGTCATGGAGGAAAAGAAGATGGCTCGTGCGGTCGGCATCGACCTGGGTACGACGAACTCCGTCGTCAGTGTTCTCGAGGGCGGTGAGCCCACCGTCATCACCAACGCCGAGGGCGCCAGGACCACGCCGTCCGTCGTCGCCTTCGCGAAGAACGGCGAGGTGCTGGTCGGCGAGGTCGCCAAGCGCCAGGCTGTGACCAACGTCGACAGGACCATCCGGTCGGTCAAGCGCCACATGGGCACCGACTGGAAGATCAACCTGGACGGCAAGGACTTCAACCCGCAGCAGATGAGCGCCTTCATCCTGCAGAAGCTGAAGCGGGACGCCGAGGCCTACCTGGGCGAGAAGGTCACCGACGCGGTCATCACCGTTCCGGCGTACTTCAACGACTCCGAGCGCCAGGCCACCAAGGAGGCCGGCGAGATCGCGGGCCTGAACGTCCTGCGCATTGTCAACGAGCCGACGGCCGCCGCCCTGGCCTACGGTCTCGACAAGGACGACCAGACCATTCTCGTCTTCGACCTCGGTGGCGGCACCTTCGACGTCTCGCTGCTCGAGATCGGTGACGGCGTCGTCGAGGTGAAGGCCACCAACGGTGACAACCACCTCGGTGGTGACGACTGGGACCAGCGCGTCGTCGACTACCTGGTCAAGCAGTTCGCCAACGGCCACGGCGTCGACCTGTCCAAGGACAAGATGGCCCTCCAGCGCCTCCGCGAGGCCGCCGAGAAGGCCAAGATCGAGCTGTCCTCGTCCACCGAGACCACGATCAACCTGCCCTACATCACGGCGTCCGCCGAGGGCCCGCTGCACCTGGACGAGAAGCTCACGCGCGCCCAGTTCCAGCAGCTGACCGCCGACCTGCTGGACCGCTGCAAGACGCCGTTCCACAACGTCATCAAGGACGCGGGCATCGCCCTGTCCGGCATCGACCACGTGGTCCTCGTCGGCGGCTCCACCCGCATGCCGGCCGTCGCCGAGCTCGTCAAGGAGCTGACCGGCGGCAAGGAGGCCAACAAGGGCGTCAACCCGGACGAGGTCGTCGCCATTGGCGCCTCGCTCCAGGCCGGTGTCCTCAAGGGCGAGGTCAAGGACGTCCTGCTGCTCGACGTCACCCCGCTGTCCCTCGGTATCGAGACCAAGGGCGGCATCATGACCAAGCTGATCGAGCGCAACACCACGATCCCGACCAAGCGTTCCGAGATCTTCACGACGGCCGAGGACAACCAGCCGTCCGTGCAGATCCAGGTCTACCAGGGCGAGCGCGAGATCGCGGCGTACAACAAGAAGCTCGGCATGTTCGAGCTGACCGGTCTGCCGCCGGCCCCGCGCGGTGTCCCGCAGATCGAGGTCACCTTCGACATCGACGCCAACGGCATCATGCACGTGGCCGCGAAGGACCTCGGCACGGGCAAGGAGCAGAAGATGACCGTCACCGGCGGCTCCTCGCTGCCGAAGGACGAGGTCGACCGCATGCGCGAGGAGGCCGAGAAGTACGCGGAGGAGGACCACCGCCGCCGCGAGGCCGCCGAGACCCGCAACCAGGGCGAGCAGCTCGTCTACCAGACGGAGAAGTTCCTCAAGGACAACGAGGACAAGGTCCCGGCCGACGTCAAGACCGAGGTCCAGACCGCCGTGGACGAGCTCAAGGAAAAGCTCAAGGGCGAGGACGCGGCCGAGATCCGTACCGCCTCCGAGAAGGTCGCCGCGGTCAGCCAGAAGCTCGGCCAGGCCATGTACGCCGACGCCCAGGGCGCGCAGGGTGCCGCCGGTGCCCAGGCGGGTGCCGCGGGTGCGGGCCAGCAGGCCAAGGCCGAGGACGACGTCGTGGACGCCGAGATCGTCGACGACGAGAAGCCCAAGGACGCGAAGGGCGGTGCGTCTGCGTGACGGAGGAGACCCCGGGCTTTGACGAGAAGCCTGAAGGCAACTCCGACGCCGAGACCCCCAAGGACAAGGGTGCCGGGGCCGCCGACAAGGCGGGCCCGGCCCCGGCCGGGGAGGAACTGGTCGAGGTAGGCCTCCAGGCACAGCTGGACCAGGCCGAGGCCGCGCTGGGCGAGCGCACCGCGGACCTCCAGCGGCTCCAGGCCGAGTACCAGAACTACCGGCGCCGGGTCGAGCGGGACCGGGTCCAGGTCAAGGAGGTCGCCGTGGCGAACCTTCTGTCCGAACTCCTGCCCATGCTCGACGACATCGGCCGCGCCCGTGACCACGACGAGCTCGTCGGCGGCTTCAAGTCCGTCGCCGAGTCGCTGGAGACGGTCGTCGCGAAGATGGGCCTGCAGCAGTTCGGCAAGGAGGGCGAGCCCTTCGACCCGCTGATCCACGAGGCCCTGATGCACAGCTACGCGCCGGACGTCACCGAGACCACGTGCGTGCAGATCCTGCAGCCCGGCTACCGGATCGGCGAGCGGACGATCCGCCCCGCGCGGGTCGCGGTGGCCGAGCCGCAGCCCGGGGCCCAGCCCAAGGGCGAGGACGAGGCGGACGAGGAGAGCGGTGGCCCGGCCGAGGGCTGACGCCGACGCGATGACGTACGCGATGACGTACAGGACACACCGGGAGGAGGGACGCCGGGGATGAGCACCAAGGACTTCGTCGAGAAGGACTACTACAAGGTCCTCGGCGTGCCCAAGGACGCCACCGAGGCGGAGATCAAGAAGGCGTACCGGAAGCTCGCCCGCGAGTTCCACCCGGACGCCAACAAGGGCGACGCCTCGGCCGAGGAGCGCTTCAAGGAGATCTCCGAGGCATACGACGTCCTCGCCGACGCCAAGCGCCGCAAGGAGTACGACGAGGCCCGCGCGCTCTTCGGCAACGGGGGATTCCGCCCCGGGCCGGGGGGCGGCGGCGGTCAGTTCAACTTCGACCTGGGCGACCTCTTCGGGGGCGCCCAGGGCGGGGCCGGCGGCGGTGGCTTCGGCGGCGGTATCGGGGACGTCTTCGGCGGCCTCTTCAACCGCGGCGGCGGCACCACCCGTACGCAGCCGCGCCGGGGTCAGGACATCGAGTCCGAGGTGACGCTCAGCTTCACCGAGGCCGTGGAGGGGGCCACCGTCCCCCTGCGCATGTCCTCCTCGGCACCCTGCAAGACCTGCTCGGGCACGGGCGACAAAAACGGTACGCCCAGGGTCTGTCCGACCTGTGTCGGCACCGGCCAGGTGTCGCGCGGTTCGGGCGGCGGCTTCTCGCTGACCGACCCCTGCCCGGACTGCAAGGGCCGGGGGCTCATCCCCGAGAACCCCTGCGACGTCTGCAAGGGCAGCGGGCGTGCCACCTCCTCCCGCACGATGCAGGTCCGCATCCCCGCCGGAGTCTCCGACGGCCAGCGGATCCGCCTGCGCGGCAAGGGCGCACCGGGCGAGCGCGGCGGCCCCAACGGCGACCTGTACGTCGTCGTGCACGTCGGTGACCACCCCGTGTTCGGGCGCAAGGGCGACAACCTCACCGTCATCGTCCCCGTGACCTTCGCGGAGGCGGCGCTCGGCGGCGACATCAAGGTGCCCACCCTCGGCGGGCCCCCCGTCACCCTCAAGCTGCCCCCGGGCACGCCCAACGGCCGCACCATGCGTGCCCGCGGCAAGGGCGCCGTGCGCAAGGACGGCACCCGCGGCGACCTGCTGGTCACTGTCGAAGTGACGGTCCCCAAGGACCTTCACGACAAGGCCCGGGAAGCACTGGAGAGTTACCGTGACGCGACCGCGGGCGACGACCCGCGCGCAGAACTGTTCCAGGCAGCGAAGGGAGCGTGAATCCCGTGAACCCCATGGACGGCGGCGCCCGCCGGCGTAACCCCTACGAGCTGACCGACGAGTCGCCGGTGTACGTCATCTCCGTCGCGGCTCAGCTGTCGGGCCTGCACCCGCAGACCCTGCGGCAGTACGACCGCCTCGGCCTGGTCTCGCCCGACCGCACGGCCGGGCGCGGCCGCCGTTACTCGGCCCGTGACATCGAGTTGCTCCGCCAGGTACAGCAGCTGAGCCAGGACGAGGGCATCAACCTCGCCGGCATCAAGCGCATCATCGAGCTGGAGAACCAGGTCGCCGCGCTCAGCGCGCGCGTCGCGGAGCTCCAGTCCGTGGTCGACGGCGCGGCCGCGGCGATGCAACAGCGCGAGGCCGCCGTCCATGCCTCGTACAGGCGCGACCTGGTCCCGTACCAGGAAGTGCAGCAGACGAGCGCGCTGGTGGTCTGGAGACCGAAGCGGGACCGCTGATCCTTGTGGCACGCACGACGGGCCCGTCACCCTGTGGGGGTGACGGGCCCGTCGCCGTCCTCGTCCTCGTCGGCTCCCCCTTCGACGAGCACGGCCTCGACCACGAACCCCTGCTCTCCGAGCCCCGCGTCGCCGCCCTCCCGGCCGGCCATGAGCTAGCCCGGCGGACGGTGCTGAGCTGCCGCGATCTGGCGGGCCAGCCGATGCCGCGGTGCCCGGTGGTCTCCGCGGCGGAAGAGGCCTACTGGGCGGGCGACGTCCCGATAACCCACCGCATTCCGGGCCCTGTTGTGCACGACAGCTCCCAGCTTCTGGAAGCGGTGGCCCTCGGCCAGGCCGTCGCCCTCGTGCCCGCTTCGCTGGCCGAACGCAACGCCCGCGACGATGTTGCCTACCGGCCGGTGTCCGACGTGAGCCCGTACACGGTGTCGATCACCTGGCGCGCGGGCGCATACGGGGAGTGGCTGGGGCGCCTGGTGCGGACTGCGGTCAGTCGGTCAGCGCAGCAAGTTCCGCGTTGGCGCGCTCGGTGACCAGGGCGAGGACGCGCCCGGCGGCGGCGAGGTCCTCGGCGGGTATTCCACCCCAGACGCGGGCGGTGATGGGGGCGGTCGATGCGCCGACGGTGGCGAGCAACTCGCGCCCTGCGTCCGTGGGGCGAAGGTGCGGGCCGTCCGTGATGAGCAACTGCTTGGCCAGCAGCTCGTCGAGGGTGGCGCGGATGTCGGCCGGATCGGCCTTGAGGGAGCCCCGGACCTGGGTGACGAGATCGTCCGGCGTCCGTGGGGCGTCGGCGGTGACGGCGGCGCGCAGGGCGACCTGCTGCTGGAACGTGATGCCGTGCTGGGCCAGGACGCGTTCCAGGACGCCGCGGGCGGCGTAGTGGGCCAGGCCGAGGGCGCGGGCGTCGGCGACGGGTGCGGTGGTGGTCACGGTGTTGTCCCCTGAGTGCTCTCGTTGTTCGGTTCGGATGGAGCGAGAGGTGCGTCGAGCAGGGCCGTCAGCTCGTCGGTGAACGCGCGCGTCCGCTCGGCGTCGAGGCCGCCGAGCGGTTCCAGCAGCCGCTGCAGCAGCTCTTGGACCACCTCGATGGCCTGCCGCGTGACGGTCTGGCCCCGCTCGGTGAGGGCGAGCTGTACGGCGCGCGGGTCGCGGGGATCGCGGGTGCGCTCGATCAGGCCGGCCGACTCCAGGGCGCGCGCCAGTTTCGAGACGTACAGCGCCTCCAGGCCGGTGTGGTCGGCGAGTTGGCGCTGACTGGGCCGCTCACCGGCGCGCTGCATGCCGTGCAGCGACGCGACCAGTGAGTACTGCGCGTGCGTGAGGCCCAGCGGGGCCACCGCGCGATCGACCGCGACGCGCCACTTGTTGGCGAGCCGCCACACCAGGAAGCCGGGCGTGGGGCCCGGTGGAACCTTGCTCATGGCAAATAGAGTACATGGCTACTATGTCCATGGATACTATTTTCTGGTGGGTGCGAGCGTACGTGCTGTCCATCGCCTGGCGGGCTGGTGCGTGCGAGGAATGGACGGCGCGTTTGGTACGGACGGTCGTCGAGCTGGCGGCGGGGCGCAGCGACTCACCCGGCTGGCCTCCTTTCGCTGCCTAGGAAGCAGATCCTGCGGTTTACTGGCACGAGATGGCCTGTGACCATGCTGAGGGGGTGGTGTGAGTGCTCCTGAGTTTCCGCGTGGCGAACCACCGCTCGATCCGGGACGAGCAGCAACTGCTCCTCGCGCCGGTGTACGAAGCGGACCGCCCGGAGGGTACGGGCTGGGACGCGGTGCCGGTCGCGGCGTTGTTCGGCGCGAACGCGGCGGGGAAGTCGAACGTGGTGGACGCGCTGGACTTCATGGCGCGCATGGTGCGGATGTCGCACCGCGACGCCGAGCCGGGCGAAGGCGTCAGGCGCTTCCCCTTCCTGCTGGACGAGGGCAGTGCGCACGAGCCGTCCTGGTTCGTGGTGGACGGGGTGCTGGACGGTACGCGCCACACCTACGGCTTTTCCGTCGACGACGAGCGCGTGCTTGACGAATGGCTCTACAGCTACCCGCACGGGCGCAAGCGGACGGTCTTCCAACGGGCGGGAGACGAGATCCAGTTCGGGGACAGCACGCCCAAGCGTGAGCTGGACCTGGTGCGGAGCATCACCGAACCGAACGCGTTGTTCCTGTCGGTCGCCGCCCGTTCCCGTCAGGAGGCGGTGCAGCCGGTGTACTCGTGGTTCAGTGCTGCCAGGTTCCTCAAAAGCGTGCGTGACGGGCACATGCACAGCATCCACAGGTTGCAGGATCCTGGGCGGGCGTCATCGCTGGTGTCTTTGCTGCGGGCCGCCGATCTCGGCATCGAGAGTGCGGAAGTTGAGGAGATCGAGGTCGAAGACAGCCGGGTGCTGGGCGGAAAGGCATACCGCGTCTGGATCCGGCAGAAGGGCCGGAGCGGCGGCGCGCGGCTTGGCCTGTCCGACCAGTCCAAGGGCACTCAGGCGCTTTTTGACTACGCAGGGCAGGCACTCGACGCCCTTGAAACGGGCGGAGCCATGGTGGTCGACGAGATCGACACCAGCCTGCACCCGAGCCTCACGTCCCGCCTGGTCAGGCTCTTCCAGGATCCGGTCACCAACCCTCTCGGCGCCCAACTCCTGTTCACCACACACGATGTGAGCCTGCTAGGCCGAAGCGGTGGCGAGGAGATCCTCAAGCGGGATCAGATCTGGTTCGTCGAGAAGAATGACTCCGGGGAGACCACCCTCTTCCCCCTCTCCGACTTCAAACCACGGCAGGAAGAGAACCGTGAACGCCGCTACCTTGGGGGCAGTTACGGCGCGGTCCCATTCCTGAGCGACGAGCGCTTCGAAGCGGCCGTGGCCGCGAGGGGGGATATGGATGGCGAGGACGCCGAAGGGTGATGGGCGCCGGCGTCCGGCCTTCGAGTCGAGCATCGTACGGACCCCGGGTGCGCGGCCCGGCCGCGACCGGTTACTCGTGGTCTGCGGGGCCAAGGCAACCGAGAAGGATTACCTTCAGGGTCTCGTCGACCACCTCGCCAACCCGGCCGTCACGGTCCGGATCAGAACCAAGGCATGCTCGCCTTCCCAGCTCGTGGACTACGCAGCCGGTGAACGGGACCGTATCCACGACGACTTCGACCAGGTGCGGTGCGTCTTTGATGTCGACCACTTCGATATGGCTCGCGCCGTCGCTGAGGCGCGCAGAAGAGACATCCGGGTCGCCGTTTCGAACCCATGCTTCGAACTGTGGCTGGTCCTTCACTTCAGCAGTCACGGCGCACATGTGCCCACGTACCGCGATCTGTTGCCCCACCTGAAGCGACACGTACCCGCCTATGACAAGGCCCGCCTGAACTTCAAGGACTACGAGCACGGCTGGCCCGCTGCCGTCCCACGAGCGAAGCGGCTCGCGCCTGCGGGACGGGAGCATGAGATGAACCCTGCGACGGGCGTATGGGCGCTGGTCGACCGGATTACCGGTACGTGAAGGCTCTCGCCGGCCTGCGGATCTCGCACCAGACGGCCTTGTGTCGCGCCCCGAACACGTCGCGGCTGCGCGGCGTGTAGCCCCAGCGGTCGGAGAGCTGCTGGAGGAGGCACAGGCCGCGGCCGCCCTCGCCGTAGGGGTCGTGCGGGCGCATGTCGGGTGGCTTCGGGCTCGCATCCCATACGGTCATGCGGAGCGTTTCCCATGCCCAGCGCATGCGGAGTTCGACGTCGTCGGTCGAGTACAGGATCGCGTTGGTCAGCATCTCGCTGGCCAACAATTCGGAGATGCCAGCTAGTTCGGGCAGCTCGTGCGCGGTGAGGGCGGAGCGGAGCGAGGCTCTGGCGACTCTGACGGCGCGGGGGTCGTGGGGGATGCGCAGGGTGTACTCGAACGGTGCGACTCCGGGCACGGTGGGGCGGGGCAGCATGTCGCCTCCTGCGGTGGGGTGGGGCTTGCCGGCGCGTGCGCATGGCACGTTTCCGGCGAGGCCGGTGTTCCGCACTGTGTGCGGCACGCCACACAACGTAGGGTGCAACCCTGCATCGGTGCAAGGCTGAACCCGTGATTCGCTCGGTCGGGTTGGGGCGTGCCATGGTGTGCCGCAAGCGCCTTGCGATCGCGGAGGGAGTACCTGTGCCACCAAGGAGTAACCCAACGGCCCGGCAAGTGCGGTTGGGGACTGAGCTGCGCAAGATGCGGGAACGGGCTGGGTTGACCGCGCGTGAGGCCGGTGACCTGCTGGGCACGGGGCCCATCCAGATCAGCCACATCGAAGCCGGGCGTCTTGGGGTGAGTGAAGCACGGCTACGGACGCTGGCTGCCTACTACCGGTGTACAGATACGGGATTGCTGGATGCGTTGGCGGCAATGGCCAGAGAGCGTGCTCGCGGATGGTGGGAGGAGTACCGGGGCGTACTCTCCCAGGTGTCGTTGGACCTCGCCGCATTGGAATGGTATGCGGCGGGCATGCAAGGTCTTCAAGTGGTCCATGTGCCGGGGCTTCTGCAAACAGAGTCGTATATGCGCGCCCTCTTCACTTACTTGAGTTCCGACTACACCCCCGATGACCTCGAGGCGGTCATTGCGTTTCGCATGCAGCGGAGTCAGCTGCTCGATCGTGCTGACGGGACCGGATTCGACGTGATCATTCACGAAGCTGCGCTTCGCATGAAGGTTGATGACAACAAAGTCGCCCGTGAACAGCTCCGCTTCGTCCTGGCAAGGTCGGAGCTCCCGTGTGTCACAGTACGTGTGATCCCGTTCTCAGCACAGCAGTTCGCGGGAATGGGGTACTCAATGCTGTACGTGTCAGCGCGTGTGCCTCAGCTGGACACGGTGCAAATTGACCACGTCCACGGGAGCGTCTTCCTGGATGCTGAGGCGCAGCTCGCCCACTACCGAGACCGGTTGCGCACGGTCGAGCGGTCAGCGCTGAGCCCCGAAGACAGCAGAGATTTCATCAACCACATGCTGAAGGAGACGTGAGCAGCAGATGATGAGCCAGTCGATTTGGCAGAAGTCATCCTTCTCCGGGAACGGTCCGGATAACAACTGCGTGGAACTTGCCTTGCTCGGACGTGGACTTGGTCTGCGTGAGAGCCTCGACCCTTGTGCTGTTGTGTGCTCCACACACCATGCCCTGGCGGCGCTGATACGTACCGCCAAATCCGGAGGGCTCAGCTGAGCGAAAACGGACATGCGCGGAGGCAGAGTTGCCCCTCATAATCATCGGATGTCCGCTCCCCTCCGCTTCCGGGATCCCCGCATCACCCGGCACCGCGTCATACGCCACGATGTCCTCGTCCGCTGTCCACGGTGTGCAGGCATCGCGCGTGTCCACGAGGAGCCTGATGCGGAGCGGTCGCGCTCCGTTCCGTACGTGCGTCTCGTTTGCCGCGGCTGCGGGCTGGCGCGTGTCCGGGAAGGGGGCGTGATGTGGTTCCCTCGGGGCGGCATGGAGCCGTTTGACCCGTACTTCCGCGAGCCGTTGTGGCTGGCGGCGGATACGCGTCACGGGTGGTTGTGGGCGTACAACCCCGAGCACCTCAGCCTGCTCAGGAACTACGTGCAGGCGTCGTTGCGGGAGGCGCCGTCCCCGGACGACGGTGGGTGGGCGCGGAACAGCACGCTCGTGTCCCGGCTCCCGGCCTGGGTCAAGCAGGGCAAGAACCGGCACGAGGTGCTTCGGGCGCTTGACGGGATGCGGGCATCACTCGCTAACGCGTAGTAAACGCACCGCCGTTGACGTGGATCGTCTGCCCGGTGATGTGCCGGGCGCCCGGTGAGGCGAGGAAGTACGCCGTCTCCGCGATGTCGTCCGGCGTGCCCGGGCGCTTGTTGTGCGTCTCCGCGACGAGCGCGTCGTGTCGTGCGTCGGTCATCTGCCCTTGGAAGAAGGCGGTGTTGGCGACGTAGCCCGACGCTATGACGTTGCAGGTGACGCCGAGGGGGCCGAGCTCGGCAGAGAGCGAGGCGTTCCAGGCGCCGAGGGCGGCCTTGGCCGCGCCGTACGAGCCGCCTCGGCGCTCGGCGCCGATCGAGCCGATGCTGATCACGGCGCTGCCGGGAGCGAGTTTGTCTCGGACCGAGGCGGTGGTCAGGACCGCACTGAGCAGGTTCTGGGCCAGGTTTTCCTGCCACTCGGCCAACAGGGCGTCGAGGGACGGGGTTTGTGCAGGAGAGGCAAGGCCGCCTGCCGTGTTGACGACGACGTCGACCTGCGGGCCGAGGCGGTCGGCGAGGGCGGTGACCTGGGTGGGGTCGGTCGCGTCGCAGACGATGCCGTGGACGCCCAGTTCGGCGGCGGTCTTCTCGACCGTGTCGGCGTGGCGGCCGGTGATGTACACGTTCTCCCGGTCGGCGGCGAACCGCGCCGCGATGGCGCGCCCGATGCCGCTGGTGCCTCCGGTGATGAGCACGGTGCGGGGCAAAGGTCCTCCTGGTCGGTGTTACGTTTAGGTCTAAACGTAACTCGTCGACGGGGGCCAGCGCCATGCCTGATTTCACGGAAGGTCCCGTCGCGCCGTATCCGGCCGCCGAGATCGCGGCGGCGTGGGAGCGTGAACGGCCGGGCACGCCAACCGAGTCGATCGAGATCGTGACGCCCATCTGGTGGCTGGCGAAGCTCTTCGCGGACGATCGCAGTCGGGTGCTGAGGGAGGCCGGGATCGATGCGGCGACTCTCGACCTGCTGTCCGTACTCCGGCGTTCCGGGCCGCCGTACGCCCTCAGCACGCGGGAGATCGCGCGGCGGACGCTGGTGACGGCCGGTGCGGTGTCTCAGCGGGTCGCCCGGGCCGAACGGGACGGGCTGGTCACGCGGGCGCCGGGCCCGACGGGCCGCCGGACGGTGCTGGTGTCCCTCACGGACGCGGGGCACGCGCTCGTCGAGCAGGCCGTCGAGTCGGTGCTGGGCCGTGAGGCCGCGCTGGTGAGCGGCCTCACGGAGGATGAACGGGACTCCTTGAAGGGGCTGTTGGAGAGGCTTCTCTCCGAGGTGCGGTCCGCGGTGGTACGTCCGTCCTAGGGGCGTGGCTACAGTTTCTGGAATGTCGCGGTGTAGATGCCGCTCTCGTGGGTCAGTCCGCTGGGCTGGGCACACTGCTGCATGTTCAGCTGGGCGACGTCGAGAACGGTCTCGGCGGAGTCCCCTTGGAACTCACCGGCTGTCACTTTGCCTGTGAAGGTGCTGACCAGGTTGCCGCCGGTCGTGTTCGCGGCGAAGTTGCCGGTTGCCGTGCTGGTCCTGCCGTTGTTCCAGTGGAACGTCAGGGTGGCTGGGCCGGTGAAGAACGGCGTCAGGCAGGACAGGGTGAAGGTGCCGTTGAACGACTCTGTCCTGCTGGTCAGCGTGGGGTCTGTGGAGCGGCAGCTCATGCTCTGGTCCGTGTGGACGTTGACGAGTTGAGGCTTCAGCGCCAGGCCGGGGGTGTAGGTGTCCTGTTCCTGGCCCTTGCAGAGGACGTCGACGGTGACAGCGTGGGCGGCGGTTGCCGGCCCTGCCAGGGGGATGGCCGCGGCGAGCAGCAGTGCCGCTGTTGCTGAGGCAGGTGCGGTTCTCCTGGTCTTCGGCGCACGCATGGCAGACCCTTTCTGTCCGGTGCGGGGTGCGGTGGTCCCGTCGAATACCGGCCATGGTCGGCCCGTCCGGCCGCCGTTGATATGCCCATGCAGGGGCGCACTGGCGCCACCCGGGGCGCGTGCGAGTGCCTGTCCGACGAGTCGGGTGACGGACTCGTCGGACAGGCACCGATTACTTCTGCTCCGGGATGGTGATCTGGACGCTGTCGAGGATCCGGGTGATCTCGGCCTCGGTCGTCGCCTTGTCGATGCCGAGGCCGGCGAGGATGCCCTTGCCGTCCTCGAACTCCAGCAGGGAGAGCAGGATGTGCTCGGTCCCTATGTAGTTGTGGCCCAGCCGGAGGGCCTCGCGGAACGTGAGCTCCAGGACCTTCTTCGCCCCGGAGTCGAACGGGATCAGCGCGGGCAGGTCCTCGGACGCCTGCGGCAGTGCGGCGGTCGCGGCCTGCCGGACGCTGTCCAGCAGGACGTTCTGCGCGCGGATCGCCACGCCGGCGAGGCCTTCCGGCTCGCGCAGGAGGCCCAACATCAGGTGCTCGGGCCCGATTTCCTTGTTCTGTGCGGCGCGCGCTTCCTCCTGGGCGGCCACTACGACGTTCCGCGCGCGCGGGGTGTAACGGCTGAAGCCCTGACTGGGGTCGGGGTCGGAGGGGACGAAGCGCTTCTGTGCTGCCTGCCGGGTGACGCCCATGCTCTTGCCGATGTCCGTCCAGGAGGCGCCGGAGCGCCGTGCCTGGTCCACGAAGTGGCCGATGAGGTGGTCGGCCAGCTCGTCGAGGTGCTCCGCGGCGAGGACCGCGTCGGTGAGTTGCTCGAGTGCGTCGGTGTGGACCTTCTTGATGGCCTCGATCAGATCGTCGAGCCGGATGAGGTTCGTCGTCATGTGTCAACCGTAAGTTGACAGTTGAGGGGGTGTCAACCCCGAGTTGACAGTGGATTCGAGTTCAACTCTGCGGCTCGTGTGCGGTGTTGACACACCCTTACTTGTACATGCATGCTTCTTCTCACCGGAAAGAACATGCACATACATGCAATCGAAGGATGAGGAGTCCCTCCCATGGCCTGGATCTACCTGCTCATCGCCTCCGTCTTCGAGGTCGTCTTCGCCCTCGCCACCAACGCCACCCATGGCTTCACGGTGCTGTGGCCCTCGCTGCTGACGGCAGCGGCGGCCGGCGGGGGGATCTTCTTCCTGAGCCTCGCCCTCAAGTCCCTGGACGTGGGCGTTGGTTACACGGTGTGGACCGGGATCGGGTCGGTCGGCACGGTCGTCCTCGGGTCGGTCATCTTCGGCGAGGCCATGACCGTGGGGAAGGCCGTGGCCTTCGTCCTCATCATCGGCGGTGTCCTCGGACTGAAGCTGGCCGACAAGTTCGCCGCCTCCGAGCCGGCGACCGCCGTCGAGCCCGCCACCGCCACCGCCGCCTGATCACCCCCTCCACCACCCGACAGGAGAACCGTCATGGCCTGGGCCTACCTCGCGATCGCCATCGTCTTCGAGATCGCCTTCGCGCTCGGCACCAACGCGACCAAGGGCTTCACCAAGCTCTGGCCGTCCGTCTTCACGCTGGTCGCCGCCGCAGGCGGCATCTTCACCCTCAGCCAGGCGCTCAAGACCCTTGACGTCGGGGTGGGTTACACCATCTGGACGGGCATCGGGTCCATCGGCACCGTCATCCTCGGCGCCGTCATCTACAAGGAGAAGATCACGCCCCCCAAGCTGCTCTCCTTCGCCGCCATCATCGCCGGAGCGGTCACGCTCAAGATTGCTTCGGGGGCGTGAGTGCCCGACCGGTGTGTACGCGCAGGCCCACGACCGCGGAGGTCGTGGGCCGCGGTGCGTCAGGCTTGGTCCAGGCGCGCCGCCAGCCGGTCGATGGCGGCGCGGACGCCGTCCCCGTAGGCGTCGTTGCCCAGGGCGTCGGTGAACCGGCGCGCCTGTATGAGGTGTTCCTCCGCCCTTGCCAGGTCTCCGACCTTGCGGTGGCTCTCCCCGAGGTTGAGGTGCAGGGACGGATAGAAGCCGCGGATCGCGAGCGAGGAGTGGTGCTCCTTGACCCGGTCGTCCGTCACGGAGTCGGCCGCCTCCAATGCGCGTATGTCCCAGGCGAGTTCCTCGTGCGGATCGTCCTGTGTGTCGGCCATGTAGTGGGCGAGGACGCAGCGGTGGAAAGGGTCCCCGTCCGGCCCGATCTCCTCCCAGATGGCGGCGAGGCGCTGCCGGGCGGCCTCCGGGTCCCCCTCGCGGTGCAGGGTTGCCGCGTCCTGGATCCGGGTCATCGTCATGTCCTCGGTGGTCATGTTCCGAGGCTAGGGGGAGGGTCTGACAATCCCCTTCGGCTCAGCCCGCGTCGGGCTCGGGCACCCGGCCCATCGCCCGCGTGACCGTGATCTCGATGAGCGTGCGGTCGGGGTTGGGCGAGGGCGTACGGCCGTACCGCTCCGCGTAGTACTTGCACGCGGCGGCGATGGCGTCCGGGTCGGTACGGACGACAGCCGTGCCCTCGAGCGTGGCCCA
This sequence comes from Streptomyces sp. SX-6, assembly GCF_059089585.1. Taxonomy (NCBI): domain Bacteria; kingdom Bacillati; phylum Actinomycetota; class Actinomycetes; order Kitasatosporales; family Streptomycetaceae; genus Streptomyces; species Streptomyces sp. SX-6. The sequence continues at coordinate 113,304 of NZ_JBTHHU010000009.1, read as the reverse complement.
GCGGCCTGCGGCGACCTGGCAGAGGGCGACTCGCGGGGCGTCCCCGGCGGCCAGGATGTTGCGGACCTTCGTGCTCTGGCGACGGGCGAGCACGCGGGCTATCCCCGCCTCCGGGTCGAACGTCACACCCACGGGCACGACATGCGGGGTGCCGTCGCGGCGGAGGGTGGTCAGCGTGGCGTAGTGGTGCTCGCGCCAGAAGGCGACGTAGGCGGGGGAGAGGGCGGAGAGGTCATGGGCCATGACCGCCAGGGTAGTTGGCTGGTGTCAGAGGAATGCGGCGGTGTCGAGGTCGAAGTCGAAGGGGGCTGGGAGAGGGAGCGGCTTGCCGAAGGGGACGGAGTGAATCTCGGTGTAGTCGGCGTCCTCCGGCCCGCTGAAGAGGGTGATTGTGCTCTCTTCGCGGTCCACGAGGAGGTAGAGGGGGATGCCTGCCAGGGCGTAGCAACGCCGCTTGATGATGCGGTCGCGATCGGCCTGACTGCTGGTGATTTCAGCGACCAGGGCGATGCCGTCCGGGTCCATCCAGGAGGAGTCGTCGCCGAAGAGGTCCAGGTCATGAGGCGCGAATGTTGCATCGGGGATGGCGTAGTTCTTCGGGCAGAGGCCGCCACGTGGAAGTTTCAGTCCTCTGTTGCCTGACAAGTCCATGGTGGTGTCCGAGTGGCGGGCCACCTGCGTGACCAAGCGGCCGAAGGCGCGCTCGTGCCTGCCCACCGGCGCAGGTGACATAACGATTTCCCCCTCGATGAACTCGACCTTGGTCCCCTCGGGCGGGTCCAGGGCCAGGAAGTACTCCAGGAGGGTCTCTTCTTGCGCGCGCGCTTCCTGCGTGCCCGGCTGCTCGCATGCCATGGCGGTCATGCTGCACCTCCTTGTGGTCGAGCGCCAGCATCGCTGGCTGCCCCAAGTGGCGGTGCGCTCTTCAGACCGGTTCACTCGCAAGTGGGACCAGCCCTCCGGGGTCCCCAAACCAAGGTTGAGTGGAATAGACTCAACTTACTGCACGTTGCCCCAGGCAACACTGCGCACGAGCAAGGAGGGACCGCAGGCCGTGGATGCCGAGCTGACCAACAAGAGCCGTGAGGCGCTCAGCGCCGCCCAGGAGCGGGCCGTGTCGTCGGGGCACTCCGACATCACGCCCGCGCATCTGCTGCTGGCGCTGCTGGCGGGGCAGGACAACGAGAACCTCACCGATCTGCTGGCCGCCGTCGACGCGGACGCGGCCGTGCTGCGCGGCGGGGCCGAGCGGCAGCTCGCGGCGCTGCCGAGTGTGCAGGGCTCGACCGTGGCGCCCCCGCAGGCGAGCCGGGAGCTGCTGGCGGTGATCGCGGACGCGGCGGCCCGTGCGCGGGACCTGGGGGACGAGTACGTCTCCACCGAGCACCTGCTCATCGGCATGGCCGAGAAGGGGGGCAGGGTCGGCGAGCTGCTGGCTGCGCAGGGGGCCACGGCGAAGAAGCTGCTCGACGCCTTCGAGAAGGCGCGCGGCGGGCAGCGGGTCACGTCCGCGGACCCGGAGGGCACGTACAAGGCGCTCGAGAAGTTCGGCACGGACTTCACCGCCGCCGCGCGGGAGGGCAAGCTCGACCCCGTCATCGGGCGGGATCATGAGATCCGGCGCGTCGTGCAGGTGCTGTCCCGGCGGACCAAGAACAACCCCGTGCTCATCGGTGAGCCCGGTGTCGGCAAGACCGCGGTCGTGGAAGGGCTCGCGCAGCGGATAGTCAAGGGCGACGTCCCCGAGTCGCTCAAGAACAAGCGGCTGGTCTCGCTCGACCTCGGCGCGATGGTCGCCGGCGCCAAGTACCGCGGCGAGTTCGAGGAGCGGCTGAAGACCGTCCTCGCGGAGATCAAGTCCAGCGAGGGACAGATCATCACGTTCATCGACGAGCTGCACACCGTGGTCGGCGCGGGCGCGGGCGGCGACTCGGCCATGGACGCGGGCAACATGCTCAAGCCCATGCTCGCGCGCGGCGAGCTGCGCATGGTGGGCGCGACGACGCTCGACGAGTACCGCGAGCGGATCGAGAAGGACCCGGCGCTCGAGCGGCGCTTCCAGCAGGTGCTGGTGGCCGAGCCGTCCGTCGAGGACTCGATCGCGATCCTGCGCGGGCTCAAGGGGCGGTACGAGGCCCACCACAAGGTGCAGATCGCCGACTCGGCGCTGGTCGCCGCGGCGTCGCTCTCGGACCGGTACATCACCTCGCGGTTCCTGCCGGACAAGGCCATCGATCTGGTCGACGAAGCCGCTTCGCGGTTGCGGATGGAGATCGACTCCTCGCCGGTCGAGATCGACGAACTGCAGCGCTCCGTCGACCGGTTGAAGATGGAGGAGCTGGCGCTCAAGAACGAGGCCGACGAGGCGAGCAAGGAGCGGCTGGCCAAGCTGCGGCGCGACCTCGCGGACAAGGAGGAGGAGCTGCGCGGGCTCACGGCGCGCTGGGAGAAGGAGAAGCAGTCCCTCAACCGGGTCGGTGAGCTGAAGGAGCGGCTGGACGAACTGCGCGTCCAGGCCGAACGAGCGCAGCGCGACGGCGACTTCGACACCGCGTCCAAGCTGCTGTACGGCGAGATCCCGGCCGTGGAACGCGAGCTGGAGGAGGCCGCGAAGGCCGAGGCCGAGGCGGAGCAGGAGGCGGCGGCCAAGGACCTGATGGTCAAGGAGGAGGTCGGGCCCGACGACATCGCCGAGGTCGTGGCCGCCTGGACGGGCATCCCGGCCGGCCGGCTGCTCGAGGGCGAGACACAGAAGCTGCTGCGCATGGAGGAGGAGCTCGGCCGGCGGCTGATCGGGCAGGAGGAGGCCGTACGAGCGGTGTCCGACGCCGTGCGCCGGTCGCGGGCGGGGGTCGCGGACCCGGACCGTCCCACCGGGTCGTTCCTCTTCCTCGGGCCCACGGGCGTCGGCAAGACGGAGCTGGCCAAGGCGCTCGCCGACTTCCTCTTCGACGACGAGCGGGCCATGGTCCGCATCGACATGAGCGAGTACAGCGAGAAGCACTCGGTGGCCCGGCTGGTCGGCGCGCCTCCCGGCTACGTCGGCTACGAGGAGGGCGGCCAGCTGACGGAGGCGGTGCGCCGCCGTCCGTACACCGTCGTGCTGCTGGACGAGGTGGAGAAGGCGCACCACGAGGTCTTCGACATCCTGTTGCAGGTGCTGGACGACGGGCGGCTGACCGACGGGCAGGGGCGGACGGTCGACTTCCGCAACGTGATCCTGATCCTGACCTCCAACCTCGGCTCGACCTTCCTCGTCGATCCGCTGCTCAAGGAGGAGCAGAAGAAGGAGCGGGTACTGGAGACGGTGCGGGCGTCCTTCCGTCCCGAGTTCCTGAACCGGCTCGACGACATCGTGGTGTTCCACCCGCTGGGCGTGAACCAGCTGGAGCGGATCGCGCAGATCCAGGTCGGCCAGTTGCAGCGGCGTCTCGCCGAGCGCCGGCTGACGCTGGACGTGAGCGAGCCCGCGCTGCGGTGGCTGGCCTCGCTGGGGCACGACGGCGAGGCGGAGGCGCCGGATCTCACGTACGGGGCCCGTCCGCTGCGGCGCCTGGTGCAGACGGCGATCGGCGACCAACTGGCGCGGGCGATCCTGGCCGGTGACGTACGGGACGGCGACACGGTGAAGGTCGACCGGGTCCCGGGCTGGGGCGAGGGGCTGTCGGTGACGGCCTCATAAATCGGTGCATAAATCGGTGACGGCCGAGTAAAAACCGAAAAAGGCACGTGGGCGACGCGTGTGCGAGGGGTTGCGGGGCAGGGGCTGGTGTGGGGGAGGATGGCCGTATCCGCACGAAGGGAAATCCACGGTGAGCATCGACCCGTCCTCGATTCCGAATTTCGGGGGCCAGCCCGAGCCGCAGCCCGAGGGCCCGACCGGCCCTGTCATCCCCGACCAGGATCTGGTCAAGCAGCTGCTGGAGCAGATGGAGCTGAAATACCTCGTCGACGACGAGGGCGACCTCGCGGCGCCGTGGGAGCAGTTCCGTACGTACTTCATGTTCCGCGGAGAGGACGAGCAGCAGGTCTTCTCGGTGCGTACGTTCTACGACCGGCCGCACGCCATCGAGGAGAAGAGCAAGCTCCTCGAGGCGATCGACGACTGGAACCGGCGGACCCTGTGGCCGAAGGTCTACACGCACACGAATGACGACGGCACCGTCCGTCTGATCGGCGAGGCGCAGATGCTGATCGGCGTCGGCGTTGCGCTGGAGCACTTCGTGTCCAGCACGGTCAGCTGGGTGCGGGCCTCGATCGAGTTCGACAAGTGGCTCGTGGAGCAGCTGGGTCTCGAGTCCGAGATCGAGGGCGACGACGAGGAGTAGTCGGCCCCGCACGGTCGGGTAAGGTGGCCGTCGTGCGTTGCAAGGGCCATGCGCGCACGGTGTGTTGAGCGAGAACCAAGCCAACGCGGCAGTACCTGGCTTTGCTGTACCGAACCGGGCAGGTTCCGTCCCGGCTGGTGTTGAGGGAGTAAGACCTTTCAGGTCGCTGACCTGTGGGGCTTCCTGAGTCAGGAATCCCCCTGCTTCAGCTGGGGGAGGGTTCAAATGGGGATGCGGGCGATCGTCAGCAGGTACGTCCCGTAGACGAACGAGAGCCCGGCCAGCGCGCCGACCGTCACGACGGTGGTGCGCGGCCGGGCTCTCGCCATGCCCAGGGCCAGGGGGATCAGCAGCGGGAAGGCCGGGAGCAGGAAGCGCGGCTTGGAGGCGAAGTAGCTGGAGCCGCCGACGGCGATGACGCACAGGACGAGCACGTAGCAGAGCAGGGCCGTGGGCGGGCGGTCCAGGACGAACAGGACGAGCACCACGAGGGCGGCGGCCAGGACGGCCAGGGAGCCGTAGTAGGCGAGGCAGTCGCGGCCGACGAGCAGGTGGCGGACGAAGCGCAGGGCGTCGGCCCCGAAGTCGAAGCGCGAGCCCCAGCGTCGCTGGACCTCGAAGTAGCCGAGCGGCCCGCCGCCGGAGCGGTACCCGGCCCAGATCACATAGCCGGCCCAGCCGAGCGGGGCGAGGGCGGCGCCGGTCCACATCCGCCAGTCCCGGCGGGCGTGCGGTTCCCGCCACAGGGTGAGCGCGGTGGTGCAGCAGACGGCGACGGCGACGGCGACGGCGTTGGGCCGGGAGAGCCCGGCGGCCAGGGCGAGCGCGCCGGCCCACAGCGGGCGTCGGGTGAGGAGCGCGTAGAGGGCCCAGGCGGCGAGGGCGGTCATGAGCGACTCGGTGTAGCCCATGGTCTGCACGATGGCGTGGGGGAGCAGGCCCCACAGGAGGACGAGCAGGGTGGCGATCCGGCGGCCGTGCAGGTGCTCGCCGACCGCGTAGACGCCCCAGGCCGCGGCTGTGGCCGCGGTCCAGGAGACGAGCAGGCCGGAGGTGACGACGGTGAGGGGGAGGACGGTCGTCATGGCGTGGACGAGGCCGGGGAAGAGCGGGAAGAACGCCAGGTCGTTGAAGATCACGCCATGGGAGGTGGGGGACGGGACGATCAGGCCGTAGCCGTTGCGGGCGATGCCCGCGTACCAGATGCCGTCCCAGGAGTGGCCGAGCAGCGTGCGCGGATGGCGGCCGATGGCCCAGGCCCAGGAGGCCATCACTGCCAGTCCTGTCACCCGGGCCGTGGCGTAGAGCGCGAGTGCCGGTGCGGCCCGGCGCAGTGCCTCGCGGACGCGGTCCCTGCGGCGGAGGTGGCCGCCCTGGGGGGCGCGGCGTGGTTCCGGAGTGCGTACGGGGATGGCGGTATCGGCTGACACGGGGGCACCTCCGGTACGGGTGTCGCTGGCCGGGCCCGCGGGGACGCCGGTGCGGCGTGGGGGACGGGCGGGCATACCGACCATGCTGCCCGCGCCTCGCGCGCGCGGTGCGTCACGCCCGTACGGGTCGCGGCTTCCACCCGGCTGGCGGCACCGGCCTAGGGTGAAGGGCGATCAGAATACGGACACATGGGGAGGGCCGGATGCGTACGGACTTCAGGCCTGCGGCGCGGGTCGCGGGTGTGGGCACGTCGGTGTTCACGGAGATGACCGAGCTGGCGAAGCGCACGGGTGCGGTGAACCTGGGGCAGGGGGTGCCCGAACTGGACAGTCCGCGCGCCCTGCTGGAGGAGGTCGCCGAGGCGGTGCTCGCGGGGGTCAACCAGTACCCGCCCGCGCAGGGCACGCCGGAGCTGCGCGAGGCGGTGGCGGCCCATCAGCTGCGGCGGTACGGGCTGGAATACCGGGTGCAGGACGAGGTGGCGGTGACCACCGGGGCCACCGAGGCGCTGGCCGCGGCGCTGCTGGGCATGTGCGATCCGGGGGACGAGGTGCTGGCCTTCGACCCGTGCTACGACGCCTATCCGGCGGGGGCGCGGTTTGCGGGGGCGAAGCTGGTGGGTGTGCCGCTCGCGGAGGAGGACGACCGCTTCGTTCTCGATGTCGACGCGCTGCGGGCCGCGGTCACGTCGCGGACGCGTGTGCTGATGCTGAACACACCGCACAATCCGACGGGCAAGGTGTTCACCGCCGCCGAACTGGCCGCCGTGGCGGAGGTGGTGCTGGAGCACGATCTGACGGTGGTGACGGACGAGGTGTACGAGCACCTCGTCTACGACGGCCTCGAGCACCGGACGATCGCCGCGCTGCCGGGCATGCGGGAGCGGACGCTGACCATCTCGTCGGCGGGCAAGACCTTCAGCGTCACCGGCTGGAAGGTCGGCTGGGTGTGCGGGCCGGCCCCGTTGGTGGCGGCGGTCATGGGGGCGAAGCAGTTCCTGACGTACACCTCGGGTGCCCCGTTCCAGAAGCCGCTGGCGCGGACGCTGGGGGGCGTGGAGGAGTGGGCGGCGGGGCTGCGGCGGACGCTGGGGCGCAACCGCGATGTCCTGAGCGAGGGACTGACGCGCGCCGGGTTGCGCCCGTACCGCGCGGATGCCGGGTATTTCCTGCAGGCGGACATCCGCGCATGGGGGCACGCGGACGGCGTGCGATTCTGCCGTGAACTCCCTTTGCGCGCCGGGGTGGTGGCGATTCCGACATCCGCCTTCTACGTGCGACCCGGCGCTCCTTCTCATCTGGTGCGCTTCTCGTTCTGCAAGCGTGAGGAGTCCGTTCTCGAGGCCGTGGAGAAGTTGGTAAAGGCTGTTTGAGCAGGGGATTTGCAACTGGCCCTGGTCCAGCCGCATATGCGCCCGGCGGAGTCCAACTTCCGCCGGGCGCAATTTTGTTGAACGTTTGAACTGTGCGTCCCGCAGGTGGATGGAAAATCGCCGATGATGGGTAAAAATGCTGTGCGCGCCCGCTAGATTTATCCACCCCTCACATTCGGGGGCACATTCAGGGGAAACTCCATGGATTCCTTGAAAGCCTCTCAAGCGGAACCGGAGTCCTCCCCCGTTGGACATCAGCCGGCGCACTCGAAGACCTGGTCCTCCCAGAGGCGGGCCGGCCACCCTTCTCCACTGCTCGCTCGCGGAGCCCACCCCATGCTCACGACCCTGAAAACCAGCTATACCGACACCCGTGCGGCGGATCTCGCGTGGTGTCTCGGCAGGGAGCCCCTGCCGGCGCTGGCCGTGCTCGACCTCCAATTCGCCGGGGCCGCCGTACAGTTGCGGCTGCTCGGCGCCTCCCACCAGGTGCTGCTCCAGGAGGAGGACGGCGGAGTGTGCTCCGAGACGGTCGCGTGCATACCCGGCAGCAGCACCCCGCTGCCGCTGGGGGTCGCCAAGCGCGTCGGATCGTGGGAGTACGAGTTCGCGGCGCGCGTCGAGACCCTGTCGCAGTGCTCGTTCGCGGGGCGCGCACAGGAGCTCCTGGCCCTGGTGGCCGAGCACCCGCAGGGCCTGGCCGGAACGTTTCCCGGCAGCCCGCACGCCTTCACCGCACTGCTCGCCCAGCGCTGCGACGGCGAGGTCAGATGGCGCACCTGGCACGCCTACCCGCAGGAGGGCCGGCTGGTCGTCACCCGCACCCGGGTGGACGTGCGCGTCGGCTGCGCCCCGCCGGTCGCGTCGGGCGCGCCAGGCGCGTCGGGCCTGTCGGGCGCCGGAAGGGTCAACTGGCCCGGGGGGCGCGCGCATTGAACTCTTGTGGGTGACAGGAAGTTGCCGGATCGTGACGTAGCGTTCCCGCATGATCTACCGTCCGGTACCAGCGCGACTGCCCGTACCGGCAGGCCTCGGCCGCCTCCTGGTGCTGACCACCGTCTTCGTCTGCGCCGCCTGCGGGCTGGTCTACGAGCTGGAACTGGTCGCCCTGGCCTCGTACCTCATCGGCGACTCCGTCACCCAGGCGTCCGTCGTGCTGTCGGTGATGGTCTTCGCCATGGGCGTCGGCTCGTTGCTCGCCAAACACCTTCGCGGCAGAGCGGCGGTCGGGTTCGCGCTGGTCGAGGCGGTGCTCGCGTTGCTCGGCGGGCTGTCGGCCATGGCGCTGTACGCGTGCTTCGCCTGGTACGGCCAGGCGCGGCTCGCCCTCGTGGCCTTCTCGCTCGCCATCGGGGTGCTGATCGGGGCCGAGGTGCCCCTGTTGATGACCCTCATCCAGCGCATCCGCCGGCAGGACGCGGGCGGCGCGGTCGCCGACCTCTTCGCCGCCGACTACGTGGGGGCGCTGGTCGGCGGGCTCGCCTTCCCCTTCCTGCTGCTGCCGGTGCTGGGGCAGTTGACGGGCGCGCTGGTGACCGGCGCGGTCAACGCCGTCGCGGGCGGGGCCCTGGTGCTCTGGCTCTTCCACCGCGACCTGAGCGCACGGGCGCGCTGGGTCCTGGTCACGGCCAACGGCCTGGTGCTGGTGCTGCTGGCCGTCTGTTCCGTGCTCACCGGCCCGTTCGAGCGGGCCGCGCGGCACGCGGTGTACGGGGCGGACGTGCGCATCGCCGTGCAGACGGATCTCCAGGAGGTCGTGGTCACCGGCGGCGGGGCGAGCGGCAAGCCGCTCTCGCTCTTCCTGGACGGGCGGCTGCGGGCCGGCGGGGGCGACGACTCCCGCTACCCCGAGGCGCTCGTCCACCCCGCGATGGCCGGCCCGCACCGGCGGGTCCTGGTGCTGGGCGGGGGCGACGGGCTCGCGCTGCGCGAGGTGCTGCGGTACGACGACGTGGCCTCGGTGACCGTCGTCGAGCCCGACGCCGCCGTGGTGCGGCTGGCCCGCTTCGACCCGGGGCTCGCCGCGCTCAACCACGATGCCTTCCGCGACCACCGGGTGTCGGTGGACGGTGCCGGGATCTTCGAGTGGCTGCGCGGGCGCCCCGCGGACGCGGACCCGTACGACGTGGTGGTCTGCGACCTGCCCGACCCGCTGGGCACGGCGGGGTCCAAGCTCTACTCGCAGGAGTTCTACGGGCTGGTGGCGCGGCAGTTGGCGGCGGACGGGCGGCTGGCGGTGCACGCGGGCGCACTCGGCACGCAGGCGCACGCCTTCTGGACGGCGGACGCGACCGTACGCTCCGTGGGCCTGCGCACCGCGCCCTACCGGGTGCCGGGCCGCCAGGGGGACTGGGGGATGCTGGTGGCCTCCCGTGAACCGGTGGACCTCCGACTGCCCGGGGAACGGCCCGAGTTGGACACCCTCACCCAGGGGGCGCTCGAGGAGGGCGCGCGCGCCGCCGAACGGGAGCGGGTGCCGGGGCTGTTGCCGTCCACACTGATGCACCCGCGCTACTGAGGGCCCAGGTCCTCAGCCCAGTGACGTGCGGAAAGCGCCCGGGGAGAGGCCTGCGCGGTGGTGGAAGAACTTGGAGAAGTTCGCGGCGTCGTCGAAGCCGAGCCGTTCGCTGATGCGGGCGGCCGGCAGGTCGCTGTGCGCGAGCAGCCGCTTGGCCTCCAGCATCACGCGCCGGTCGACGAACTCCTTGGCGCCCACCCCGGCGGCGGCCAGCGTCGCGCGCGAGAGGGTGCGCGGCGCGTAGCCGAGCGCCCGGGCGTAGTCGGTGACGCGGTGGGTGGAGGCGAAGTCGCGCTCGACGGCCGCGCGGAAGCGTACGAACGCGTCGCCCGGTGACGGGACGCTGCTGCCCACGGGGGTGGTGAGGTGCGCGAGGCGCAGCACCAGCACGGAGAACAGGTGCCGCAGGACGTCGGCGTGGACGTCGACGGGCAGCCCCGCACCGGTGCGGAAGTCCGCGGCGAGGTGCCGTACGGCGCAGAAGACGGCTTCGCGGTCCGCGCCGACGGGCTGGCGGAGCACCGGGCGGAAGGGGTCGTCCGCCACCTCCGCGACGGCCGTGCCGGGCGGCAGGAAGCCCGGCTGGACGAGGACGACGGTGCCCTCGATCGCCGCCGGGTCCCCGAACTGCTGGACCTGGCCGGGGCGCACCCACAGCACCGAGCCCTCGGTGAGCCAGTAGCCGGTGAAGTCCACGGTGTGCGCGGTGGCCCCGGAGTCGACGGCGACGATCTGGTGGAAGTCCAGCCGCTGGGGGCTGGGCAGCAGCCCCTCGGGCGCCCGCTCGCGCAGGGTCGCGAGCGTCATCACCTCGAGCCCCGCCGGGGTCCCGGGCGGGGGCTGGTAGGTCAGCTCGACGATGTCCGTGTGTCGTCGGTGTCGCTTTTTCACCATGAGAAGACCTCAGGCTACCTGGTCGTGCCCGTTGTCCCTGCCTAGCGTGGTCATCACGAACCACAGTGGTTCTACGGACAACGACTTTTGGTGAATGAGGTGAACAGGGTGAATGAGGTTCACAAGGTGAACAAGGTGCAGGTCACCTACGCCTTCGACGCGTACTGCGGCTGGTGCTACGGCTTCGGGCCGACGGTGCGCGAGTTCGCGGAGGCGAACGCCGGCCGCCTGGATCTGAGGGTGATCAGCGGCGGGCTGTTCACCGGGCCCGCGGCGAAGCCGGTCTCGGCCTACCCGTACATCCCGCAGTCGGACATGCGCATCGCGGAGCTGACCGGTGCGGTCTTCGGCGAGGGCTACGCCAGGGCGTTCGCCGAAGGCACGTCCGTCCTCGACTCCGCCGACGCGGCCACGGCGCTCGTCGCCCTGTCCCGGCAGGCGCCCGGACGGGCGCTGGAGTTCGCGGGCGCCCTGCAGCGGGCCTGGTACCGGGACGGGCAGAGCCTGTCCGAGCCGGCCACGCTGCGGAAGGTCGCCGAGGGGCTCGACGGGGTGGACGCCGACGCGGCGGTCGCCGCGTACGCCGACCCGGACAGCCGCCGGGAGGCGCTGGAGGGTTTCCGCGAGGTCCGCAGGCTCGGCGTCGACAGCTTCCCCACCCTGCTGCTGCACACGCCCGACGGCGGAGTACGGCGGCTGGGCGGACCGATGACCTCCGCACGAGCGCTCGGCAGGGCCCTCGACGAGCATGGCAATTAATCCAATTTCAAGCTTTTTCAACATATTCCACGGGAGATGACTTCCATGTCCAAGATTGCACTCTTCGGTGCCACCGGCACCATCGGCGGCCGCATCCTGCGCGAGGCGCTCGGCCGGGGCCACCAGGTGACCGCGGTCGTCCGCGACCCCAAGAAGGTCACCGAGCAGCACGACCTGCTCACCGTCACCACCGGTGACGTTCTCGACCCGGCGTCCGTGGCCGCCGCGGCCGTCGGCCAGGACGTCGTCGTCAGCGCGGTCGGCGGCGGCGACGGCCCCGGCCACGTCGCGACCATCGCGCCGGCCGCCAAGTCGCTGGTCGCGGGCGTCCGTACGCTCGGTGACGCCGCCCCGCGCGTGATCGCGGTCGGCGGCGCGGGCTCGCTCCGCACCCCCGACGGCAAGCAGGTCTGGGACAAGGAGGGGCTGCCCGAGTTCCTGCTCCAGATCATGCACGCGCACGGCGACGCGCTGGACTACTACCGCACCGTCAGCGACGTGCGCTGGACCAACATCAGCCCCGCCGCGCTGATCGAGCCCGGCGAGCGCTCCGGCACGTACCGCACCGCCCTGGACGACCTGGTCGTGGGCAAGGACGGCAACAGCCGTATCTCCGCGGAGGACTACGCGGTGGCGGTCGTCGACGAGATCGAGAAGCCGCAGCACGTGGGCGAGCGCTTCACGGTGGGCGACTGACGGGTCGTTCGACTGTTCCCTGGCAGGCGAACCGATGGGTAGGCTCGCTTGCCATGGAGCATGAGGTGTTCGTTCCGGTTCCCGTCGGCGCGGTCCGGCGGGCCCTCGCCGATCCCGCGCGCATCGCCCGGTGCGTTCCGGGTCTGCAGAGGGACGCCGGGGACGACCGGAACGACGCGGTCGCGGGACGGCTGCGGGTGCGCATCGGCGGGTCCACGATCACCTACCGGGGGTCGTTCCGGCTGACGGAGCGCGACGGGCTCTTCGAGCTCTCCGGCGAGGGCACGGAGGCCCGCGGCGCGGCCACGGTGACGTTCGCACTCACCGTCCGGCCGACGGCGGCACCCGACGGAACGCGCCTGGCCTGCACGGGATCGGTCGTCGGCGCGGGCCGGCTGGCCGAGTTCGACGACAAGACCGCCCAGGCGGTCGCGAAGCGCCTGCTGGACCGCTTCGGCGCCGCGCTGGCGGAGGAGCTGTCCGCGTCCGCGGAGCCGGAGACGGCGGCGGAGATGGAGACGGTGGCGGAGACGGCCGAGATCGTCGAGGACGTCAAGGTCGCCGAGGCCGTCCCGGACACCGTGCCCCAGGACGAGGAGGAGCCGCCCGCCGAGGCGGCCCACGCGCGGCGCACGATGATCGGGCGCAGCGCGGAGGAGGTCGACCACGCGCCGCCGCGGGGGCGGTACGCGCCCGTGCCCGCGCCGGAGACGACGACCGGGCGTGCGGCCCTGCGGTGGGCCGCACCGGCCGCTGCCGCGGTGCTCGCGTCGGCGGTCGTCGTGGGCCGTGTCCTGCGCCGCCGCCGCTGACGTTCTCCGCCTGCTCTGCCTATGGTCGGAGCGTGAACACTGAGAACATCTCGCTCGTGGCCGGGAACGCCGAGGCGACCTTCGACCCGGCCGATGGCTGCCGCGTCAGCAGCCTGAAGGTCGATGGCATCGAACTCCTGCGGCAGGGCGCCAAGTACGGCTGTTTCCCGATGGTTCCGTGGTGCGGCCGTACCGACCGCGGCCGCTTCCGCAACGGCGGCGAGCTGCACCAGCTGCCGGTCAACTCCCCGCCGCACGCCATCCATGGCACCGGCCGTGACACGGCCTGGCGTACCGCCCGCGCGGACACCGACTCGGCCGCCTTCACCTACGACCTCGCCGAGCCCTGGCCGTACCCCGGCCGGGTCACCCAGTTGGCGGAACTGACGGAGAATTCCCTGACGCTGACCATGGGCGTCGAGGCGGCGTCCGACTCCTTCCCGGCCCAGGCGGGCTGGCATCCCTGGTTCCTGCGGAACCTCGGCACGGGCGGGGACGTCGAGATCGACTTCAAGGCGGAGTGGCAGGAGGAGCGCGGCGGCGACCACCTGCCGACGGGCCGCCGCATCGACCCCCTCCCCGGCCCCTGGGACGACTGCTTCGGGATGCCCGACGGCGTCCATGTCACCCTCACCTGGCCGGGTGCGTTCGAGGTGCAGGTCACCAGTCGTGCCGAGTGGGTCGTCGTCTACGACGAGCAGGAAGCAGCCGTGTGCGTGGAGCCCCAGTCCGGTCCGCCGAACGGGCTGAACACCCTGCCGCGCCTGGTCACGCCCATCGATCCGCTGGAGATCTCCACGACGTGGACGTGGCGGCAGCTGGCCTAAGCTCGTGCACATGACCGACGCGCGCGACGCCCTGCTTCAGCAGATCAAGGACAAGGCCGTGGTTCACGGCAAGGTGACCCTCTCCTCCGGCAAGGAGGCCGACTACTACATCGACCTGCGCCGGATCACCCTGGACGCGGAGGCCGCGCCGTTGGTCGGCCAGGTGATGCTGGACGCCACCGCCGACCTGGAGTACGACGCGGTCGGCGGGCTCACCCTCGGCGCCGACCCGGTCGCCGCCTCGATGCTGCACGCCGCTGCCGCGCGGGGCCGCAAGCTCGACGCCTTCGTGGTGCGCAAGGCGCAGAAGACGCACGGCATGCAGCGCCGGATCGAGGGCCCGGACATCAAGGGCCGCCGGGTCCTGGTGGTCGAGGACACCTCGACCACCGGCGGGTCCCCGCTGACCGCCGTCGAGGCGGCCCGCGAGGCCGGTGCGGAGGTTGTCGCGGTGGCCACGATCGTCGACCGCGGGGCCGCGCAGGCCATCGCCGACGCCGGGCTGCGCTATGTGACGGGGTACTCGCTCGGCGACCTCGACCTGGGCTGACGGTCTGGGCTGTAGAGGGGGGTGAGGTTTCACGTGAAACCTCACCCCCCTCTCATATGAGCGTGCCGAGCCTCATGTGGAGTAATTCGGGGAGTCTGGGAGGATGGGGACGACGATGACCGTCGCCCCCTAGGTCAGGGCCCCGTACTCGCCCACAGCGCACAACAAGGAGCGGACAGATGCCCATCGCAACCCCCGAGGTCTACAACGAGATGCTCGACCGGGCGAAGGCAGGCAAGTTCGCCTACCCGGCCATCAACGTGACCTCGACGCAGACTCTGCACGCCGCTCTCCGCGGTTTCGCCGAGGCCGAGAGCGACGGCATCATCCAGATCTCCACCGGTGGCGCGGAGTTCCTGGGCGGTCAGTACAGCAAGGACATGGTCTCGGGTGCCGTCGCGCTCGCCGAGTTCGCGCACGTCGTCGCCAAGAAGTACCCGGTGAACATCGCGCTGCACACCGACCACTGCCCGAAGGACAAGCTCGACGGGTACGTGCGTCCGCTGCTCGCGATCTCCCAGGAGCGCGTGGCCGCCGGCCAGAACCCGCTGTTCCAGTCCCACATGTGGGATGGCTCCGCCGAGAAGCTCGACGAGAACCTGGCCATCGCCAAGGAGCTGCTGGCCGAGGCCGTGAAGGCGAAGATCATCCTCGAGGTCGAGATCACCCCGACCGGCGGCGAGGAGGACGGCGTCTCCCACGAGATCAACGACGAGCTGTACACCACCGTCGCCGACGTCGAGAAGACCGTCGAGGCGCTGGGCCTGGGCGAGAAGGGCCGCTACCTGCTGGCCGCCTCCTTCGGCAACGTCCACGGCGTCTACAAGCCGGGCAACGTCGTGCTGCGTCCGGAGCTGCTGCGCGACCTCCAGGACGGCATCGCCGCCAAGCACGGCAAGCAGGACCCGTTCGACTTCGTCTTCCACGGCGGCTCCGGCTCCACGGCGGAGGAGATCCGCACCGCGCTGGAGAACGGCGTCGTGAAGATGAACCTCGACACCGACACCCAGTACGCCTTCACCCGCCCCGTCGCGGCGCACATGTTCCAGAACTACGACGGTGTGCTGAAGGTCGACGGCGAGGTCGGCAACAAGAAGACCTACGACCCGCGCACCTGGGGCAAGCTGGCCGAGGCGGGCATGGCCGAGCGCGTCACCAAGGCCTGTGCGGACCTGCGCGCCACGGGCACGAAGCTGAAGTAACTGTTTGCGCGGAGGGGCCCGGCACCGTTGTGGTGCCGGGCCCCTTCTTCGTATTCGTATGGCCGGTGCGGGCCCGGCGGGGGATGATCCGGGCATGAGCGAATTCGCTGGTGTGCGTCTTCGCACCCCCGCCGGGCGCTATGTGCTGCTGACGGCCGTTCTCGGTTCGGGCATGGCCATGCTGGACAGCACCGTCGTCAATGTCGCGCTGCCGCACATCGGCAGTGATTTGCACGCGGGCCTGGACGTCCTGCAGTGGACCGTCAACGCCTACATGCTCACCCTCGCCGGGCTCATCCTGCTCGGCGGTGCGCTGGGCGACCGGTTCGGGCGGCGCCGGGTGTTCGTCGTCGGCGTGGTGTGGTTCGCGATCGCCTCGCTGCTGTGCGGGATCGCTCCGACCGCGGGGGTGCTCATCGCCGCCCGGGCGCTCCAGGGCATCGGCGGGGCGCTCCTCACCCCCGGTTCGCTCGCGCTGATCCAGGCGGTCTTCCACCCCGACGACCGGGCCGGTGCGGTGGGTGCCTGGTCGGGGCTGGGCGGAGTGGCCACGGCCGTCGGGCCGTTCGTGGGCGGCTGGCTCGTGGACGGGCCCGGCTGGCGCTGGGTGTTCCTGATCAACCTGCCGGTCGCCGCCGTGTGCGTACCGGTGGCCATGCGGCACGTCCCGGAGACCCGGGACCCGGCCGCGCACGGCCGGTTCGACGTCCTGGGCGCGGCACTCGGCGCGCTCGCGCTCGCGCTGGTGACGTACGCGCTGATCGCCGCCCCGGAGCAGGGTGCCTCTTCGGTGGTGATCGGCACGGGGGTCGGGGGCGTGGTGGTGGGTGTGGTGTTCGCGTACGTCGAGCGGCGGTTGGACGATCCCATGCTGCCGCCGGAGATCTTCTCGAGCCGGATGTTCTCCGCGGTCAACGCGGTCACGGTGTGCGTGTACGCGGCTTTCGGCGGCTTCTTCTTCCTGTCGGTGCTCCAGCTCCAGATCGTGGTCGGGTGGTCCGCGCTGGTCGCGGGGACGGCGCTGCTGCCGACGACGGTGCTGATGCTGCTGCTGTCGGCGCGTTCCGGGCGGCTCGGCCAGGCGATCGGGCCCCGGATCCCGCTCACGGTCGGGCCGTTGCTGTGCGCGGTGGGGATGCTGCTGATGGCCCGGGTGGGGGCGGGCGCGGTGTACTGGCGGGACGTGCTGCCCGCGCTGGTGGTGCTGGGGCTGGGCATGGTGCTGCTGGTCGCGCCGCTGACGGCGACGGTGCTGGCGTCCGTGGACGTGGCCCGGGCGGGGCTCGCGAGCGGCATCAACAACGCGGCGGCGCGGGCGGCGAGCCTGGTGGCGGTCGCGGCGTTGCCGCTGGCCGCGGGGATGCCGGTGGGGGCGTATCGCGACCCGGTCGCGTTCGGGGCGGGGTTCCAGAGGGCGATGGTGTGGTGTGCGGGGATGTTGGTGGGGGGTGCGGTGTTGGCTGTCGCCGCGGTTCGGCCGGTGCGGGTGGTTCGGCGGCGGCCGGCGGAGGGGGTGCGGCATTGCGGGGCCGCGTCGCCGGAGGACGTGTAGCGGCACGCGATGCCGGGTGCGGCGCCGTTGTGGGGCACGCCCCCTTCGGGGAGCACCCGCCGAAGGCGGGGAAACGGCGCCGCACCCGGAAAACACAGCCGCAAGCGCAGCGTTACCGTGGAGGCCATGGCCATTCACGAGAACCTGCTCGGGGGACCGTCCCCGACCCACCTGCCCGACGACCCCGAGCCGCGCGAGCTGCTCGCCTCCGGGGCGGCCCCCGCCGAGGTCGCCGCCAAGTACCCCGTGTCCTCGCTCGTCTGGGCGCAGCTCGCGGACGACGCGTTCGAGGGCGGCCGGGTCGTCGAGTCGTACGCCTACGCCCGTACCGGCTACCACCGCGGCCTCGACGCGCTGCGCCGCAACGGCTGGAAGGGCCACGGCCCGGTGCCGTGGGAGCACGAGCCCAACCGCGGCTTCCTGCGCGCCCTGCACGCGCTCGCGCGGGCCGCGCAGGCGATCGGGGAGCAGGAGGAGTACGAGCGCTGCTCGACGTTCCTGCGCGACAGCTCGCCGACGGCCGCCAACACGCTGGGCTGAGCCCACGGCTGAGCCGACGGCGTCGCCCCCTTGCCGTGTCCGCTCCCGGGCCGGATGATCGCCGCGTACCCGGCGATCCCGGGAGCAACGGCAGGGGAGGCGACATGAGTTCCGCACCACAGGACAGGGCTCCGAACCTCGACTTCGGCGGTACGACCCCGTACGAGGACTACGTCCGGGCCTCCGTGCTCAGCCATTTGCAGCGGCCGCTCTCCGACGACCCGGGCGAGATGGCCTTCCTGGTCACGACCCAGGTGATGGAGCTGTGGTTCACGGTTCTCGTGCACGAGTGGGAGACGGCCGCACGGGCCCTGCGCGAGGACGACGTACCCACCGTGATGGCCGCGCTCAAGCGCTCCGGCTACGAGCTGGAGTCGCTCAACGCGTCGTGGAAGCCTCTGGCGCATCTGACGCCACATCAGTTCAACGCGTACCGTTCCGCGCTCGGCGAGGCGTCCGGCTTCCAGTCGGCGATGTACCGGCGGCTGGAGTTCCTGCTGGGCGAGAAGTCGCCGGCCCTGCTGGTCCCGTACCGGGCCGCGCCGGCCGTCCACGCGGAGCTGGAGAAGGCGATGCGCGAGCCGAGCCTGTACGACGAGGTCCTGCGCTGGCTCGCGCGCCGCGGCCATGCGATACCCGGCGCCGTGCGCGAACGGGACGTCGTCGAGCGGTACGCGGCCGACCCGGCGGTCGAGACGGTGTGGCAGCGGATCTACGCGGGCGACCAGGGCAGTGACGAGTGCCGGCTGGGCGAGGCCCTGACCGAGGTCGCGGAGCTGGTGTGGCGCTGGCGCAACGACCATCTGGTGGCGACCCGCAGAGCGATGGGCGCCAAGCCGGGCACGGGCGGCTCGTCGGGGGTGGCCTGGCTGGAGAAACGGGCGGCGAAGAGCGTGTTCCCCGAGCTGTGGACGGCGCGCAGCCATGTCTGACCTCGCCGCCGAGGCGGCGGCCCTGGACGCGGCGGACGAACTGCGCGGCAAGCGCGAGGAGTTCGTCCTGGACGACGACACGGTCTACCTCGACGGCAACTCGCTCGGCGCCCTGCCCCGCGCGGTCGCCCCGCGCCTCGCGGAGGCCGTCGGGCGCGAGTGGGGGCAGCAGCGCATCCGCGCCTGGGACACCTGCGGCTGGTGGACCGCACCGGAGCGTACGGGCGACCGCATCGCCCGGCTCCTCGGGGCCGCGCCGGGACAGGTCGTGGCCGGTGACTCGACAAGTGTCAATGTGTTCAAGGCGGTTGTCGCCGCGGTACGCCTCGCGGGCGGCGGCCGCGACGAGATCCTCGTCGACGAGGCGACCTTCCCCACCGACGGCTACATCGCCGCGTCCGCGGCCCGCATGACCGGCTGCCGGCTGCGGGCGGTCGCGGCCGGTGCGATGGCGGCGGAGGCCGGGCCCCGTACGGCCGTCGCGCTCGTCAACCACGTCGACTACCGCACCGGACGCCTGCACGACCTGCCCGGCACGACTGCGGCTGTGCACGCCGCCGGGGCGTGGGCGGTGTGGGACGTGTGCCACAGCGCGGGCGTGCTGCCGGTGGAGCTGGACGCGCACGGCGTCGGACTCGCGGTCGGGTGCACGTACAAGTACCTCAACGGCGGCCCCGGTTCACCCGCCTTCCTGTATGTGCGCCGCGAGCTCCAGGACCGCTTCGACTCCCCGCTGCCCGGCTGGAATTCGCACGCGGACCCCTTCGCGATGGCCCCGGCACACACCCCCGCCGACGGCGTGGTGCGCGGGCGCGTCGGCACGCCGGAGATCCTCTCGCTGCTCGCCCTGGACGCCGCCCTCGGCGTGTGGGACGGGGTCGGCCTCGCGGCCGTACGGGCCAAGAGCCTCGCCCTGACCGACTTCTTCCTGCGCTGCGCCGCAGAGCATGTGCCGCCCGGACGGCTCGAGTCCGTCACCCCGGCCGCGCACGCCGAACGCGGCGGCCAGGTGTCGCTGCGCTGCGCGGACGCGAACGACGTGGCATCGGAGCTCGTCCGGCGCGGCGTCGTCGGCGACTTCCGGCCACCGGACGTGCTGCGCTTCGGCTTCGCACCGCTCTACACGTCCTTCGCGGAGGCGGAGCGGGCGGCGCGGGTGCTGGGGGAGGTGCTGGCATGAGCGAGGAGGCGGCGCTGCTCGCGCTCGCCCCCGTACCGCCGGACAGGACCGTGGCGTACGGGGCGCACCCCAGCCAGGTCGTCGACTTCTACGGGGCGCCGGGCTGCCCGATGGGAGTGACGCTGCTGCACGGCGGGTTCTGGCGGGAGGCGTACGACCGGCGTCACCTCGCCCCGCTGGCCGCCGCGTTGGCGTCCGGCGGCACCGGCGTCGCCCTGGCCGAGTACCGGCGGGTCGGCGGGGGCGGCGGCTGGCCCGTCACCTACGACGACGCCGTGCGGGCGGTGGCCGTCGGGGGACGGGGCGCGGCCCGGCACATCGTCGTCGGGCACTCGGCCGGCGGGCACCTCGCGCTGCTGCTGGCCTCGGCGGGCGTACCCGGCGTGGACGCGGTGGTGGCCGTGGCGCCCGTCGCCGACCTCGCGCTTGCGCGCGAGCTGCGGCTGAGCGGGGACGCGGTCGACGAGCTGCTCGGCGGGGCGGACGTACGGGCGGCGGACCCGCTGACGGCCCCGCCGCCCCGGGTGCCGGTCACGCTGGTGCACGGCGCCGACGACCCGGAGGTGCCGGTGGAGCTGTCACGGCGGTACGCGGCGGCCTCGGGCGCCGTACTGCGGGTCCTCGACGGGGCCGGGCACTACGCGGCCCTGATCCCCGGGACCGGGGCGTTCGCCGCACTGAGCTCGGTGATCGCGGAAGCTACCGAGTAGTACTTGGGACGGACCCCCACGATCCTCTTACGAGGGGACGCCCCACCGCCCCGGTCTGTTTACCGTGGAACGTGTGACCCAGACGCATGAGACGACCACCATCCGCAGCGAGCTGCGCATGGTGAAGAGCGCCCTCGACGGAATCCACAAGGATCTGTTCGCCGACGCCTTCGCCTTCCGGCCGCTGCCGCCGCTCGGCGACGGGCACCGGCTCGTCCGCCTGGCAGGACGGCTGGGCCACCTCGTGCGCTGGCTTCCGCACGCGGCGGTCGGCTTCCTCGCCTTCGTGGTGATGATGCAGACCTTCACCGACACCGGAAACTTCGCGCTGATGCTGCTCGCGGCGGCGCCCCTGGTGATGACGCTCTTCCGGCCGGTCGGCGCGTGGTGGCTGTCGGTGGGCGCGGTCTTCTTCTCGTGCGCGGCAGAGGCGGGGATCTCGCACGCGCTGATCTCCCACATCCTGGTCATGACCCTCGTCGCGATGCGCACCCGCCCGCGCGTGGCCGCCGAGATGTGGCTGCTGACCGGGGTGCTCGGCGTGTTCCTGAACGTGTTCGTCAACAGGATGTTCGGCGTGGGCGGGTTCGTCCAGCTGCTCATGCTCTCGGGCGTGCTGCTGTTCGCCGTCCTCGCCGTGCGCGGGCTGCGCGAGTCCCGGCAGCAGGTCGCCGCCCAGGAGGCCGTCACCCAGGTCGAGCGCTCCCGGCGCACGGTGCTCGAGGAGCGCACCACCATCGCCCGTGAGCTGCACGACGTCGTCGCGCACCACATGTCCGTGGTCGCCATCCAGGCCGAGGCCGCCCCGTACCGGGTGCAGGACACCCCGCCCGAGCTGGCCGCCGCCTTCGCCACCATCCGGGAGAACGCCGTCGCCGCGCTGACCGAGCTGCGCCGCGTCCTCGGCGTCATACGCTCCGAGGACCCCGACGCCTTCGCGGACCCCGAGGCGCCGCAGCCCACGCTCGCCGCGCTGGGCGGGCTCGTCGCCAACGTCCGCGACGCGGGCCTGTCCGTCGAGCACGTCACCACCGGGTCCGTACGGCCCCTGCCGCAGGGCGTCGAGCTGTCCGCCTACCGCATCGTCCAGGAGGCGCTGAGCAACGTGCTGCGGCACGCGCCCGGCGCCGAGGCCCGCGTCGAGGTCAGCTATGTGCTCGGCGGGCTCGGCCTGCGCATCGTCAACGGCCCGCCGGACCGGCTGGCCAAGCCCTCCCCGGGCGCCGGGCACGGGGTCACCGGCATGCGCGAGCGCGTCGCGATGCTCGGCGGCGAGATGACCGCCGGGGCCACCGACGAGGGCGGCTACGAGGTCGCCGCGTTCCTGCCCGTCGCCGCCGCGACGGAGGCCGCCGCATGACCATCCGGGTACTGATCGTCGACGACCAGATGATGGTCCGCGAGGGTTTCTCCGTCCTGCTGAACGCCCAGCCCGACATCGAGGTCGTCGGCGAGGCCGTCGACGGCCGTCACGCCGTCGACCAGGTCGCGGCGCTGCGGCCCGACGTCGTGCTGATGGACATCCGCATGCCCGTGCTCAACGGGCTCGAGGCGACCCGCGAGATCGTCGCCGCCGACCCGGAGGCGAAGGTGCTGGTGCTGACCACCTTCGACCTGGACGAGTACGTCTACCAGGCGCTGCGGGCCGGGGCGAGCGGCTTCCTGCTCAAGGACGCCTCCGCGGGCCAGCTCGCCGAGGGCGTACGCGTCGTGGCCGCCGGCGAGGCGCTGCTCGCGCCGGCCGTGACCAAGCGGCTGATCCTGGAGTTCTCCCGCCTCGGCTCGACCCGCCCGCCCGCGCAGGAGCGGATCGGTGAGCTCACCGAGCGCGAGACGGAGGTGCTGGTGCTCGTCGGGCGGGGGCTGTCCAACGCCGAGATCGCCGAGCATCTCGTCGTCGCCGAGTCCACGGTCAAGACGCACGTCAGCCGCATCCTGGTGAAGCTCGGTCTGCGCGACCGCACCCAGGCCGCGGTCTTCGCGTACGAAGTGGGGCTCATCACTCCCGGCGGGTGACCGGTCGCTGCCATGCCCGGATACCCTCCGGGCATGGCAGCGACCGCCGACTTCGACCCGTGGTCCCACCGCTTCGTCGCCGACCCCTACCCCGTGTACGCACGGCTGCGGGAACAGGGGCGGGTACACCGGTTCGCGCCCACCGGGCAGTGGTTGGTGCCGCACCACGAGGACGTGAGCGCGCTGCTGCGCGACCGGCGGCTCGGACGGACGTATCTCCACCGCTTCACGCACGAGGAGTTCGGCCGTACCCCGCCGCCCCCGGAGCACGAGCCGTTCCACGTGCTGAACGGCAACGGGCTGCTCGACCTGGAGGCCCCGGACCACACACGGATCCGGCGCCTGGTGTCGAAGGCGTTCACCCCGCGCCGGGTCGAGGACCTCGCACCGGCCGTCCGGCGGCTGGCCCGCGAGCTGGTGGACGGCCTTCTCGCCGAGGGCGGCGGCGACCTGATCGCGGAGGTTGCGGAGCCGCTGCCGGTGGCCGTCATCGCCGAACTGCTCGGCATCCCCGCCGCCGACCGGGGGCTGCTGCGGCCGTGGTCGGCGGACATCTGCGGGATGTACGAGCTGAACCCGGACGAGGAGACGGCGCGGCGCGCGGTGCGGGCCTCGGTCGAATTCTCCGCCTATCTGCGGGAGTTGATCGCCGCTCGGCGCAAGGACCCCGGTGATGACCTGATCAGCGCGCTGATCGCCGCGTACGAGGAGGGGGAGCGGCTGAGTGAGCAGGAGATGGTCTCCACGTGCGTGCTGTTGCTCAACGCGGGGCACGAGGCCACGGTCAACACCACCGGCAACGGGTGGTGGGCCCTGTTCCGCAACCCGGAGCAGCTCGCGCTTCTGCGCGCCGACCACGGGCTGCTGCCGCGGGCGGTCGAGGAACTGATGCGCTACGACACGCCGTTGCAGCTGTTCGAGCGCTGGGTCCTCGACGACATCGAGATCGACGGCACCGTCATTCCGCGCGGCGACGAGGTCGCCCTCCTCTTCGGCTCGGCCAACCGCGACCCCGCGAGGTTCACGGCCCCGGACCGGCTCGATGTGACGCGGCCCGACAACCCGCACATCGCCTTTGGCGCGGGCATCCACTACTGCCTTGGCGCGCCACTGGCCCGGCTCGAACTCGTGGCGTCGTTCGGTGAGTTGCTGACGCGGGCGCCGGGGATGCGGGTGGCCGCCGAGCCGGAGTGGAAGCCGGGGTTTGTGATCCGGGGGCTGAGGGAGCTGCGGGTGGAGCTGTGAGGGTGCCCCGGTCCCGCCCTCTCGCCGTCTCCTGGGGCTGCGCCCCAGACCCCCTTGTCGCGGCTTCGCCGCTCGTCCTCAAGCGCCGGACGGGCTTGATTTTCCAGCCCGTCCGGCGTTTGAGGACAACCGCGCGGAGCGCGGTTTCGGGGTCCGGGGCGGAGCCCCGGAGGAAACGGTGAAAGGGCGGGGCCGGGGCACAACTCACCCTCCCCTCAGCCGATGTCGCGGCGCCGCAGCACCGCGAGCCCCACCCCCGTGAGGCCCGCGGCAACGACCGGCAGCCAGACGAACGGCCCGAACGACACCACACCGCCCGGCAACTTCGGCAGGTGCCCGAAGGGCGAGAGGTCCGTGACCCAGCCGGGCAGGTCGAGGACCGGGCCCAGCCAGGCGACGGCCACGCACAGGCCCACCGCGCCCCACGCGCCCGCCGCGGCCCGGGGAAGGGCGCCGGCGAGGAGCGCGGCGAACCCGGCGAGCGTCCAGATCGCGGGCACCTGGGCCAGGCACGCGCCCAGGACGCGCGGCAGCTGCCCGGCGACGTCGCCGGCCGCGGTCCCGTAGGAGATGCCCATGGCCAGCCCGGCGGCCGTCATCACCACGACGGTGCCGAGGAACGCGACGGCCAGGTGGCCGCCCGCCCAGCGGAGCCGGCCGACGGCGCCCGCGAGCAGCGGCTCCGCGCGCTGCGAGGTCTCCTCGGCGTGCAGGCGCAGCACGGCGGAGACCGCGTAGAGGGCGACGACCGTGCCGGTCACGGAGATGATCGAGGCGAGGAAGGTGTCGGCGAGGCCGTGCTGCCCGCCCATGCGCTCGAGGATGTCCCGGAGCCGCTGGTTGTCGCCGACGATGTCGCCCGCGGAGTGGGCGATCGAGCCGAAGACCGCGCAGGCGACGGCCACCGCGAGCGTCCAGCCGAGCAGCGCGGTGCGCTGGAGCCGCAGGGCGAGCGCGCCCGTGCCGCGCAGCCGCCCGGCGGCGGGGCCGGGCCGGGCGGACAGCAGGCCCGCACCGGTGTCGCGGCGCCCGGCGAGGGCGTAGGCGCCGGTCACCGCGACCGCCGCGCCGGCGAGGAAGAGCAGCAGGACCCACCAGCGCTCGTGGGCGTACGGGCGTACGTGCTCGGCCCAGCCCAGCGGCGTGGCCCAGGTCAGCGCCGAGGAGGCGCCGCGGGCGGAGGCGTCGCCCGCCGCCCGCAGCAGGAAGGCGAGGCCGAGGACGGCGCCGGTCAGGCCCCGGGCGAGGCGGGCGCTCTCGGTGAGCTGGGCGGCAACGGCGGCGATGCCCGCGAAGACCGTGCCGCCGCAGCCGAGGGCGAGCCCGAACGCGCACGAACCGGCCGTCGGCAGGCCGGACTTGGCGAGGCCGGCGGTGACGATCACGGCCACCGCGGCGTTCGCGGTGAGCGCGGTGAGCAGGGCCGAGGTCAGCGGCGCGCGGCGGCCCACCACGGCGGAGGAGAGCAGCTCCTGGCGGCCGGTCTCCTCCTCCTCGCGGGTGTGCCGGACCACGATCAGCAGGTTCATCACGGCGACGAGGGCCGAGGTGACGACGAGCATGCGCCAGGCGGTCAGCCCGCCGAGGGAGTCGTCGAAGACCGGCCCGTACAGGGCGCGCAGCGAGCCGTTGCCGGTCATGGAACGGGCGAAGTCGGCCCGCTCCGCCGCGGTGCCGTACAGCTTCTTCAGGGACGAGCCGGTGGCCGTCACGGCCAGGGCGACGACCAGCACCCACACCGGCAGCATCACGCGGTCGCGGCGCAGGGCGAACCGGGTCAGGGGCCGGGTCCCGGCGAGGGCGCTCATCGCGGAACCGCCTGGTAGTGGCGCAGGAAGAGCTCCTCCAGTGTCGGCGGGGTGCTGGTCAGGGAGCGCACCCCGCAGTCGGTGAGCGTGCGCAGCACCGGGCCGAGCTCGCCGGTGTCCACCGTCAGGCGCACGCGGGTGCCCTGGACGTCGACGTCGTGGACGCCGGCGAGCGAGGCGAGGCCGTTGGGCGGGACGGTCAGTTCGGCAAAGACACTGGTGCGGGTCAGGTGGCGCAGGTCCGCGAGGGACCCGGTCTCCACCGTCCGGCCGGCGCGGATGATGCTGACGCGGTCGCACAGCGCCTCGACCTCGCTGAGCACATGGCTGGACAGCAGGACGGTGCGGCCGCGGTCGCGTTCCTCGGTGACGCAGCGGCGGAAGACCTCCTCCATGAGCGGGTCGAGGCCGGAGGTGGGCTCGTCGAGGATCAGCAGCTCGGCGTCGGAGGCGAGGGCGGCGACGAGGGCGACCTTCTGCCGGTTGCCCTTGGAGTAGGTGCGGCCCTTCTTCGTCGGGTCGAGCTCGAAGCGCTCCAGCAGCTCGGTGCGGCGCCGGACGTCGACCGGGCCGCGCAGGCGCCCGCACAGGTCGATGACCTCGCCGCCGGTCAGGCCCGGCCAGAGGGTGACGTCGCCCGGGACGTACGCGAGGCGGCGGTGCAGGGCGACCGCGTCGTGCCAGGGGTCCCCGTCGAGCAGCCGGACGGTGCCCCGGTCCGCCCGCAGCAGGCCGAGCAGGACGCGGATCGTGGTGGACTTCCCGGCGCCGTTGGGGCCGAGGAAGCCGTGGACTTCACCGGTCTCGACGGCGAGGTCGAGACCGTCCAGCGCATGGGTCCGGCCGAAGGCCTTGTGGAGGCCGGACACGGAGATGGCCGTGGACATGTTTCAGAAATTACGCTGGTTTCACAATTTTGTGAAGTCCGGGAAATGCGTAAAATCGGAGCATGATCGAACACGCGGACAGCACGGACAGCGCACGGGACGAGGACGCCGTCGCCCGCTTCGTCGAGCGGTTCGCCGCCGAGCTGACCGAGGCCGGGATGCAGCGCATGGCCAGCCGGGTCTTCGCCGCACTGCTCGTCTCCGACGCCGGGGCCCAGACCTCGGCGGAGCTCGCCGAGCGGCTGCGGATCAGCCCGGCCGCCGTCTCCGGCGCGGTCCGCTACCTGGTCCAGGCCGGCCTGGTCGGCCGGGAGCGCGAGCCCGGCTCCCGGCGCGACAGCTACCGGCTGCACAGAGAGCCCTGGTACGCGTCGCTGATGACCCGCGACCAGATGCTCCTGCGCTGGGAGCGCACGCTGCGCGAGGGTGCGCGCAGCCTCGGCCCGGACTCCCCGGCCGGGGTGCGCGTCGCCGAGACGGCCGCCTTCATGGACTTCATGCGGACGGAGCTCGAGGGCATGCTCGCGCGCTGGGTCGTACAGCGCGACGAGTTGGTCGCCCGCGAGCGCGCCCGGAACACCTAACCCGGCACCTAACCCGGCAGTATCAGCCGCCAGGCGTCCGCCTCGGCCGTCCACGTGCGCGAGGACACCGGGCCTCTGTTCCGGTTGTCGGCGCGGTAGCGGAAGTCCGGCCCGGAGAGCGTGACCGAGCGCGCCCGGCACCGCAGCGGGTCGTCCGCCCCCAGCGGGTGGACCAGGACCTCGGCCAGCCCCTCGACGGCCGTCACCGCGACCCGCCCGACCGGCTGGTCCGGATCCGCCAGCAGCACCCCGTCCGCCACCACCCGCAGCCGCGCGCACGCGGGCTGCGCATGCCGCCCGGCG
Organism: Streptomyces sp. SX-6; assembly: GCF_059089585.1. NCBI lineage: Bacteria > Bacillati > Actinomycetota > Actinomycetes > Kitasatosporales > Streptomycetaceae > Streptomyces > Streptomyces sp. SX-6. The sequence continues at coordinate 86,158 of NZ_JBTHHU010000009.1, read as the reverse complement.
GGCTTGGCCAGCAGTGCCAGCGCCGTGCGCGCCGTACGGGCCGCGGGGGACCACCACGCCTGGTGCCCGTCCCCGGCGGCGGCCGGTGCCGGCTCCCGCGGCGCGTACGCGGCGGCCCGCCCGGCACCGGCCGGCACCCACAGGCCGCCGAGCACCACCCCGCCGGCGTCGTCGGCCAGCAGCCCCAGCTTCCGCTCGGAGCCCTCGAGCACCGCCCGCGCGGCGGCCACCGCCCCCAGCGGCACGCCGAGTGTCCGGGCCACCGACACGGCGGGCAGCGGCCCCACCGGCACCCAGGCCAGCGGCGCCTCGGTCAGCTCCCCCTGCCGGTGCAACAGGCCGGCCACGCGCAGTAACGCCCGGTCGTCACCGATGACCACGACCCGCCTTCTGCCTCGGCGGGCCACTGCCCGTACGGTCTCCTGCGGACCGTCCGGGAGACAGATTTTCGCCACCGATCCGGCGCACAGCACGTCCCTGGCGATCCGCACGGACTCGCCGTCCACGCGCCGTGCAACCGGGTCGATGACGACGAGCAGCTGCTGTCCAGTCGGGTCTGCAGCCGACACGTTCGTCCTTCCTCAGGTAACCTCTCGGTGCAAGAGCCCCTGTCGCTGTTGCGCCAGGGGCTTCGTCTATCCGGGGCACCGGTTCGACGGCTCTAGCGGTGGTACATGCCCGCATCCAGCGGGGTCACACCACTCTGTCGCACGTTGGACATGCCCCGCCCGGAAGGGGTGTACGCCTGTGCCCGCACTTGTGCTGCTCGGTGCTCAGTGGGGTGACGAGGGCAAGGGAAAGGCCACCGATCTCCTCGGTGGATCCGTTGACTACGTGGTGCGCTACCAAGGTGGCAACAACGCCGGCCACACGGTCGTCGTCGGTGACCAGAAATATGCGCTCCACCTCCTCCCCTCCGGAATCCTGTCGCCAGGGTGCACCCCGGTGATCGGCAACGGTGTCGTCGTCGACCCGGCGGTCCTGCTCTCCGAGCTGAGCGGGCTGAACGAGCGCGGCGTCGACACGTCCAAGCTGCTCGTCAGCGGCAACGCGCACCTGATCACGCCCTACAACGTCACCGTCGACAAGGTGACCGAGCGCTTCCTCGGCAAGCGCAAGATCGGCACCACGGGCCGGGGCATCGGCCCGACCTACGCCGACAAGATCAACCGCGTGGGCATCCGGGTTCAGGACCTCTACGACGAGTCGATCCTGACCCAGAAGGTCGAGGCCGCTCTCGACTTCAAGAACCAGATCCTGGCGAAGCTCTACAACCGCCGCGCCATCGACACCGGCCGGATCGTCGACGAGATGCTGGGCTACGCGGAGCTGATCAAGCCGTTCGTGGCCGACACGACGCTGATCCTCAACAACGCCATCGACGAGGGCAAGGTCGTCCTCTTCGAGGGCGGCCAGGGCACCCTGCTCGACGTCGACCACGGCACGTACCCCTTCGTGACCTCCTCCAACCCGACGTCCGGCGGCGCCTGCACCGGCGCGGGCGTGGGCCCCACGAAGATCAACCGCGTGATCGGCATCCTCAAGGCGTACACCACGCGCGTGGGCGCCGGCCCGTTCCCGACCGAGCTGTTCGACAAGGACGGCGAGGCGCTGCGCACCATCGGCGGCGAGCGCGGTGTCACCACCGGCCGTGACCGCCGCTGCGGCTGGTTCGACGCGGTCATCGCCCGCTACGCGACCCGCGTCAACGGCCTGACGGACTTCTTCCTCACCAAGCTCGACGTGCTCACCGGCTGGGAGCAGATCCCGGTCTGCGTCGCGTACGAGATCGACGGCAAGCGCGTCGAGGAACTCCCGTACAGCCAGACCGACTTCCACCACGCGAAGCCGATCTACGAGATGCTGCCGGGCTGGACCGAGGACATCTCCAAGGCCAAGACCTTCTCCGACCTGCCGAAGAACGCGCAGGCGTATGTGAAGGCGCTGGAGGAGATGTCGGGCGCCCCGATCTCCGCGATCGGCGTAGGCCCGGGCCGCGACGAGACGATCGAGATCAACTCGTTCCTGTCGTAGGACAGTTGCCTGAACAGTGCGCCCCCGGTGGTCTCGGCCACCGGGGGCGCACTGCGTCGTTCAGCCCTTGTTGTAGTCGTTCAGCCTTTGCTGTAGACGAGCGACGCGTCCTTCGTGCCCGAGTCGGTGAAGTCGCGGCGCATCCGGCCGTCCGGGAGCAGGACCAGGTCGGAGGCGGAGCCGGGCTGGCAGGCCGTGGCGGGCTGGGCCTGGGTGACGGTGGACGGTCCGAGGTGGAGCGGGGCGCCGGCGGTGCCGCCGCCGGTCACCGTCGCGGACCAGCGGCAGGAGTAGACGGTGCCGTCGTCGAGGGTGCCGCTGCCCGAGATCTCCGCGGAGCCCTGACCGACGGTGAGGGTACGGGAGTTGCTGGTGAAGCTCGAGCGCCAGGTGCCGAGGTACGCCTGGACGCCCTCGGCGGCCGGGGTCGTCGGCCCGTAGGTGGCGGGCGGGTTCGTGGGCCCGGTCGTGGGCGGCCCGCTGGTGGGGCCCGCCGTGGAGGCGGAGAGCGTGGGGGACGGGGTGGGGCCGGCGACCGTTCCGTCGCGGGTGCCCTGCTTGACCAGGTAGACCGTCCCGGCGCCGGCGAGCAGGCCCACGACGGCTATGGCCACGAATATCCACGTCTTCTTGGAGCCGCTCCGCTGCGGCGGCAGCGGCTGGTACACCACGGTGGGCGGATGCGTGCCGTACGGGTTCGCCGGCGGATAGCCGTACGCGGGCGGCGGGAGCGGGGTGCCCGCGGTGACGGTCGGCGGCTCGGCGGGCGGCGGCATGACGGGGCGCGGTGGCGTCACGGCGGTGGGCGGCTCGGCGGAGCGGGCCGGCTCCTCGGCCTCCAGCAGCCGCACCGCGTGCCGGCCCAGCTGGGCCACCAGCGGGGCGGGCAGCCAGGGTTCGGCGGTGCGCAGGTCGTCGAGTACGTCCTCGACGCCCGTGCGCTCCAGTACCTGCGCGGGCGTCGGGCGGTCGGTGGGGTCCTTGGCGAGGAACGAGGTGATCAGCGGGAGGAGCGGTTCGGGAATCCCGGTGAGGTCCGGCTCCTCCTCGGCTATCCGGAACATCAGGGCGTGGACGCCGCTGTCGGCCGTGCCGAACGGCATCCGGCCGGTGGCCGCGTAGGCCAGCACCGAACCGAGACAGAAGACGTCACTGGCCGGCGTGACCTGCCCGCCGCGCACCTGCTCCGGCGACATGAAGCCGGGCGAGCCGACGGCGGCACCCGTGCGGGTGAGACCGCCGCCGTCGGTGACGGTCTCCAGCGCCCGGGCGATGCCGAAGTCGATGACGCGCGGGCCGTCGAGCGTGATCAGGATGTTCGAGGGCTTGAGGTCGCGGTGCACGATGCCCGCGGCGTGGACGGCCTGGAGCGCCCGGGCGAGACCCGCGGCGAGGATGCGCACGCTGCGCTCGGGCAGCGGGCCGTGGTCGGAGTCGACGACCTGGCGGAGGGAGGGGCCGGCGACGTAACCCGTGGCGACCCAGGGGATGTCGGCCTCGGTGTCCGCGTCGAGCACGGGCGCGGTCCACTCGCCGCCGACCCGGCGTGCGGCCCGTACCTCCTGGCGGAAGCGGCGGCGGAACTCCTCCTGCCCGGCGAGCTCCGGCTGGACGAGCTTGACCGCGACCGTGCGGCCCCGGTCCGAACGGGCCAGATAGACCCGGCCCATACCGCCCGAACCGAGCCGCCCGAGAAGCCGGTAGGCGCCGAGTGTGCGGGGATCCTCCGGTGACAGCGGTTCCATGCGGCCGTACTCCTTCCCCCTGGTTTCAGAGCGGAGAATAGCCGGACAACGAAGAGGCCGGGATCCGCACCGCTGATCGGGCGGGATCCCGGCCCCTGTTGACGTCACATCAGGTGGTGGGAACGATGTTCTCCGCCTGCGGGCCCTTGTTGCCCTGGGTGATGTCGAAGGTGACCTTCTGGCCTTCCGAGAGTTCCCGGAAGCCCTGGGTCGCGATGCTGGAGTAGTGGGCGAAGACGTCGGCGCCGCCGCCGTCCTGCTGAATGAAGCCGTAGCCCTTTTCGGAGTTGAACCACTTCACGGTGCCGGTAGCCAAGACGTCTCCTCATGGCGCAAAAGGGAGGAAAGAGCCCGGAGAACGTAGCACGCTCAGGCGGGGCGAATCGGTATTTCTCGCAGGACCGGGTGCCATGGCGCGCCCGGCACTGTGTCGGCGCCCGGGCCGGGCCCCGGGACACTGTGCCGGTACCCGTCCGCGCCGGTGATCCCTACGCTGGGCGGGACGTCAGCCCCCGAGCCCCCGAGCCCCCGAGACCTGCGAGGTCACGACCGTGAGCACGTTCTCCTCCGCCGACGGCGCGGCGGTCAAGGCCGCCGACCGCGCCCACGTCTTCCACTCCTGGTCCGCGCAGGGCCTCATCGACCCGCTGGCCGTCGCGGGCGCCGAAGGCTCGTACTTCTGGGACTACGACGGCAACCGCTACCTCGACTTCTCCTCCCAGCTCGTCAACACCAACATCGGTCATCAACACCCCAGGGTGGTCACGGCGATCCAGGAGCAGGCGGCGAAGCTGTGCACGCTCGCCCCGGGCTTCGCGGTGGACGTACGTTCCGAGGCGGCGCGGCTCGTCGCCTCGCGGACGCCCGGCGACCTCGACAAGATCTTCTTCACCAACGGCGGTGCCGAGGCGGTCGAGAACGCCGTCCGGATGGCCCGCGTGCACACCGGCCGGCCCAAGGTGCTCAGCGCCTACCGCTCGTACCACGGGGCGACCTCCGCGGCGATCAACCTGACCGGGGACCCGCGCCGTTGGGCGTCGGACACCGCCTCGGCGGGGGTCGTGCACTTCTGGGGCCCGTACCTCTACCGCTCGCACTTCCACGCCACGTCGCAGGAGCAGGAGTGCGAGCGGGCGCTCGCGCACCTGGAGGAGGTCGTCGCCTTCGAGGGCCCGCAGACCGTCGCCGCGATCATCCTCGAGACGGTCGTCGGCAGCGCGGGCGTCCTGGTGCCGCCCGCCGGATACCTCGCGGGCGTCCGGGAGATCTGCGACCGCCACGGCATCGTCTTCGTCCTCGACGAGGTGATGGCCGGCTTCGGGCGGACGGGCGCGTGGTTCGCCGCCGACCACTGGCAGATCACCCCCGACCTGCTGACCTTCGCCAAGGGCGTCAACTCCGGCTATGTACCGCTCGGCGGCGTCGCCATCTCCGCCGAGATCGCCGCCACGTTCGAGACGCGCCCCTACCCGGGCGGCCTGACCTACTCGGGCCACCCGCTCGCCTGCGCCTCCGCCGTCGCCACCATCGACGCGATGGCCGAGGAGGGCATCGTGGAGAACGCGGCCCGCATCGGCGAGACCGTCCTCGGCCCCGGGCTGCGCGAACTCGCCGAGCGCCACCCCTCGGTCGGCGAGGTCCGCGGCATGGGCGTCTTCTGGGCCCTGGAACTGGTCAAGGACCGCACCACACGCGAGCCCCTGGTGCCCTACAACGCCACGGGCGAGGCCGCCGCGCCGATGGCCGCCTTCACGGCGGCGTGCAAGAAGGCCGGGCTCTGGCCGTTCGTCAACATGAACCGCACCCACGTCGCCCCTCCGTGCACCGTCACCGACGACGAGGCGAAGGAGGGGCTCGCCCTCCTCGACGAAGCCCTCACGGCGGCCGACCGGCACACCACCGGGTAACGCCACCGTCCCTTTCCGTTCCGTGCTGTGCCCTTTCCGTTCCTTAACGGCCCTCGCCTATCTTGTTGCGAGGGCTGTTCGCACGTGGGCGGGCGGTCAGGGAGGGGAGACGGACACCATGACCGGCAGCGATGCCGTCAAACGCACGACGCTGCGCTCGCAGATCGCCGACGCCCTGCGCGAGGAGGTGATCGCGGGACGGCTTCCGGCGGGGCGGCAGTTCACCGTCAAGGAGATCGCCGAGAGCTACGGGGTCTCGGCCACCCCGGTCCGCGAGGCGCTGCTCGACCTGTGCGCACAGGGCCTGCTCGACGTCGAGCTGCACAAGGGCTACCGGGTGCGCGAGTTCTCGTACGCCGACTACCTCGCCATGGCCGAGGCCCGCCGGATGATGTTCGAGGGCATGTTCCGGCACGGCACCGAGCGGGCGCTGGGTGCCGTGACGCCCGAGGTCCTGGTCTCGGTACGGCGCCGGGCCGAGGAGGCCTCGCGCGCCGCGGGCACCGGGGACCTCGACATCTTCATCGGCTACGACCTGCGCTTCTGGCGCGAGTTCGCCGGGCTCGTCGGCAATCCGTACGTCTCCGACTTCCTGGCCCGGATCCGGGTGCAGAGCTGGGTCTTCATGGTCCCGCTGCTGCGCCGGGCGGAGGGCCTCGCCGGACGGCTGTGGCAGGGCCACCCCTGCCTGGTGGAGGCGCTCGCGGACCACGACGCGGCCACGGTGCAGCAGCTGGTTCTCGACTGCAACGACCACTCCATGGCGCTGATCAAGGACCTCACCGAGTCCTGATCCTGTCTGCTGTACCTGTATGACAACCCGCTGAGCCGCACTACTCTGGCCCGACCATCGCACCCCCGGTGAAAACGAGAGTGAGCTCACGTGGCCTGTGATCTCTGGCTTGTCCCCCTTGTCGATGTGTTGTGCCACAGTCCCGACAACCCCTTTGCCGAGGAGATCGCCACCTACGACCAGGCACTCGGCGACGCGGGGCTGCCCCCCGTGCCCGTCTACGGCTATATGCCGGGCCTGTCGGGGGACGTCGCCCCCGTGGCGGGATTCGACTACGACGCACTGCACTTCCTGCGCCGGGCCCATCTGCTCAACCTGTGCGGACTGTCCGTCACTCCCGTGGATGAACTCGGCGGTGACTACGAGCAGTTGCTGGAGATGTTCGAGGCGACCGCCCGGCAGTCGCACCTGGTGTGGCACTACGACCACGCGGGTGCCTATGTCCCGGTGGACTTCGAGCAGCCGCTGTCCAACGACGAACTCCTCGAGGGCGGCGGCCCCTTGGGGTCCAGCCACGGCCTGCTGCGCGAACTCCAGGCCGTCGCACCGGTCCTGGGCATCGACCCCGCCAACCCGCCCGCGGCGCCCGCCGCGCCGGAGCGGCCCACCGCGCTGGAGGAGCGCGCCTCGCCGGGGCCGGACGAGGACAGCCCGTTCGCGCGCGAACGGCACGTCTGGCTGGGCCTGCACGCGGCGGCCACCCGGAGCCTGGGGCAGGGTTCGATGATCGTCTTCAGTTAGGGGCGCGCGTCAGCGCGGCGACTCCGGAGGCCGCTGGCGGGGCATGTTCGGGCGGGAACCCGGCGGCAGCGGAAAGCGGCCGACGGGCCCTCCGCCCTCGCCGCGCGGCCCCCAGGACACCAGCGACTGCGTCAGCAGCGGCGCCGGTCCGGCCCTGAACTCGACCATCCAGTCCGCCGTTTCGGCCCGGACGAGCTCCGCGACGTCCTCCGAGAAGCGCCGCAGCACGGTCAGACAGCGCTCGGCGGCCTCGCTCGCCGTGCCCTCGGTCGGGCCGAGCATCTCGCGCACGGACTCCGACGCCCAGTCGAACTGCAGGGCCTCCAGCCGCCGTTGCACGGCCTGCGAGGTCGCCACCGCCCGCATCCAGCCCGTCGTCAGGCCGAAGTAGCGGTCGCAGGCGACACAGGCCACCGCACCGAGCAGCGCCAGGAACGCCCAGGAACCGGTGTGGACGATCCCGGTCAGCTGGATCAGCGGCAGCGCGGCGCCCACCACGGCGAACACCGCGGCCGTCACCCGCAGTCCGCGCGCCCAGCGCCGTTTCCAGGCCCGGTCCGCGAGATACCAGTCGGCCAGGTACAGCGCACCGCTCTCCACCCAGCGGTACAGCTCGTCCAAGCGCTCGGCGGGCTCCCCCCAGTCGCCGAGCGGGAAGGTCCGGCCGCGCAGGTCGCCACGGTGCCTCCCGCCTTGCTCCTTAGGGAGCCCCTCGGGCTGCATCTCAGGCTGGCTCACCCCTGCACTCCCTCTATCGCCGCTGCGTACCCGTGTCACCGCCTCTTTCCTACCGCCGAACGGTTGGCCTTGGGTACCGGATCCCGGCTTTGACCCTCGTTAGTGCAGGGAACCGGGCACAACCGCCCCGCGCGGTCACTCGAAAGTGGGGCCGTCCCTACCGACAGTGACGTCGCGGTGACCGTTGTCGTGACCGTTGTCGTGACCGGCCCCGGCGTACCGCTCCCGCGCGTCGCATTAGGGTGACCCCGTGAAGGTCCTCGTCATCGGCGGCGGCGCCCGCGAACACGCCCTGTGCCGCTCCCTGTCCCTCGACCCCGACGTCACCACCCTGCACTGCGCCCCCGGCAACGCCGGGATCGCGGAAGTCGCCGAGCTGCACCCGGTCGACGCCCTCGACGGCGCGGCCGTCGCGGACCTGGCCGCGTCCCTGGGGGCCGATCTCGTCGTCGTCGGCCCGGAGGCCCCGCTCGTCGCGGGTGTCGCGGACGCGGTGCGCGACCGCGGCATCCCGGCCTTCGGCCCCTCGGCCCGGGCCGCGGAGCTGGAGGGCTCCAAGGCCTTCGCCAAGTCCGTCATGGCCTCCGCGAACGTCCCCACCGCGCGCAGCTACGTCTGCACCACGCCCGAGGAGGTCGACGCCGCGCTCGACGCCTTCGGCGCCCCGTACGTCGTCAAGGACGACGGTCTGGCGGCGGGCAAGGGCGTCGTCGTCACCGACGACCTGGCCGTGGCGCGGGAGCACGCGCTGGCCTGCGACCGCGTGGTCATCGAGGAGTTCCTGGACGGCCCCGAGGTCTCCCTCTTCGCGATCACCGACGGTGAGACGGTCGTCCCGCTGCAGCCCGCACAGGACTTCAAGCGCGCCCTCGACGCCGACGAGGGCCCGAACACCGGCGGCATGGGGGCCTACTCCCCGCTGCCCTGGGCCGACCCCAAGCTCGTCGACGAGGTGCTGGAGTCGGTCCTGCAGCCCACCGTGGACGAACTGCGCCGCCGCGGCACCCCCTTCTCCGGGCTGCTCTACGCCGGGCTCGCGATCACCTCGCGCGGGGTGCGCGTGATCGAGTTCAACGCGCGCTTCGGCGACCCCGAGACCCAGGTCGTGCTGGCCCGCCTGAAGACCCCGCTCGCCGGGCTGCTGCTCGCCGCCGCGACGGGCACGCTCGCCTCCGTACCGCCGCTGCGGTGGACCGACGGCGCGGCCGTCACCGTCGTCGTGGCCTCGCACAACTACCCGGGCACCCCGCGCACGGGCGACGTGATCGAGGGCCTGCCCGAGGCGAACGGGGTGGAGGACGCGTACGTACTCCACGCGGGCACCGCCCGCGACTCGGCCGGCGACGTGGTCAGCGCCGGCGGCCGCGTGCTGTCCGTGACCGCGACCGGCCCCGGCCTGGCGGACGCGCGGGAGCGGGCGTACGAGGCCGTGTCCCGGATCCGGCTGGCGGGCTCCCACCACCGCACGGACATCGCGGCGAAGGCCGCAGGGCAGTAGCAACCAAGCAGTAACAGCCCGGCGTGCGCCAGTCCTTTGCCCAAAGCCATTCCATCGAGTGACCGAGGGGCCAACCGGCTGACGTACGCCCCACTGCCAACTACTGTGCGGCGCAAGCCGGGTGCCGGGCATCCGGCAAAAGGCCCACCGGCATTGCGATGTCGTAGGCCGGTGCCACAGTGGGGTGGGAGAGCAACGACGACGGCGCCGGGCCCCGGCCGCCGCACTCCTCGACAGAGCACTACAGGCAACTGGGGGTGATCGGTCTCGTGGCAGGTACGGAAGCCGGCGCACTCGCCGCGCGCACCCGGGCCCTCGCGGTGCTGCGCGTCCGCAGCACCGCACTCGCCGTCGCCCTGCTGCCGGCGGCGGTCGCCGTGGTGCTGCTCGCGGGCACGCTCACGGGCCATATCCCCGACGGCAGCGTCGGGGATGCCGTCCGGCCCGCCGTGACCGCCGCCGCCGTGGCCGTCCTGCTGCTCGCGGCCGTCGTCGGCGCCGTGATCGCCCGCGCCAGACCGGCACTCAGCCCCACCGTGCCGATCCCCGAGGAGACGGCACCCGACCTCTACCGCCTGGTCCGCGATCTCGCCGACCGGCTGGAGGTCCCGGCGCCCTCGGCCATAGCCCTCACCCCCGACTGCGACAGCTGGCTCGAGGACCGTGCGCATCCGGCGCTCGGCGCGGGGCCCGTCCGGAGGGTGCCCGTCGCGCCGGTGCTCGTGATCGGCTCGCCCTTCCTGTGGTGGATGCGGGTCGCCGAGCTGCGCGCCCTGCTCGCGCCCGTCGTCGCGGGCACCGGCCCGGCCGCCCAGCCCGACATAGCAGCTGCCCGCCGGTTCGTCCGGGGCCTCGACGCCGCCGTGGCGGTCGCCGCGGGGCGGCCGGTGCTCGCCTTCGTCGGCTGGGCCGCCCGGCTGCTGCTGCGCGCGTGCCGGGGGCACGCCGCCGAGATGGAGCGCGGTGTGGCCGCCGCGGCCTCCGAGCGCGCCCAGGCCGTGGACTACGGCCTGCGGATCGTCGCCCAGGAGCAGGTCGGCCTCGCCTACGCCGGCTGGGACCGCCTGCTCAACCGCGTCGCCCTGCCCGCCTGGCGGATGGGCCGCTGGCCCTCGCGGCTGGACGCGGGCGTCGTCTCCGCGCTCACCGAGCTGTCCCGGCGCGACCGGCTCGCCGAGGGGTTCGCCTCGCGGCTGGGCGAGCGGCCCGCGTGCGACCTGCTGGAGGAGCCGGGCCTCATCGACGAGGCCGCCTCCCTGCTGGCCGCCCGCCTCTTCCACGGCGGTCCGGCCGAGCCGGGCCCCGGCTGGTCCCCGGTCACCTGGAGCCAGTACCCGGAGGAGGTCGTCGACCGCAAGTGGCGCCTGGAGGCCGCCCGCCTGCACCGGGTGCTCGACGTGCTCGACGGGACACCGCAGGCGGCGGTGGCGGTGGCGAGCGGCGCCCCGGCGGCGTACGCCACCTCCACCGCACCCACCGTCGCCCGGGTCCTCGACCGCCTCGCCGGCCCGGCCGGCGGCGGCATCGGGGAGGAGCTCGAGGCCCGGCTCAGCGCCGAGGTGGCGCGCGAGGCGGACGGCCAGGCGGCGCGCGCGGCGGGCTGCGGGGCGCTCGGCGCGGCGGGCGACCCCCGGGCCTGCGGGCTCGCGCCGCTGTTCCCGCTCCAGCCGCCGCGCAGCGGCCGGGAGCTGCTCACCGACCATGTGACGGCCCTGGTGTGCTGTGCCGCCGTGGACTCCGCGGGCGCCGTCCCCGGCCTCGACTGGCTCGACGGCCCCGCCCTGATCGTCGACGGCGGCCTGCCCCGCGGCCCGAACGGCTCGGGCACCCACATCGCCCGGCTGGCCCGCATGGTGCTGACCCTGATCGACGAGGGGGACGGCGAGCCCCTGCGCGGCTGGCTCGGCGAGGTCGGGGTGCGGCCGGAGAAGCCCGTCCGGCTGGTCTGACATACCGGGCCGGGGCAGGGGGGAGGTCACGCAGATGGACGCGAACGACCACCGGGATCCCTTCGGCCCCGCCCCGCTGCCCTGGCCCGTCGGCGGCGGCCCGGCCGCCTGGCCCGAGGCCGCCTGGTCCGAGGGGGACTCCGACGGCAGCGTCCCCCGCCCCGCCGACGACGTCCGCCGCCAGATCAAGGGCTTCGTCACCGACAGCGCCGTCGCCCCCGGCGAGACCCTGGACTTCCGGATCACCGTCGAGCCGCCCCAGCCGTTCGGCGTGGACATCCACCGCATCGGGCACTACGCGGGCCACGGTGCCGCGCGGATCACCGGCAGCCCCCGGCTGCCGGGCCTCGTCCAGCCGCCGCCGCTCGTCGTCGACCGCACGGTCTCCTGCCACCACTGGTGGCTCTCCTGGCGGCTGCGCGTCCCCGAGTACTGGCGCCTCGGCGCCTATGTGGCCGTGCTGACCACCGCCGACGGCCACCGCAGCCACATCCCCTTCACCGTCCGCGACAACGCCCCCGCCGACCTGCTGCTCGTCCTGCCCGACATCGGCTGGCAGGCCGCCAACCGCTACCCCGACGACGGCCGCACCGGCGCCGGCCTGGCCACCGCCTGGGGAGAAGCGGGCCTGCTGGGCGGCGAGGAGGAGGCGGCGACCACGGTCTCCTTCGACCGCCCCTACGCGGGCTCCGGCCTGCCGGTCTCCGCGGGCCTCGCCTACGACGTCATCCGCTGGGCCGAGCGGTACGGCTACGACCTCGCCTACGCCCACGCCCGCGACCTGCACGCCGGCCGCGTCGACCCCGCCCGCTACCGCGGCCTCGTCCTCCCCGGCCACGACCCGTACTGGACCGCCCCCATGCGCCGGGCCGTCGAGCGGGCCCGCGACGCCGGCACCTCGCTGGTCTTCCTCTCCGCGGGCTCCCTGCACCTCCAGGCGACGCTGTCCCCCTCGCCCGCCGGCCCGGACCGGCTGCTGAGCCGCCGCCGGCAGCGCGGCACCGGCCGCTCCGCCCTGTGGCGTGACGCGGCCTGCCCCGAGCAGCAACTGCTCGGCATCCAGTACGCGGGCCCCGTGCCCCAGCCCGTCCCCCTGATCGTGCGCAACGCCGGCCACTGGCTGTGGGACGCCACCGGCGCGGGTGAGGGCGACGAGCTGCCCGGCCTGGTCACGGGCGAGGCCGACCGCTACCACCCCCGCACCGCCCTGCCCCCGCACGAGGGCCGCATCCTGCTGGCCCACTCCCCGTACCGGGACGCGAAGGGCACCCGGCGCCACCAGGAGACCTCCCTGCTCCGCGCCCCCGGCGGCGCCCTGGTCTTCGCCGCGGGCACCCTCGGCTGGGCCGCCGCCCTGGACCGGCCCGGCCACGCCGACGTCCGCGTGCAGCGGGCCACGGCCAACCTCCTGGACCGCATCTGCAAACGCGTCTGACCCCAGCGGACACCCCCTCGTCGAAACCTCCGGCTCCGCATGCGGCAGAATTCAGGATGTTTGGACAAACCACCAGGAGGACGCGTGTCCGGATTCGTCGAGAAGCCCGAACCGGTCGAGGTGCCGGGCCTTGTGCATCTGCACACGGGAAAGGTCCGCGACCTCTACCGCACCGAGAACGACGAGCTGGTCATGGTCGCCAGCGACCGCATGTCCGCCTACGACTGGGTGCTGCCCACCGAGATCCCCGACAAGGGCCGCATCCTCACCCAGCTCTCCCTGTGGTGGTTCGACCGCCTCGCCGACCTGGTCCCGCACCACGTCCTCGCCACCGAGCCGCCGCCCGGCGCCCCCGCCGACTGGGCCGGGCGCACCCTGATCTGCCGCTCGCTGGACATGGTCCCGGTCGAGTGCGTCGCCCGCGGCTATCTGACCGGCTCCGGCCTCGCGGAGTACGAACAGACCCGCACCGTCTGCGGCCTCGCCCTCCCCGAGGGGCTCACCGACGGCTCCGAGCTGCCCACCCCGATCTTCACCCCGGCCACCAAGGCCGAGGTCGGTGAGCACGACGAGAACGTCGCCTACGAGGAGGTGGCCCGCCGCACCGGCGCCGAGACCGCGGCGCAGCTGCGCCAGACCACCCTCGCCGTCTACGGCCGCGCCCGCGAGATCGCCCGCGACCGGGGCATCATCCTGGCCGACACCAAGTTCGAGTTCGGCTTCGACGGTGACGAACTGGTCCTCGCCGACGAGGTGCTCACCCCCGACTCGTCCCGCTTCTGGCCCGCCGACCAGTGGCAGCCGGGCCGCACCCAGCCCTCCTTCGACAAGCAGTTCGTCCGTAACTGGCTCTCCTCGCCGGAGTCCGGCTGGGACCGCAAGGGCCAACTGCCGCCCCCGGAGCTCCCGCCCGCCGTCGTCGAGCAGACCCGCGCCCGCTACGTGGAGGCGTACGAGCGCCTCACCGGCACCGCCTGGAGCTGAGAACGCAGAAGGCCCCGGTCGTGATGACCGGGGCCTTCTGATGTGGAGCGGACGACGAGGCTCGAACTCGCGACCTCAACCTTGGCAAGGTTGCGCTCTACCAACTGAGCTACGTCCGCATTCGCTCCGCGCTTTCGTGCGGTGCGGGTTCCACTATAGCCAACCCTGGGACCGTGCGATGCGCGCCGCCGCATGACGGTTCTCCGCACCCAGCTTCGCGGCGGCCGCCGAAAGGTAGTTGCGGACCGTTCCCGCGGTCAGCGAAGCACGCTCCGCGATCTCCGCGACGGACGCCCCGTCCTCCGCGAGTTCCAGCAGCTCGGCCTCCCGTGCGGTCAGCGGCGAGTCGCCCGCGCTGATCGCGTCGGCCGCCAAGTCCGGGTCCACATAGCGCTTTCCGGAGTGCACGGTCCGGATGATCTCGGCGAGCCGCTGTGCCGAGACGGTCTTCGGTACGAACCCGCGCACCCCCGCCCCGAGGGCCCGCTTCAGATGCCCCGGGCGGCCGTGCCCCGTCACGATCATGGCCTGGCAGCCGGGCAGTTCGGCCCTCAGCGATGTGGCGACCGTCACGCCGTCCGCCCCCGGCATCTGAAGATCCAGCACCGCCACATCGGGCCTGTGCGCCCGCGCCATCGCGATCGCCTCCGGACCCGACGCGGCCTCCGCGACGACCTCGAGATCGTCCTCCAGCCCGAGCAGCGCCGCCAGCGCCCCCCGGATCAGGTGCTCGTCATCCGCGAGCAGCACCCGCACGGACTTCTTCGCCTCGGCCACGGCCGTCCTCCCCTTCGTCGTCCCGCGAACCCGCTACCGGCAGCTCGGCGGTCACCCGGAATGTTCCCCGCGCCCGGTGTTCCGCGGTGAGCGCACCCCCCAGTACGGTGAGCCGCTCCCGCAACCCGGTCAGCCCGGAGCCCGTACGCTCCTCCGCGGGCTGCCCGGCACCGTCGTTCTCCATGATCAGCACAGCCGTGCCCCCGGTGACCCGCAGCCGGACCGCGCACCGCCGGGCGTCCGCGTGCCGCAGCACATTGGTCGTCCCCTCGCGGACCACCCAGGCCAGCGCGCACTGCGCTTCCTCCGGCAGTTCGTCGCGGGCGGCGTCGTCGATCCGGCACACGATGCCCGCGGCGGCCAACACGCCACGGGCGCCCACGAGTTCGGTATGCAGATCGGCCTCTCGGTAGCCGCGCACCACCTCGCGCATGTCCCGCTGCGACTCCTGGGCGATCCGGCGGACCTCGGCCAGCTGCTCGAAGGCGGCGGGGGAGTCCCGCCGGGCGAGCTGCTCGGCCAGCTCGCTCTTGAGCGCGATCACGGTGAGGTTGCGGCCGAGCACGTCGTGCATGTCCCGCGAGAACCGCAGCCGTTCCTCCGCGACCGCGAGCCGCGCCTGGATCCCGCGCGCCGCCTCGGCTTCCCGCATCACGGAGAGCGTCCAGCCCGTGGAGCGGATGCACAGGCTCCACACCGCGAGAAACATGACGCCGACGAGGACCACGAACGCCCCGGCCGGTTTGCCCCCGGCCAGGACGACGACGCCTGCCGCGACCACGCCGAGCGCTCCGCACCAGGCCAGATAGCGGCGGATCCGGCTGATCATCAGGCTGAACGAGCCGAAGGCCGTAAGGGCGCCGCCCTCGTACACCAGGCCGCCCACGCTGGCGGCCTGCGACCCGCCGCTGTGCATGAGGGCCACGAGCACCGGCACGGAGGCGGCGAACAGGATCGTGGCGCAGGCCAGGCGGCCCCACGGGGCGGGCCGCCTGTCGAGGTAGTGCTCGAGGGCACGCCGCGACAGTCCGAAGCCGAGGAAGCTCTGTGCGAAGCCGAGTACCAGCACAACCGCGGCGAGCGGCCGGCCGTCGGCGGTCTCGCTCAGCAGCATCGGCGAGGACATCAGCGGAAAGAGGAACGGCAGCAGATACACCGTCCACCGGAGGTAGCTGTCGACCTGGGCGATCCTGCTCCGCCCCCGCCAACCGCGCAGCCGTGTCCGTATGCCCATGTGGATCCTGCCCCCGTCGTCCGGCGTTCGTGCTGCCATTGACTACAACATGGCGTGGACGGCTTCCTCCAGCGAGGCGGCTCGTACGTCCAGCCCCTCCAGCTCCACGCCCTCGTCCCGGGCCCACATCAGCAGCCCGGTCAGCGTCCGTTGGACGTCGTGGGTCCGCAGCCGGACCCGCCCGTCGTCCGTCTCCTCGTGCCGGACGACCCCGATGGCGTGCAGCGGCGGCAGATCCCCGACGAACCAGCCGGGCGGCATCGCGAAGCGGATCCGGGCCGGGTGCACGCCGATCAGTTCGCCCGGCGGGCCCTCGGCCACGATCCGGCCCTCGTGCAGGACCGCCACCCGGTCGGCCAGCGCCCCGGCCTCCTCCAGGGAGCGCGTGGCGAGCAGCACCGTCGTGCCCTCGCCGCGCAGCCGCCGCACCAATTGCCGTACGGTGCGGCACTCCTGGGGTCCGAGCCCGGCCATGGGCTCGTCGAGGAACAGCGCTTCGGGCCGGGCCGACAGCGCGGACGCGAGTTCCAGCAACCGCCGCTCGCCGTCCGTGAGCTGCCTCACCCGGACGTCGCGACGGGCGGACAGCCCCACCATCGCGAGGACCTCGTGGACGGGGATCGTCTCGGCCACTGTCATCGAGGACGGCCGTGAGGTCCTCTGCCGCAGCACCCCGATCAGGGGCCGCAGCGCCCGCCGTTCCCGGTACGGGTCACGGCCCAGCACCCGCACCCGTCCGCCCGCGGGCCGCACCAGGCCCGCTGTCAGCGCGACCGCGGCGGACTTGCCCGCCCCGGCCGCGCCCAGCAGCGCGAACACCTCGCCGCGCCGCACGCCGAAGGTGATGCCCCCCACTGGCCCACCCCGCCCCCGCAGTTGTGAGACCTCGATCACATCGCCCCCGTCGTGCATGACACAAGCCTCGCGGCGGGACGGGCCGCTGTGCACTGACAAACGTCATCAACTCACCGCGCGCACAACGCAGTAGGGCCCCGGTCCGAAGACCGGGGCCCTACTTTTCCTGAGCGGACGACGAGGCTCGAACTCGCGACCTCAACCTTGGCAAGGTTGCGCTCTACCAACTGAGCTACGTCCGCATGCTCCCGACCGGCTTTCACCGGTGCGGTGCGAACACCACTGTACCTGATCCACTTGCGTGGTCGGTAAGCGATGAGAGCGGGTGACAGGAATCGCACACTGCGCCTCCCCCTTGGAAAGGGGGCGCTCTACTACTGAGCTACACCCGCGCGACCATCCACCGGGCCACTTGCGTGACCGGTAAACGGTGAGAGCGGGTGACAGGAATCGCACACTGCGCCTCCCCCTTGGAAAGGGGGCGCTCTACTACTGAGCTACACCCGCGCTGCCCGTGGAGTCCGGCCTTTCGGCCTCGCCCCTCGGCGTGCTCCAGACTCTAGCGGATCATGGGGGGTGCAACGCAAATCCGGTCCTGGAGGGGGCAGTCGGAGGGGGCGGTCGAGGGGGGCGAGGGGGGGGCTCAGTCGTTCGCCGCGCTGAAGGCCTCGTAGACCTTCTTGGGGATGCGCCCGCGGGCCGGCACCTCCATGTCGTGCGAGCGGGCCCAGGCGCGCACGGCGGCCGGGTCGGGTGCGACGGAGGTCCGGCGGAAGGCCTTGCCGCTGCGGGCGCGCTTGCGGCCGGCGGCCACGTAAGGCTCGAGCGCCGCCCGGAGTTTCTTGGCATTGGCCGTGTTGAGGTCGATCTCGTACGACTTGCCGTCGATCCCGAAGGCGACGGTCTCCGCGGCTTCTCCGCCGTCGATGTCGTCAAAGAGCGTGACCACTACGCGCTGCGCCACGGAAAGAGTCCTTTCAGGCCTGCATCACCGCTCTGACCTGCGGCAACGTAAGGGAAGCAGTGCTTCACGAGCAATGCCTATTCATTTGTACATGAAAGGGCATTGCATGGTGAAGCCCAGTTAATTCCGTCGGTGTGCCCGGAGGCAATCGGAACCGTGTGCTCTCGCACGTGTTTTTTCGCTGATTTTCCGGCGCGGGCACGGCGCTCCGGGGAATGCCGCGCGGGGCGCCACGATATCTATGCGCGTAGATTTTTTGGGACTGTACGCTGGCGGTACCGCTTCAGCTCACGCACCACACACCGGGAGTGCCAGTGGCACGCGTCGTAGTCGACGTCATGCTCAAGCCGGAGATCCTCGACCCGCAGGGGCAGGCGGTGCAGCGCGCACTGCCACGCCTGGGTTTCGAGGGGATCGCGGACGTCCGTCAGGGCAAGCGCTTTGAACTCGAGGTGGAGGGCCCGGTCGACGAGGCCGCCCTCGCCCGAATCCACGAGATGGCGGAAACGTTTCTCGCCAACACCGTGATCGAGGACTTCACCGTGCGAGTCGACTCGTGACCGCACGTGTAGGTGTCGTCACTTTTCCCGGCACCCTCGACGACCGCGACACCCAGCGCGCGGTCCGTATCGCCGGGCTCGAACCGGTGGCGCTGTGGCACCGCGACAAGGACCTCAAGCAGGTCGACGCCGTGGTCCTGCCCGGCGGTTTCTCCTATGGCGACTATCTGCGCGCGGGTGCCATCTCCCGCTTTTCGCCGGTGATGGAGACCGTCATCGGGCAAGCGAAGGCGGGCATGCCCGTCCTCGGCATCTGCAACGGCTTCCAGGTGCTCACCGAGACGCATCTGCTGCCCGGCGCGATGCTGCGCAACAACCACCTGCACTTCATCTGCCGCGACCAGAAGCTGCGGGTGGAGAACGCGGAGACGGCCTGGACGTCCGACTACACGGCGGGCCAGGAGATCTCCGTCCCCCTGAAGAACATCGACGGCCGGTACGTCGCCGACGAGCGCACCCTCGACGAGCTCGAGGCCGAGGGCCGCGTCGCCTTCCGCTACCTCGACGGCAACCCCAACGGCTCGCTGCGCGACATCGCGGGCATCACCAACGCGGCGGGCAACGTCGTCGGGCTGATGCCGCACCCCGAGCACGCGGTCGAGCCGCTGGTCGGCACCGGCCGCACCGACGGCCTCGGTTTCTTCACCTCGCTCCTCAAGAAGCTGGTCAACGCATGAGCCTGGACACGGTCGAGCACGCGGCGAAGACCCCGGACACCCCCCAGCCCTGGGCCGAACTCGGCCTCAAGCAGGACGAGTACGAGCGCATCCGCGCCATCCTCGGCCGCCGCCCGACCGGCGCCGAGCTCGCGATGTACTCCGTGATGTGGTCCGAGCACTGCTCGTACAAGTCCAGCAAGGTCCACCTGCGCCAGTTCGGCGAGAAGGCCCCGGAGAACGACGCCCTCCTCGTCGGCATCGGCGAGAACGCGGGCGTCGTCGACGTCGGCCAGGGCTACGCGGTCACCTTCAAGGTCGAGTCGCACAACCACCCCTCGTACATCGAGCCCTACCAGGGCGCGGCCACCGGCGTGGGCGGCATCGTCCGCGACATCCTCGCCATGGGCGCCCGGCCCGTCGCCGTGATGGACCCGCTGCGGTTCGGCGCCGCCGACCACCCCGACACCAAGCGGGTGCTGCCCGGCGTGGTCGCGGGCATCGGCGGCTACGGCAACTGCCTGGGCCTGCCCAACATCGGCGGCGAGGTCGTCTTCGACTCCTGCTACCAGGGCAACCCCCTGGTCAACGCCCTGTGCGTGGGCGTGATGAAGCACGAGGACATCCACCTCGCCAAGGCCTCCGGCACGGGCAACAAGGTCATCCTCTACGGCGCCCGCACGGGCGGCGACGGCATCGGCGGCGTCTCCGTCCTCGCCTCCGAGACCTTCGACTCCACCGGCCCGGCCAAGCGGCCCGCCGTCCAGGTCGGCGACCCCTTCCAGGAGAAGCTCCTCATCGAGTGCACCCTGGAGCTCTTCCGCGAGCACCTCGTCGAGGGCATCCAGGACCTCGGTGGCGCCGGCCTGTCCTGCGCCACCAGCGAGCTGGCGAGCGCCGGTTCGGGCGGCATGCGCGTCGAGCTCGACCAGGTGCCGCTGCGCGACGCGACCCTCTCGCCCGAGGAGATCCTCATGAGCGAGTCGCAGGAGCGCATGTGCGCGATCGTCGAGCCCGGCAAGGTCGGCCGCTTCCTCGAGATCTGCGAGAAGTGGGACGTCATCGCCACCGTCATCGGTGAGGTCACCGACGGCGACCGGCTGGAGATCCACTGGCACGGGGAGCGGATCGTCGACGTACCGCCGCGCACCGTCGCCCACGAGGGCCCGGTCTACGAGCGCCCGTACGCCCGCCCGTCCTGGCAGGACGCCCTCCAGGCGGACGACGCCAACAAGCTCGCGCGACCGGCGACTTCACAGGAACTGCGCGAGCAGGTCCTGCGGGTGGCCGCCTCCCCGAACCAGGCCTCGAAGGCCTGGATCACCGACCAGTACGACCGCTTCGTGCAAGGCAACACCGTCCTCGCCCAGCCGGAGGACTCCGGCATGGTCCGCATCGACGAGGACACCAACCTCGGTGTCGCCGTCGCGACGGACGGCAACGGCCGCTACGCCAAGCTCGACCCGTACGCGGGAGCGCAGCTCGCGCTCGCCGAGTCGTACCGCAACGTGGCCGCCTCCGGCGCCCGTCCGCTGGCCATCTCCAACTGCCTCAACTTCGGCTCCCCCGAGGACACGGGCGTCATGTGGCAGTTCGCCGAGGCCACGCGCGGTCTGGCCGACGGCTGCCTCGAGCTGGGCACGCCGGTCACGGGCGGCAACGTCTCGCTCTACAACCAGACCGGCGACACGGCCATCCACCCCACGCCGGTGGTCGCGGTGCTGGGCGTCATCGACGACGTCAACCGCCGTACGCCGGTGGCGTTCTCGGAGGAGGGACAGCTCCTCTACCTGCTCGGCGACACCCGCGAGGAACTGGGCGGTTCCGCCTGGGCGCAGGTCGTCCACGACCACCTCGGCGGACTGCCGCCGGCCGTGGACCTCGGGCGGGAGAAGCTGCTCGCCGAGATCCTCATCTCGGCTTCGCGCGACGGCATGATCGACGCCGCGCACGACCTGTCCGACGGCGGCCTGGCCCAGGCGCTCGCCGAGTCCTGCCTGCGCGGCGGGAACGGCGCGCGCGTGGTGGTGCCCGAGGGCATCGACCCGTTCGTCCTGCTCTTCTCGGAGTCGGCGGGCCGCGCGGTGGTCTCCGTGCCGCGGAGCGAGGAGCTTCGCTTCACCGACATGTGCGGTGCGAGGGGCCTGCCGGCGACGCGGATCGGTGTGGTGGACGGCGAATCGATCGACGTCCAGGGCCAGTTCGAGATCCCGCTGGCCGAGCTGCGCGCCGCGCACGAGAACACGCTGCCGAGGCTGTTCGGATAAGCAACCGCGCTGGGCGGTCGCACCGCATACGCTGTGATGATGACCGCCCAGCGCCCCCGTACGTACGACCCTGCCAGGACCCGGACCGCCCTCGAGGCCCAAGTCCGGGCTCTGCGCGAGGCCGTGGGGGAGATCTGTGGCGCGCCCGACGCGGAGGCGCGCCTCGCCATGCCCACCCGGCTGGGGGACTGGACGGTCCGTGAACTGATCGTCCACATCGCCGCGACCCTGGAGCAAGTGCCGCTGCGCCTCGCGGAACCGCGGCCCAGCCCGGACGAACAGCGCGTCGGTCTGCGGGAGTACACGGGTCTGCTGCGCCAGTACGCCGACGTCGTCGCGACCTCGGTGACCTCGGCCGCGGCGGACCTCGGCGGCGAACCCCGCGCCGTGCGGGCCCGGTTGGAGGACGTGGCGGCCCGGATGGCCGAGGCCCTCGCCACGGCGGACCCCTCCGCCGCGGTCCCCTCGCGCGTCGGCCCGATGCCCCTGGGCGACTTCCTGGTGACCCGCCTGCTGGAGGCCGTCGTCCACGGCGACGACCTGGCCGACGCCGCCGGCGTCGCCGTCGCCCACGACCGGCAGGCCCTGGCCGCCGTGACCCGGATGCTGGCCGACGCCCTGGCCGCCAAGGCCCCCGGCGGCTCCGTCGAGGTCCGTGTCCCGCCTTTCGCGGCGGTCCAGTGCGTCGAGGGGCCCCGGCACACCCGCGGCACCCCGCCCAATGTGGTCGAGACCGACCCGCTGACCTGGATCCGCCTGGCCTCGGGCCGTCTGGACTGGGCGTCCGCTGTCGATGACGCCCTGGTCACCGCGAGTGGCGAACGGGCCGATATCTCGGCACAACTGCCCTTGCTCGGCTGAGTGATCACCCTTTCGGTGATTCCCCGTACGCGTCAAGTGGCTGTGCGTGGTGTGAGACATCCCTGGTCATCCCCGGTTCGGATGAACCTCGTGGCTGCCATAGACTCAAGGTGTGCCTCGTGGTGACGGACGACTCAACCACGACCTGCTTCCCGGCGAAAAGGGCCCCCAGGACGCTTGTGGCGTCTTCGGTGTCTGGGCTCCGGGTGAAGAGGTCGCCAAACTCACCTATTTCGGGCTGTATGCGCTGCAGCACCGTGGACAGGAGTCCGCGGGCATCGCGGTGAGCAACGGCTCCCAGATCCTCGTGTTCAAGGACATGGGCCTGGTCTCCCAAGTCTTCGACGAGACCTCGCTCGGCTCGCTCCAGGGCCATATCGCCGTGGGCCATGCCCGCTACTCCACCACCGGAGCCTCGGTGTGGGAGAACGCCCAGCCCACCTTCCGGGCGACGGCGAACGGCTCCATCGCCCTCGGACACAACGGCAACCTGGTCAACACGGCCGAGCTGGCCGAGATGGTCGCCGCGCTCCCCAAGGAGAACGGCCGGGCCACCCAGGTCGCCGCGACCAACGACACGGACCTGGTCACGGCCCTCCTCGCGGGCCAGGTCGAGGATGGCAAGCCGCTGACCGTGGAGCAGGCCGCCACCAAGGTCCTGCCCGCCGTGCGGGGCGCCTTCTCGCTCGTCTTCATGGACGAGCACACCCTCTACGCCGCCCGTGACCCGCAGGGCATCCGCCCGCTGGTTCTCGGCCGCCTCGAGCGCGGCTGGGTCGTGGCCTCCGAGACCGCGGCGCTGGACATCGTCGGTGCGACGTTCACCCGCGAGATCGAGCCCGGCGAGCTGATCGCCATCGACGAGCACGGCGTCCGCAGCACCCGCTTCGCCGACGCCCGCCCCAAGGGCTGCATCTTCGAGTACGTCTACCTCGCCCGCCCCGACACCGACATCGCGGGCCGCAACGTCTACCTCTCCCGGGTCGAGATGGGCCGCCGCCTCGCCGCCGAGGCCCCGGCCGACGCCGACCTGGTGATAGCGACGCCCGAGTCCGGCACCCCGGCCGCCGTCGGCTACGCCGAGGCCAGCGGGATCCCGTACAGCGCGGGCCTGGTCAAGAACAGCTATGTGGGCCGTACGTTCATCCAGCCCAGCCAGACCATCCGCCAGCTCGGCATCCGCCTCAAGCTCAACCCGCTGAAGGAGGTCATCCGCGGCAAGCGCCTGGTGGTCGTGGACGACTCCATCGTCCGCGGCAACACCCAGCGCGCCCTGGTGCGGATGCTGCGCGAGGCCGGCGCCGCCGAGGTCCACATCCGGATCTCCTCGCCGCCGATCAAGTGGCCGTGCTTCTTCGGCATCGACTTCGCCACCCGCGCGGAGCTGATCGCCAACGGCATGACGGTCGAGGAGATCGGCAAGTCGCTGGGCGCGGACTCTCTCGCGTACATCTCCATCGACGGAATGATCGAGGCGACCACGATCCCCAAGGGCAACCTCTGCCGCGCCTGCTTCGACGGCGAGTACCCGATGGAGCTGCCCAACCCCGAGCTGCTCGGCAAGCACCTGCTGGAGTCCGAGCTCGCAGGCGGCCCCGACGCCGCGGACGCCCTGCGCCGCCCGTAATAACGACACGAAAGTTCTCAGAACATGTCTTCCGCCGCATCCTCTGAGCGTGCTCCGCACGCGGGCACCGGTGCCAGCTACGCAGCCGCAGGCGTCGACATCGAGGCGGGCGACCGCGCCGTCGAACTCATGAAGGAATGGGTCAGGAAGGCGAGCCGCCCCGAGGTCGTCGGCGGCCTCGGCGGCTTCGCCGGCCTCTTCGACGCGAGCGCCCTCAAGCGCTACGAGCGTCCCCTTCTCGCCTCCGCCACGGACGGTGTGGGGACCAAGGTCGACATCGCCCGCCGGATGGGCGTGTACGACACCATCGGCCACGACCTCGTCGGCATGGTCGTCGACGACCTCGTCGTGTGCGGTGCCGAGCCGCTGTTCATGACCGACTACATCTGCGTCGGCAAGGTCCACCCCGAGCGGGTCGCCGCCATCGTCAAGGGCATCGCCGAGGGCTGTTCCCTCGCGGGCTGTGCGCTGATCGGCGGCGAGACGGCCGAGCACCCGGGGCTGCTCGGTGCCGACGAGTTCGACGTCGCCGGTGCCGGTACGGGCGTTGTCGAGGCCGACCGGATCCTGGGCGCGGATCTCATCCGCACGGGTGACGCCGTCATCGCGATGGCCTCGTCCGGACTTCACTCGAACGGGTACTCGCTGGTCCGCCATGTGCTGTTCGACCGGGCGGGCTGGGAGCTCGACCGGGACGTCCCGGAGTTCGGCCGCACCCTGGGCGAGGAACTGCTCGAGCCCACCAAGATCTACGCGCTCGACTGCCTGGCCCTCATCCGCACCGCACCCGTGCACGCCTTCTCGCACATCACCGGCGGCGGACTGGCCAACAACCTGGCACGAGTGATCCCGGACCACCTCCACGCGAGCATCGACCGGTCGACCTGGGCCCCGGGCCCGGTCTTCGATCTCGTCGGCCGCCTCGGCGGAGTCGAGCGTCCGGAACTGGAGAAGACGCTGAACATGGGCGTCGGCATGATCGCCGTCGTGCCGCAGGAATCCGTGGACGTGGCGCTGGCCACCTGCGCCGACCGGGGCATCGACGCCTGGGTCGCGGGGGAGATCACCGACCGCGGCGAGCACTCCGAGCTGGTGACCCTGACCGGTGACCACTCAGCCTGAAACACCGCGGGCAGCACAGAACCCGGTCCGGGGCGGGGCCCCGGACCGGGTCGGTGAGAGTCTTCGCGTCAAGCGCGGCGACGATATGCGGACTGATCGGACGGGCTGTGCTCGTCCTCGTCGTCATCGTCGTTGTAACGCGCCGCGTACTGGGCGTACGGGTCGTCATCCGGCTCATCGACTGGCGGCTCGCTCTCCGGCGGCTGCTTCGTCGGCGATGCGCCCAGCTCGTCGGCCAGACGTGAGAGATCGGTCCCGCCGCTGCTGTACTTCAGCTGGCGGGCGACCTTTGTCTGCTTGGCCTTAGCCCGGCCGCGCCCCATGGCTCGACCCCCTCATTGACGGGGCTCGACGGCCCCAGAGTCTTGACACGCGTTCACGATCATGGTCAGAGCGGACCCCCGCTGAGGGATCCGACCTGTAGGACTTCAACGGTACCTGCTTCCGCGGCCATACGGTACGTCGCCCGCATGACGTGCCCCGGAGCACAACCGGCGGGGAGCTCCGTCCTCGCTGGTCAGCTGCGATTTTAACCGCTTCTTCGCGGCGACCCGCCGAGGGGTGGTGAGGGATCTCTCGCTTTGCCACCCCGGGCGGCGTGTCTGTGGGGACCGCTGTGCGGGTTCCGTCCACCAGATCGCCTAGCGACGTGCCTGCCGCGGTACGGCGGCAGGCCGGGCCTCGGCCATGCGCTGCTCGGCGAGCCGGTCGGCCGCCGCCGCGGGCGGAATGCCGTCTCTACGCGCCCGATCGAATATGGCCAAAGTTGTGTCAAAGATCCCGGCGGCCTTTTTCTTCGCCCGGTCGAAGTCGAAACCGTGCAGCTCCTCCGCGACCTGGATCACACCACCGGCGTTCACCACATAGTCCGGGGCGTAGAGGACGCCCCGGTCGGCGAGGTCCTTCTCGACCCCGGGATGGGCGAGCTGGTTGTTGGCCGCGCCGCACACGATGCCGGCGGTGAGGGCGGCCACGGTGCCGTCGTCCAGCGCGCCGCCCAGGGCACAGGGGGCGTAGACGTCCAGCGGGGTGCGGATCAGCGCCTCCGTGTCCGGCACGGTGCCGACCTGCGGGTGACGGGCGGTGATCCGCTCGACGGCGGCCGCTCGCACATCGGTGACCACGACCTCGGCGCCGTCCTCGAGGAGGTGCTCGACGAGGTGGTGGCCCACCTTGCCGACCCCCGCGATGCCGACCCGGCGGCCGCGCAGCGTCGGTTCGCCCCACCGTGTCTGTGCCGCCGCCCGCATGCCCTGGAAGACGCCGAAGGCGGTGAGCACGGAGGAGTCGCCGGCGCCGCCGTTCCCGGGCGAGCGCCCGGTGGTCCAGCGGCACTCGCGGGCGACGACGTCCATGTCCGCGACGTAGGTGCCGACATCGCAGGCGGTGACATAACGGCCACCGAGCGAGGCCACGAACCGGCCGTAGGCGAGCAGGAGTTGTTCGGTCTTGATCTCATCGGGATCGCCGATGATCACGGCCTTTCCGCCGCCGTGCGCGAGGCCGGCGAGGGCGTTCTTGTACGACATGCCGCGCGAGAGGTTGAGCGCGTCCCGGACGGCCTCGTCCTCCGAGGCGTAGGGATGGAAGCGCGTACCGCCGAGGGCGGGGCCCAGGGCGGTGGAATGGACGGCGATGACGGCCTTCAGCCCGCTCTCGCGGTCCTGGCAGAGCACGACTTGTTCATGGCCGCCGAGGTCCGACTCGAACAGGGTGTGGAGCACGTTCTCGGTGCCCGTGGTGGGACGTACGTCAGTCACGGTGGTGACTCCCATATGTCTCGCGGAGGTTCGCCCTCCGGGGGTGGTGGAGGGCCCGGTTGGGCAAGAGCGTAGGGCTTCGCGGGCCGTCGCACCGGTCCGGTGCCGAGGATCACCCTCCCGTGCTCGGCCGCCGTGGGACGATTTGGACGGTTGAACGGGTTGGCAGCGGCTTGAGGGAGCGAGCGTGGGCCTGGCGTCGTCGGTGACCGTCCCGTACGCGGCATATCTTCGGGTCTATGAACCCCTGGGGGCCTTCCCCGAGCCCGAACGCACGCACTGGGCCGGCTACGCGCGCCGCACGTCCCTGCCCACCGCACAGGACGAACTGCGCCGCTCACTGGCCGACTTGCTGCCCACTCCGCCCGTCCCCGTGCCGGTGCACGAGAGCGGTGACGCCTTCGTGGCGGTCGTGGACGGCGTCGTCTGCGTCTGTCCCTGGCGCACCAGGCTGCGCGGCTGGCTGGCGCTGGAGGAACTCCCCGAGCGCTTCGCCCCGCCGGTGCTCGACGCGGCGCTGCCGCCGGTGGTGCGCCGTCAGGCCGAGGCCGACTACGCGCACTGGCTGGAGCGCAACCCCGACGCCCGGCCGTGGATCAGGACCGCGACCTGGCAGGTGCCGCTGCGCTGGTTCGTCCTCTTCTCCGACGAGGAGCGCGAGTACGGCAAGGCCGAGGGGGAGGGCCTCGTCCTGCGCTACCGCACCGCGATGGTGCAGGCCCGCCGCCGGGTCGCGCGGGGGCTGCGCACGCTGCGGGACTCCGTCGAGGAAGGGCCGCTGATCGACGGTCTGGTGGACGTCGGACGATGGCTGGAAGAGTTCCATCCCCGGTCCCTGGTGGAGCTGGACTACGGCGGTCTGGTGCATATGGTTCCGGAAGCACAGCTCGCCGACGACCGTTCCGCGGCCGACACCGCGGAGGGGCTGGCCGCCCTGCGGGCCGGTGACGGTGCGCGGGCGGGCGAGGCGTACGAGCGGCTCACGGAGCGCTGGCGGGCCGTGCGGGACCGTCAGTTCGCCAACTGACGTGAAGGACCTAGGTCCTGATCCAGACCAATGGAGCAACCGTGATCTAACGCACTTACGTCAGGTCTTGCGCCCATCGCCCGGCCTCGTGGCAAAATAGGACAAGGAGTCCGGGAAGGGCTCCTTCCGTCCGTTCCGTCCCGGTGACGGTCCTGCTGTGACTGATCGTCACGGTGTCGTGACTGTCCGCTATGACATGGTCCATCGGCTTCCGTTGAGGTTGAACACCTGAGAGGGCAATTCCGTCGGTTTGGCCGACGTGGCTGGACAGATGGTGTAGTTGTAGTGCCGAGGACAAGCCGTTCGTCCTATAACCGACTCGGCCCGCGTCTGCCATTTCGGGCAACGTGGGTCAAGGTGCAGAATTTAGAGGAAAGAACCGATCCTGAACTCGGTTCTCCCGAGGAGGCCGCTCATGACCGCTCGCACCCCTGATGCCGAGCCGCTGCTGACCCCGGCTGAGGTTGCCACGATGTTCCGCGTGGACCCGAAGACGGTCACGCGGTGGGCCAAGGCAGGCAAGCTCACGTCGATCCGTACGCTCGGAGGGCACCGCCGCTACCGAGAGGCGGAGGTCCGTGCCCTGCTGGCGGGCATTCCGCAGCAGCGCAGCGAGGCCTGAACGACCGCATGACCGGGCGTTTTCCGGGGCCCCCAACCCGGTGACCGCCCAACCCCCAAGCTCCACCTGATACACCAACGACGGATGCCTGCCCCCAAGGGGATCCATGCCCAGACGCTGGGCGAGTCGTCGATCGCGCTGGACTCCGCCGGGTCCAGCGCGATCTTTTTGTGCCCGCGCACGCCCGTCCGTGCCCGTGTCCGTCTTGAGGGCTTTGGGAGTTGGTTGAACAGTCGGTGCAATTGCACATATTAAATTGACCGTTGACGGACAAGGCGCGAGTTCCGACACTTCGGAAGCTTTTTCGGTGACTCCCGTCACAGCGAGGCGTGCTTGTTGCTCCGCGCGTAGCTGCGATAGAGACCGTGCGGCTCCCAGGCTGTCAGCCGACTGCCGTTCCGGGGGCCGCCGTTGGTCACCACGCGGCGGGACTTTCGTCCCGGCGTGCGGAACGGCCGCTCTCGGGCGCCAGGGCGGCGTCCAGGCCCTCCTGCCGGGCCGCGGGGGCCTCCGCCGCCGCGGACTCCTGTACGAGCCGCAGGAGCCGGTGGCAGACGGGGCAGTGCCTGGTCAGATGCCGGTAGCCGGCGGCGGCCGAGAGGTGGGCCCGCAACAGTGCCCTCGTCTCGTGCCGGATCGCGTCGGCGCGACTGGTGGTCGTCATCGGGCGCAGCACCTCCCACTGACTGAGTACCTGTGGCACGTGTCCGAGTCAAGGGAACGCAATGAAGAGGCCCGGATCCTGGGGGATCCGGGCCTCTTCAAACAGTGCGGTCCTGACGGGATTTGAACCCGCGGCCTCCACCTTGACAGGGTGGCGAGCACTCCAAACTGCTCCACAGGACCTTGCTTCGCGCTCCGCTTGCGCGGTGCTGCGAGACAGGACTCTACAGCAGGTCAGGGGGTGCGGTCGAACTCGATCTCCAGGTCAGGGCGCGAGGCGGTCGATTGCCTTCACGATCCGCTTGTCCGAGACCGGGTACGCGGTGCCCAGCGCGTGCGCGAAGTAGCTCACGCGGAGCTCCTCGATCATCCAGCGGACCTCCCGGGCCTCCTGCGGCACCGGACGGCCCGCGGGGAACTGCTCCAGCAGCCACGCGTACTCGTCCTGCATCTCCTTGACCTTCGCCAGCCGCGCACGGTCCCGCTCGGCGTTCGTGGGCAGCTGGGTCAGCCGGCGGTCGACGGCCACCAGATAGCGCAGGAGGTCGGGGAGCCTGCGCACCCCGTGGGCGGTCACGAAGCCGGGCTTGATCAGCTCCGCCAGCTGCTCCCGGACGTCCGCGACGGAGGAGACGAGGACCGGGCTGGTGACGGTTTTCAGCCGTCGTTCGCACGCCTGCCAGGCGGCCAGCACCTCCTGCACCTTGCGGATCGTGTCGAGCGTCACGTCCGTGATGTCGGCCCGCACCGCGTCGAAGAGCTTGCGGAAGGACTCCTCGTCCCAGACGACCCCGCCGTGCGCGGCGATCAGCTTGTCCGCGGCGCCCGCGACGCAGTCCTCGAAGAGGGCCTGGATCGAGCCGTGCGGATTGCGGGAGAGGGCGAGCTTCTGCTGGTTGCCGAGCTTGTCCTGGGCGAACTTCGCCGGGTTGGACGGCAGGTTGAGCAGGATCAGCCGGCGTGTGCCGCGCCACATCGCCTCGCGCTGCTCCGGCTCGGTGTCGAAGAGCCGTACGGCGGCCGACGAGCCCTCGTCGACCAGCGCCGGGTACGCCTTGACCGGCTGGCCCGCACGCCGGGTCTCGAAGGTGCGCGGCAGCGCGCCGATCGTCCACCGGGTCAGCCCGGAGCGCTGCTCGGGGCCCGCGGCGGCGGCGCCGGGGGAGGACTCGGCGGCCTTCTCGAAGGCCTTGGTGATCGCGGCCTGTGTCTTCGGCTTGAGCCGGATCCGCAGCGCCTCGAGGTCCTTGTCCTCGGCGATCTTCCGCTTGCGCTCGTCGACGACCCTGAAGGTGATCTTCAGATGGTCCGGGACCCTGGCGAGGTCGAAGTCCTCGGCCTCCATCCGTACGCTCGTCATCCGCTGCAGCTCGCGCGCCATGGCGGACGTCAGCGGCCCCTGGAGGGGCACCACGCCGTCGAGGAACCGCGCGGCGTAGTCCGGCGCCGGTACGCAGTTGCGGCGGATCGGCTTCGGCAGCGAGCGGATCAGCTCCGTCACCAGGCCCTCGCGCAGGCCGGGGATCTGCCAGTCGAAGCCCTCGGACGTGACCTGGTTGAGTACCTGGAGCGGAATGTGGACGGTCACGCCGTCCGCGTCCGCACCCGGCTCGAACTGGTACGTCACCTTGAACTTCAGCCGGCCCTGCCGCCAGGAGTCCGGGTAGTCGTCCTTGGTGACCGCCTCCGCGTTCTCGTTGATGAGCATGGAGTGCTCGAAATTGAGCAACTCCGGCTCTTCGCGCCGCTTGTGCTTCCACCACGAGTCGAAGTGCGCACCTGACACGACGTGTTCGGGCAGTCGCTGATCGTAGAAGTCGAACAGCGTCTCGTCGTCCACGAGGATGTCGCGGCGGCGGGCGCGGTGCTCCAACTCCTCGACCTCGCCGAGCAGTTTGCGATTGTCGTGGAAGAACTGGTGCTGCGTGCGCCAGTCGCCCTCGACAAGGGCGTTGCGGATGAACAGCTCGCGGCTGGTCTCCGGGTCGATCCGGCCGTAATTGACCTTCCGCTGGGCCACGACCGGCACGCCGTACAGCGTCACCCGCTCGTACGCCATCACGGCCGCCTGCTTCTGCTCCCAGTGCGGCTCGCTGTAGGAACGCTTCACCAGGTGCTGGGCGAGCGGCTCGATCCACTCCGGCTCGATACGGGCGTTGACGCGCGCCCACAGCCGCGAGGTCTCGACCAGCTCGGCGGACATCACCCAGCGCGGGGGCTTCTTGAAGAGAGCGGAACCGGGGAAGACCGCGAACTTGGCACTGCGCGCGCCGAGATATTCGTTCTTCGCTGTGTCTTTCCCGCCCTCCCCCCCGGCGTTCTTGAGCCCAAGATGCGACAGCAGACCCGCGAGCAGCGACTGGTGCACGCGCTCCGGGGCCGCGTCCTCCTCGGCGAAGTGGATGCCCATCGTCTTCGCGACGGTGCGCAGCTGGGTGTAGATGTCCTGCCACTCGCGTATGCGCAGATAGTTCAGGAACTCCGACTTGCACATGCGGCGGAACGCGGACGACGACAGCGCCTTCTGCTGCTCGCGCACATAGCGCCACAGGTTCAGGAAGGCGAGGAAGTCGCTCGTCTCGTCCTTGAAGCGGGCGTGCTGCTGGTCGGCCTGCTGCTGCTTGTCCGAGGGACGCTCGCGCGGGTCCTGGATGGACAGCGCGGCGGCGATCACCATGACCTCGCGGACACAGCCATTGCGGTCGGCCTCGAGGACCATGCGCGCGAGGCGCGGGTCCACGGGGAGCTGCGCGAGCTTCCGGCCGAGCGGGGTGAGCCGCTTCTTCGGGTCCTTCTGCGCGGGGTCGACGGCCCCGAGCTCCTGGAGGAGGTCGACGCCGTCCTTGATGTTGCGCCGGTCCGGCGGGTCGATGAAGGGGAACTTCTCGATGTCGCCGAGCCCGGCGGCGGTCATCTGCAGGATGACGGAGGCCAGGTTCGTCCGGAGGATCTCCGCGTCCGTGAACTCCGGGCGGGCGAGGAAGTCCTCCTCCGAGTACAGGCGGATACAGATGCCGTCGCTCGTACGGCCGCAACGGCCCTTGCGCTGGTTGGCGCTGGCCTGGCTGACCGGCTCGATCGGCAGCCGCTGGACCTTGGTGCGGTGGCTGTAGCGCGAGATGCGCGCGAAGCCGGGGTCGATGACGTACCGGATGCCGGGGACGGTCAGGGACGTCTCGGCGACGTTCGTGGCGAGCACGATGCGGCGGCCGGTGTGCCGCTGGAAGACCCGGTGCTGCTCGGCGTGCGAGAGGCGGGCGTACAGCGGCAGGATCTCCGTGAAGCGCAGCTTCTTCTTCTCCAGCGCGTCCGCCGTGTCGCGGATCTCCCGCTCGCCGGAGAGGAAGACCAGGACGTCGCCGTCGCCCTCGCGCGCGAGCTCGTCCACCGCGTCGCAGATCGCGGTGACCTGGTCGCGGTCGGCGTCGTCCCCGCCCTCCTCCAGCAGCGGCCGGTAGCGCACCTCCACCGGGTACGTGCGCCCGCTGACCTCGATGATCGGCGCGTCGCCGAAGTGCCGGGAGAAGCGCTCCGGGTCGATCGTGGCCGAGGTGATGACGACCTTGAGGTCGGGGCGGCGGGGGAGCAGCTGGGCGAGGTAGCCCAGGATGAAGTCGATGTTGAGGCTGCGCTCGTGCGCCTCGTCGATGATGATCGTGTCGTACTGGCGCAGCTCGCGGTCCGTCTGGATCTCGGCGAGCAGGATGCCGTCGGTCATCAGCTTGACCATGGTCTCGCCGCCGACCTGGTCGGTGAAGCGGACCTTCCAGCCGACCGCCTCGCCCAGCGGCGTCCGCAGCTCCTCGGCGACGCGCTCCGCGACCGTGCGGGCGGCGATCCGGCGGGGCTGGGTGTGGCCGATCAGGCCCTTGATGCCGCGGCCGAGCTCCATGCAGATCTTGGGGATCTGGGTGGTCTTGCCGGAGCCGGTCTCACCCGCGACGATCACGACCTGGTGGTCGCGGATCGCCTCGAGGATGTCGTCCTTCTTCTGGCTCACCGGCAGCTGCTCGGGGTAGCCGATCACGGGCACGGCCGCGCGGCGCCGCTCGACCCGGAGCTCCGCCTCCGCGATCCCGTCGGCGATCTCTGACAGCACGGCCGCGCGTGCTGCGGGCTTGCTGATACGGCGTGCGCCGTCGAGACGCCGGCCCAGCCGCTGCTGATCGCGCAGCATCAGCTCGGGCAGGCGTCCGGAGAGGTCGGCAAGGGCGGGGGCGGCAGGCTGCGTAGACATACGAAGTCCAGGATCGCACCCGCTCCGCCGGACCGGCGAACCATTTCCCTGTGGGGTGCGAGGAACGACGAAGGCCCCGATCCGGGGATCGGGGCCTTCGGGCTGTGGCTGGGGCCGGGGTCGAACCGGCGACCTTCCGCTTTTCAGGCGGACGCTCGTACCAACTGAGCTACCCAGCCACGCGGTCTGCAAGAAACCGCAGCGGTCCTGACGGGATTTGAACCCGCGGCCTCCACCTTGACAGGGTGGCGAGCACTCCAAACTGCTCCACAGGACCAAGCATGTGCGAGAACCAGTCTCGCACAGGTATTGCGTGCCCCCAACGGGATTCGAACCCGTGCTACCGCCTTGAAAGGGCGGCGTCCTGGGCCACTAGACGATGAGGGCTGATGGCCCACCTTGCCGCTTCGCAGCGCCTCGGGGACGTGAGAAGCATATGGGATGCAGGGAGAGAACGCCAAAACGGTTTGCCGCAGGCAGTACGGGCGGCCCGGCGCGGAGCGTTCCGGTGCCGCAGAATGGCCACCGTGCTGGAGATGACGCGCGAGGAGTTCGAGGAACTGGTCGCCGAGTCGCTGGACCGGATCCCGCCGGAGCTGACACGGCTCATGGACAACGTCGCGGTGTTCGTGGAGGACGAGCCCCCGGCGGACCGCCCGGAGCTGCTCGGGCTCTACGAGGGAACGCCGCTGACCGAGCGCGGCGAGTGGTACGCGGGCGTGCTGCCGGACCGGATCACGGTCTACCGGGGTCCCACGCTGCGGATGTGCGCGACGCGCGAAGAGGTCGTCGGGGAAGTCGAGGTGACGGTCGTTCACGAGATCGCCCATCACTTCGGGATCGACGACCAACGGCTCCACGCACTGGGCTACGGCTAGGACGTGGCCGATGCGCGCGGTACGCGCGTGTCCTGGGCGGGGCGGGGTCAGTTGGGCAGGGAGCTGTCTCCCTGCAAGACGAAGGCGGTCCCTCATGCACGCGATCCCGCTCCGCGCGGCGGTCACCCGTTTCGCCGCCGTGGCCGCGGCGACCCTGGCACTCGGCGGGTGCATGAGCGTCGGTGACCCCGGCCGTCCGGCGCCCTCCGCGTCGGACAAGCGGCGCGACACGGGCTCCGAGCCGGACGGTGGGGAGCCGGTGTCCGGGGTGCGGCCGGGGCGGATGGAGGCCAGGGTGGGGCGCGGCGTGAGCGGGAGCCCGTCGGCGAAGGGGGCGCACGGAGGGAGCCCGTCCGCCGCACCGTCCGACGACGCGCCGGACGTATCGCCCCCGCCCGCGCGGCCCGGCAGGCCGGGGTCGCCGTCGAAGTCGCCCGCCGGCCCGGCCACGACCCGGCCGCCCGCCACCTCGCCGCCCGTCACCCGGGCGCCGAGCACCCCGGCCCCGCCGCCCACCTCCGCGCCGCCCGCCCCGACCTCGTCACCGGCGTCCCGGCCCCCGTCGGAGCGGTCGGGGCCCACATAGGCGCTCGTGGATCGCTTGCAGATCGCTCGCAGGCCTCTCACAGGCCGCTGACCGGCGGGGTTGCACGGAAGGGCGGAGAGTGCGTATGGTGGTAGATCGTTTGATCCCATTTGCCCGGCGCCTGATCGAAGCGCGCCGCAGAGGCGCGTTCCTTACCTTGCCGTGGCTGACCGCATCGAGGCGGTCATTTGTGAAAGCCGACACGGAGCTTGGGCGCGTGCCGAAACTCCGGAAGGTTTCGCATTTCGCATGTCCATTTCCACTTCCACTGAGCAGACTGTCCTGCCCGAGGCCGACGAGGCCGTTGAGACTGTCGAGGCCGTCGAGACCGACGCCGCCGTCACCGAGATCGAGACGGCGGACGAGCCGACGATCACCTTCGGCGACCTGGGCCTGGACGACGCGATCGTCCGCAAGCTCGCCCAGAACGGTGTGACGACCCCCTTCCCGATCCAGGCGGCGACCATCCCGGACGCCCTGGCCGGCAAGGACATCCTCGGCCGTGGCCGCACCGGCTCCGGCAAGACCCTCTCCTTCGGTCTGCCGCTGCTGACCACGCTGGCCGGCGGCCACACCGAGAAGAAGCGCCCCCGTGGCCTGATCCTCACCCCGACCCGTGAGCTGGCGATGCAGGTCGCCGACGCCCTCCAGCCGTACGGCGACGTGCTCGGCCTGAAGATGAAGGTCGTCTGCGGCGGTACGTCCATGGGCAACCAGATCTACGCCCTGGAGCGCGGCGTCGACATCCTCGTCGCCACCCCGGGCCGTCTGCGCGACATCATCGACCGCGGCGCCGCCTCGCTCGACAAGGTCCAGGTCACCGTCCTCGACGAGGCCGACCAGATGGCCGACATGGGCTTCCTGCCCGAGGTCACCGAGATCCTCGACCAGGTGCCGACCGGCGGCCAGCGCCTGCTGTTCTCCGCGACGCTCGAGAACGAGATCGACACCCTGGTCAAGCGCTACCTGGTCGACCCGATCACGCACGAGGTCGACCCGTCGGCCGGTGCCGTCACCACCATGACCCACCACGTCCTCGTCGTGAAGCCGAAGGACAAGGCGCCGGTCACCGCCGCCATCGCCGCCCGCAAGGGCCGCACGATCATCTTCGTCCGCACCCAGATGGGCGCCGACCGCGTCGCCGAGCAGCTGCTCGACGCCGGTGTGCGCGCGGACGCGCTGCACGGCGGCATGACCCAGGGCGCCCGTACCCGCGTCCTGGAGGACTTCAAGGGCGGCCGCGTCAACGTCCTGGTCGCCACCGACGTCGCCGCGCGCGGCATCCACGTCGACGGCATCGACCTGGTCCTCAACGTGGACCCCGCCGGTGACCACAAGGACTACCTGCACCGCTCCGGCCGTACGGCCCGTGCCGGCCAGTCCGGCACGGTCGTCTCGCTGGCGCTGCCGCACCAGCGCCGCCAGATCTTCCGCCTGATGGAGGACGCGGGCGTCGACGCCTCGCGCCACATGGTCGGCGGTGCCGGCGCGTTCGACGAGGACGTGGCCCGGATCACCGGCGCCCGCTCGCTCACCGAGGTCCAGGCCGACTCCGCCACCAACGCCGCCAAGCAGGCCGAGCGCGAACTGGCCGACCTGAACCGTCAGGTGGAGCGTGCGACGCGCCGAGCGACCGAGCTCCGCGAGGAGGCCGACCGCCTGCTGGCGCGTGCCGCCCGCGAGCGCGGTGAGGACCCGGAGGCCGCTGTCGCCGCCGCCGCGGAGGAGGCAGCTGCCGAGGCCGCCGAGGAAGAGGCCGCTGCCGCCGTGCCGGCGCAGGCCGAGCCCGCGCACGAGCGCCGTGACGACCGGGGCAACTTCGAGCGCCGCTCGGGCGGTTTCCGCCGCGACGACCGTGGCGGCGACCGTGGTGGCTTCCGCCGCGAGGAGCGTCGTGACGACCGCCAGGGTGGTTTCCGCCGCGACGAGCGCCGTGACGACCGTGGTGGCGACCGTGGCGGGTTCCGTCGTGACGACCGTCGTGACGACCGCTCCTCCGGCGGTTTCCGCCGCGACGACCGCCGTGACGACCGTCAGGGTGGCTTCCGCCGCGACGACCGTCCCTCCGGTGGCTTCCGTCGCGATGACCGCCCCTCCGGCGGGTTCCGCCGTGACGAGCGTCGTGACGACCGTCCCTCCGGTGGCTTCCGTCGCGACGACCGCCCCTCCGGTGGCTTCCGCCGTGACGACCGCCCCTCCGGCGGCTTCCGCTCCGGCGGCGGTGACCGTCCGTTCAACCGCGACCGTCGCGACGACCGTCCCTCCGGCGGCTTCCGCTCCGGTGGCGGCGACCGTCCGTACGGCCGCCGTGACGACCACCGCGGTGCCGGTTCGTCCTTCGACCGCCGCGCCGACAAGCCCCGCTGGAAGCGCAACGGCTGACAGCTGATCTGAACGAAGCCCGCACGGCGCACCTGCGCCGTGCGGGCTTCGTGCGTCAGCGGCTCTCGGCGAAACTCTCCCGGGTACGGCGATGCGCCAGGTTATGCTTCGGGGTGCGGGCCGTTAGCTCAATTGGCAGAGCAGTGGACTTTTAATCCATTGGTTGTGGGTTCGAGTCCCACACGGCCTACCGCGGAGGGCCGCGGACCGGCGTTGCCGGGCCGCGGCCCTCGCTGTAACGGCGAAGAGGGCCGCCTCATGTCCCCTGAACCGGCGGTCCGCCCCCGAGGGGCCGCCTCACCCGGCCGGGGAGACCGGGATCAGCGGCCCCGCTCAAGAAGGGGTCACTTCCAGCCGTGGCGCTTGGCGTCCCACTTCTGCATGTGCCCCTGGTGGGAGCGCGACCAGCAGCGGTGCTTGTCGTCCCACTTGGCCCAGCTGCGGGATTCGGCGTCCCACCGCGTCCAACAACGGTGCTTGCTGTCCCACTTGTCCTTCTTCTTGTCCACCCCGCGGTCCCAGGAGTGGTCCTCCTTCTTCTTGCCGTGGTCCTCGACGCGGTGGACCGGGTAGTGGACCGGGTGGTGCCCGGCCGCGGCGGCGAATGCCTGCCCGCCCGCCACCCCGGCGACACCGGACAGCATGACCGCCGAGACGGCCACACCGACAACACGGCGCGTGAGTTCATGTGTCATGGCAATCCTCCTTGTTCAGGGTGCCCCTGGGCCATGTGAAGCCCCAGGGGCGCCAGTTGCTACGCGGAGGATCCTCGCGCCGAGGGGCAGGCGCTGAAGGGGAATCCGCCCCGAATCCCCCGGTGGAAGGATGTGCAAGTCGCGAACCGGCGACTGCGCAACCGCGCGAAGTAGTTGTTCGATTGCGGGACTTGGGACACGCCCGCAAACATTTGGGCCGCCGGCTCACCGAGTCACCGGGAGATACGCCTGGTGTGCACTGGGGCTGTAGCCGGCAACGCTCGGACTCCGAAAACCCGTAGTCCCGAGGGGGACCACCATGCGTTCGAAGCTGCGCATCGCCGCGATAGCACCTCTGGCAGCGGCCGGGATACTGGCGGGATTCACCGTGCCGGCCCACGCCTCGGGGGCCGTCTCCGCGAACACGCCGGGTCACGGCGGATCCGAGCATCACGGTCGCCGGGGAGAGCAGCAGAACGGGCACCGAATGCAGCACGGGCACGGCCCGCAGCACTCGCAGGGGGCGCAGCACTCGCACCATGCCCAGAAGATGCACCGCTCGGGCCACAGGTAAGCAGAGCCGCTCCGCATGAGCGTGTCCCGCCCCCACTCGACCTGGGGGCGGGACACCCGCTTTTCAAGGTAGCGGTAGGGCAGGCATCCGCACACCGACGTCCTGACGGGGCTCCGACTGGCGTGAATTGAGGGTGTCGGGAGGCGGTGGGGTGGCGGTAGTAATGCCGGGGGATCCACGGAGAGACGAGGTGGGGATGATGAGGATCGCCAAGTCGTTCGCCGTACCGCTCGCCCTGGGGCTCGCGCTGACCGCCGCGGCGGTGGCGCCCACAGTGGCGTACGCGGCGCCGGACATGCACCGCACGGTGACCGTCAAGGACGTCCTGCTCACCAACGCCGACGACGGGCAGGTGCTGTCCGTCCGGCGCGGAGAGGTGATCAGGGTCGAGCTCACGGGCTCGCGGACCGAGAGCGCGACCTGGGCCTGGAGCAAGCCGTGGGCCGAGTATCCGGCCGTGCTGGACCAGATCAACGGTGGCACCACCCTGGGTGGCAACGCGTACGCCACCTTCGAGGCCATCGGCCCCGGCACGTCGGAGATCAGTTCCTACGAGCGCTGCATACCCGACCCCGGATACCTCTGCCCCCAGGTCGTGCTCCCGTGGAAGGTCACGGTCTGGGTGAACTGACCACCCGTACGAGCGGTGGCGCAACGTCCCTGCTCCGCAAGGGTGTTGGCCACCGCTTTCCCGTGCGGGTGGTCGCGGGTCGGGTACGGGGGCATATGCCGGAGATGGCCGTCGGGGCCCGCCCTAGGGTGGCGGACCCGCCCCCGCAACACCTGGAGATCCACCCGTCATGGGGTACATACGGCTGCTCCGCCACAGGCCGGTGCGGGTGCTGTGGCTGTCGATGACCTTGTCGGTGCTGGGGGACCGGCTGTACGCGCTGGCCACCATGTGGGTCGTGTACGAGGCGACCGGATCGGCCTCCCTCATGGGCCTGGTCTCCGTCGCCGAGTCGGCCCCGTACCTCGTCCTCGGCAGCGTCGGTCCGGTCATCGGCCGCTTCGCGCGCTGGCGCGCCCTGGCCCGGGTGGATGCCGCCAGGGCCGCGGTGGCCGTGGCCGTACCGCTGCTCTGGTCGCCGGACCTCGCCGGTTTCGCCACGCTCCTCGGCCTCGTCGTCCTGCTCGGCACCCTCGGCGCGCTCTTCGACCCCAACCTCGGGGCGCTGATCCCGCGGCTCGCGGCCGTGACGGACGTCCAGCGGGTGAGCGGCCTGTTCGACCTCACCACGCGCATCGCGGCGATCCTGGGCCAGGGCGGCGTGGGCGGTCTGCTGCTCCTGGTCTCGGAGATCCAGCTGTTCGCCGTCGACGGGCTCACCTTCGCCGTCTCCGCCGCCGCGCTCGGCTGGCTCGGCCGGCGCTTCTCCGTCCCGCCGGCGGCGCGGCGGCCGGAGCCCGTGCCCGTCCTGCCCCTGCTGCGCGAGCACCGGCGGACGGCCATCGCCATCGCCGTGCACGGCGTGGCGCAGTTCACCTCCGCGGTCTCCGCCGTGGGCCTGCCGCCCCTGCTCGCCGTCCGGCTGGGCCAGGGCGCCGCCGGGTACGGCCTCACCCTCGCCGCGACGGCGGTCGGCGCGCTGGCGGGCAACCTGCTGACCCTCCGACTTCCCCGGCGCTGGCCGTGGTTGAACACCTACTGCGCGGCGTGGGCGGTCTCCGGGCTGTTCCTGGCCGGGCTCGGGGTCGCCGGTTCGCTCACCACGGTGGTGGCCCTGTGCGTGGCCGGGGGGCTGCTGTTCCCCGTCACCATGGTCACGCTGCGCGCGCACATGTCACGGTTCGAACCGGCCGTCCGGCTGCGCCTGTTGACGACGGAGCAGACGGTCGTCCGCGCGTCGGGCATGGCCGGGATGCTGCTGCTGCCGGTGGTCGTGGACGCGGCCCCCGCGATGGCGTTCGTGGGGGCCGGGTTGTTGCTGTCGGCTGCGGCGCTGCTGGGGTGGTGGGCCGGGGATCAGGACAACGGCTCCAGGAACTCCAGCCGGTTGCCCAGCTTGTCGTAGGTGTGGAAGCGCTGGTAGCCCGGGAAGTTGTCGTCCCAGAACACCTCGTGCCCGGCCGCCGACAGCCGCTCGGCCAGGGCGTGCACGGAACGGACCTGGATGCCCGGATGGGCCTTCTCGGCGGGGGTGAAGCTCCGCTCGACGCCCAGGTGGACCTCCACACCGCCGCCGCGGAACCAGCAGCCGCCCCGCTTCGCGAGGACCGGGGGCTTCTCCAGCTCCGTCATGCCGAGCACCTCGCCCCAGAAGGCGCGGCACTGGTCCTCGCTGCCCGGGGGTATCGACAGCTGGACGTGGTGCAGTGCGACGAAACCGAACTCCGTGCTCATGCCGCGGCCTTCTCTCTGTCATCGATACGCCAGCGCAGCTCGCGCACTCCGGCGTCGTGGGACAGCTGGGCGACCAGCTCCTCCAGCGGTACGGACGACAGTCCGTCCAGCTGGAGGGTCAGCCGCACGAGCACCGCGCCGTCCTGCTGCGGGGTGCTGTCGAAGGCGAGCAGGTGGGCGCCGGTCGTGGTCAGGGTGAGGATGCACAGGGCGCGCACCTTGGCTTCGGCGGCGCTGTCGCACAGGGCGTGCAGGGTGGCGCGCACGGGCGGGGCGTCGGCCTTCTTGAGCCGTGCAGCCCGTACACGGGTCAGGGGGACGAAGCGCATGGACGGACCTCCTCGGTCGGACGGCTCAGGCGGTGGCCTTGGACGGATCGTAGGCGTAACCGACCTGGCGGACAGTCGTGATGACGCCTCGGTAACGCGGTCCTAGCTTGCTGCGCAGCCGGGCGATGTGGACGTCCACGGTACGCCCGCCGCTCACGGGGCCCGGACCCCATACGGAGGTCAGCAGCTGGCGCCGGGTGTGGACCTGGAGCGGACGGGCGACCATGTGCGAGAGGAGCTCGAACTCCATGAAGGTGAGCTGGAGTTCGCGGTCGTCGACGGAGACGTGGCGCCGCTCGTGGCTGATGACGATCCCTCTGGGCAGGGACTTGGCGGAAGCGGGCTCTATGCAGTGCCGGAGGGCGGTCCGGGCGTAGTGCAGGGTCATGGCAGGGCTCCTTGATGTACCGGGGGAGTACGGGGAGTCGGGGGTCAGTTCTCCGGGTGCCAGGCGGCCTCGAGGCGGCGCCGGCCGTCGTCGCCGATGACGGCGTGCCAGTGCGCGCGGGGGCGCGCGGGCACCGGGGCGTCGAGCGAGCGCAGGACGGGGGTGTCGAGGGCACCGACGGCCAGGCGCGCGGTGACACGGGAGGCGCCGGTGAAGAAGGCGCGGATGACGCCGTGTCCACGAGTCGGTGCGTGGAAGGGGTGCAGGGCGAAAACGGACATGCCAAATCACCTCCGTGACGGGAGAAACAGGGAAGGGAGAGGCGGAGCCTAGACGTGCGCGGCGGCCTCGGTGATGCGCTGCGCCGCGGGCAGCGGGAGATCGGCGAACCCGGCCAGCCAGCGTGCGTCGTGGCCCTGTTGGGCGAGCACGTACGCGAGATGGACGCGCTGGTCGTAGGCGGCGGCGTGCCGGTCGATGTCGCGCGGGCAGGTGCGCGGGTCGTGCAGGAGGTAGACGCGTTCGGTGTCGTCGTGCAGAGCGAGACGGACGCAGGGGCAGGTGTGCACGGGGGCCGTGTCGCTGTGGACGTTGCGGGCGTTGCGGGTGGCTCGCGTGGTGGCGTGCCAGGTCAGGCGGTGCGAGAGGCGCATGGCGGTGGCCTCCTTTCCATTCCTGAGAGAAAAGGTGTGGGTGGGGGTGGGACGGAGGGCGACCCTCCGCTCCGTCCCACCCCCGGCTCGTCAGCCCTGCGCGAGCTGAACGACGTGGATGATGACCAGGATCATCGCGGCGAGCAGATAGATACGCAGGGCGCCCATGCCGATCTTGCGACCGGTGGACATGACCGGCGCGGACAGTTCCTCGAGCGGCGGCATCCGCCAGCTCTCCTTGCCCGTGCGGTCGACGGGGGCGGCGAGGGCCCAGCCCTTGCGGCGGCGGCGGATCTCCGCGTAGCCGACGGCCAGGATGCCCGCGACGCCGCAGACGGCCATGATGTCGAAGATCGCGCCGGAGGTGATGTCGGGGAAGGCGACCGACGCGGTCAGGATGATGGACAGCGTGACGAGGACGCCGACGACCAGCGACGTGAAGGCGTTGGTCCAGCGGCCGTTGATCCAGGGGCCGAGGACGGCCTTGTCGTTGCAGAGCAGCAGGAGGAAGACGGTCGCGGAGGGCAGCAGGACGCCGGCCAGGGTCTGCACGCCGGTGGTGATCAGGCCGAGCGGGGAGCCGGGGATGATCACGATGATCGCGGCGAGCAGGATGACGCCGGCGAAGATGGCGTAGAAGCCCTTGGCGCCGCGGACCCCGCGGTGCAGGGAGTGCTTGAGGCCGAGCACGTCACCGAGCGCGTAGGCGGTGGACAGCGACACCGCGGAGGCGCCGATGATCGAGGCGTCGAGCAGGGCGATCGCGAACAGCACGCCGGCCAGCTTGCCCGCGTGGGCCTCGAGGCCCTGGGCGATGCCGGAGGCGTCGGTGAAGTTGCCGAACTCCTTGGTGCCCATGAAGGTCGCGGCGGTGAAGCCGATCATGGCGGCGGCGCCGAGGACCACGACCACGATGCCGAGCCACAGGTCGGCCTTCTCGTACTTCATGAAGCGCGGCGTGATGCGCTTGTCGATGACGTACGACTGCTGGAAGAACAGCTGCCACGGGGCCACGGTGGTGCCCACGATCGAGATGATCAGCATCATCACGTCGGCGAGCTTGGAGTCCTTCGGCATGCCGGGGACGACGAAGTCGTGGGCCATCGTGCCGGTGCTCGGGTGGATCATGAAGTAGATCGGGATGAGCAGCAGCGAACCCGCGCACAGCAGCACCGCGGTGCGCTCGAAGCGGCGGAACGATCCTGTGGTCGCGGCCATGATGACCACGGCCGCCGCCACCAGCACGCTCAGCGTCTTGGGCAGTCCGAGATAGCCGACCGCGAGTGTGACGCCGATGAACTCGGTAACGATTGTCAGGGCGTTGAGCAGGAACAGGTCGATGACGGAGAACGCGCCCCAGAACTTTCCGAACCGCTCCAGGATCAGCCGGGCGTGCCCCACGCCGGTGACCGCGCCGAGGCGCAGCACCATCTCCTGGTTGACGTACAGCACCGGGACGAGCATCAGCAGCGTCCACAGCAGGCTGGTGCCGTAGTTCTGGCCGGCGTTGCCGTAGGTGTCGAAGGCGCCGGCGTCGTTGTCGCCGACCATCACGATCAGGCCGGGGCCGATGATCGCGAGCAGGGTCTTGAACTTGGCGGACAGGCCCTTGCGGTTGCCGGTGTCGTCCACCTTGATGGTGCCGAGCGCGCCCCGGATGTCTCCGATGTGCGCGTCGTCCAGTACAGCGGCGCGTGGTGCCGAGCTGGGCGGAGTGATCGTGTCGGTCATGACAAGCCTCCCGAGTCCCCCGTCGGGGGAGGTTTGGGGCACGCAGCAGCAATCCCCCCTGCGAGCGGG
Source organism: Streptomyces sp. SX-6 (assembly GCF_059089585.1). NCBI lineage: Bacteria > Bacillati > Actinomycetota > Actinomycetes > Kitasatosporales > Streptomycetaceae > Streptomyces > Streptomyces sp. SX-6. The sequence goes on along the minus strand of NZ_JBTHHU010000009.1, from coordinate 42,473 downwards.
CAGGCCGAACACCCGAGGCGGCAGATGCCGCACGGGTATCAGATCTGTGACGCGAGAAGCGCGCAGGGAAGGTGGTTACCGCGTACCGGAGGTCAGCGAGGACGTACGGATGCGGGGCCGACTGTGGCCCGGACTACTGCAACTGCCATCCATATCTCTCGCCTCCTCCCGGCCGGGGCGCACGCGGGCGCCGAACGACACGGCAAGGAGCGGACCAGCCCAGATGACTGGTTCACCCCTACTCGTCAGAGCTTTGGCACTCCACGGCGTAATCCCCTTGTCGGGGAAGCCACTTGGGGTCACCCCTTAGGCCGGGGAGACCTGTCCTGAACCTGGGCGTCTCTCGACGTCGTGGGGTCAGTGGCCTGTGTCCGTGAAGACGCCTCACCGAACGAGGTGCCTCCTGCTTTTCGAACCATGTGCAGCATAGACCCTTACTTGCACAATGACGCAACTACTTGACGGAAGCTTGACGTTTACCCGCAAGGCGTACCTGGGCGTATCCGGGCGTACTCAGATCGTCTGTCCCGTGTCCGCGAGGACGATCTCGCGGATGCAGACGCTCGGCGGCTGCCGGTAGACGTACCGCACGGCCTCCGCTACGTCGTCCGCCGCCAGTCCGCCCGTCAGTGACGCCTCCTCGGCCTGGTAGGCGTTCCTGGTCCGCTCGTCGGTGATGTGGGAGCTCAGCTCGGTGTCCGCATAGCCGGGGGCGATCACGGTGACGCGCACGCCGTACGGGGCCGCCTGCTCGCGGATGGCCTCGGAGGCCGCGTGCACGGCGAACTTGGTCGCGCAGTAGATGCCGTTGATGCCGACGACCTTGCGGCCCGCGATCGAGCTGATGTTGACGACGGTGCCGTGCCGCCGCTCGCACATGCCGGGCAGCACCGCGTGGACGCCGTTGAGCACGCCGCGCACATTGATGTCGATCATCCGGTCCCATTCGACGGGGTCCTGCGTCACGGGATCGCCGGTGAGCATCACCCCGGCGCTGTTGACGATTCCGTCCGTCGGCCCGAACCTGGTCTCCGCCTCCGTGACCGCGTTGCTCACCGCCCACCGGTCGGCGACGTCCACGGACCGGCACAGCGTGTTCGGCAACTGCAGGGCCTCCATCCGCTCGACGCGCCGCGCCAGCAGCAACAACGGATGTCCGTCGTCGGAGAACATCCGCGCGCAGGCCGCCCCGAAGCCCGAGCTCGCACCGGTGATGACGATGAGCCCCTCACCCATGATTCGACTGTAGATCCGGGGTCCGTCGGCCGCGCGTTCACCGCATCCGGCCCTTCGCGTCAGTTGGTGGAAACCCCACCCCCGCCCGGTGGCCGCGCCGCTACGGTAAGTGCGCGGGGTGGGTGTGGCGAAGGCCGGGAGGTCGAGAGACATGGAGCAGATGCACGCGGGCGGGGGCGAGAACAGGGGCGGAACGCAGGGGAGCGCCGATCCGACGCCCACGGAACAGGTCGCCGTGCTGCTGCGCAGGGCCCAGAACGGGTTCGAGATCGGCGAAGCGGTGCTCGGGCGGCTGCGTACCGCGCTCATGCACCAGTCCGAGCTCCGCTCGTACCGCCAGCGCAACGACGAGGCCCGTCCGCTCAAGTGCAACACCTACCGGCACATCTTCCTGCTCGCCGACGGCAGCAGCCTGCTGTTGTACGAGCTGGAGCACGACACCGGCCCGCACGAACGCTTCCTCTACGAGCTGTACGCGCTCGAGGACGCGCTCGACGAGGCCGAGCGCCGCATCCACGAGCGGATCGGCGGCGGCATCGGCCCCGGCAGCGAGGACGAGGAGCTGCCCGCCTGGCTCGCCGAGGAGCTCCTGCTCGCGATGGGCCCCGGGCGCCCCCGCCGGGAGTACGTGTCCGAGGCCTCGCCCGACCATGCCCGGCGGCTGCTGCGCCGGGCGGAGAACACGGACGGGCCGGGCGAGGTCGTCAGCGAGCTCCTCCAGGGCGCGCTCGGCCACCACATCGCGCTGATCACCAAGCCCCGCCGGCGCGGCCCCGGGCGCGATGCCACCTGGTGCCGCTTCTACGAGCACGCGTTCCTGCTCGAGGGCGGGGGCGAGGTCAGCCTCTGGGAGCTCGAGCACAACATGACCGACGACGGGCGGCTCGTCTGCGAGGTCTACCTCGACGAGGCGGAGGCGGAGGTCGCGGCGGACCGCCGCGCCCGCGCCCTGGGCGTGGAGTTATAGCGGTCGAGGACTGTGCGGCTACGGGGGGCCGCCGTCCTGTGCTACGGTTGTTCGAGTTGCAAATGTGGTACCCATGAACTCGTGTGCGCCTCGGTTCTGTAGCCGACGGCGCATTTTTGTTTCTCCGGGCCTTTCCGGTGCGGTGCCCATCCCATCCTCAAAAGGAGACAGACATGGCTACCGGCACCGTGAAGTGGTTCAACTCGGAAAAGGGCTTCGGCTTCATCGAGCAGGACGGCGGCGGCCCCGACGTTTTCGCCCACTACTCGAACATCGCCTCCAACGGCTTCCGTGAGCTGCTCGAGGGCCAGAAGGTGTCCTTCGACGTCACCCAGGGCCCGAAGGGCCTGCAGGCGGAGAACATCACCGCTGCCTGACGCACGCGTCCCCGAAGGGGCCCGCACCCTCACCGGTGCGGGCCCCTTCGTCGTACGTACCCCCGTCGTACGTACCCCCGGTCGTACGTACCCCTGCCCGGCGCAACCCCGGTCGCCGTACCGAGCCCTCACCGGCGAGGGTGGACCCGTGACCACCGGCCCCCTCACCTGGCGCGCAGCCACCTGGTTGCCCGCCGTGCTGATCGTCGGCGGTCTGTTCTTCGACGTCCTCACGCCCCCGAACTACACCTCCGCGCCCTTCTTCGCCTCCGCGTCCCTCATCGCCGCGTCCCTGCTCTCCCGCCGGGCCACCGCTTGGACCGCTGCGGTGGCCATCACCGTCTCCGTGGTCCTGGCGGTCTACCGGTACCGGTTCGTCGGCTTCGGCGAGGACGCGACCGAGGTCGCCACCGTCACGACCGTCTCCGTCCTCGCCCTCGGCATCAACCACGTCGTACGCCGCAGCGGCAGGGAACTCGCCTCCGCGCGCCGCATCGCGGAAGTCGCCCAGCGCGCCGTCCTGCCCGCCCCGCCCGCCCGGATCGGCGGCCTGCGCGTGGCCGCGCGCTACGTCGCGGCCCAGGCGGACGCCCGCATCGGCGGCGATCTGTACGCCGTGCAGGACACCCCGCACGGCGTACGGGTCGTCGTCGGCGACGTCCGCGGCAAGGGACTCGGCGCCGTGGGGGTCGTCGCGGTCCTGATCGGCGCGTTCCGGGAGGCGGCCGAGCAGGAGCGCACGCTGGAGGCGCTCGCGGCACGCCTGGAGCACGCGTTGCAGCGGGAGGGCGCACAGAGTGCCGCCACCGACCAGGACGAGCGCTTCACCACCGCCGTCCTGGCCGAAGTGCCGCCCGGCGCAGGCCTGCTGCGCCTGCTCAACCGCGGCCACCCGCCCCCGCTGCTGCTCCGCCCGGACGGCACGATCGGCGAGGCACGACCGCGCTCGCCCGCGCTGCCGCTCGGCACCGCGGGGCTGGGCACCTGGCCCGACGAGACCCAGGAGTGGGCCTTCCCGCCGGGCACGACGCTGCTCCTCTACACCGACGGGGTCACCGAGGCCCGCGATGCCGAGGGCGTCTTCTACGACCCCCAGGAGCGGCTGCGCGGGCGGCAGTTCAGGAGTCCGGACGCCCTCCTCGACCACCTCACGGCGGATGTCGCCCGGCACACGGGCGGGCAGTCGGCGGACGACATGGCCCTGCTCGCGATCCGCCGCGGCGAGGGGCATCACGTGATCAGAAAGATGTCTGACGCCCAGTCAAACGGAAGGGTTCCAAGCTCTTCCCAAGCGAACGGCCAATTCACGCTTTCGGCTTGGATTCCACCCTCCATGTCTATTAACGTTCGATAACGCAGTGCGGTTCGTCAACCGCCATAAGGGGCGGCACCGCGCGCCGTCGCCGAATCCCGTGGGCATCAACGGACACACAAGGGAACCGGGGAACCACCAACCCCTGGGGTGTATCGGGCCGTACCCCGGCCCGTAGGAGACCTTCCAGCTCCGAACCCGTCAGCTAACCCGGTAGGCGAGATGGAAGGAAGGAGTGCGCTCCCCGTGGCGTCCAACGTGCCTGTCGGTGACGACAGTTCGGAAGGTCCGCACGACTCGTGGGCCGAGGATGGTGCCGACCCCGCGCGCGGCCGGCACCGCGTCCCCAAACAGCGCGGCGGCTCGATGGCCCGCAGCGGTGCGGCGCTCGGCGTCGGCATGATCGCGGCGGTCGGGGCGAGCGGCGGCGTGGCGAACGCGCAGGAGCGTCCGTCGGCGGCGATATCCACGCCGGACCCCACCACCGAAACCGCCCCTGAAACCGCCGCCGAAACCGCCACTGCGCAGGACACCGACGGCGCGGGCGAGGCGCTGCTGAGCCGCATCCTCCAGCAGACCGACTTCCAGCAGGCCGACTTCCAGCGGGCCGTCGACGAGGCCGACGGTCCGGGCGCGCGGGAGCGCGCGGTGGCGGACGCCCAGCGGATGGCCGCCGCCGCGAAGGTCGCGGCGGAGAAGGCCGAACGGGCCGCGAAGCAAGCGGCCCAGGGCGCCAAGGACGCCGCCCGGGACGCGGAGCAGGCGGCCCGCGACGCGGCGACGGCCACGCACCACAAGCCCGCGCACCCGCACAAACCTGCGCACCACGGCACGTACGTCCTCCCTGTCGCCTCGTACACCCTCACCGCCGGCTTCGGACAGTCCGGTCACCACTGGGCGCACCACCACACCGGTACGGACTTCGCCGCCCCGACCGGTACCCCGGTCCGGGCCGTGCACGGCGGCAAGGTGATCCACGCCGGGTGGGCGGGGGCATACGGCTACCGCATCGTGCTGCGCCTCGACGACGGCACCGAGCTGTGGTTCTGCCACCTGTCGTCCATGGTCGTCACCCACGGCAAGGTCTCCGCGGGCACCGTCATCGGCCGCGTCGGGGCGACCGGCAATGTCACCGGCCCGCACCTGCACCTCGAGGTCCGGCCGGGCGGCGGCCACCCGGTCGACCCGCTCCCGTGGCTGCGGGCCCGCGGCCTGCGCCCCTGAGGGCTGCGTCCCCAGGGAGTGGCCGAAGCGGGGGCTCACGGCCGGGACCGTGCGCCGTGGGCCTTCCGCCACACCTCCATTCCGGAAATTTGCCGCGAATGTTCCGGCTGCGATCGGGAACTCAGATCATGTGACGACCGCGACCATCAGCACTTCTGTGCCCGCGCGCCTGGATCGGCTGCCGTGGTCCCGTTGGCATTGGACCGTGGTGGTCGGGCTCGGCACGGTGTGGATCCTGGACGGCCTCGAGGTCACGGTCGTCGGGAACATCGCGGGCCGTCTCTCCGAGCACGGCAGCGGCCTGCCCATCACCGGCGCCCAGGTCACGGGCCTGGCGGCGGCACTGTACGTCGCGGGCGCCTGCGTCGGCGCGCTCTTCTTCGGCAGGCTGACCGACCGGTTCGGCCGCAAGAAGCTGTTCATGGTCACGCTCGCCGTCTATCTGAGCGCGACCGCGCTGACCGCCCTCTCCTATTCCACGTGGTGGTTCTTCACCTTCCGCTTCATCACCGGCTTCGGCATCGGCGGTGAGTACGCGGCCATCAACTCCGCGGTCGACGAGCTGATCCCCGCCCGCTACCGGGGCCGTGTCGACCTGATCATCAACGGCAGCTTCTGGATCGGCGCCGTCGCGGGCTCGCTGCTGTCGATACTCCTGCTCGACACCGCCGTCCTGCCGCGGAACGTGGGCTGGCGCGTGACGTTCGGGCTCGGCGTCGTCCTGGGGCTCGTCATCCTGCTCGTACGCCGCCAGGTGCCCGAGAGCCCGCGCTGGCTGTTCATCCACGGCCGGGCCGAGGAGGCGGAGGAACTGGTCGACCGGATCGAGGAGCGCATCGAGGCGGAGAAGGGCACCGCCCTGCCCCCCGCCCAGGGCCGGATCACCATCCGGCAGCGCAAGAGCACCGGCTTCCGCGACATCGCCCGCACGGTCTTCACCGACTACCGGCGGCGGGCGGTCCTCGGGCTCGCCCTCTTCATCGGCCAGGCGTTCCTCTACAACGCCATCACCTTCGGCTTCGGGGAGATCCTGCACAAGTTCTTCCACATCGCCACCGCCCACACCGGTTACTACTTCGCCTGCATAGCTGTAGGCAATTTCCTCGGCCCCCTGCTGCTCGGCAAAATGTTCGACACGGTGGGCCGGCGCATCATGATCTCGTCGACGTTCCTGCTGTCGGGCGTCCTGCTGTTCGTCACGGCCTGGCTCTTCGGCGAGAGCTATCTGAGCGCGACCACGCTGACCGCCTGCTGGTCCGTCGTCCTCTTCTTCGCCTCGGCGGGCGCGAGCAGCGCGTACCTCACGGTGTCCGAGGTCTTCCCCACGGAGACCCGGGCGATGGCGATCGCCTTCTTCTACGCCATCGGCACCGCGGCGGGCGGCATCAGCGGCCCGCTGCTCTTCGCCGACCTCACCGGCAGCGGCGTCATCAGCGACACGGTGCTGGCGTTCCAGATCGGCGCCGCGCTGATGTGCATGGCCGGCATCGTCGCCGCGTTTCTGGCCGTCCGCGCCGAGGGCCGCTCCCTGGAGGACATCGCCGCTCCGCTGTCCGCCCACCCGGACCCGGGCCCGGACCCGCTCACGGCCACTGCCCCGCTGCCGCCCGTCGGCACGACCGGCGTCTGGGAAACCGCGACGGACACGCAGCCGGGGCCGGGGCCGGGGTCGGGGGAGCCGACTGTCCGATAACCACTGGCAATCCTGCATCATGCAACGAAACATGAAGCCATGACCGTTCACCGCAACATCGGCTCCCTCTCCGTTCACCCGCTCAACCTCGGTGGCAACGTTTTCGGCTGGACCGCCGACGAGGCGCAGTCCTTCGCCGTCCTCGACGCCTACGCCGCGGCGGGCGGCAACTTCATCGACACCGCCGACGTCTACTCGGCCTGGAAGGAGGGCAATTCGGGAGGCGAGTCCGAGACCATCATCGGCAACTGGTGCGCCGCACGCGGCAATCGCGACGACATCGTCATCGCCACCAAGGTCGGCGCCGGCGTCCCGGTGAAGCCCGGCCTGTCCACCGCCGTCATCCGGTCCGGCGTCGAGGCCTCCCTGCGCCGCCTGCGCACCGACTACATCGACCTCTACTACACGCACTACGACGACCCGTCCGTGCCGGTCGAGGAGTACATCTCCACGCTCGACGAGCTCGTCAAGGAGGGCAAGGTCCGCGAGATCGCCGCGTCCAACGTCAGCGCGGAACGCCTCGCCGCGGCACTGGAGTTCTCCGACTCCGCGGGCGTCGCCAAGTACGTCGCGATCCAGCCGCACTACAACCTGGTCTCCCGCGACACCTACGAGGGCCCGCTCGCGGACGTGGCGGCGAAGCACGGCCTCGCCGCCATCCCGTACTGGTCCCTGGCCTCCGGCTTCCTCACCGGCAAGTACCGCCCGGGCACGACCGTGGACAGCTCGCGGGCCGAGGGCGCGGGCCAGTACGCCGGGACCGAGCGCGGCGACCGCGTGCTGGCCGCACTCGACGAGGTGGCCGCCGCGCACGACGCGCAGGTCGCCACCGTCGCCCTGGCCTGGCTCGCGGCCCGGCCCACCGTCGCGACCCCGCTCGCGAGCGCCCGCACCGTGGAGCAGCTGCCGGCGCTGCTGGCCGTCGCGGACCTGAAGCTGACCGACGAGGAAGTGGCGCGCCTGACCGAGGCGTCGGCGTAACGACGACAGACGGCGGGGGTACGGCCCGTACCCCCCTACGCCGCCGTCAGCTCCACACCACCTCGCCGACCATGAACTCCACGAGCAGTGCGTTGAGTTCGTCGGACCGCTCGCCGAGAACGGAGTGGTGGGAGGCGGACGCCACCGTGAGCACCGACGCGTCCGGCATCAGCCGCTGGACGCTGTCGGTCACACGCTTCACGTCGTGGACCTTGCTGCGCCCCGCCAGCAGCACCAGCGCCGGCACCTCGCAGGCGGCCAGCGCCGCCGGATCCGGACGCCGCTGGACGAGCACCTTCGGCGGCCGCATCACCGAGGCCCGGTCCAGGAACTCGCGCCACGCCGGGTCCTCGGGCAGGCCGCCGTCGCCGCCCGACTCCCAGCGCAGGAACGCACGCTTCCGCTCCGCACTCGGCAGCACCAGCGAGGGCAGCGCCCGCAGCAGATACGGCGCGCGGATCCCCGCGAAGCAGCCGGTGGGCTCGATCAGGGCGAGCCTCCGCACCCGATGGGGCGCGTACAGCGCGTAGTTGAGCGCGATCCAGGCTCCGTACGAGTGCCCGCACCACAGTGCGCCCTCGGTCAGTCCGAGCGCCCCGCACAGCTCGTCCAGCCACACCATGAGATCTGTGACCCCGCGCACCCGGGCCGGTCCGTCGTGCACGCTGCGCCCGATGTCGCCCATGATGTCCACCACGTGGACACGGTACGTACGGGCGAGTTCGCCCACGTTCGCGGACCACGCCGCCGACGTGCTGAGCCCTCCGGGCAACAGCACCAGCGGAACGCCGTCCTCCGGTCCGGTGCTGTGCACCCGGGTCGTGCCGTATATGCCGGCTACGTCGGTGGTCCGGACGTCACCCGGCCAGCTCCGCAGCACGGCGTCGTACGCGTCGAGGAATGCCGCTTGTTCACCCATCTTGTTCACCCATCGTTCTCCCCCAGCGGATAAACTCACTCGATGGCCGATTCTCTCGGTCGTCGAGATAATATCCCGGAGGACAACGGATGCCCATGGATGATCTGGAAGTTGACGACCCCGCGCTGAGACTGGTCCACCTCCTGCGGGCGATCATGATCGAACTCGACCTGTTCGGCGCCGAGTTCGCCGACGACAACGGCCTGCACCCGACGGACGTACGCGCCCTGATCCACCTCCTCGACGCCGCCCGCTCCGGCATCGACGCCACCCCCGGCTGGCTAGGCGGTGAGCTCCGCCTCAACTCCGCCTCCACCACGGCCCTGGTCGACCGCCTCGAGAAGCTCGGCCTGGTCAGCCGCACCCGCGACACCCGCGACCGGCGCCGGGTGCTGCTGGCCGTCGAGAAGCGGGCGGTCGACATGGGCTGGGCGTACTTCAAGCCGCTGATCGACGAAATGGTCGCCGCGATGGACGACTTCGACGACGACGAGCTCGCGATCGTCCGCCGCTTCCTGACGGGTATGCGGGACGTGGTCAGTAGGAGCCGTGGGACGGTGGGACCGGCGGCTGCCCTTTGATCCAGGCGATGTTCAGCACCATCCGCCGCATGCGCCATCCGCCGCCGGCGGCGGTACGGACCATGTCGGCGTCGGTGTACCCGCCGGAGACGAACACCCGGTCGCCGTCGCCTTGGCCTTCGCCTTCCTTGAGCTTGTGCGTGCTCAGCTGGTTCCAGCGCACGGAGGCGTGGTCGCCGTCGAGATCGACCATGACATTCGAGCCGAAGTGCACGGTCCGCTCGAACGGCACCATGCCGCGCCGGGTGGAGGCGAGTTGGGCGTCGGCTCCGACGTACGCCCCGATGGGGGTCTCGCTGCGGGCGTCGTCGGTGAAGTAGGCGCGGGCCCAGTCGTCGTCGTGGTCGAAGCGGCGCTCGTCGAGGGAGCGGAGGTAGCCGTTGACGAGGTCCTCGATGGCGAGGCGGTCGGTGAGCTGCTGGAGTTCCTGGGAAGAAGTCATGCCCCGATCATGAAACCTCAACAAATATTGAGGTCAAGCCCGCTCCGCATCATGGACAAGCAGGGCAATCTGCACCCGATTGCCGAGCCCCAGCTTCGCCATGATCCGCGAGACGTTCGTCTTGACGGTCGGCACGCTCATGAACAGCTCCGCCGCGATCTCCGCGTTCGACTTCCCCTGCCCCACCGCCAGGGCGACCTCCCGCTCCCGCTCGCCAAGCGCACCGATCCGCTCCCGCGCCGCCTTGGCCTCGGCCCGCCGCAACTGCTCACCCTCACCGGCCACTTGCGCAATCACCTGCCGCATCACCGCCGGCGAAAGCGCGGGCTCGCCCGCGACCACCCTCCGTACCGCCTCGACGATCTCCTGCGGCGGAGTGTGCTTCAGCACGAATCCCGCGGCTCCGGCGCGCAGTGCCCGTACGACGTGGTCGTCGGTGTTGAAGGTAGTCAGCACGATCACCTCGGGCGCGTGCTCCTTCGCCCGCAAAGCTGCCGTGGCCGCAATGCCATCGACCGAGGGCATCCGTATATCCATCAACACCACATCAGGCGCAAGGGCCTCGACGAGCGTCTCAACCTCCTCGCCATCGCCGGCCTCGCCGACCACGACGATGTCGGGCGCACCGCCGAGCATCAACCGCAACCCGGCTCGTACCAGCGGATCGTCATCAACAAGAAGAAGCCGAATGGCCGGATCACTCACGCGGTCACGCTACCGGCAGCCATGCGTACAGCCGGAAGTCCGCACCGCTCCGTCCGTGCTCCAGCCGCCCGCCGACCAGTTGCGCCCGCTCGGCGAGCCCGACGAGCCCCTGCCCCGCACCGGGCACGACCGTACTCACCTCCCGCACCGCATTGCGCACCTCCACCGCGAGCCCGTCCCCGGGCCCGCCGCTGACCGTGACAGCGACCTCCGCACCGGGCGCGTGCTTACGGGCGTTCGTCAGCCCCTCCTGCACGATCCGGTACACGGTGCGCCCGGCAGCAGCGGGCGCATCCCGCGCCCGCAGGTCGAGCACCACGCGCATCCCCGCGTCCCGCGACTCGGCGACGAGCCGCGGGAGATCGTCGAGCGTAGGCTGCGGCCGGTCCCCGTCCAAGGGCATCCGCAACACCCCAATAATGTCCCGCAGATCCTCCAGCGCCTGGTGCGCGCTCTCCCGCACCACGGCGGACGCCTGCCGCACCTGTTCCGGCGACGCCCCCGCGTTGAACTCGATCGCCCCCGCGTGCACGCTCAGCAACGACAGCCGGTGCGCGAGCACGTCATGCATCTCCCGCGCGATCTCCTCCCGCACCTGCCGCCGGGCTTCCTCCTGAACCCTGTCGACGAGCTTGCGCCGGGACCGCTCGTACAGCCCCCAGCCGAACGCCCCCGCGACGAGTGCGAAGTACGTGATCGCCGACGAGGTGGCGGGGTGCGCCGGATCGGGCCGGCTGAGCAGGAAGAACGGAAGCGGAGCCGCGGCCAGCACCGCCACCCACCGCGTGACGCGCGGCGATTGATGAGCGGCGACGGTGAACAGCGCCACCAGAATCGACCCGGTCGCGAAGTGGGTGAACACCCCGGCGACGAGCAGCACCACGGCGAGCGGCACCGGCCACCGCCGCCGCAGAAACAGCGAGGCGCAGGCCAGCCCTCCCGCGAGCTGATCGACGAACAGCACCTCGTCGGACATCACCCGCCCGGCCACCACCTGCTCGGAGGTCGCGACGGAGAAGACGGCGGCGAAGAGGAAGAAGCCGAGGTCGGCGATCCGGTCGCGAGAGGTCGTACGGCTCATGACCAGCCACGTTACGTGCGCGGGCTCGCTGCCTGGCCGGACCGGCGAGAGAAAGCGACCTTCGATGCCCGACGACCGACTTTGGTCAAGGTGCCGAAGCCCTGCGGTGGATACCGCCTGCAGCTGGGCGCTGCCTAGCGTCGGGGACATGAAGCGTGTGACGGGTTTCCTGAGCTTTGTCCTGATCGTCGGAGGCGTGAGCGGCCTGCTGCACGAGTGGCTGGGCTGGTTCCGCCTCTTCGGCTTCCTGCGCTACCTGGCGCCGGATGGCTACGAGGTGTACGCGAGCGTCGTGTTCATCGCGCTGGGTGTGGCGGTCGGTGCCCTGGGGGAGTCACGACGGCCCTGACAGCGCACTGCGGATGGCCCGCACCATGGCATCGGGTCGCCGGTACACATCATCGGCGGTGAACCGCAGAATGTTCCGCACCTCCCGGCACTGCGAAAGCTGGTTGTAGCGCACGACGTCCCGCTGATGCTGGGTGCGACTGCCGTGCCAGGCGTACCCCTCGATCTCCACGACGACGCCGCGGGCCAGGAAGAGGAAGTCGGGCCGGAGACGACGCCCCTCGGGCGTCACCAGCACCACCTGGCACTCCGGGTACAGCCCGGCATCGTTCATCCGCAGCCGCGCCATGGTCTCGGCCGGCGACTCGGCCGGGGGATCCGCCAACGCCAGCCATTCCACGGCGGACTTGGTGCCGCGCATTGGGGGCCGGGTGCGCAGGGCGCGCCCGATGGCGCGGAGGGTGGTGACGGGCGGCCGGTCACGTCCGTTTCGGGCGGGCCTCCGGCTCACAGCGGACTCGACGGCGACCAGGGCGTGATTCCGCGGCCCGGCCCGGAGGAGGTCGGCCATGGTGCGGGGCGGGGTGGTCACCCGTAGCCCGGCGACGGTGGTGATCTCGCCGGGTTGCAGGGGCAGCCGGTGCAGGACACCGCCGCCGTGGACCTCGGGCCGGCAGTCGGCAGGTCCGGTGAAGTCACAGCCCCGCACGTCGACTTCGACGTCGTACAGCTTGGCGGCGGACCAGTGGCTCACCACCAGCTCGGGCCGGGCGAGCTGCTTGGCCCACAGCAACGTCCGCTCGTCCACCTCCTGCCCCGGGGCAACCCATGCGCCGCGATGGATCTGCTGCCACCCGAGCTCGCCGAATCGCCAGTACGCCTTGCGCTTGGTCCACCCGCGCTCGAGCACCTGCCGCATCAGCACGACGCCGCCCTGAGCTCGGGCGAGGCCGAGCAGCCACTGTGTGTCGTCATCCCCCCCGCACAGGGTGAGTGTCGCGGAGGGGCGAGGGTGCGCGCCAGGGCTGTGGATAACGGCGCAGGTGTCTGACGGAGGGTCAGCGGTGAGAAGGTGACGTAAATATGTGAGGCATGCCCGAAATGGAACGTAACCAACTCACCGCTGACGTGCCGTCAGTACGAAGCGGTACGGCCCAGGTAAGCAGCCAGGCGATCGAGGGCGGTCGCGCTGTCGGGTACGGGCTGGGGCGGGGCGAAGGAACCGCCCGCGGTGCGGGGCAGGTTGCCGTAGACCTCCCGTACGACCGGGAGCGCCGCCTCGGCGAGGTCCGGGACGAGGTCGCGGTGGTGCCCGAGCGCCACGGCGAGGTCCCAGCCGTGGACCAGTATCTCGATGACGAGCTGCTCGACGATCCGCCGCCCCGGCGCGGGCCCGTACCGCGCGTCGAGCATGCCGGGCCGCCGGAACGCGGCGAGCGTGCCCTGCGCGGCGGCCCGGAATGCCGCGAGGTGGTCGGCGGCCACGTCGGTGCGGGGGATGCCGTCGGCCAGGGCGGACCAGAGCAGGTTCTCCCAGACCAGGTGGCCGAGCAACGTACGAACATCCCACCCGGCACAGGGCGTTGACAGCCCAAGCGCACGCGCATCAACAGCAGCAACAAGCCCGTCCACCACATGCAGAACCCGCTCGCAGGCATCAAGCACACCCGCGGGTGCCCAGGCGTCACCGTCGGCGTCGTACAGCTCGCCGAGCTCGGCAGCACGCGCGCCGGGGGCGGGGTTGGCGCGCAGCGCGGTCGTCAGCCAGTTGCCGGCAGCGGCGAGACTCGGGCGTACGGGCAGGCCGTTGATGATGCACAGCAACTGCCAGTACCGCTCGACGGCCGAGTCGGAGACGACCTCGAGCTGCTCGAGCAGCAGCTGCCGGGCCTGCGCATCGTCGGTGGGCAGCCAGGCCGTGACGATGTCCGCGACGACGGAGTCGGCTGCGGGCGAGTCGGGGGCGATGCCTTCCTCGATCGCCGAACGAACCCGCGCCGTCCATACATCACAGGCGCGCTGTGCGTCGCGAAGCGCGCGGTCGTCGTGTTCGCCGGGTGCGTGCGTGGCGGCGTACTCGGCCATGCGCCGCATCCCGTCGTGCAGGGCAGGGTCGGCCACCAGCTCACTGAGCTCGATCCAGGCGTCGACCTGCTCGTCGGTGGGGTCGTCGGGCAACTCGGGGCCGACGGCCATCAGGCCGCGGCGATAAGCCGGTACGTCGAGGCCGACGGTAGTCCGGTTCACGAACTCCTCAACAACAGCCCGGCGTTCAACAGCAGACATCTGGAGCGTTCGGTTCATGAGGGCGAGCCCTTCGGCAGTAGTCCCACGACGAGTGACGGAGCTCAGCACCGCCTGCTGCGTACGCAGCGCACGGACCTGCTCCTCCAGCGCGTCGACATGTGCCGAGGCAACCTCCGCCAAGGTGTGCCCGCGATCGAGTACGTCCCGGATCGCCGGAAGCCCGAGCCCGAGCTCGCGCAACGTCCGCGCCAGCTCAAGCCGCGCCACGGAGTCGGCGTCGTAGACGCGATAACCGGCACCCGTCCGCCTGGCCGGCGGTACGACCCCCATGTCGGACCAGTGCCGGATGACCTTCACCGACATCCCGGTCCTCCGGGCAACTTCCCCGATGCCCCAGAGAGCCTCGTCGTCAACGTGCATGCGCCCACCCTCAGCTCTCCCACGATGGGAGAGTCAATACCGGGACACGCTTACGCCGCCGCAGCCTGCCGCTCCACCACCCAGGACGCCACCGCCACCGTTCCCGCCACGGCGAACACCGACGGCCAGGACCCCACCTTCTTCGCCAGCGGATGCGACCCGGCGAACGCCGCCACGTACAACCCGGTAAGCGCAGCGGCCCTACCCGGCCCCGCCTTGTCCGCCCACTGCCGCGCGGCCACCGCCCCCGCGGCCGCCAGCGCCACTCCACCGAGCGGCCGCTTCTTCGTCCACCGGGCCACCCCGTACCCACCGATCAGCCCACCTGCGGCCGTCACAGCTGCCGGAACCTTCGCCACCACTGCCATCGCGCCAACCTCCAGGAAATCGACCTGCCCCGAGGCTAACGCGCCCCTCCGACACCGCCTTCGGCAAACCTCTCCGCCGCCCGCCGCAGATACGACGGCCGTTCCACCACCTCATCCAGCAGCTCCCGGAACCCGGCAGCCAGCTCCGGCTGGTCCCGCCAGAACTCCGCCTCCCGCTCCAGCGCGGAAGCCAACAGCACATCGTCGACCCACTCATCCCGCGCGGCCACTTGCTCCCGCAACGCTTCCAACGCCAGCGGCATCACCCACGGCAGCCCCACGTCCTGCCCGATCAACCGCCGCAGATCATGCTCGTCCAACGCCCCAACCGGCCGCTGCCGCAACGCATGCACGGCCTTCACCAGCGACGTCGCATCCCCGGAGCCGGCGGCCAGCATTCCCCTTCAAGCTGCTCGAGCGACAGCCCACGATCCACGTCCAACTCCCTGCAGTACGGCCCACCTCGGCGGCGACTGTCCACAGCACCACGCCCTCCCGCCCCAAAGGCTGCCATTCCACTACCGCAACACAAACCACAAGCTCTTGCCCACGACCTCCAGGCCGTCCCACACCAGACTCAGCCCCGAGGCCTCGGCCAGCCCCTGCAGCAGGGCAAGCCCGCGCCCGCGCTCGTCGTCCTCGCCCGCGATGCGGAGGTAGGGACGCCGGGTGGGGTTGTCGTCGCGTACGGCGATCAGTACGTGATCGCAGTGATCGTCGACCTGTACAGCCAGGCTGGCCCCTCCCGCGTGCTGAACGACGTTGCTGACCACGTCCGACACACAGACGCGGGCGTCGTCGACCATCGCCGCGTGATCGGTGGCGATCAGTACGGCCGTGACGAACTCACGCGCGACGCGGACGGTGGAGGGGGTTGCGGGGGCGCTGAGCTGGTAGGGACGGGTGGGTTCGTCGTTGTCGGTGGGGCAGGGTGGGCGGAGGGCAGCGATGCTCATGGCGTCTCCCAACGGGGCGTTGGTCCTGCGCGGGCGCAGGACCGTCGTACGAGATGTGCAGATCTCCAACTGGCATGCGAATAGCTGTACTTGGCGCCTGCCCAGCGGCGCGGCGCGGCGATGGCAGGACCATAGGGGTATACATCCCCCGGGGCAAGGTTCCCTCGGGAGGTTCACCCTGTGAGTAGACCGGTGACCTGCTCGAGCGGCAGACTCTGGGTCACACGAGGAGGTGACATGCCACCCAGGAACATCCCCACGGCTCGACAGGCCCGCCTGGGCGCCGAGTTGAGGAAGCTGCGTGAGGCCGCAGGTAGAACTGCACGTGCCGCAGGTGAACTGCTCGGCACGGACCAGGCCAAGATCAGCATGATCGAGGCCGGCCGACGCGGGATCAGCGAGGACCGCATCCGTCGGCTCGCCCACTTCTACTCATGCGGGGACGCTGCCCTGGTCGACGCGCTGTGCGCCATCTCGCGTGAACACCGCGGACAGTTCTGGTGGGATGAGTACCGGGACATGCTGGCGTCGCCATTCCTGGACGTGGCGGAATTGGAACACCATGCCGCCTATGTCCGGACGGTCCAGATGCTCGTAGTTCCGGGAGTATTCCAGACACCCGGCTACGCCCGGGCCATCTTTGGCGACGGCATCGCGTCGGACGAACTCGAAGCACGTGTCGAGTTCCGGACGCGACGTCGGCAGATCTTCGAAAGGGAAGCTCCGACGCCCTACAGGGTGATCGTCCACGAAGCCGCGCTACGGATGCGCTACGGCGGACGACGCGTGGCGAAGGCCCAGTTGGAGAGCTTGCTGGAGGCTGCCGATCTGCCGTCCGTAACCCTGCGCGTGATTCCGTTCGAGGTCGAGGAGATCACGGGACATGCCCAGTCCGTGTTCTATGCAGGCAGCGCTGTCCCGAAGCTGGACACCGTTCACATCGACACCCCCTTCGGGGGCGGCTTTCTGGATTCCGAGTCCCGTCTCGGACAATATTGCGAGCTCATTGACATCATCGAGGGCGTGGCGTTGGATCCCATCAAGTCCAAGGACTTGGTCGGTCAAGTTGCGCACGAAATGTGAGACTCGTCGGGATGTCCTCAAGATACAAGTGGCAGAAGTCCTCGTTCTCGAGCAGCGGTGCCGAGTGCCTTGAGATAGCGAGAGGTTCGAGCGATGCTCTTGTGATACGCGAAAGCGACGAACCAAGCGTTGTCCTGAACACGGGCTGCGCCAACCTCAGAGCGTTGTTCGGTCGGGTCAGAGCGGCTGACTTTGGAGCGGCGCTCGGTTGACAGGTTGCTGGGCTGTGCCGAGCAGGCGTTGCAGGTAGCTTGATCGCATCCGTCCGCTGTACGCAGTGACTCCACAGACTGAAGTAGGCCATGTGAGGACAAGGCCATCGCGTAGCTTTCTGTTCAACGAGCCGCTTTACTCGAAGAGTTGCGCGATGGCCTCCCCATGGCTATGGCCTGCCTCAAGGCCCTGGATACATCGGCCGGCAGGATTTCTATGAATCAAGCTGCATGGAGCCGCGTTTCGTTACCGATGTTGGTGAGCCTGAGCAGTCGAGCGACCTGCTCTCGGCACTGGCTCAGCCAAATTCGGTCGTGATCCGTGAGTTTGTCCGCACGCTCGTTTTCTTCCAGGTGAGCCGCCGCCATGATGAGGTTTCCGGTTCCTTCGTAGGAGATGTTGAACGTGATCTGAGCGAGGATCTGCTCGTCACTCCAGCCTCCCGTCCATTCGAAAGTAAACGCATACAGCGCAGCGACAAGGTGATGGGAGTCGAGCTCATACTCCACGCTGATTGCTCCCTTAGGTCCGTTCTGGCCGTCCAGCGTGATGAATGCCATGTGGATCTCCCCTGTGTCGTGAGCTTCGATGTGGGCGTGCCCCGTTGCGGCGTCGGGCTCACACGGAATCTGCTCATTGCACGAGTTCGTGGGACAGCTTGGTGCTGTATTGACGAGACACGGGCCCGGTGTTGTCCAGCTTTGACCCGGATATGTGAGCCTGAGGCGGGATCTCTAACCCCGGGGGCGCAGTGCTTGCGCAACGACCTGCAGAACCACGCGGCTCAGCTTCGCGCTCACTCGGCACACGGATGGCGTGGACCGGCGCGCTGAACGTTGCTGTGAGGTGTCCGCGCAGGTTCCAACTGGCGAACATTACTAGGCTTGTTGTGTGGGCTTAGTGGGCCTAGCCTCGAGTGTGGGGAGGCAACATGGATTGCATACCGGGCACAACGGCTGGAGAAGCTGTTCGTCTGTTCGCCCAAGGGGGGCGGGCAAGAGCTGAATTTGACGCGTGGGCACGACACCCACGACGGAGCCATGTAGCCGAATACGTCATGCAGCACACATCCCAGGCGATCTACCGCATAGCGTCGCAAGACATCAAGAGGCTTGTCTCGGAGCACGCGATCGGCAACATACGTCCGGAGCGAGGCTACGCCGTAGCAGCTATAAAGAACTGGCGGCCGGACTTTGCTTTCACACACATCTTCCATTGTTGTGTTGAGAAGTTGGGAGGCGCATTCAGCTATGGCCAGTTCCGGCGGTTCAGCATGGAGGATGCGCAGGGGCGTTTCATGCTTGGTGATCCGTCCTGGATGCTTGTGCGCAAGGTTGTGGATAGTGGGCGGTGCACGGAAAGGCAAGCAAGGACAGCGATGCAGTGGCGAGTGGGGCTCGCCTACTACTCGTTCATCCGCGAATTGTACGTGATTGCGAGTCTTCGTGAAATGGGCCTTGACGTTCGCACCCACCCGCTCGCTGATGCGCTGTTCCGGGTTGACGGTTGGTGCAGTGGTGTCGTGCTGTCTCTGTACATCAAGAACACAGAGTTCCGGGATGGTGGTGCCGGGAGGAAACCAAGAACTCGTGACCTTCTCACCGACGGCCAGGACAACGGCCTCAGCTTCGTGGACCTGCCGATGGAGATCCAACGTAAGCACGGTGTCGTGCATTTGCCCACGGACGAAGGCGTCGAAGAGTGTGCCGTGAGGATCAAGAAGGAGCTTGACCGTAGGGCCGCGGAGTCGATCTATCGTCGTGAGAAGTGATACGGCTGACTGTCTGGTTGAGCGTTTGGTCACGTTCGCTGGAGCGGGACGGAAGCCTGCTTGTCAGCTGCTGGACGGGCTGGATCTGCCCATTGATCTGGCGGCAGCTCATGTGAGAGTGCGGCCGCTAGCGAGCGGCCGACGGCTTCTGCAACCGGTGGAGGAAAGGCGTTCCCGATCTGGCGGTAGGACGAGGTTTTACCGCCAGAGAACTGCCATCCAGTTGGAAATCCTTGCAGAAGTGCAATTTGCTTGAGAGTCAGGCGGATTGGCAGGGATGCGCCTGGAGACGGCACCTCATCGGCGACAGTCGAGCCATTGACTCCCATCCTCGCCCAGGAGGCTCGCGCTCTGGAGGGGCCGAGATCAGGTCCCCCGTGCTTTCGTGAACCTCCGCAGATAGTAGGAGCGATGGCATTGGCTGCGGCAGCCCATGCCGTGGCCAGCTCCCATCCTTGGGCGGCCATGGACTCGCAGAGAACCTGTCCGACTGTAGGGGCGCTGCATTTGCAGGTGGACGGCGTTGGCCAGCTAAACCGGGAGAACAGATCGGGGCGCAGGGCGACCAGGATCGCGCGAGGGCGCAGTTGTGGAACTCCGTAATCGCATGCGTAGAGCAGTCGCCAGTCGGTTCTGTAGCCACAGGAGGACAGGCGGTCCAGCACCTGCTGGCGATAGCCATCAAATCTGGACTGGAGGATTCCCCGGACATTTTCTACGAGGACGGCTCGCGGCTGGATCCGCGCCACGAGTTCGAGGAATGCCGGGAACAGATCGCGCTCGTCAGCCTGCCCTAATTGCTTGCCTGCTACGGAGAAAGGCGGGCACGGGACGCCCCCAGACAGCAGGTCCAGAACCCGGCCCGAGTCGGCCGTCGTCGGGCTGAAGGCTAGGAGGTTTCCCTGGTGCACTGCCCAGGAGGGGCGGTTCATGCGGAGCGTTTGGCACGCATCCGGGTCTAGTTCGAGCAGAAGACGATGGTCGAAGCCGGCTGCCTCAAGTCCGATGGCCAACCCCCCAGCGCCAGCGCAGACTTCGATGGAGGTGAGGGCTGAAGGGCTTGTGGCAAGCTTTGCCAGGTGTGTGTTGTCGGTCACAAGCGACATCCTGCCGGGACTTGCCGCGGCTCTGCACGGCAAGATGGTCGCGATCACCTAAACGGGTGATCGTGCATTTTTTCGTTCGAAGAGGGGTTGGGATGATGTCAGAGGTGCTTGATTGGCGGGACGAGTCGCTGGGGGCTCGGATCCGCGTAGCTCTATGGCTCCGGGATGAGGTGAAAGAAGGGGGCACGTTCTCCAAGCAGCAGCTCCGTCAGGTGATCGGCGGCAAGGAGCAGGTGGACCGGCGTATGCGTGACCTCCGGCCGGCGGGTTGGATTATTAAGACTTACAGGGATAAGTCAGGCCTGCAGCCCGATCAGCTCTACCTGGAGAAGATCGGCAAGCCTGTCTGGGAGAAGGAGCACCGCAATGCGGGCCTGCGCCAGATCAGTGCGCGGACGCGCCGCGAGGTGTTCGAGCGTGACCGGCATGTGTGCCGCCGCTGCGGGATTGCCGCCGGTGAGATCTACGAGGAGGAGCCGTGCACGCCTGCCCGGTTGACCCTTGGGCACATCACTCCCCACAAGGCCGGGAGCGAGGCGCGCCCCGAAGATCTCATCACCGAGTGCGCTCGCTGCAACGAGGCGGTGCGGCACTTCACTGGCGTGCAGATGGATAAGGGTCAAGTCTGGGACCGCATCGCGGAGTTGGGTAAGAAGGACCGGCAGATTCTTTTGGCCTGGATGGTGCACAACGGGCGGGTCCCGACTGCCTTGGACAAGGCGTGGGCCACGTACTGGCAGCTTCCGGCACCGCAGCGCGACGAGCTGAAGGGCAAGCTGTACGACTCGCTGCAGGGCTGAGGCGGCAGGCTGGACTACCTCCGTTGTCAGTGGGAGGTGCCACACTCCTGGTTCGGATGACTGCCCTGTGCCGTTGCGTTCCTACAGCGGCCGGGGCGGTTTCTGCGACACTTGAGCGTCTGCAATGAACCAACCAGGAGGGCTGATGAGTCCCGTCGAGAACCCGCCGCTGACCTCTATCGAGATCTGTGCCGGTGCTGGCGGGCAAGCGTATGGCCTGCACCAGGCCGGTTTTCGCCACCTTGCCCTTGTGGAGATCGATAAGCACGCCTGTCAGACGTTGCGGGACAACGTAGGCAGGCACCCGGACTGGGCTGGGTGTGAGGTCGTCGAGGCCGATGTGAAAGACGTCGACCCGTTCGATCATGAACAGCTGAAGAAGTTCAGCCTTGAGCCGGGACGGCTGGACCTCCTTGCAGGTGGTGTGCCCTGCCCTCCGTTCTCCGTTGCTGGGCAGCAGCTTGGCGAAGAGGATGAGCGGGATCTTTTCCCAAGGATGCTTGAGCTGGTTGATCAACTTCGGCCGAAGGCCGTGATGATCGAGAACGTCCGCGGGATTCTGGACGAGAAGTTCACTCCGTATCGCGACCGCATTGTGGCCGAGCTTGAAAGCTATGGCTATGAATTTTGCGGCTGGGAGCTAATCGAGGCCCGGCGCTTCGGGGTTCCCCAGCTCAGGCCCCGAGCGATCCTTGTCATGATCGACAAGAAGTTCCTGAAGGATGCCAAGTTCGAGTGGCCGACGGGCATCGACGAGATCTTCTCTGTTGCGAAGGCGCTCAAGGAGACAATGCGGGAACGTTGCAAGCCGCACGGGGCCCGAGGTGAGGCAGTCTTCGATAGGTGGCTCCAGAAGGCGAACGAATGCGGAGCTGAGGCCCCCACGCTGGTGGGAGGCTCAAAGAAGCATGGTGGGGCCGACCTTGGCCCTAGCCGCGCTAAGAAGGCGTGGGCTGGTCTCGGCGTTGACGCATGGGGGGTCGCCAATGACCCTGACAAGTGCGTTCCCGAGCGTGATCTGTTTAGAGAAGCTGGTCCGATGCTTACTGTCGAACAGACAGCGATTATCCAAGGCTTCGCGCGGGACTGGGAATTCTCTGGCGGCAAGACAGCTCGCTACCGTCAGGTTGGGAACGCTTTCCCGCCGCCGGTTGCTAAGGCCGTCGGCGAGGCCATCAAGGCAGTGCTCTGCCCCGACGAGCAGCCGGACTCAGCGTCGGGCGCGGTGTAGCGCGATGCCCCAGAGCTAGAGGGTGTCCAACTCGACCGTCACAACCCGATGTTGGACGCCCTCCCAACGTCTGAGAACCCCGACTTCGGAACTACTCGTCTAGGCCGTCGTGCTGGCCAGAAGTTGGAGTGGGCAGCTATGAGGTGATATCGGGTCCGGAGCTGTCCTGCCCGTCGATCTTTCGTTTGTCAGGAAGGTCGGGCGCTGGATGGGGTTCAGAACATGACCGCTCATCCTTACGGGCGCGCGCCCAGAACTGGCCGTCCAGTGAGAACTTCGGGCGCGGATCGTCAGAGGAGACAGGCACGACGTGGGTGGAGATCCATTCGCCCTTGATCGGTACCTGCAATTCGAGCGCGCGGGCGACGTGAGGGTGTGATCCTTGGTGACCCAGCACGACAATGCCCTTCGAGCGCAGATATATCCGTGCGTCGCGGGCTCGCTTTGGCGAGTCGTCCTGCTGGGCTACGGTCAACACGGTCTGCCGGCCAATGATCCGGTCCTGCACCTCACGGAACAGCTGGTTCACCCGCTGTTGTCCCGAGGCTCGGCCCGGCCGTGATGCAGGGAGAATCCGCTCGCGTGTTTCGGGATCCAGGTGGAGCAGCAGGTTTGTCGGCAGATCTGTCTGGAGCCCACCCCAGAGCCAGTAAACCTCAGGCTTGGCGCCGTGGTCGATCTTGCGCTTGTTGTCTCGGTTATAGGCACGGACGCGGTCGCCGTTTGCATCCCGCTCCTGCTTCCAGCGCAGGCGCTCGTCGGTGATCCGCACTATGCCCGCGGCCCACTGGCTCGCGTCGTCGTTCATCCAGGTCAGGACTGCAACGTGGTCGGCACGGCCACCACGTTCGCCGTGGTCAGCACACAGGTACATCTCCATCGGGATCTCCCAGCCGCCGAGATCCTTGGAAAACTTGCAGTCGATGTCGAGGCCTGCGATGGACCAGTCGAGGCCGGCGCCGTTGTCGATGTCGAACTCTTTGGTGAGATTCACCTCGACGGCTGTGCCGAGATACGTCTTTTCGGTCTTCGTCAGCTGCTGGTACGCCCAGCGCCCCGTCCGCCGACCATCGAGCAACTCGTCGAGGGAGTCACGGAGTGCCCATCGGAAGCGCTCTCGCGCCTCCGGCTGGTTGTGGAACCACTCCACGAACGGGGCAAGGTCATCGGGTACGCGCTGCGTGAGACCGGACTGGATCTGCCACTCGCGCGGCACCCTGCCCATGGCCTCACGTGGGGGATCCCAGGTCCGAAACGTATTGCGGCGCGAGTACTTCGCCGCCAACGCTCGCGACTCCTGCATGCCAGCTTGAGCAGCGTCCTGCGGGAACGGCAGACCCTCTTGTATCGTCACGCGCTGAAGTCTGGCAGCAAGCGCTCAGCCGGGTTCGACGAGCCCCACCTCAGCGGATCGCGATCGTCATTCAGCCGGAGGCGCATCCTCGACCGACGGCCTAGACGAGTAGTTCCGAAGTCGGGGTTCTCAGACGTTGGGAGGGCGTCCAACATCGGGTTGTGACGACCGAGTTGGACACCCTCTTGACCGCACTGTACGTGCACGTCGACGACCGGTTGAAGACCCTGCGGTGGCGTGGACGACTGCCCCGGCTGACGGACGCGGAACTGGTCACACTGGCCGTGGCCCAAGCCATGCTCGGCTTCCACTGCGAGGCCCGGTGGCTGCGCTTCGCCCACGCCCACCTGCACGCCCTGTTCCCCTACCTGCCCCAGCGCCCGGGCACAAGCGCCTGCGGGCTGCCCTGCCCCTGGCCAAACGGGCTATCCGGTCCCTGGCAGCGGACGCGGACCTGTGGCTGGACAACCTGTGGATCGTGGACTCCACCCCCGTGGAATGCGCCCGCTCCCGTGAGACCGTCAAGCGCTCCGACCTGGCCGGATGGGCGAACTACGGCTACTGCCGCTCCCACTCCCGCTTCTACTGGGGACTGAAACTGCACCTGGTCTGCACCCCGGCCGGCTTGCCCATCACCTGGGCCCTGGTCGACCCCAAGACCGACGAACGCCAGGTCCTGGCCGCCCTCATCGACAACGAGCCGGCCCTGGCCGCCGACCGGCCCGGACTGCTGATCCTGGCCGACAAGGGCTATACCGCCGCCGAACTCGACCGCTTCTTCGCCGCCCGCGGCATCAGCCTGCTGCGTCCCTCCTACCGCAACCGCGGCACCCCGCAACCCGCCGAGCCCCTGCTCAAAACGGTCCGGCAACTGATCGAGTCGGTCAACGACACCCTCAAAGGCCAGCTCGGCCTTGAACAGCACGGCGGACGCACCATCGAGGGCGTCGGCGTCCGCGTGGCCCAGCGAATCCCGGCGATGACCTGCGCAATCTGGCACAACCGCCTCATCGGAGCACCGATCACCAGGTCACTGATCGCCTACGACCACTGAGCCATATCGGAACTACTCGTCTAGTTCCTGCGGCTCGGCGGGAGGCCGAGTTGTCGGCGTCGGCTTCTCACCGCATCGATGATCTTGAGGCAGCAAGCGTCTGACGGTTCGTGCTCCCAGAAGCGGAGCACCAACCAGCCTGCGTCAGTGAGCTGTTCATCCGTATCACGGTCGCGGGCCATGTTGCGGGCAACCTTGTCCGACCAGTAGCCAGGATTGGTCCGCGGTGGCACGTAGTGTTCAGGGCAGCCGTGCCAGTAACAGCCGTCGATGAACACTGCGACCTTGGCGGGACCGAAGACGAGATCCGCTGTGCGGCGTAGATCAGGAAGCGGTCTCGCTGCGACGCGGTAGCGCAGTCCCTGGGCATGTACGAGCCGCCGGATCAGGTGTTCGGGCTTTGTGTCTCGGCTGCGGATCGCCTGCATGTTGCGGCGGCGCGCAGCCGATGATGCCCAAGATCCTTCTGGCGGTGTCCACTCGGTCTCGTCGGCCACAGTTCAGAGGGTAGTGCCGTTTCAGGGGTGACTGATCCTGCGAGCCCGTACCTGCGTGATCATCGCTGCTGCCACGTCCTTGGCCCGTTCCACCCTTGCGGCTGCACCCCGCTCGCGCCGGGTGCCCCGTATGCCCCCGCCCCCGGTCCGTACCTGCCCGGCGGTGCCCACCCCGCGCCCACCCGTGCCCCCGGCACCGACGCCGACGCTCGCGCCAGCGCCGGCTGGGCGACGTGCTTGCGTTCCCACAAGTGGTGGAGCAACTCGCGCTCGCGCGCGGCGAAGTCGGGGGTGAGGGTGCCGCGGTAGGCGCGTTGGCGGAGGAAGGCCAGGGACGTGGCGAAGGAGATGTACTCGGCGACGGTGCGGGCGGCGGTGGGGCCGCCGGTGCGGCGGGCCACGTCGCGGGCTATGCCGCGGGCGCGCATGGAGGAGAGGGCGAGGGGCTCGGGCGGGGTGAGCCAGCCGGCGGCCTGGTACTCGGGCAAGTGGGCCCGTATGGTGCGGAGTTCGTTCTGGCGGGACCAGATCGTGAGCCAGGTCAGGGCGCCGAAGACCGGGACCATGAAGAGGGTGTAGACGACGAGGAAGCCGATGCCCGGGAGGGAGGCGGAGCCGTTCCAGACGGAGTGGAGGACCATCGCCGTCAGGAGGCCGATGAAGGGGACCAGGGTGCGCAGGACGCGGCGTGTTGGGGAGAGGGAGGCGGCTATGCCGAAGCCCAGGCCCGTCATCGAGGTGAAGAGGGGGTGGGCGAAGGGGGAGAGGAGGACGCGGACGAAGAAGGTGACCGCGGTCGTGGTGAAGCCCGAGGCGCCGAAGGTCTGGTCGGTGTCGAAGGCGTTGCCGAGGTAGAGGATGTTCTCGGTGAACGCGAAGCCGGTGGCGGTGATGCCGGCGACGACGACGCCGTCGATGATGCCGTTGAAGTCCCGGCGGCGGTAGAGGTAGAGGAGCAGGACGGCTGCGGCTTTGGCGGTCTCCTCTACGACGGGTGCGACGAATGTGGCGCCGAAGGTGCTGATGTTCTCGCTGTGGGCGACGTCGATGGTGTTGAGGAGCCACTTGGTGGCGTAGCCGTTGGCGAGGATGGCGACGAGAGTCGCGGCACATGCGCCCCAGGAGAAGGCGAAGACCAGGTTCTTCCAGGGTTTGGGCTCGACGCGGTCCATCCAGCGGAAGACGGCTATGAGGAGCGGGACGGGCAGGACCGCCAGGCCCAGGCCGACGAGGAAGCCCTCGGTGCCGGTCTGTTCGCGGACGAGGGCGAGGATGATCAGGCCGCAGAGGGCCAGGAGGAGGATCAGGGTGCCTGCGCGTACTGCCTTGTTGTCCCAGAGGGCCCGGCGCGGGCGGTAGTGCCAACGGTCCGGGGCGGGGAAGCCGCCCGCCGGCGCGGGGATGGGCGACGGCGATGGCGTCGGTATCGGTGTCGGCTGCCGGTGGTGAGGCAGGGGCAGGGGCTCATGCACTCGATGACATTAGCGAAGAGGGTGAGTGCGATGGGGGGCCGTTTTCGGCCCCCCGAGCCTGGTCAGGCGCGGCGGAACAGCAGGTCGTGGACTGCGTGGCCCTTGTCCAGGCCCTGGCCCTCGAAGCGGGTCAGGGGGCGGAAGTCGGGACGCGGGGCGTAGCCGCCGTCGGTCTGGGTGTTCTCGAAGTGGGGGTCGGCGGTGAGCACCTCGAGCATCTGCTCCGCGTACGGCTCCCAGTCGGTGGCGCAGTGCAGCAGTGCGCCCGGGGCCAGCCGGGTGGCGGCGAGGGCGAGGAACTCGGGCTGGATCAGGCGGCGCTTGTGGTGGCGCTTCTTGGGCCAGGGGTCCGGGAAGTAGACGCGCAGGCCGGCGAGCGAGTCCGGGGCGAGCATCTCGCGGAGGAGGATGATCGCGTCGCCGTTGGCGACCCGGATGTTGGACAGGCCGTTCTGCTCCGCGAGATTCAGCAGGTTGCCCTGGCCCGGGGTGTGGACGTCGCAGGCGAGGATGCCGGTGGAGGGGGCTGCTGCGGCCATCTGAGCCGTGGCCTCGCCCATGCCGAAGCCGATCTCCAGGACGACGGGCATGGCGGGGTCGCCGAAGAGCTCGCCGAGGTCGATCTTGCTCAGGCCGTCGATGTCCAGGCCCCACTGCGGCCACAGGCGGCGCAGTGCCTCGGCCTGGCCGGGCGTGACCCGGCTGCGGCGCGGCTGGAACGAGCGGATGCGGCGCTCGTGGTGCGAGCCGGCCGGGTCCGGGGCGGGGCCGTCGGGGAACATCGGTTCCCGGCGGGCGCGGGCCGGAGCGGGGACGGAAGCGGTGGTGGTGGCGTGGTTCTCGGGCACAGTCCTTCCATAGTACGGGCGGGTGGGTGCGGGGTTCGGGGTGTACATGTCAGGAAGTCAAGGGCTCAGTGCAGCTCCGACAGGACACGGCGGGCCACCTCCCGGCCGATCGGCAGTGAGGCCGTGGCCGCCGGGGACGGGGCGTTGAGCACGTGGATCATGCGGGGCGACCGGGCGAAGAGGAAGTCGTCGACCAGCGTCCCGTCGCGCAGCACCGCTTGGGCGCGCACGCCGGAGGGGGCCGGTATCAGGTCGTCGGCCGCGATGCCCGGCAGCAGCCTGCGCACCGCCTCGGTGAAGGCGGGCTTGGACAGGGAGCGGCGGATCTCGCCCGCGCCGTACCGCCAGTGGCGGCGGGCCAGGTGCCAGGTGCCCGGGTAGGAGGCCGTGGCGGCCAGCTCGGCGGGGCGTATGGTGCGCCGCCGGTAGCCCTCGCGGGCCAGGGCGGGCACGGCGTTCGGCCCGATGTGGACGTGGCCGTCGATGCCCCGGGTGAGGTGGACGCCGAGGAAGGGGAAGGCCGGGTCCGGGACGGGATAGACCAGGCCGCGCACCAGGTCCGCGCGGGACGGGGCCAGCTCGAAGTACTCGCCGCGGAACGGGACGATGCGCATCCCCGGATCGTCGCCCGCCAGCCGGGCCACGCGGTCGCTGTGCAGCCCGGCACAGTTCACCAGCGCACGGGCGCGCAGCACCGTGCCCGAGGTCGTGCGCACTGCGACCGCCTCGCCGCGCCGGCCGATGGTGCGCACCTCCGCGCCGAACCGCACCGAGGCACCGGCGTCCCCGGCGAGCCGGGCGAAGCAGGCGGCCACCGCGCCGTAGTCGCAGATGCCCGTGGTGCCGACGTGGATGGCGCCCACGCCCTGGACATTCGGCTCGAACTCGGCTATCTGGGCGCGCCCCAACTCCCGCACGGGGATGCCGTTTTCCCGGCCGCGCTGCACGAGGGCGTGCAGACGCGGCAGTTCGGCGTGCTCCGTGGCGACGATCAGCTTGCCGGTGACCTCGTGCGGCAGGCCGTGCTCCGCGCAGAACTTGACCATCTCCGCGGCGCCCTGCACCGCGTACCGCGCCTTGAGCGAGCCCGGGCGGTAGTAGATCCCGCTGTGGATCACTCCGCTGTTGCGCCCCGTCTGGTGGAGCGCGGGGCCGCGCTCCTTCTCCAGCACCACCACGCTCGTCCCCGGCGCGGCGCGCGTGATCGCGTACGCCGTCGACAGGCCCACGATTCCGCCGCCGATCACCAGCACATCGCAGTCGTACGCCACCATGACGCCCACCTCCCCACGCTTCCCCGCACGGTTCCTATGATGACCTGCGCCACTGACAACGGGCCGAAACATCGTCGGACCAGGGGGAACACCGGGAGACATCGGGACTCAGGCGGTCGTGACCACCAGCAGGGGGCGGGCCCGCTCCCGCAGTTCGACCACGCGCGGCTCGTTCCCGTACGCCTCGAGGCGGTGCATCAGGTCCCGTACGTACTCGGTCGTACGGGCCGACGAGATGCGCCCCGCGACCTCCACCGCCCGTGTACCCGCGGCGCAGGCCGCGTCCAGGTTGCCGGATTCGAGCTCGGCGACCGCCGACACCACCAGCCGCAGTCCGTGCGAGCGGACGTACTCCTCGGTGGGCCGGGCGAGGGCCTGCTCGGTGAAGCGCTGGACCTGCCGGGGCATGCGCAGGTCGCGGTAGCACTCGGCGGCGTCGGCCGCGAACCGCTCCTGGGTGTAGAAGTCGAGCCAGGACGGGTCCGGGTCGCCCGGTCGCGCCCGCTCCAGCCAGCCCTCGGCGGCCTTGAGCGCGGCACCGCACGCGGGCTGGTCGCCCGCCTTCGCCTGGGCGCGTGCCTCGACGAGGCGGAAGAAGCTCATCGTGCGGGCGGTGGCCAGCCCCCGGTTGCGCTCGAGGGCGGCCTGGGCGAGGTCGACGCCGTCGTCGCCGTAGCCGCGGTAGGTCGCCTGGAGGCTCATCGAGGCCAGCACATAGCCGCCCAGCGGCACGTCGGCCGCCGCGCGGGCCAGCCGCAGGGCCTGGATGTAGTAGCGCTGCGCCGCCTCCTGCTGTCCGGTGTCGAAGGCCATCCACCCGGCCAGCCGGGTCAGTTCGGCGGTCGCGCCGAACAGGGCGCGCCCCACCTCGTCGCTGTACGCGCCGAGCAGCAGCGGCGCGGCGTCCACACGCAGGCACTCGGGCACCATGGACGAGCGCCAGTCGCCGCCGCCGTACTTGGAGTCCCAGCGCCGGGCGTCGTCCGCCGCCTCGCGCAGCTTGGCCACGTCGCTGTGGCCCACCCGCTGCGGAATGCCGCAGTCCGGTACGGCGCCCGACTCGCCCTCGTTCGCGGCCTGTTGGGGCTCGCGCGCCACCGAGCTGTCGGCGGGTGTTATCAGCCACCGCGACGCGGGGGTGGAGTACGCGCTGACGGAGAAGGAACCGGCCAGGCTCTGCCAGATGCCGCCACCCCCGCGCCGACCGGCGGAATCCAGCCGGTAGAGCTCCGTCGCCGAGCGCACCGCCTGGCCGACATCGCGCGGGAAGGCGAGCCCCACCTCGGGCGCGGGGTCGGAATCGGCGAGCCCGATCTCGTGCAGGGGCACCGGCCGGCCCAGCTTGCCCGCTATCGCCGCGGCGATCAGGTGGGGTGCGGCGCCCTGTGGCACCATGCCCTTCGAGACCCACCGGGCGACCGAGGTCTTGTCGTACCGTAGTGTCAATCCCCGCTGCGCACCGAGGTCGTTGACCCTGCGCGCCAGGCCGGCGTTGCTGATCCCTGCGAGGGCGAGGACAGTGCCCAGCTTCTCGTTCGGCCCGCGTGACTCCCTGGACATGCGCACCCCTCGGCAACGGCGACGCCCGCCCCGGCATAGGCGCGGGGCATTCGTAAACCCAGAGTAGTTCCCCACATCCCGACCGTTAAGGGGCGTTGTCCCGGATGGCGAGATTCTGGTCCGTATGTGCGTGCACCGAGGGGCACGTGCTCCGGTTGTGTGTGCGCGTGCGCCTGCCGTGCGCTCTGTACCCGCCAACTCTGTGGCGGTTCCATGGGAGTTGCGTGGGTCGGCCCGCTGCACCGGATCGAGTGGGCTGGGGGAGCCGTCGCCTCATTCCCCGCGGGCGGCGGAGCGGCCCGGGGGGTGCGTTCGTACCTCCCGGGCTGCGCCGTTGCGCGGCTCGCGTGAACGTCTCGTCCGCCTGGAGGCGTTCACCGGGGCGCGCGGCGAGAGCTGGCCGGATCCGTCCTGTGTCGCGTCGCGCTGTGCACGAAAAGGTTCATGCGGTGATGCTCATGGCAGCATGGGTCCCGCACGGAGTCATGACGGAACGGCACTTCGCCCGGTTGACACCCGAGTTGGTGCAGCCGCAACGTTCGTCTCGCTGTGCATGATGACTGCTACCTGATGGTTGTCCACAGCCTGTGGAGGCGGCGATGCGCTGGTTGGTGGGGTGGAGCTGCTCCGGAACCGCTCCCCGCGCCGAGGACACGGCAGGCCCCACCGTGCAACCCGTGGGAGCGCAGCTGCTGTGGGGCGACCCGGATCCTCTGTGGGCGGTTGGCGACTGGCGTCCCGACGAGGTGCGCGTCGTCTGGGCCGACCCTCCCGCGCGACAGGCCGCACCCGCAACCGTCATCCGTATCGCCGTTCTGGGCCGCTGCGGTGCGACTGATGACCAACTGCGTACCGGCCTGCTCGCAGCCCGCGGGGGTGCACTGCGGCACCTGACCGCATGGCCCGGCAGTTACACGGCAGTTGCTCAGGTCGGCCGCCGCATCGCCATCGCCGGTGACCTCGCGGGCGCGCGTCCTGTCTTCCACGCCGCCTGGGCCGGCGGCACCGCCTACGCCACCGCCGCGCTGCCGCTCGCCGACCTCATAGAGGCACAGCTCGACATCGGCCACCTCGCCGCCCTGCTCGCCTGCCCCGACTCCCCGGAGGCCCTCGGCGACGGCACGCCGTACGAGGGCGTACGGCGTGTACCGCCGGGGCACGCGCTGGTGGTGCGCGACGGCGCACGCGACATCACCGGGTACGAGCCTGTCGCCTCGCTCGCCGTCGCCGCGCCCCAACTCGAGGCACAGCAGGCCGTGGGGGGCGTGCGGGACGCCCTCGTCGAGGCCGTACGGGCCCGGCTCACGGCGCCCCGGCACCTGTCCGCGTACGACTTCGGCGGACTCGACCCCGGCCCCGTGCCGGGCATGGGACCGGCCTTCCGGCGCGCCGCACGCGGCGGTCCGGCGCCCGGCATCGGCGCCGACCTCTCCGGCGGCAGCGCCTCCGCCACGCTCGCGCTGCTGGCCGCCGGCCTGCCGGGGGTGCCGGGCACGCCGTACGGGCACGGCACCGGCGCGGGCGAGCGGCTGCTCGCGGTCACCTTCAACGACCTGGCCGCGGACAGCGGCCGGGCGGGCTCCCAGGAACTGGAGCGGGCCCGCGCCCTCGCGGCCGACCCCCGGCTGCACCACGTGGTCGTCGCGGCGGCCGAAGAGGCGCTGCCGTACGCCGACTTGGAGACCGGCCCGCTGACGGACGAGCCCGCCCCGGCCCTGGTCACCGCCGAACGCCACCGCCGGCGGCTCCTCGCGGGCAGCGCCGACCACTTCACCGGACACGGTGCACGACAGGTACTGGACGCCCATCCGGCGCGGCTGGCCGACCTGTTGATGGACCGCAGGCGCCGTCATCTGCTGCGGCCGGTGTCGGCCCTGGCGCGGGCCGACAGTCCGTCCGGGAACTCGTTCTTCGTCCCTTTCACCGTCTACCGGGCCGCGCGCAGGCTCGCCCGTACGTCGTACCGGGAGGGGCTGGAGGAGGCCGCCGCCCGGCTGCTCACCCCCGCCTTCGCCGCCGCGGAGCACACCGCCGGGCCGCCCGGCGCGGTGGACGCCTCGCTCGCGGCCCTCACCTGGTGCCGTCCCGGGCCCGCCGCACGCTGGCTCACGGGCGGGGCGCTGGCGGAGGTGTCGGTCCGGCTCCAGGCGGTCGCGGTACGCCCGTCGGGCCTGCTGCAACGCCCCGGCGAGCAGCGCGCCGCCGCCGCGCTCCACCGGCACGCGGCGGACCACCGCATCCTCGAGCAGGCGGCCGAGGTACGCGGCCAGCGCCTGCACTCGCCCTTCCTCGACAACCAGGTCGTACGGGCCTGCCGTGCGCTCCCCGAAGCGCTGCGGGTGCAACCAGGGGCGCGTGCGTCCGTCCTGCGCGCTGTCCTCGCGGGCACCGGCATCCGCGACCTGCCGCCCGGCTGGGGCGCGACCTCGCACGCTTCGCACGCGGCGGCCGTACGGGCCGGGGTACGGGCGGCGATGGGGCCGCTGCTCGACCTCTTCGACGCACCGCTGCTGGCCGACGCCGGGCTCATCGACGCCCGCGTCGTACGGGGCGCCCTCCAGGCCGCCGCCGACGGCGCGGCGGTCCCGCTCGACGGGCTCGCGGAGCTGGTGTCGACGGAGGTGTGGCTGCGCCGCCTGATCGCCCGCCGCGGCACGTGCTGGACGGGTTCGGCGGCGCCGCGCCAGCGGGCGGTGGCGGGAGGGGTGGTCCCGAGACCGGCGCTGTGACATTGGCCTGGGGACGGGGAATTGTGCCCCGGTCCCGCCCTTTCACCGTTTCCTCCGGGGGCTGCGCCCCGGCCCCCGCTTGTCGCGGCTTCGCCGCTCGTCCTCAATCGCCGGACGGGCTTAAATTGCGCGCCCGGCCCGGCACTATCCAGCCTGTCCGGCGTTTGAGGACAACCGCGCGGAGCGCGGTTTCGGGGGGCCGGGGCGAAGCCCCCGGAGGAAACGGTGAAAGGGCGGGGCAGGGGCAAAATTCCCCCACCTCACCCACAACTGATCCGCGCCTGCGCCCAGTCGACGACAGCAATCCCGTCGAACGGCGACTGCGGATCGACAACCAGCCGCAACGTCCGATGCCCGTGCAACAGCACATGCACCGGCAACGCCGGATCACCACCCCGCACCACTCCCGAACTCCACAGCCGGATGCCGTCCGCGTAAACGGAGAACCGCACCGCCCCGACCCCGAGGGTCATGTCGTCGACCCCCACCATCGCGTCGAAGGACGTGCAGGGCCGGTTCAGCTCGATGGACATCGAGGACGACGCACTCGCGCTCACCCCGTGGCTGTAGGACGTGCGGTGGATCCGCATCTGGTGCCGCGGCCACATCAGGAAGCCGTCCGAGAGCTGCACCTCCGGCTTGGTGCCGTCCCCGATGCCCTCGAAGGGCAGGTCGCCGAGCCGGAAGACGGCAGGGTGCAACCGTGGCGGCGGGGAGGGCTTCTTCGCCGCGGGCCGGTACGGCTTCGCGGCAGGGGACGTGGACGACGTCGTGTGCACCTGCCGCACCGGCTTGGGCTTCGGCTTCGGCGGCGGCGCGGGAGCGACGGGCTCGGGCGGCGGCGGAGCGGCCTTCGGCGGCGGCGAAGACGGGGCGGGCG
Source organism: Streptomyces sp. SX-6 (assembly GCF_059089585.1). Classification (NCBI taxonomy): domain Bacteria; kingdom Bacillati; phylum Actinomycetota; class Actinomycetes; order Kitasatosporales; family Streptomycetaceae; genus Streptomyces; species Streptomyces sp. SX-6. Next base: position 8,804 of record NZ_JBTHHU010000009.1, on the reverse strand, counting down.
CGGGCTGCGGCGCTTCCCGCTTCGGCGCCGGCGTCGCTTCCGGCTCCGGAGAAGCCACGGCCGCAACAGGCGCCTGCGGCTCGGCAGATGCCGACTCGGACTCCGGCTCCTGCTCGGGCTCCTGCTTCGGCTCATCCTTGGGCTTGGCCTTCGACTCCGGCTTCGGCTTGGGCTTCGATCTCGGAGCCTGCGCAGTCACGGTCGGCGCCGCGGCCGCATGTGTCTTCTTGGGCTGCGGAGCCGAAGTATCGCCGGCCAGCCCGTACGCGATCACCGCACTCGCGGCGAGCACGGCACTCGCGGCCATGCCGACCTTCGCGGGCCTGCTGATCCCCTCGCCGGAAGCACTGGCACCACCGGAACCGGCCCCCGCCGAACCCGCCGAACCCGCCGCCCCCGCCGCGGCCCCCGCCACCGCCTTGACCGACGCCCCGGCGGCCAGCCACCCGATGACCGCAACCGGCAGCACCGCACGCAAACGCGCATTGACGTCCGCGAGCTCCATCGCCGCCCTACGGCACTGCGCGCACTCGTCGAGATGCTTGCGCAGCCCCCGCTCGGCCCGCATGCGCAGCCCCCCGCGCGCGTACGCACCGAGCCGGTCCGCGTACTGCGCACAGTTGCCGCCCGCGGTCAGCGCCGCACTCACATGCGCCTGGAGGTACGCCTGCTTCAGCCCCTCGCGGGCACGGTGCGCCAGCACCGCCGTCGCGTTGGCCGTCAGGCCGAGCAGCGGCGCGACCTGGCCCGGCGTCTCCTCCTCGATGGTGGTGTGCCACAGCACCATCTGCCATCGCTCCGGCAGGCTGTGGAACGCCCGTACGGCCAGGGACGCCTCGGCCTGCCGCATGGCCCGTACATCGGCGCCCGCCTCGGCCGCGCCGTCCTCCTCCGTGGCGGAGACGCCCGCCGCCGACACGGCGAACGCGGCGAAATCGTCGACCAGTTGCTCACGCCGGGCCGTACGCGCCCAGGCCGCCGCGACATGCCGGACGGTCGTCAGCAGGTACGCGCGCACCGCCGTGTCGGGCCCCTTGCCACGGCGCACCGCCTGCAGGGTGCAGGTGAAGACCTCGTGCGTGAGGTCGTCGGCGGTGTGGACGTCACGACAGCAGCTACGGGCGTACCCGCGGACCGCATCGGCATGTCTGCGGTACAGCTCCTCGTACGCCGCGGTGCCGCGGACCGCGTCATCGCCTTCGCCCTCGCGCTCCTGCCCTTCACGGATCCGTGCGATCAACTCCGCGTCGGACGGCGGCGGAACGGAGTCATCGGCCTCGGCCTCCGCCTCGCCATGCGCCTCCCGCGCACCACCGTCGGTGCGGGCGTGAGCACCGCGCCGTGCGCCCTTCCGCTGCTGCGGTACGCCCGCACCCGCATCCCCGTCGGCGCCGTCGGTGTCGCTCCCGTCCGCGCTGCGGCCGGAAGCGGCCGGCCCGCCCTGCGCGGGAATGCCAGGCACCTGGCGTGCGGGGGCGCGGTCCGCCCCATTGCTCCCCTGCGGTTCTTCCTGCCCGTCAACACCCATAGCGGCGGCTCCCGTACAACGCCGGACAGACACCCGAAAACCGGGTCAGCGCCGTCAGCGTCGCACGGGTGCACGCGCCAAGGACAGGTGCATGAACGGCAACCACTCGTCCGGGTTGCTATCACGCATCGAAACATCGGCCGGAATAGCCGGAGTTGACGACGATCCGACCATGCTCACGCGAAGGTCGCCCGAAGCTCACTCGAACGGGAATGCCGCAGCGGACACCCGGCATTCTTCCGAGTGCACCCGGCGCGGAAACATGCCGGCGCAGGCACGCCCAAGACGAACGTGCCCAGCGCCGACACGTCTTACGCACACGCCGCGCTACGCGACCGGCCGCGAACGCAGGCCTTCCAGAAGGATGTCCAGCAGTCGCGAGGACGCCGCCGCCTGCTGCGCGGCATCCGGCAGCGACGGCGCCGCCGTGGCTATCACCAGCAGCACATCCGCGACCGTCACGTCGGGGCGCAGCTCACCTGCCGCCCGCGCCCGCTCCACGAGGCGGCCGACGACCTCCAGCAGCGCCGCCGCACCCGAGCCGCCCCTGTCGTCCGCGACTGTGGGCCGCTGCTCGACCAGCCGCAGCTCGTGCAGCTGGTTCCCGACCGCCGCGGGCTGCCGCTGGTGGGGCACACGCGCCTGCGGCTGCTGCGCCGTACGGACCGCCGCCGCGTCGCCGCCTTCGGCCTCGACGCCGACCCGCAGGACCTGGGGCGGAAGCAGCCGCCCCGCGCCCGAGGCGACCGACGTGCGCAGGAACCGGGAGAGCGCCGACCACGGCTCCTCCTCCTGCCCGAGCGCCGTGCGCGCCTGCTCGGTCAGCCGCGCCGTCTCCTCCTCGGCTATCCGGCGGACCAGCACGTCCTTGCTGGGGAACCTGCGGTACACCGTCCCCACACCCACGCGGGCCCGGCGCGCCACGTCCTCCATCGGCGCCCCGTACCCCAGCTCGCCGAAGACCTCGCGAGCCGCCCGCAGCACATGTTCCAGATTGCGCTGAGCATCCACACGCAACGGCGTGTTCCGGCCGCCGTTACCGTCCGTGGACGCGACAGCGGTCGACCAATGAGAGCCCTGAATGTGCATACGTTCCCCCGGTTATGACGTCTCCCCCCGGAGACTCCCCGCCCTGACTGCCGGAGCACACGCGTCTCGGCACCCCGACGAAGTACGAACATAGTTGAGCCCAGGTCAAGAAAGAAGAGGGCAGTTCCGCACGGGCCACCCCCAATTGGAGTACGCCCCCGGGCGCCGTTGCCGGCGCACCACCTCACTACCCCCGGACATCCCCTCTGACCTGCGGCCCCCTCGAACGGAACGGTACCCGGACAGAGGAGGGATCAGCTCCGCTGTCAGTCATACATTTCGCCGGGCCTGTGGACAAAGCCCGGCGGGCGGTGCCTCATGGGAGAGACGCTGTGCCAGGCGTGAGGAACGCGATCACTCCACCGCGAAGGACGACTACGACCGCGAAGGACGACTACGCGAAGGGGCACCCTTGGCCAAGGAATCGGCGGAACCGGCACGCATCCTGATCATCGGCGGTGGCTATGTCGGGATGTACACCGCGCTGTACCTCCAGCGGAAGCTCAAGCAGCACGAGGCGGAAATCCTTGTGCTCAGCCCCGAGCCGTACATGACGTATCAGCCGTTCCTGCCCGAGGCCGCCGCGGGCTCCATCTCCCCGCGCCACGTCGTCGTACCGCTGCGCTTCACGCTGGACAAGTGCCAGGTGCTCGTCGGCGAGGCGACCGCCATCAACCACGCCACGCGCACCGCGACCATCACGACCCTCGCCACGCAGGAAGAGGGCACGGGCCCCTTCGACATCCACTACGACGAACTGGTGCTGGCACCCGGCTCCGTCTCCCGCACCCTTCCCATCCCCGGCCTCGCCGACCACGGCATCGGCTTCAAGACGGTCGAGGAGGCCATCGGCCTGCGCAACCACGTCCTCGAGCAGCTCGACATCGCCTCCTCCACCCGCGACCCCGAAGTCCGCGCCGCCGCCCTCACCTTCGTCTTCGTCGGCGGCGGATTCGCGGGCGTGGAGGCCCTGGCCGAGCTGGAGGACATGGCCCGGTACGCCACCCGCTACTACCACAACCTCGAGGCGGACGACCTGAAGTTCATGCTCGTCGAGGCCAGCGGCCGCATCCTCCCCGAGGTCGGCGAGGAGATGGGCGTCTACACCGTGCGCGAGCTGCGCGGGCGCAACATCGACGTACGCCTCAAGACCCGGCTCGAGTCCTGCGAGAAGCGGGCCGCCGCGCTCAGCGACGGCTCACGCCACCCCACCCGCACGCTCGTGTGGACCGCCGGGGTCAAACCGCACCCGGTCCTGGCCTCCACCGATCTGCCGCGCACCGAGCACGGCAAGCTCAAGTGCACCGCCGAGCTGCGGGTGGACGGCGCCGAGCACGCATGGTCCGCCGGCGACGCCGCCGCCGTGCCGGACCTGACGGCGGAGGGCGAAGGCGTGCTGTGCGCGCCCAACGCGCAGCACGCGGTGCGCCAGGCGCGCGTCCTCGGAGGCAACCTCGTCGCCTCCCTGCGCGGCGAACCCCTCACGGAGTACCGGCACGCGTACGTCGGATCCGTCGCCTCCCTCGGCCTGCACAAGGGCGTCGCACACATCTACGGGCGGAAGTTCAAGGGCTATCCCGCATGGTTCCTGCACCGTGCCTACCACCTCAGCCGGATCCCCACCTTCAACCGCAAGATGAAGGTCCTCGCCGAATGGATCCTCGCCGGCCTCTTCAAGCGTGAGATCGTCTCGCTCGGCTCGCTGGAGAACCCCCGGGCGGAATTCGAACTCGCCGCGGGCACCGGCCGTCATCCGGAGGCGAGTTGACGCTCCCGGCGTGCGCCCCCGGAGCGGGGAACTCCCGCAGGAGGTCCCGACGTCTCACGGATGTCAGTCCGGTCGGCCACACTGGTCGTGTGACCATGGGTGGGTTCGTACTTCCGAAGAGTAACGATCACGAGGATTTGGACGTTTGCTGCACTCCCTCGGGGGCCGGCCCCCACACCGCCAACCGATGATCCGGAACGACTCCGCGAGGTAATCCTCAGTGAACTTCACCCGCTGGAGCGTCCGGCTCCCCGGTACGCAACGCCGAGCAGCGGCGCGCGCCGCCGCAATCGCACCGTCCCCGGTGGCCGGGGGCGGCTCCGTCCCCGCGGCCCGGGCCGAGGCCACCCCGCACACCGGTGCCGCTGTCCCCACCCTCGACGGGCTCTCCGTCCACGACGTCCTCGGCCAGGTCCCGGCCCTCGTCGCCGTCGTCTACGGCCCTGAGCACCGCATCGCCTACGTCAACGACGCGTACGCCGCCCTCTTCGGCCCCCGTACCCCCGGAGCCCCGGCCCGTGACGCGCTGCCCGAGCTCGAGGAGCTCGGCCTGCTCGCGCTCATGGACCAGGTCCTGCGCAGCGGCAAGCCCCGTACGGTCAAGTCCCGCCGCGTCGCGACGGCGGACACCCCCACCGGCGCCGACCGGTACGGCTACTACACCTTCACCTGCTCCCCGATCCAGGTCGGCGTGCCGGAGGGCGCGAGCGGCACGGGCCCCCAGCGTGGCGTCCTCGTCTTCGCCGCCGACGTGACCGACCAGGTCGAGGCCGCCGAGCGGCTGCGCGCCAGCGAGCGCCGGCAGCGCGAGGCCGCCGTCACCCTCCAGCGCAGCCTGCTCCCGCAGGAGCTGGAGCAGCCCGACGACCTGCGCGTCGCCGCCACCTACCAGCCCGGCGGCAAGGACACCGCCGTCGGCGGCGACTGGTACGACGTCATCACCCTCGGCGCCGGCCGCACGGCCCTCGTCATCGGCGACGTCATGGGCCGCGGCGTGCGCGCCGCCGCCGTCATGGGCCAGCTCCGCACAGCCGTACGGGCCTACGCCCGCCTCGACCTCCCCCCGCACGAGGTCCTCCAGCTGCTCGACGGCCTCGCCGCCGAGATCGACGCCACCCAGATCGCCACGTGCGTCTATGCCGTGCACGACCCCAACGAGGGCCGCCTGGTCTATGCCTCGGCCGGCCATCTGCCCATCCTCGTCCGCGACCCGGACGGCACCGTCCACCGCGCCGCCGAACCCACCGGCCCCCCGCTCGGCACCGGTGGCTGGCTGCACACCTCGGGCACGGTGCCCCTCGGCCCCGGCTCCAGCGCCGTCCTCTACACGGACGGCCTCGTCGAGCGCCGCAACCAGGACATCGACGAGGGCGTCGAGGCCCTCGAGAGCGCCTTCGCCGGAGCCACCGGCTCGCCCCAGGTCATGTGCGACCGCCTCATCCGCACCCTCGGCATCACGGACGAACACGACGACGACGTCGCCGTCCTCGTCCTCCAGCACCCGGCCCGCACCGGCCACGACGCAGAGCTCTTCCACAACGCGGCACTGGAGCTGCTCGGCGGCGTCGAGGCCGCACCCCGCGCCCGGGCTTTCGCCTCGGGCGTCCTGGCCAGCTGGCGGTTCCCCGCCGACCTGCGCGACCTCGGCGTCCTGGCCGCGAGCGAGCTCGTGGCGAACTCGCTCCAGCACGGCACCCCTCCGATGCGGCTGCGCCTGCGCCGCACCGACCGCCGGCTGATCATCGAGGTCACCGACGGCGACGACCATCTCCCGCGCCGCCGCCGCGCCGAGCCGGGGGACGAGGCCGGCCGCGGCATCTCCATCGTCGCCACTATCGCGTCGTCCTGGGGCTCACGCCGTACGCCCGGCGGCGGCAAGGCGGTCTGGTGCGAATTCGCCCTCCCGGTCGGGGCGGGCCAGGTGCCAGGGCACGTATGACGTGTCCCCCTGCAGCCTTGTCGGCCGCAGGGGGACACGTCCTCTCACATCACGTCACATCACGCGGCCACGGGAATCCGTTCGGCCGACTCCTTCTCCTTGCGCTGCGCCTGAGCGTGACGCAGCGGGTTGTCCTGCGCGGGCGTGAGCCGACGGCCCAGCTGCAGCGCCAGCACGGAGATGCCCAGGGAGCAGACGGTCAGCAGCACGATGTACGAGACGTACATGCCGGCACCCGCCATCAGCCCGCCCACGGCCGGGCCCACCGCCATCGCCAGCTGCTTCACGAGCGCGAAAGCGGAGTTGTACTGGCCGAGCAGCCGCGCCGGAGCCAGGTCCGCCACCAGCGGAGCCACCGTCGGCGCCAGCATCGACTCACCGATGCCGAAGAGGGCGTACGTCGAGATCAGCAGCGTGGTCGCGAGCGCGTGCGCCCCCGGGACCAGCCCCGAGACCCCGGCCGCGACCCAGGCGACCGTCCAGATCAGACCCACCAGCGCCACGACCCGGCTGCGGCGGCGCCGCTCGACGAGCTTCAGCACCACGAACTGCGTCAGCACGATCGCCGCCGTGTTCGCGGCCAGGGCGATACCGAGCGTCGCGGGCGAGATCCGGGTGACCTCGACGGCGAACGCCGAGAGACCCGACTCGAACTGTCCGTAGCACGCGAAGAACATCACGAAGCCCAGCACCGACAGCTGCACCATCGCCCGGTCCGCCAGCAGCACCCGCCAGCCGCTCCGGGCGGCCTCGTCGGACGGAACCGCGTCCGTCATGGTGGGCACCTTCGGCAGCCGTACGGTCGCCACCGTCGCACCCAGCATCAGGAACATCGCCGACTCGATCGCGAACTGCCGCACGAAGCTCGACGGGTCCGAGGTGTTGACGAGCTGGCCGCCCAGCAGGCCACCGACGCCGAGACCGAGGTTGTTCAGGAAGAACTGCATCGCGAAGGCACGTGACCGGGTGGTCGGCGTCGAGCACCACACGACCATCGTGGCCAGCGCGGGCTGGATGACCGCTATACCGGCACCGAGCGCGGCAGCCGCCGCGATCGCCAGCGGCCGGCTGTCCGCGAGACCCAGCGCGAGCGAACCGACGGCCGCGGTGACCGAACCCACGACGGCAACAGGCAGCGGACCCCGCCGGTCGATGACCCGGCCGATGCGAGGCAGCACGACGAGCGCGGCCACGGCAAACGTCGCGAGCACGACACCGGCCGTACTCGAGCCGAAATTCCGCACCTGGGACACATAGACGAACAGGAACGGAATCGTGAAGCCGCTGCCGAACGCGCTCAGCGCGCTCCCCAGCTGGATCCGGCGCAGTGCTGCGCCCATCGCGGTGGTCACACTCACCTTCCTCGGTAGCTCGGTCATGGACGAGGCCATGGATGAGGCCTGGGCTTGTCGCCGGAGCAACAGTCCAGGCCTGAAGACTTCAACTCTAAACTTCGAAGCTAAAGAGTACACATCAAAGGGCTTTAGCGTCAACGGGCATGTCATACTGCGGGCCATGGCTGACACCCCGGGCTCCGCCGAGCCCAGCCTCGAAGAACAGATCGCCGCGTACCAGCGCGAATTCCAGGGCCTCGACCCCCAGGTGGAGAAGGTCGTCTCGGCCCTCAGCCGCCTCAACCGGCGCATGAACGTCGCGTACGGCCGCCAGACCGCAGAGCTCGGCATCAGCAATGCCGAGTGGGAGGTCCTCAAGGCCCTGGTCCTCGCCGGCGACCCCTACCGCCTGGGTCCCGGCGACCTCGCCAAGAGGCTCGGCCTCACCCCGGCCGCGATGACCCACCGCATCGACCGGATGGTCGCGGAAGGCCTCGTCACCCGGGAACGGGATGAGAACAACCGCGTACGCGTCATCATCGGCCTCACGGAAGAGGGCCGTAGCAAGTGGCTCGAGGCGATGCGCCTGGCGTCGGTCTTCGAGGAGGAGCTGCTCCAGGACCTCTCCGCCGAGGACCGCGGCAAGCTCGGCGAGCTGCTGACGCGCCTGCTGCGCCGCGTGGAGAAGGCCCAGCCGGACGCCGGCGGGCGCCTCAGCGACCTTGACTGACCCGAGGTTGACACGGGTCCGGGCGATCCGTAATGTACTCCGAGCTGCCACGGAGCCCCGAGGGTTCTGAGGCGGCACTTCTCGCCTGACTGGCGGCAATCATTACTGCACGGCCCTTGAACGGGATTGATTTCGGCATGCCGGAATTCGGTTCCTGGCTCCGATTAGGAGTCGCGGGGGAAATCCGCTAAAGTAGTGATCACGCCGGAAGGCGCGAAGGAAAAGAAAAAAACCCCGATCCAACAGGGGGCCGGAGCCGGAAAACGGATCTGGTAAGGTTGGAAACAACGAAGGGAAGCGCCCGGAGGAAAGCCCGAGAGGGTGAGTACAAAGGAAGCGTTCGTTCCTTGAGAACTCAACAGCGTGCCAAAAGTCAACGCCAGACTATAAAACAACCCCGTCCGCTTGTGGGATGA
>NZ_JBTHHU010000008.1:0-306516 GCF_059089585.1 Streptomyces sp. SX-6 | reverse complement strand
CTGTCTGGCGTTGGAGAAAAACCGAGCGAGGCGTGTTTTCGGGGGCCCGGGGGCTTGCCCCCCGGAGGAAACGGTGAAAGGGCGGGGCAGGGGCTACAGCTCCACCCCGTCCACGAACGCGAGCAGCTCCCCCAACCCCAACTCCTCACCCCGCGCCACCGCCACCGCGAACCCCGCATCCCCCAGCCCCTCCCGCGCCCGCTCCCTCGCGCGGACGCTGTCCGGGCCGCCCTGGCCGACGCCGAAGAGCGCGGCGCAGCCGCCGAAGACGACGGCGGCCGGTTCGTACGCACCGGCCGCGACGGCCGTGGCGGCGAACCCCAGGAGGGCCATGATCCGCAGGGGGCTGTACGGCACGGGCCCGAGCGCCCGCAGCGCTTCACGGAAACACGCCACCGCCGCCCGGTGCGAGCCGTGAGCGCCGAGCGCCCGGCCGTGGTTGACGCGGAAGAAGACCGTGGACACGGGCTCCGCACCGCTCGCCTCCAACTCGGCCAGCCCCCGCTCGAACGCCGGCAGCGCCGCCGCGAAGTCGCCGCGGCGCGCATCGACCGCCGCCCGGGCGAGCCGCACCTGGACCGCGTGGCCCGCGGTGGCCGTCGCGGCGGCGGCGCGCTCCACGTCGCCCGCCGCGCCGTCGAGATCCTCCTCGCGCAGCCGCAGATACGCGTGCCGCAGCAGCGTGGCGACGATCTCGTCGGCGCCGAGCCAGTCGGTGATCAGGGCGTCCGCCTCGGTCATGAGCGTACCGGCCGTGGCCAGCCCGCCACCCCGAAGTGCCCGGTGGCGGATGAGGAGTTGGAGTGCCTGGCTCAGGCCCCAGCGCTCGCCGAGCCGCCGGAAGGCATCGGCGGCGGCCTCCAGGTCGGGGACGGCGGGCTCCGGCTGCCGCTCGTGCATGCGCAGGCCGCCCCGCACGAGCCGGGCGGTGGCGGCGAGCCACGGGTCGGCGGACCGGGCGTGGCCGTCGAGGAGTTCGAGGGCCCGGTCCCGCCGGCCCGCGAGGGCGGCGACGGAGGCACCGGAGATCAGCAGCAGCGGGTGGACGGGCCCTTCCTCCGCGGCCCGGTCCGCGAGGGCGTCGAACTCGTCGGCGAAGGTGACCGCCCACTCCGGCGACCCGGCGACAGCGGCGGTGAAGTCCGCGGGGTGCGCGAAGTCCCCGAGCCGGGAGGCGATCCGGCAGGCGGCGTACGCCCGTACCGCCCCGTCGGGCGCCGCGGGCCCGGCGAGTTCGAGCACCCGCCCCGCCCACTGCGCGGCGTCGTCGCGCTGGCCGCGCAGCCACCACAGCCAGCCCAGCGCCGCGCACAGACGCAACGCGAGTACGGCATCGCCCAGTTCGATCGTGCTGCGCAGGGCGGCGGCGCAGTTGTCGTGCTCGGTGACGAGGCGGTCGATCCACTCCAGCTGTGCACGGGTGCGCAGGGCGGGCTCGGCCTCCTCGGCCAGCCCGGTGAAGTGCCGGGCGTGCCGCAGCCGCCACTCCCGCTCCTCGCCCGCCTCCGCGAGGCGTTCGGCGGCGTACACGCGGATCGTCTCGAGCATCCGCAGCCGGCCGTCGTCCCGGGTCTCCAGGATCGACTTGCCGGTGAGTGACAGAAGGACGTCGAGGCTGTCCTCGCCGCACACCCGCTCGGCGTCCTCGATGCCCGCCGATCCGGCGAACACCGAGAATCTGCGGGCGGCTTCGGCCTCCTCCCCGGTCATCAGGTCCCAGCTCCAGGCGACCACGGCCCGCAGGGTCTGCTGGCGGGGCAGGGCCGTCCGGCTGCCGCCGGTGAGCAGCCGGAACCGGTCGTCCAGCCGGTCGGCTATCTGCCGGGGTGTGAGCACCCGGGCTCTGGCGGCGGCGAGTTCGATGGCCAGCGGCATGCCGTCGAGCCGGGTGCAGATCGCGGTGACGGCGTCGGCGTTGTCCGCGTCCACCGTGAAGCCGGGCCGGACGCCGGCCGCGCGCTGGGCGAACAGCTCCACGGCGCCGGCCGGTTCGAGCGGCGGCACGGGGCACAGCTGCTCACCGGCGATGCCCAGCGGCTCACGGCTGGTGGCCAGCACGCGCAGCTCCGGACAGCGGGCGAGGAGCTGGTCCACGAGCTCCGCGACGGCCTCGACGACCTGCTCGCAGTTGTCGACGACCAGCAGCGACCGCCGCCCGGAGAACGCCTGGACCAGCCGGTCCAGGGGATCCGAGGCGTCGCCGTCCTCGCGCTGCAGCACGGTGTCGCGGACGTCGAGCGTGGCCAGGACCGCGTACGGCACCTGCGCCGGGTCGGTGACCGCGGCCAGTTCGACCATCCGGACGTCCATCGCCCGGACACCGGCGGCGCACTCCACGGCGAGCCGGGTCTTGCCCGCCCCGCCCGGCCCGACCAGGCACACCAGCCGGGAGCCCGCCAACAGCTCGCGCAGCCGTACGAGTTCGCCCTCCCGCCCGACGAAGCCGGTGAGCGGCCGACGGACGGTGTTGACCTGCTTCCGCTCGGCCCTTACGGGCTGCGGGAGTTCGCCGCGCAGCACGGCCAGCTGGGCGGCGGCGAGTTCGGGCGAGGGGTCGACGCCGAGCTCGTCGGCGAGCAGACGCCGGGTGCGCTCGTACGCGTCGAGCGCGTCGGACTGCCGGCCGGCCCCGGCCAACGCCCGTACGGCCAGCGCCGCGAGGCCCTCGCGCAGCGGGTGCGCCTCGCGGTCCGCGGCGAGCACGTCGAGGACCTGCGGGTAGTGCCCCGCGGCGAGGTGCGCGGCGGCGAGCTGTTCCACCGCCCGCAGCCGGAGTTCGGTCAGCCGGGCCGCCGCCGGGCCCGCGTACGGGGCGGCGTCGGCCACGTCCGCCAGTGCGACCGGGCCCCGCCACAGGGCGAGCGCCTCCTCGAGCACCGCCGCGGCGCCCTCGTGGTCGCCCGAGGCCAGGGCGGTGCCGCCCTGTTCGGCGAGCCCGGCGAACCGCACCGCGTCGACGGCACCGGGCTCCACCGCGAGCGCGTAGCCGACGGTCCCGCCCCGCACCAGCTCCGGATCGCCGAGCGCCGCCCGCAGCCGTTTGGCGAGCGTCGCCAGGGCGTTGCGGGGCTTCGCCGGCGGCTCGTCGCCCCACAGGGCGTCGACCAGCCGCTCGGCCGGCACGGTCCGGCCGGGCTCGAGGGCGAGGAGCCCGAGCAGGGCGCGGACGCGGGAACCGCCGAGGGGGAGGGGCCGCCCGGCGGCGGATGCCGTCACCTGGCCGAGGATCGAGAGCTGCACGCCGCCCATCCTGCATGACGTGCATGGCGGCATGAAAAAAGCCGCCCCCGACCACGTTTCCGCAGGTCAGGGGCGGCTTGCTGGCGGTAGCGGTGGGATTTGAACCCACGGAGGAGTTGCCCCCTCACACGCTTTCGAGGCGTGCTCCTTCGGCCGCTCGGACACGCTACCGAGAGGAATCCTAGCGGACGCCGGGCCGTGCTCCTAAACGGGTTCCGGGCCGGGACCCGGGGCCCCGGGGGTCAGCGGGTGCGGAAGAAGCGCGTGAGGAGCGCGGAACACTCGTCGGCGAGGACCCCGGAGATCACTTCGGGCCGGTGGTTGAGACGTCGGTCACGTACGACGTCCCACAACGAGCCGACCGCGCCCGCCTTCTCGTCCACCGCGCCGTAGACGACCCGCTCGAGGCGGGACAGGACGATGGCGCCCGCGCACATCGTGCACGGCTCCAGCGTCACGACCAACGTGCAGCCGGAGAGCCGCCATTCGCCCACGGCCCGTGCGGCCTCGCGGATCGCCACCACCTCCGCGTGGCCGGTCGGGTCACCGGCCGCCTCGCGCTCGTTGCGGCCGCGGCCGATGACGGAGCCGTCGGGGGCCAGCACGACGGCTCCGACCGGCACATCGCCGGTGTCCGGGGCGCGGACGGCCTCCTCGAGGGCCGCCCGCATCGGGGCGTGCCACGGGGCACGCACGGGATCGTGGTCGTCGACGGCTTCGTTCATGGCACCAGTGTGAGCGAGCCCGCCGGGAGGGTTCAGCGGACGGCCTCCAGGACGTCGGTGCAGCCGAGCGCGTCGGCGATCTCGCCCAGGGCGTCCCCCTCGAGTGCGAGCAGCTGTTTCTCGCCCACCCCGACGTCGTCGAGGAGACGGGAGTCGCCCAGCGGGCCGCTCGGCGCGGCCTCCTCGGCCTCCGGCTCGTCGTCGCGCTCCTCGGTCTCGGGCTCGCCGTCCTCGGTGCCGTCGAGGTCGAGGGAGTCGAGGTCGTCGTCCTGGGCCTTGTCCCGGCCGAGCAGCTCGTCGACGAGCAGGGCACCGTAGGAGCTGCGGGCGGCGGCGGTGGCGTCCGAGATGAAGACGCGGGGGTCCTCCTCGCCGTCCACCCGGATGATGCCGAACCAGGAGTCCTCCTGCTCGATGAGCACCAGGACCGTGTCGTCGTCGACAGCGGCCTCGCGGGCCAGGTCGGCGAGGTCGGACGGGGTTTCCACGTTGTCGAGGTCTGTGTCGCTCGCTTGCCACCCGTCTTCGGTGCGCGCGAGCAGTGCGGCGAAGTACACCGTGACTCTCCCACTGGTCATAGGCGGTGCCGGGTCGGACGGGGCAGCGCCCCGCCCACTCGGAATCGTGGCAGAAACCTCGCCGTCGCGAGAGGTCTTCCGCGCTGCGTCGTGTGCCGGTCCGGGGAGATGAGGCTCACGCCAACCCGGATGGCGGCCGTCGCGTCACCAGCGGAACGTACGCATCCGCATCTGCTGGCGCATACGGGCGGCCCTGGCCCGGCGCGGCTGCACCCTGTCGCGCAGCTCGCGGGCCTCGTTCAGCTCGCGGAGGAACTGTGCCCTCCGGTGCCTGCGCTCCGCGTCGGTCTCCGGAGCCTCGGGTTCGGCGGACTTCGCCTGGGCGGGGTCCGTCGTGCCGTCGGCCCGGTCCCCGGGGTCTCGTCGTTTGCGGTCGGCCATGGGCAGCACCACCTCGCGCCGATGTCTCGCCCGGAGGGGCAGACCGGGCGTACGTGCCCACTTTCCCCCTAAGCGGTGGTTTGATGCCACCGCACGGACGGGAGCCGGTGCCCGAAAACTCGGTTAATGTCGATGTCATGCGGATGCACGTCGTCGACCACCCCCTCGTGGCCCACAAGCTCACCACCCTGCGCGACAAGCGCACGGACTCCCCGACCTTCCGGCGTCTCTCCGACGAGCTGGTCACCCTGCTCGCCTACGAGGCGACGCGCGACGTGCGCACCGAGCAGGTCGACATCGAGTCGCCCGTGACCGCGACCACCGGTGTCAAGCTCTCCCACCCGCGCCCGCTCGTGGTGCCGATCCTGCGCGCCGGTCTCGGCATGCTCGACGGCATGGTCCGGCTGCTGCCCACGGCCGAGGTCGGCTTCCTGGGCATGATCCGCAACGAGGAGACCCTCAAGGCGGAGACCTACGCGACCCGGATGCCCGACGACCTCTCGGGCCGTCAGGTGTACGTGCTGGACCCGATGCTCGCCACCGGCGGCACCCTCGTCGCGGCGATCAACGAGCTGATCACGCGCGGCGCGGACGACGTCACCGCGATCTGCCTGCTGGCCGCCCCCGAGGGCGTCGAGGTCATGGAGCGCGAGCTCGCGGGCGCGCCGGTGACCGTGGTCACCGCCTCCGTGGACGAGCGGCTCAACGAGAACGGCTACATCGTCCCGGGTCTCGGCGACGCGGGCGACCGGATGTACGGCACGGCGGGCTGACCGGCCGTCAACACTTCGAGCCGGAGGCAGTGGCGGAGGGCGACGGTGTCGCCGAGGGCGTGGCGGACGGTGAGGCACCGCCCCGCTGCGGGGTGAGCTCCTTGAAGCCCGTCCCGATGATCAGGTCGATGTCGTCGCCCTTGCGGACGTCGCTCCTGACCTCCGTCCCGCCGCCGAACTGATCGCCCAGCACCTTCGCCGCCCCGTCGGCGGAGTCGGGGGAGCCCAGCACCAGTGCGGTGCCGGTGACTTTCTTGTCGTACTCGGCCGGTGCGTTGCCGACCTTGCCGATCTTGAAGCCGCGCTGCTTCAGTTCGTCCGCCGTGGTCTGGGCGAGACGGGCGCGCGGGGTGGCGTTGTAGACGTTGACGGTGATGTCACCGGGGCCGGGGAGATCCTCGCGCGGGACGGTTCGCTTGGCCGGGTGCTTGGCCGAGCCGGCATCCGCGTGATCGCCCCGCTTGGACTTGTCGCAGTCGCCCGGACGCTGCGCCGCCGCCTGGGGCGAGCCGCCACCGCCGGAGAAGACGTCGACGAGCTGGACCGTTCCCCAGCCGCCCAGCCCCAGGACGACGACCACTGCGGTCACGGCGAGCACGATCCTGCGGGGGTTCCTCGAGCGGCGCATATGAGGGAAGCGCCGTCCCGTGATGCGATACTTTCCGCCCATGCCAGGAGGGGTGAGCATGCTCATGGGCGCAGCGTAGTGCGGGCGGAAGCCGCTGCCTACTAGATGATCAATGGCGTGCGGGCGCCCCAACCCGAAAGGGCCAATTCATGCGCCGGGGCGCGCGCCGGGCGGCTCAGTCGAGTTCGAGCACGCGTGCGTGCAGCACCTGGCGCTGCTGGAGCGCGGCGCGCACGGCGCGGTGCAGACCGTCCTCGAGGTACAGGTCGCCCTGCCACTTCACGACGTGGGCGAAGAGGTCGCCGTAGAAGGTCGAGTCCTCCGCGAGCAGCGTTTCGAGGTCGAGCTGCTGCTTGGTGGTCACCAGCTGGTCAAGACGTACCGGGCGAGGGGCGACGTCCGCCCACTGGCGGGTGCTTTCCCGGCCGTGGTCGGGGTACGGCCGACTGTTTCCGATGCGCTTGAAGATCACACGGAAAGCCTACCGGGCCGGTGGCTCCGAGCGCAGCCATGGCGCGGGATCAGGCCTTCCTCGCGGCCCGTTTCGTCCTCTGCCGGTGCATGTCACATGGGCGGCGGCTGTCCTGTCACAGAGGTGTGATCGCGCGAGAAGGGACTCTGTGATGGAACCGATTCTGGTCACCGGCGGAACAGGCACCCTCGGCCGGGCCGTTGTCCGGCGGCTGCTCGACGAGGGCCGTGACGTGCGGCTGCTGAGCCGCCGTCCCCGTCCTGAGGCCGCGCCGGCCGGGGTGGGATGGGTGACGGGGGACCTTGTCGGCGGTGAGGGACTGGACCGGGCGCTGGCGGACGGTGCTGTGGTGATCCACTGCGCGAGCAACCCCCGCAGGCCGCGCGAGGACGTCACCGCCGCGGGCACGCTCGTCGAGGCGGCCCGCTGTGCGGGCACGCCGCACCTGGTCTTCATCTCGATCGTGGGGATCGACCGGGTGCCGATGCCCTACTACCGGGCCAAGCTGGGCGCGGAAGCGGTGATCGAGGAGTCCGGGGTGCCGTACACCCTGCTGCGGGCCACCCAGTTCCACGACCTCGTCGTCCGGGTCGTGCGCACGCTCACCAAGGCCCCGGTCGGGTTCGCGCTCTCGCGTACGCCCCTTCAGCCCGTCGCCGTCGAGGAGGTCGCCGCCCGTCTGACCGAACTCGCCGGGGGCGAACCCCTCGGGCGGGTGGCCGACATGGGAGGTCCGCAGGTCCGGACGGTCGACGAGCTGACCCGGGCGTACCTCGACGCCGAGGGCCGGCACCGGCCCGTGCTGGGGCTCCGGCTGCCGGGCCGCCTCGGCCGTGCCCTGCGGGACGGGGGACTGCTGGCCCCGGCGGCTCCGTGCCAAGGACGCGTCGGATTCGAGGAGTTCCTGGCGGAACGCGGCTGATCGGGTGGTATGCGGGCCAAGTTGCTGTTCGGTGCCTTACGTCCGCCTAGGGTGAGCCTCCGCGGTTCGGCCGGGAGGGCGCATGGAGTACGTGCGGCTG
Source organism: Streptomyces sp. SX-6 (assembly GCF_059089585.1). Classification (NCBI taxonomy): domain Bacteria; kingdom Bacillati; phylum Actinomycetota; class Actinomycetes; order Kitasatosporales; family Streptomycetaceae; genus Streptomyces; species Streptomyces sp. SX-6. The sequence continues at coordinate 298,697 of NZ_JBTHHU010000008.1, read as the reverse complement.
TTGCGGGAGAGACCGGTGCTGGTGCTGTGGCTGGCACGGGGTCTCTCCGTCCTCGGCGACCGGCTCTATGCGGTCGCGGTGATGTGGAGCGTGTACGCGAGCACGGGTTCGGCCTCGCTCATGGGACTGGTGTCCGTCCTCGAGTCGCTGCCGTACGCCGTCCTCGGCACCGCCGGGCGGCGCGTGGCCGCGCGCTTCTCGTCGTACGGCGCGCTGGCGCGCGTGGACGCGGCGCGGGCGGCCGTGACCTGCGCCCTGCCGTTCCTGTGGGAGCCCGACGGCCGGGGTGCCTCCGTCCTGCTGGCCGGCGCCCTGGCGCTCGGCGTGCTGGGGGCGCTCTTCGACCCGAACCTCGAGGCCCTGGTCCCCGGTCTCGTCCCGCCCGCGCGCGTGCAGCCGGTGACCGGGCTGTTCGACCTGACCGGGCGCATCGCCCACATCACCGGCAAGGCCTGCGCCGGAATGCTGCTGCTGATGTTCTCCGAGGTGCAGCTCTTCGCGTTCGACGGGGCCGCCTTCGCCGTGTCCGCGCTCGCGCTCGCCTGGCTCGCGCGGCGGTACACCGCGGCGGAATCCCGTGAACGGGCCGGTGCGGAACGGGCGTTGGTACGGGCCTGGCCGCTGCTGCGGGCGCACCCCCGGATCGGGCTGGCGCTCGGTGTGCACGGCATCGTGCCGTTCTGCTCGGCCGCGACGTCGGTGGGCATGCCCGTGCTGCTCGCCACCCGGTTCGGCGCGGGGGCGGGGGTCTACGGACTGGTGACGATCGCCGTCGGGGTCGGGGCGCTGATCGGCAACCCCGTCGCGGGCACCTGGCGGCCCGGAGGCTGGCTGGCCGTGTGCTGCGGGGCGTGGGTGGTGGACGGGGTGGCGACGGCCTGCATGGGCCTCGCGGGGCGGGTCTCGGAGCTGGAGCTGATGTCGCTGGCGACCGGGCTGGCCGCCCCGCTGGCGACGGTGACGCTGCGGGCCCGCCTGGGCCGGTTCCCGGCGGCGGAGCGGCTGCGGCTGATGGCCGTCGAGCACACGGCGGCCCGGGTGGGGGCCATGACCGGGATACTGCTGCTCCCGCTGCTCGTCGAGACCTCGCCCCGGGGCGCGTTCGTCGTCGCGGGCGGGCTGGTGGCCGGGGTGGCGCTCCTCGCCGGGGCCCCGTCCCTCGTGCCCGAGGTGGTGCCGGTCGGCGAGGAGCAGTGACGTGACGTGCTTCCGGGGCTGCTTCCGGGGTTACTTCCAGGCGCAGTGCTTGGCGTCCCAGTGCTGCCAGTTGCCCTGGTGCTGCCGCTTCCAGCAGTGCGTGTGCTCGTCCCACTGCGCGTAGCTCCGGGAGTCGGCGTCCCAGCGCAGCCAGACGTGGTTCTTGGCGTCGAAGCGGTCGTGCTGCTTGTCGACGCCCTTCTCCCAGCCGAGGTGGAGGTGGCGGCCGTGATCGCCCTTGTTGTCGTTGTCGTCCTTCTTGCCTTCCTTGCCCTCCTTCTTGTCCTCCTTGCAGTCCTGGCCCTTGTGCTTGCCCTGGTCGCCGTCGGTCATGTGGTGATGGTGGTTGGCCTGGGACCCGTGGGGGTGAGGGTGGGCCGGGGCGGCGAACGCCTCGCTCGCGGTGAGGGCTGCGGCTCCCGACAGCAGTGCTGCCGAAGCGGTGACAGCGGCGATGCGGCGCGTCCATTGCTGGGACATCGGTGTGCTCCTAGTTCAGTTCCTGCTGCTACGGAGCGCATCCTTGCGCCTTGTGTTCGCGGGAGGGCGGAATCCGCGCCAGGACTGCCCGTCCGGATGATGTGCAGGTACGTCAGTAGCAATTGCGGCAACTGGCAGGGCCCCGGCCGGAGTTACGGCCGGGGCCCGAACCGTCAGCCGCCCGCCGCCAGTTGGGCGATTTTGACGATCACCAGGACGACGGCCACCACCAGATAACCGCGCAGGGTGATCAGCCCCGCCGTGCGCAGCGGGGAGAACTTCGGCTTCTCCAGGGCGGAGAGTCCGGGGGTGCGCCAGACCATGCGCTCGGCCTCCAGGAGGGCCTTGCGCTCGGCCTTGCCCAGCGGCGTCGGTGCGAGTTCCCCGGCCCGTTCCGCCGCGCGGCGCCGGGCGTCCGCCTCCGCGGCGGCCGTCCGGGCCGCCCGGTGCGACCGCACGGCGACGAGGCCCCCGCCGAGGAGGCCGATGCCCGCCCCGACGGCGAAGCCGGTCTTCAGCTGCATCGTGGTGATGTCCGGGAAGAATGTGGCCGCGGTCAGGTGGAGGGTCCGGGCGTCTGTCGGGATGCTGAATTCAGGCCATGCGCAAGGGAATTGTGCGATACCGGTGGTTCAGCTGTGCCGCACGGTGCGGCCAGTGCCGATGCGTTCCGGCAGGGGACGGACGACTGTCGACGTCGTCGGGTCAGTGGCCTGTGTGCGCAGGGACACCCCGCCGGGCGGGGTGTCTGTTTTCGGCCACCGGCTCCGGTGTCGCGGGTCCGGAATGTGTGCGAGCCTGGCCGGAGGGGGTGTGGTCCGATTCCCGCGATGTGCTTCCGTGGGGGAGGCAACCGCCATGACTTCCACTTCCAACGACCAGCGCGGTGAGATCTACAGCCGCCTGTCCTTCCTGGCCAACGCGGGCTGGCAGGTGATGCTGGCCGCCGGGGTGGCGTCGATCGCCCTGGGCGTGATCGTGCTGGCATGGCCGGGGCGCACGCTGACCGTGGTCGGCGTCGTCTTCGGGATCTACCTGCTGGCGATCGGGGCGTTCCAGCTGGCGGGGGCCTTCGGGGCGCACGTCCCCGGGCACATGCGCGTGCTGTGGTTCGTCACCGGCGGACTCTGCGTCCTGCTCGGCCTGTTGTGCTTCCGGGGACCCGCCCAGTCGATCCTGCTGCTCGCGCTGTGGATCGGCTTCGCCTGGCTGATGCGCGGCGTGATGCTGACGGCCGTGGCCCTGTCCGCCAAGGTCATGCCGGCCCGGGGCTGGCAGGTCTTCCTCGGCATCGTCAACGTCATCGCCGGCATCGTGCTGATCGACGCACCGTTCCGGTCGATCGCGGTGCTCACGATGGTGGCGGGCATCATGCTGATCGCCATGGGGCTGATCGAGGTGATCCACGCGATCCGGCTGCGGATGCACTTGAAGTCGGCCTAGGCGTCTAGGGGGTGGTCCGGGCCGCCAGGCCGTCGAGGACCCGCTGGAGCCCGTAGTCGAACTTCTCGTCGCGGGCCTCGCGCGGGTCCTTGCCCTGCAACGCGGCGTACTGGCCGCTGAGTTGGGGGTGCTCCTGGGCGGCCTCCTCGGCGGCGGGCCACAGCTGCTCCACCCACTCCCGCTCGGTGCGGCCGCTGCGGGCGAGCGCGGCCAGCCAGGCGGCCTCGCTGGTGCTCATGCCGATGACGTACGCGCCGAGCGCGGACGCGGCGAAGTCCGCCTCGCCGGCGGGCAGGCCCGCCGCCTCGAACGTGGCGAGCAGGCCCTCGGAGAGCCGCATCATGTTCGGCCCGAGCTGGGTCACGAGCATCTCGCCGAGCACCGAGCCCACCCAGGGGTGCCGCAGGATCGTCGCCCGCATGCTGCGCGCGCAGTCGGCGGCGGCCGTGCGCCAGTCGTCCCGCCGCGCGGCGTGCGGGACCTCGATCTCGCCGTAGATCTCGTCCACGACCAGTTCGATCAGCTCGTCCTTGTTGGCCACGTGCGTGTACATCGAGGTGGCCCCGGCGTTGAGGCGGGCGCCGAGCTTGCGCATGCTCAGCGCCTCGGTGCCCTCGGCGTCGAGCAGTTCGAGCGCGGCGGCGACGATCTGCTCCCGGCTCAGGGCCGGCTGCTCCCGCCGCGGCCGCTGCGGGCGGGTCCACACCGACGGGATCGGCTGCTTCTTGTCGACGGGCATGGGCTTCCTCTCTCGGGGCACCCCTCTCGGGGCACCCCAGGATAGCCGTCGTTCCGAACGGCGTACGCCCTTGCGAACGGCGTGCGGAAGTCCGTACAGTGTGCGGCGAAGCGCACGCCGTTCGGAGTGCGGATGTCCGACACACCTGGGAGAACGCCATGGTCCTCAACCCCCGCTGGCAGGCCCGTCTCGACGAGCTGTGCGCCGCGCACCACGTCCCGGGCGCGACCCTGGCGGTGCTCGCCGACGGTGAGATCCACGAGCTCGCGAGCGGGGTGCTGCACCGGGGGACCGGAGTGGAGGCGACCGCGGACTCGGTGTTCCAGCTCGGCTCGATCGCGAAGGTCTACACGGCCACGCTGGTGATGCAGCTGGCCGAGTCCGGCGCGCTGGACCTGGACGCGCCGGTCACCGAGGTGCTGCCGGAGTTCTCCCTCGCGGACGAGGAGGCCGCCAAGGTCATCACGGTCCGCCAACTGCTCAGCCACACGAGCGGATTGACGTGCGACTTCACGCTCGACACCGGGCGCGGCGACGACTGCCTGGCCCGCTATGTCGAGGCCGCGCGGGACGTGGCGCTGGACTGCCGGCCCGGCACGGCGGTCTCCTACAGCGGCATCGGCTACAACGTGCTCGGCCGCATCATCGAGGTGCTCACCGGCATGACCTGGGACGAGGCGCTGAAGGAGCGGCTCCTCGCCCCGCTCGGGCTCACGCACACGATGACCCTGCCCGAGGAAGTGCTGCGCTTCCGGGCGGCGATGGGCCACCTCGGCGAGCCGGGCCAGGACCCGGAGCCCGCGCCGGCGTGGGACCTCATGCCGCGTTCGGCGGGCCCGTACGGCCGGGTCTGCGCCACCGCGGCGGACGTGGTCCGCCTGGCCCGGATGCACCTCGACGGCGGTACGGCGCCGGACGGCACCCGGGTGCTGGCCGCGGAGACCGTCGCCCTGATGCAGCGGCGCGTGGTGGACGTCCCCGACAAGTGGACCGTCAGCGCGGACGGTTGGGGCCTGGGCTGGACGCTGTACGACTGGGACGGCATCCCGGGCTACGGCCACGACGGCGCCTCGATCGGGCAGTACGCCTACCTGCGCGTGGTGCCGGAGGCGGGCGTGGCCGTCGCGATGCTGACCAACGGCGGGGGAGCGCGCCAGGTCTACGCGGCCCTGTTCCGCGAGCTGCTCGCCGAGCTGGCCGGGGTGCGGATGCCCGAGCCCTTCGCTCCGGCGGCACAGCCGCCCGCGGTGGATCTCGCGCCGCTCGTCGGCACGTACCGGCGCGAGGGCGTCCTCATCACCGTCGCCGAACGGGACGGCAAGCCGCACCTGGTGTACGAGTTCACCGGCGGCATGAAGGACTTCTCGCCGCCGCTCGAGATGGACCTCGCGCCGGTGACGGAGACGGTGTTCGCCGCGTCGGGCGCCGGACCGTCGTTCAGCGAGGACTGGATGCCGGTGGTGTTCTCCACCCTCTCCGACGGCACCGCGTGCTGCTACATCGGGATGCGGGCCGCGCCGAAGGTGGCGTAATACGGCGCGTAATACGGCGGAAAGGCCCCGACGGTGAAGTCGGGGCCTTTCCGCGATCGTTCAGTTGAAGCTGCGCAGCCGGAGGCTGTTGGTGACGACGAAGACCGAGGAGAAGGCCATCGCCGCGCCCGCGATCATCGGGTTGAGCAGACCGAAGGCCGCGAGCGGCAGGGCGGCGACGTTGTAGCCGAAGGCCCAGAAGAGGTTGCCCTTGATGGTGCCGAGGGTGCGGCGGGAGAGCCGGATCGCGTCGGCGGCCACGCGGAGGTCGCCGCGGACGAGCGTGAGGTCGCCCGCCTCGATGGCCGCGTCGGTGCCGGTGCCCATCGCGAGGCCGAGGTCGGCGGTGGCGAGGGCGGCGGCGTCGTTGACGCCGTCGCCGACCATGGCGACCGTACGGCCCTCGGCCTGGAGGCGCTTGACCACGGCGACCTTGTCCTGCGGCAGGACCTCGGCGATCACCTCGTCGATGCCCACCTCGCGGGCGACGGTCTCGGCGACGATCCGGTTGTCGCCGGTGAGCAGGACGGGCGTCAGGCCCAGGCGGCGCAGTTCGGCGACGGCCGCGGCGCTGGTGTCCTTGATCGCGTCGGCGACGGTGAGGATGCCGCGCGCCTCGCCGTCCCAGGCGACGGCCACGGCCGTACGTCCCTCGGACTCGGCGGTCGCCTTGGCGGACGCGAGTTCGGCCGGCAGCTCGATGGCCCTCCCCCAAGGACCTCCGACAAGCTCCGGTCCAGGGGGTGCCCCCATGGCGAGGAGCTTCTCCCGGCCGACCAGCACCGCGTGTCCGTCCACGACGCCCTGGACGCCGAGGCCCGCGATGTTCTCGAAGCTCTCGGGCACGGGCAGCGTGCCGGTCCGCTCCGTGGCGCCGTCGGCGATGGCGCGGGCGATGGGGTGCTCGGAGGAGTGCTCCAACGCGCCGGCCAGGCGGAGCAGTTCGCTCTCGCTGACGCCGGGGGCGGTGATGACCTCGTGCAGGCCCATCGTGCCGGTGGTGACGGTGCCGGTCTTGTCGAGGACGACGGTGTCGACGCGGCGGGTGGACTCCAGGACCTCGGGGCCCTTGATGAGGATGCCGAGCTGGGCGCCGCGGCCGGTGCCGACCATCAGGGCGGTGGGGGTGGCGAGGCCCAGGGCGCAGGGGCAGGCGATGATCAGCACGGCGACGGCGGCGGTGAAGGCGGCGGTGGCGTCGCCGGTGACCGCGAGCCAGGTGAGCAGGGTGCCGAGGGCTATCAGCACGACGACGGGGACGAAGACGCCGGAGATCCGGTCGGCCAGGCGCTGGACGGCGGCCTTGCCGTTCTGCGCGTCCTCCACCAGCCTGGCCATGCGGGCGAGTTGGGTGTCGGAGCCGACCCGGGTGGCCTCGACGACCAGGCGGCCGGAGGTGTTCACGGTGGCACCCGCGACGGTGGCGCCCACGGTGACGTCGACGGGCACGGACTCGCCGGTGAGCATCGAGGCGTCCACGGCCGAGCTGCCCTCGACGACGGTGCCGTCCGTGGCGATCTTCTCGCCGGGGCGTACGACGAAGCGGTCGCCGACCGCCAAGTCCGCGGTGGGGATGCGTATTTCGCGTCCGTCGCGCAGGACGGCCACGTCCTTGGCGCCCAGCTCGAGCAGTGCGCGCAGGGCGGCGCCCGCCTTGCGCTTGGAGCGTGCCTCCAGGTAGCGCCCGGCGAGGATGAAGGTGGTGACCCCGGCCGCGGCCTCCAGGTAGATGGAGGAGGAGCCGCCCGAGCGGGAGACGGAGAGGTCGAAGCCGTGGCGCATGCCCGGCATGCCCGCGTCCCCGAGGAACAGGGCCCACAGCGACCAGCCGAGCGCGGCGAGCGTGCCCATCGACACGAGGGTGTCCATGGTGGCGGCGCCGTGCCGGGCGTTGGTCCAGGCGGCCCGGTGGAAGGGGAGCGCGCCCCACACCACGACCGGTGCGGCCAGCGTCAGGGACAGCCATTGCCAGTTGTCGAACTGGAACGCCGGGACCATCGCCATCAGCACCACCGGCACAGTGAGGACCAGCGACACCAGCAGCCGCTGCCGGAGCGCCCCGGCCTCGCCGGGCTCCTCCGGCGCGGTCCCGGCGGTCTCCGCCACGGGCGCGGCCGGCTCCTGGGCGGTGTAGCCGGTCTTCTCGACGGTGGCGATGAGGTCGGCGACCCCGACCCCCGTGCCGTAGGAGACCTTCGCCTTCTCGGTGGCGAAGTTCACGGTCGCGCTGACGCCGTCCATGCGGTTGAGCTTCTTCTCGATGCGCGCGGCGCACGAGGCGCAGGTCATGCCGCCGATGGAGAGTTCGACTTCGGCGGAGGGTGCCGCTGCTTTCTCCGTCTGCTCCGTGGCCAAGCTGGTCATCGCGTCTCCTGGGCAGGGCCGGATCGCGCGGCGTCCTTATCAGAGGAGCGGCGCGGCCCGGCGGGGATACCGGGGGGAGGTGTCTCCCGATGGCGACAACGTTATACCCCTGGGGGGTATTCCGGAAGGGCTCGCCATTCACATCCCCGCTCCTCCAGCGTGCGCCTTATGTGCGCCTGCCGCGCGGAGGGACCATGGAGGGAGGGAGTGCCCGCTCGGGCTGGGAGGTGAACCGCGATGTCCTGGTACGGCCATCACGGAGTCGGCTGGGGACTGGCGATGACGGCCGGCGCGATCCTGTTCTGGGTGCTGGTCATCGCCGTCGCGATCCTGCTCATCCGTACGTTCGCCCGCCCCGGCGGCCCTCGTCCGCCCTGGCGCCAGGGCCCGGCGTCCCCCACCGCGGGCGGCGAGCACATCCTCGCCGAGCGGTACGCCCGCGGCGAGATCGACGAGGAGGAGTACCGCCGGCGCCTGGCGACCCTGAGGGCTGTGTCGTCCGGTACGGGGTCGTCTGGTACGGACCAAAAGGATCAAGGCCGGTGAACGGCTCGGTCCCGGTCGGCAGTTGGCTTTCCCATGGAATGCTTTTCTAGAACAGAATTCTGCTTCCCGTGCGACTAGGCTGTCCTCATGGCGGACAGCATCAGCACCCGGGCCGGGACGGAGGCGTCCCGTGTCTCCTAAGCAGCAGCGCGGCGAGGCCACCGTCGACCGTCTCCTGACCGCCGCGCTGGAGGTGTACGCGGAGACGGGGCCGTCGGGGTTCACGGTCAACGCGGTCACCTCGGCCAGCGGCGTCAGCCTCGGCAGCCTCTACCACCACTTCGGCAGCTTCGACGGCCTGGCCGCCGAGCTGTACATCCGGTGCATCGGGCAGCTGCTCGACGCGGTCAACGCCCCCGTGCTCCGCTCCCGTACCGCCCGTACCGGCATCCGTGCGTACGTACGTGCCTACCTGAAGTTCTGCGGGGAACACCGGGACGTCGCGCTCTTCCTGCACGGCTCCGCCCACGCCGGCTACCTCTCGGTGCACGCCGAGCGCATCCGCAAGGCCAAGGAGGCCAAGCTGGCGCCGGTGCTGGCCTGGCTCGGCGCGCGGATCGAGGCGGGCGAGATCGCCCCGCTGCCCGGCCCCGTGATCGAGGTGCTGCTCGTGGGGCCGGTCGACGCGACCGTCTACCGCTGGCTGTCCACCACGTACGACCAGGACCTCGCCCTGGCCACACGGGTCCTGCCCGACCGGATCTGGCGGTCCCTGGAGCCGGAACCGGAGCCGGAACCGGAACCGGAGCAGGCGGTCACCGGCCGGTCGTGAGGACCATGCGGAAGCGGGCGGCGCCGCTGAGCATGCGCTCGTAGGCCTGGTTGACGTCGTCCAGCGGCACGACCTCGGTCATCGGCCGGACGCCGGTGAGGGCGGAGAACGCCATGGTGTCCTCGACGTCCTGCGCGGTGCCGGAGGGGTGTCCGTGCACGCCCTTGCTCGCACTGATCAGCTGGACGGGGCTGATGTTCAGCGGCTCGGGCGCGACTCCGACCACGATCAGCTCGCCGTGGTGGGCCAGGCCGTCCACGGTGGCGCTCATCGCGCCCGAGTCGGCGGCGGTGGCCAGTACGGCCTTGGCGCCGCCCAGCGCCTGGAGGGCCTCGGCCACGTCGGCCGCGGTGCTGTCGATGTAGTGCCGGGCGCCGAGGCGGCGGGCCAGCTCCCCCTTGTCCGGACCACGGGCGATGGCGACGGTCTCGAACCCCATCGCGGCGGCGTACTGCACCCCGAGGTGGCCCAGCCCGCCGATGCCGAGGACGGCGACGAGGTCGCCCGGGCGGGCACTGCTGCGCCGCAGGGCGTTGAACGTGGTCACCCCGCCGCAGCCGAGCGGCGCGGCGTCGGTGGCCGACAGCCCGCCGGGAATCCGGGCCGGTGCGCCGGCGGGGGCGACCATGGCCTCGGCGTAGCCGCCGGGGTAGGCGATGCCGGGCACCTGGAGCGTGGTGCAGTGGATGAAGTCGCCCTCGCGGCAGGGCCGGCAGTGGCCGCACTGGCCGCCGAACCAGCCCACCTCCACCTGCTCGCCGATCCGCCACTCGGTGACGCCCTCGCCGAGTGCGTCGATGCGCCCGGCCACCTCGTGGCCGGTGACCAGCGGGAACTCGACGGGGAAGGCGTTGTTCACCAGCAGCGCGTCCGTGTGGCACACCCCGCACGCCTGCACGGCGATCCGGACATGGCCCGGCCCGGGCTGCGGCGCCTCGCGCTCGACGACCTCGAACTTCCCGCCGGGGGAGGGGACTTGGGCCACGCGTATGGAACCCATGGCGGAACCTCCTTCAGGTGCCGGTTCCGGGATACATGACCAGCGTCCCGCGCGTCGTGGGCGGACGCATGCCGGCCAAAAGATGGCAATGGCTGTCAGGACCGGCGGTCGCGCAGGCGTACGGCGAGGGCGGCGATGTCGTCGTCGAGGCCTCCGCTGCTGAAGCGGAGCAGGTCACGGTGCAGCCCGGCGAGCAGCTCGCCGGGCCGCGCCGGGCTCTGCCGCCGCATCCAGTCCGTCAGGGGGAAGAACTCGCCGTCGCGGTTGCGGGCCTCGGTCACGCCGTCGGTGTAGAGCAGCAGGTGGTCGCCCGGGGCGAAGCCGAAGGTGTCGACGCTGTAGTTGTCGCCGATCAGCGACGCGAGGTTGAGGAGCGGCGAGGGGGAGGTGGGCGCCAGGACACGCAGTTCCCCGCGGTTCAGGAGCAGCGGCGGCGGATGCCCGCAGTTGAGGACCCTGATCCGGCCGTCGTCGTGCGGGATCTCGGCGATGACGGCCGTGGTGAAGCGCTCCATCAGGTCCTCGGGGGGAAACGAGGAGGTGTAGCGGGTGCTGCTGGCCTCCAGGCGGCGCGCGATGTCGCCCAGGTCGGCCTCGTCGTAGGCCGCCTCCCGGAAGGCGTTGACCGTCGCCGCGGCCATCCCCACCGCCGGCAGCCCCTTGCCCCGTACGTCGCCGATGAGCAGCCGTACCCCGTACCGCGTGTCGGCCACCTCGTAGAAGTCGCCGCCGATGCGGGCCTCCGCCGCGGCGGCGAGGTACAGCGACTCGATCTCGATGCCCCCGTAGCGGCGCGGCATCGGGCTCAGGACCACCGTCTGCGCCGCGTCGGCCACGAGCCGCACCTGGAAGAGCGTCCGTTCCCGCTGGAGCCGGACGTGGCTGCCGTACGCGGCCGCCACGGTGACCGCGACGATCCCCGCCGACGTCCACCAGATCCCCAGACCGGGGAACACGATGCCGAGGCCGACCATGAGGAGGAAGCAGACCGTCCCCAGCATGACGGTGGGCAGTACGGGCCACATGGCGGCGGCGAGCGCGGGCGCCGCGGGCAGGAGGCGGCTGAAGGCCATGCGCCGGGGCGTGGTGTACGCCAGGGCGGCGATCACCACGGTCAGGAGCACCGGCGACAGCAGAACGGAGGGCCATCGACGGATCCACGCCCGTGCCAGCTGGATCACATTCCATAGCATATCCACACAAACGGGACGGGGCTCCGTTCGCGTAGCGATCACGGTCCGCCTAGCCTCGTCACCATGAGTGCCTCGCGGACCGTCCGCAGGGGATACGCCCTGGCCGGTGTGGTGCTCGCCATCGTCTGGGCGGGAGAGAGCAACGAGCCCGCCTGGGCCCACGCCCTGCGCACCGCCTTCCTCCTGCTGATCCTCCCGCCGGTGCTCCTGCCGGCCAACCGCCGCCTCACCGCCGCGTACCACGCGGCCGTGCACCCCGGCCCGGCGCTCGCCCGGCTGATCACCGCCCGGGTGCTCATCGTCTCGGCGGCCTTCGTGGCCGACTTCTTCTTCGGCCACCTGCTGGACCCGGGCGCCCCGCACCACAACTGGGCCCTCGTCGCCCGGCTCCTGCTCGTCCTGCTGACCGTCCCGCTCCAGATCCGCCTCGAACGCCGGGCCCGCGCCCGGGGCGTCCCCTCGGCCCACTCGGACCTGTCGGCACCCCGGCTGATCTGCGCCAAGCTGGCCCTCATCTGCGCCGCGCTGCTGGCCCAGTTCCTCCTCGACCCCTACGTGCCCAACGCCCAGCTGGTGGTCGCCGCCGCCATCGTCGCCACGGTGACGGTCGTGGGGCCGAGGATCCATCCCCGGCTGCTGATCAGCTAGCGGCGGCCGCCTGGCGCGCTCAGCGCTGTTCGCGCGGTTGCGGGACGAGGAGGCCGCGGTGGAATGCCTGGGTGACGGCTGCGGCGCGGTCGCCGACGCCGAGCTTGGCGTAGATGTTCAGCAGGTGGGACTTGATCGTGGCCTCGGTGATGAACAGCCTGGCCGCAGCCTCGCGGTTGGTGGCTCCGTCCGCCACCAACTGGAGCACTTCGAGCTCCCGTTGGCTGAGCGGCCCCGGGGCGGGGGTGCGGACCCGGTTCATCAGCAGCGCCGCCACCGACGGGGCGAGCACGGCCTCGCCCCGGGCCGCCGCCCGTACCGCGCGCAGGAGTTCGTCGCGGGGAGCGTCCTTGAGCAGGTAGCCCGTGGCGCCGGCCTCGATGGCGGGGAGGACGTGGCTGTCGGTGTCGTACGTGGTCAGGACCAGCACGCGGGCGTCGCTGCCGCGTGCGGCCAGGTCCCGGATGGCGGTCACCCCGTCCGTACCGGGCATGCGCAGGTCCATCAGGATCACGTCCGGCCGCAGGGCCTCCGCGAGGCGGACCGCTTCGGCGCCGTCGGCGGCCTCGCCGAGCACCTCGAACTCCGGCTCGCGCGCGAACATGCTGCTCAGGCCGTCCCGGACCACGGGGTGGTCGTCGACGACCAGCAGGGTGACCGTGGCGTCGCTCATGCGCACACCTCCGTGCGTTCGGCGGGGACGCGGGCCGAGATGCCCGTGCCGGTCCCCGGCTCGGACTCGATCTGGAGCGTTCCCGACAGGGCCTCGATCCGCTGCCGCATCGCGACCAGGCCGAAACCGTCGCCTTGCGAGTGGGATGGGGTGAAGCCTTCGCCGTCGTCGCGTACGTCCAGGGCGACCTCGTGTTCCAGGTACGACAGCGTCACCCCCGCCCTGCCCGCCCGCGCGTGCTTGGCCACGTTGGCCAGCGCCTCCTGGGCGCACCTGAGCAACGCGACCTCCGCCTCCGGCCGCAACGGCCGTGCCGTGCCGGTCGTGGTGACGTGGACCGGGATGCCGTACAGCGTCGACCAGCGCTCGGCCACACCCGCCAACGCCTCGCCGAGGCGCGCCGATTGCAGCGGCTCGGGGCGCAGCGCGTGCACCGAACGCCGGGCCTCGGTCAGGCTCTCGCGGGCCAGGGCGGTCGCCGCGGCGATGTGGCGGGACCGGCCCGCCGGGTCGTCGTCGGCGTGCTCGGCCGCCTGGAGCTGGGTGATGATGCCGGTGAGCCCTTGCGCCAGGGTGTCGTGGATCTCCCGCGCCATCCGCTGCCGTTCGTCGCGGACGCCGTCCTCCCTCGCCCGTGCCAGCAACTGCGCGTGCAGGGCCGCGTTTTCCGCGAGGGATGCCCGGAGCTCGCTCAGCGCCTGCTCGCGCTCGTCGTTCCGCAGGGCACCGCGCCGGGCGACCCAGGCGAAGCCGCACATGGGGATCACGTTCGCGGTCACGACGGCGGCGTACACGGCCAGGCCCAGGGGCGAGTCCTTGTCCACGCCGTACGCCTGTGCCGTGCCCGCCACCACCGCCACCGCGGTCACCCCGGCGAGCCGCCAGGGCCAGCGCAGCACGCGGAACGCGTAGATGTATCCCGCGGGCGTGAAGAGTCCGAACCACGGGTCCCTGAGCACCAGGACCGCCGTGATCGCGATCAGTACGGTGAAGAACACGGCCATCACCGGCTCGCGTTCGCGCCATGCGGGGCGCAGCGTGTGGACGCACAGCATCCATGCCGCTGCCAGCGCGCACAGGCCGAGGTCGATGAGCAGGGAGCGGCTCGCGGAGTGTTTGCCGGCCACCGTGACGACGGTCAGGAGCGCCAGCAGGACGTACGGCACGATGTGCGCCGGTGACTTGCCGTTCATCCCTGCCCCCTTTACGGCTTCCTGCCAATCTAGCTGCGGTCGGCGAACAGTGAGCGCAGCTGCCTGCCGTTCGCTATCACGACGACGCAGAGCAGGAGCAGGCCGCACATCCCCTGCTCGATCCTCATCCACATCGGCAGGAAGCCGGGGAGGGAGACGAGGACCGCGATGACCGCCACCATGACGCCCGAGCTGATCCGCAGCCGCAGATACGCCCGGCGGTGGCCGTGGGAGGCGCGGACGGTGAAGGTGAGCATCAGAAGGGAGGCGCCCGCGACGATCTCGCCCCGGGCCCAGACCGTTTCGGTCACCAGGGTGTGGTGGTGGCGGAGGAGGTACGCGACCACGAGGGTGAGCAGGCTGAGGGCCGCGTAGCTGCTGACGAGGAGTGTCATGCGATGGAATGCGGTCGTGTGGTTTGGCGTGCGGGTTTCCATGGCGTCCACCGTCGCAGTGGCGCGCGGGCCCGCGCATCGGCCGGTCTCCCGGGACCGGGGCTGAGCCGGCCGGTCAGCCGAATGGTTGATTGCGGTCCGTCGCGGGGGTGTTGGGGGGTGTGCCTGTGCCCCGGTCCCGCCCTTTCTCCGTTTCCCGGGGCGAAGCCCCCGGACCCCGGTCCTGGGGCTTCGCCCCAGACCCTGCTTGTCGCGGCTTCGCCGCTCGTCCTCAAGCGCCGGACGGGCTGGATAGTGCCGGGCCGGGCTGGATTTTCAGCGCGGGCGCGACATTCCAGCCCGTCCGGCGCTTGAGGACACCGCGCGAAGCGCGGTTCGGGGGCCCGGGGGCTTGCCCCCGGACAACCGCGCGAAGCGCGGTTTCGGGGTCCGGGGCGGAGCCCCGGAGGAAACGGTGAAAGGGCGGGGCAGGGGCGACATCCCCCACCGCAACCACCCACCCGCGCGACCAACTTATCCACAACCCCCAAGTAATCCACGGAATTTGGGCCACCTCAGCAGAATCCGCCCCGGAGCCCTATCGTCACGCTCCATGACGACCAGCACGCAAAGCGTGACCACCCTCCACGGCCGCGCCACCCACCTCATCCAGGAGCTTCCACAACCACGCGCCACCACCCCATCCCCCGACCCGCCCAACCTCCAGCGTCCCGACACCCGTTGGCGAGACGCCCTCGGCGAGCGACTCCCGACATGGTTCCGACTCCGATGCGGCCTGGAGCCGCGAACCCTCGCCGCACTCGCCATCCTCATCGCCGTGCTCGGCGCCTTCGCGGCGTACCACTTCTGGGTGGGCAGCCCGGAAAGCGTGCGCGCCCCCGACCGCGAGATGACGGCAGCCCAGCCACCACCGGACCCAGCCATCGCACCGATGGCCCACACCCGCGGCAGCCGCAAGAACAGCACAACCACCCCCGCCCCAACAGGCGGCAACGGAACCGTAGTAGTAGACGTGACCGGCAAGGTCTGGCACCCCGGCGTGCAACGCCTGCCCTCCGGCTCAAGGGTCGCCGACGCACTGGACGGGGCAGGAGGAGCCCGGCCCGGCGTCGACATGACGAGCCTCAACCGGGCGCGCGTGCTCATGGACGGCGAACAGATCGTCGTAGGCGCACCGGCACCCAACAACCAACCACCCTCGGGCAACTCGGCCCCCGCCAACTCCCCACCCGGCAGCGCCGGAAAGCCCGCCCTGGCAGGCCCGGTCAGCCTCAACTCCGCGACCGCGCAACAACTCGACGCCCTCCCCGGCGTCGGCCCGACCCTCGCCCAGCACATCATCGACTACCGCACCGAGCACGGCGGCTTCCGCTCCGTGGACGAGCTCCGCCAGGTCCACGGCATCGGCGCCCGCCGTTTCGGCGAGCTCCGCGGCCTGGTCCAGCCATGAGGCACAACGCGCCCGCCCACTCCTCGGAACCGGCCGCACACCGCGACCGCACCGCCGACCTCCGCCTGGTGGCACCCGCACTCGCGGCCTGGGCAGGTGCGGCCTCCGCGCTGACCGCGGACCCGGCAGTCGTCACCGCGGCCTGCACAGCAGCCCTGTTGACCGCCGGCACACTGGCACTCGCCGCTCACCGGCTCCGCCGCCCCGCACCGTCGGCCGACGGCGGCGTCACGGCCGGAGGCACGGCCGTTGTCACGGCCGGCGCCATGGCCGCCGTCCTGCTGTGCGGCGCCGCGGGCGCGGCCGTAGGCGGCCTGTGGGCGGCCGACGCCCGCAGGGGCCCCGTGCCGGAGCTGGCCCGCCGCTCCGCATACGCCACCCTCGAGGTGACAGTCACCGACGACCCACGAGCCACCCGCCCCCACCCGGGCGGAACAGGCGGGGCAACCCGTGCCGCCCCCTCGGCCATCGTCGAGGCGGAGGCAACCCGGGTCACCACCCCCGACGACAACACCACCACCGCCATCCGTACGCCCATCCTCCTGATCGCCCACCAGAACTGGCTGGACCTGCTGCCGTCCACCCGCCTGAAGGTCACCGGGCGGCTGGCCCCATCCACCCGGGACGGTGACCGCATCGCCGCCGTGATCCACGTCGACGACCCGGGTCCGCCCCGCGTCACCGCAGCGCCTGACGCCCTCCAGACGGCGGCGGCCCGGCTCCGCGAGGGCCTGCGCGCCGCCACCGACGGGCTCTCCCCGGACGCCCGGGCGCTGCTCCCCGGCCTGGTCGTCGGGGACACGTCCCGCATCCCGCCCGACCTCGACGAGGCCTTCCACATCACGGACCTGACACACCTGCTGGCCGTGTCCGGGAGCAACCTCACCATCGTCCTGACCGTCCTCATCGGCCCGCCCCACCTGGCCGCCCGCGCCGAACGCCGGGGGCTGGCCGCCCGGATCGGAATTCCCTTACGCCTCACGGCTGTTCTGGGCGGCGCGCTCGTCCTCGCGTTCGTGGTGGTGTGCCGCCCGGACCCGAGCGTGCTGCGCGCGGCGGCCTGCGGACTGATCACCCTGCTGGCCATCGCCACGGGCCGCCGGCGCAGCCTGCTCCCGGCCCTCGCCGCCGCCGTTCTCCTGCTGGTGCTGTGGGATCCATGGCTCGCCCGCAGCTTCGGGTTCCTGCTCTCCGTGCTGGCCACGGGGGCCCTGCTCACACTCGCCCCCGGCTGGGGCGAGGCCCTGCAGCGGCGCGGCGTGCCGCCCCGGGCGGCGGAGGCCCTCGCCGCGGCGGCAGCCGCCCAGGCGGTGTGCGCACCCGTCATCGTCGTGCTGTCGGCGCGGTTCAGCCTGGTGGCCGTCCCGTGCAATCTCCTCGCCGAGCTCGCGGTCGCCCCCGCGACCGTCCTCGGCCTCGCCGCCCTCGCCGTCGCGCCGTTCGCGATGCCCGTCGCCACGTTCTTCGCGTGGCTCGCCGGCTGGCCCGCCGTCTGGACGGCCGCCGTGGCCCGTACGGGCGCGGCGCTGCCCGGTGCCGAGCTGGCCTGGCCGGGCGGCTGGCCGGGCGGACTGCTGCTGGCGGCGGTCACCGTGGCGGTCGTGCCCGCGGCCCGCCGCGTGCTCCGCCGACCGTGGGCATGCGGGGTGTGCGCCTTGCTCCTGTTGCTGGCGATCGTCCGCCCGGCACCGCTCACCCGCGTCGTCACCGGCTGGCCACCGCCCGGCTGGCGACTGGTCGCATGTGACGTCGGGCAAGGCGACGCCTTGGTTCTCTCGGCGGGGGAGGGCGCGGCCCTTGTCGTGGACGCGGGCCCCGAGCCGCGTGCCGTCGACAGCTGTCTACGGGCGCTGGGCGTGGAACGCGTCCCGCTCCTGCTGCTCAGTCACTTTCACGCCGACCACGTCGACGGACTGCCCGGCGTGCTGCGCGGCCGCTCGGTCGGCGCGATCGAGACGACCTCGTTCGCACAGCCGCAGGCCCAGGCCGCCTTCGTGCGCCGCGAGGCCGGGCGGGCGCACGTCCCGGTCGTCACCGCGGAGCCGGGGGAGCGGCGGCATCTCGGGGACTTGTCCTGGGAGGTGCTGTGGCCCCCGGCCCCGGGCACCTCGACCATCGCGGAGAGCGGCCCCAACGACGCCAGCGTCGCCCTGCTGGTCCATGCCGCCGGACTCGGCCTGCTTCTGCTCGGTGACCTCGAACCACCCGCCCAGCAGGAGCTCTTGCGGGCCCGCCCCGTTCTGCCGCCGGTGGACGTCCTCAAGGTCGCCCACCACGGTTCGGCCTATCAGGACCCCGAGTTGCTGCACCGGATCCGGCCCCGGCTCGCCGTGATCTCGGTGGGTGCCCACAACACCTACGGGCACCCGGCACCGCGCACGATCGCCGCGCTCCGCGCTCAGGGCGCCGCGGTACTGCGCACCGACACCGACGGGCCGGTCGCGGTGACCGGGTCGGCCACCGCCGTCACGGGCGGCCACGACCCCATGACGAGCCATCAGGCGGCACCGCCGCGGACGGCTCCGCCCGGGGTCACTCCACCTCGAGCCAGCCGTCGTACTCCTCGGCCAGCTCGCGCAGGGCCTTCACGTTCAGCTCGCCGTCCGGGTCCTCCACGACCACCAGCCACTGGGCGTCCTCGGCGTCGTCCTCACCGGCGAGTGCCTCGCGCACGACCTGGGGGTCTTCGTCCAGAGAAAAACGCTGCCCTGCTTCTTCGGCCACCTCCTCGGCGGTCTCGCGGTCGGGGAGCACCAGCAGGTGCCGTATGGAGTCGGAGGGAAGGAAAGCGCTGCTCACCCGCTCATTGTGAGGCATGCTCCGACGGCCGCGAAGGGGGGTGTCACCACCGCGTGGGATGCTGGACACGATGGCCAGGAACACCGCACCCAAAGCCGCATCCGGCGACCCGCTCGCCTCCGTGACACTCGCCGTGGGACAGGAGGATCTCCTCCTCGACCGCGCCGTCCAGGAGGTGGTGGCGGCAGCCCGCGCGGCCGACGCCGACACGGACGTCCGCGACCTCATGCCCGATGCCCTCCAGCCCGGCACCCTCGCCGAGCTGACCAGCCCGTCCCTCTTCTCGGAGCGCAAGGTCGTGGTCGTGCGCAACGCCCAGGACCTGTCCGCCGACACGATCAAGGACGTCAAGGCCTACCTCGGCGCCCCGGCCGAGGAGATCACCCTCGTCCTGCTCCACGCGGGCGGCGCCAAGGGCAAGGGCCTGCTGGACGCGGCCCGCAAGGCCGGCGCCCGGGAGGTCGCCTGCGCCAAGATGACCAAGCCCGCCGACCGGCTCGCGTTCGTGCGCGCGGAGTTCCGCGCGACGGGCCGCTCCGCGACCCCGGAGGCGTGCCAGGCACTGGTGGACGCCATCGGCAGCGACCTGCGCGAGCTGGCCAGCGCCTGCGCCCAGCTCGTCGCCGACATCGAGGGCGTCATCGACGAGGCCGTCGTCGCCCGCTACTACACGGGCCGCGCCGAGGCATCCAGCTTCACCGTCGCGGACCGGGCGGTGGAAGGCCGCGCCGCGGAGGCCCTGGAGGCCCTGCGCTGGGCGCTGGCCACCGGCGTCGCACCGGTGCTGATCACCAGCGCGCTCGCCCAGGGCGTCCGCTCCATCGGCAAGCTCGCCTCCGCCCCGCGCGGCGCCCGCCCCGGCGACCTGGCCCGTGACCTCGGCATGCCGCCCTGGAAGATCGACCGGGTGCGCCAGCAGATGCGCGGCTGGTCCGCGGACGGAGTCGCCGTGGCCCTGCGCGCCGTCGCCGAGGCCGACGCCGGCGTCAAGGGCGGGGGAGACGACCCGGAGTACGCCCTGGAGAAGGCGGTCGTCACCATCGCCCGCGCGGCCCGCAGCGGCCGCTAGGCCCCAGGGGCGCACAAAGGCCCCGGACACACAAAGGCCCCGGGCCGCCCTTGGGGAAAGGGCAGGCCCGGGGCCTTCTATGTATTCGACGAGCCTTTCGGCTCAGTGCCGCACCTACGTGGCGAACGTCCGCGTGCGGCAAGGGCCGGTCCGGAGCGGTTGAGAGGGTCCGCTGACCCGTACCGGCGGGGTCCGGGGCTCACGCCCGGGAGAGCTTCAGCCCTTGAGGCCGGCGACCTGCTTGGCAAGCGCCGACTTCTTGTTGGCAGCAGCGTTCTTGTGCAGGACACCCTTGCTGGCGGCCTTGTCGAGCTTCTTGCCGGCCACGGCAACGGCGGCGGTGGCCTTCGCGACGTCACCGGAGGCGATGGCCTCGCGAGCGGCGCGGACGAAGGTCTTGACCCCGGACTTGACGGCCTTGTTGCGCAGGCGCGCCTTCTCGTTGGTCTTGTTCCGCTTGATCTGGGACTTGATGTTCGCCACGAAAGAGCCTTTTCAGGTTCGTTGGATTTCGAGAGTGCGCTCCGCGAGTAGAGGGTCACGAAGCACAGTGGACCAGGCTACCAGCAGGCGCTCCGGCCTCCCAAACCGGACCGTACCCGCCGCGCATGGGACGATGGTGGGGTCGTATACCCGACTCCCGCCGAGACTGGCGTGAAGACGCCGAAGTCACCGAATGGATCCTGCGTGCCCGCGACCCCTACCAACGTGCCCGAGCCGAGCCGTACCGACCCGGCTCTGATCCGTAACTTCTGCATCATCGCGCACATCGACCATGGCAAGTCGACGCTCGCCGACCGGATGCTTCAGCTGACCGGCGTGGTCGACCAGCGGCAGATGCGCGCGCAGTACCTCGACCGGATGGACATCGAGCGCGAGCGCGGCATCACGATCAAGTCCCAGGCGGTCCGCCTGCCCTGGGCCCCCACGGATGACGAGTCCGGTACGACTCACATCCTCAACATGATCGACACCCCGGGTCACGTCGACTTCACCTACGAGGTCTCCCGCTCCCTCGCCGCGTGCGAGGCCTGCGTCCTCCTGGTGGACGCGGCCCAGGGCATCGAGGCCCAGACCCTCGCCAACCTCTACCTGGCGATGGAGAACGACCTCACGATCATCCCGGTCCTCAACAAGATCGACCTGCCCGCCGCCCAGCCGGAGAAGTTCGCCGCCGAGCTGGCGAACCTGGTCGGCTGCGAGCCGGAGGACGTCCTGCGGGTCTCCGCCAAGACCGGCGTCGGCGTCCCCGAGCTGCTCGACCGCGTCGTCCGCGACGTCCCGGCCCCGGTCGGCGTCAAGGACGCCCCCGCCCGCGCGATGATCTTCGACTCGGTCTACGACGCCTATCGGGGCGTCGTGACGTACGTCAAGGTCGTCGACGGCACGCTCCGCAAGCGCGAGCGGATCCGGATGATGTCCACCGGCGCCGCCCACGAGCTGCTGGAGATCGGCACCAACTCGCCCGAGATGCTCCCGGCCGACGGCCTGTCCGTCGGTGAGGTGGGCTACCTGATCACGGGTGTGAAGGACGTCCGCCAGTCCAAGGTCGGCGACACCATCACCCAGTACCACGGCGGTGCCACCGAGGCGCTCGGCGGTTACAAGGACCCCAAGCCGATGGTGTTCTCCGGCCTCTACCCGCTGGACGGCTCGGACTACCCGGAGCTCCGCGAGGCCCTGGACAAGCTCCAGCTCAACGACGCCGCGCTGGTCTACGAGCCGGAGACCTCGGCCGCCCTCGGCTTCGGCTTCCGCGTCGGCTTCCTGGGCCTGCTCCACCTCGAGGTCATCCGCGAGCGCCTCGAGCGCGAGTTCGGCCTCGACCTGATCGCCACCGCCCCGAACGTGGTCTACCGCGTGATCATGGAGGACGGCGTCGAGCACGAGGTCACCAACCCCAGCGAGTTCCCCACCGGCAAGATCGCCGAGGTGTACGAGCCGGTCGTCCGGGCCACCATCCTGGCGCCCAGCGAGTTCATCGGCTCGATCATGGAGCTCTGCCAGAACCGCCGCGGCGTGCTCCTGGGCATGGACTACCTCTCCGAGGACCGCGTCGAGATCCGCTACACGCTCCCCCTCGCCGAGGTCGTCTTCGACTTCTTCGACCAGCTGAAGTCCAAGACCCGCGGCTACGCCTCGCTCGACTACGAGCCCACCGGCGAGCAGACCTCCGACCTCGTCAAGGTCGACATCCTGCTGCACGGCGACAAGGTCGACGCCTTCTCCGCGATCACGCACAAGGACAAGGCGTACGCGTACGGCGTCCGGCTCGTCGCCAAGCTGCGCGAGCTCATCCCGCGGCAGAACTTCGAGGTGCCCATCCAGGCCGCCATCGGCGCCCGGGTCATCGCCCGTGAGACCGTCCGCGCCATCCGCAAGGACGTCCTCGCCAAGTGCTACGGCGGTGACATCTCCCGTAAGCGGAAGCTGCTGGAGAAGCAGAAGGAAGGCAAGAAGCGGATGAAGATGGTCGGCAACGTGGAGGTGCCGCAGGAGGCCTTCATCGCGGTGCTGTCCACCGACGACAGCGGCGGCGAGAAGGGCAAGAAGTAACCGGTGCCACCGAGAAGGTGTCCGTGAGAAGGTGTCCGTTCCCGGAATGGGGCGGGCACCTTTTCTCATTGCCGGGCACCCTTACGCGGCCGGGCCCATCCGCTCTACTCTGATCACTGTTTGACAGGTTACTCGCGAGTCACCAGCAAAGAAGCTTGGGCCCCGGAGGTTGCCGTGACCGAGACACAGAACTTGATCGAGAACCGGCCGCCCTCCGTGGCGACGCTCTTCCTCGAGCGGGTGGAAGCCACACCGGACGCGGAGGCCTACCGCCATCCCGTGCCCCCGGCCTCCGGCGAGGGTCCCGACGACTGGGCCTCGCTCACCTGGGGCGATGCCGCCCGGCGGGTGTTCGCCATCGCCGCCGGTCTCATCACCCTCGGTATAGACCCCGAGGACCGGGTCGCCCTCGCCTCCGCCACCCGCCTGGAGTGGATCCTCGCCGACCTCGGCGTGATGTGCTCCGGCGCGGCCACCACACCGGTCTACCCCAGCACCAACGGTGACGAGACGGCCTTCATCCTCTCCGACTCCGGCAGCAGGGTCCTCATCGCCGAGAACGCCGCGCAGCTGGACAAGGCCCGCGCCCACCGGGGGGAACTGCCCGCGCTCGCCCACGTCGTCGTGATCGACGCCAAGGACGCGCTGCCCGCCGAGGGCGACCCCGAGGGCTGGGTGCTCTCCCTGGACGAGCTGGAACGGCGCGGCGCCGAGCTGCTGGAGCGGACCCCGGACGTGGTGCGCGACCGCGTACGCGACCTGCGCGCCGACCAACTCGCCACCCTCATCTACACCTCCGGCACCACCGGGCGCCCCAAGGGCGTACGGCTCCCGCACGACGCCTGGGCGTACATGGCCCGCGCCATCCAGGCCACCGAGCTCGTGCGCGCCGACGACGTGCAGTACCTGTGGCTGCCGCTCGCGCACGTCTTCGGGAAGGTGCTGACCGCCGGGCACATCAGCGTCGGCCACGTCACCGCCGTGGACGGCCGGCAGGACAAGATCATCGAGAATCTGCCGGTCGTCCGGCCCACCTATATGGCCGCCGTGCCCCGGATCTTCGAGAAGGTCTACAACGGCGTCGCGACGAAGGCCCGCGAGGCCGGCGGCGCCAAGTACAAGATCTTCCGGTGGGCCGCCGAGGTGGCCCGCGAGTACGCCAAGGTCGCACAGGACAACTTCCGCCACACGGGCAGCCGTTCCGTCCCCTTCGGGCTCGCCGCCCGCCACCGGGTCGCCGACGCACTCGTCTACTCCAAGATCCGCGACGCCTTCGGCGGGCAGCTGCGCGCGTGCGTCTCCGGCGCGTCCTCGCTCGCCCCCGAGATCGGCTACTTCTTCTCCGGCGCCGGGATCCACATCCTGGAGGGCTACGGCCTCACCGAGACCAGCGCCGCCAGCTTCGTCAACCCCGGCGAGGCCTACCGCACCGGCACCGTCGGCAAGCCCCTGCCCGGCACGGAGGTCCGCATCGCGGACGACGGGGAGATCCTGCTGCGCGGCCCCGGCGTGATGGTGGGCTACCACGGCCAGCCCGAGCGCACCGCGGAGGTCCTCGAGCCCGACGGCTGGTTCCACACCGGCGACATCGGCGAGCTGTCCGCCGACGGCTTCCTCCGCATCACCGACCGCAAGAAGGACCTGATCAAGACCTCCGGCGGCAAGTACATCTCCCCGGCGGAGGCCGAGGGCCGCTTCAAGGCCGTGTGTCCCTTCGTCTCCAACATCCTGGTGCACGGCGCCGACCGCAATTACTGCACCGCCCTCATCGCCCTGGACGAGCCCGCCATCCTCAAATGGGCCGCCGACCACGGCCTCGCCGGCAAGCCCTACGCCGAGGTGGTCGCCGACCGGCGGACCGAGGAGCTCATCGAGGGCTACGTACGGCAGCTCAACGACGGCCTCCAGCGCTGGCAGACGATCAAGAAGTTCCGTCTGCTGCCGCGCGACCTCGACGTCGAGCACGGCGAGCTGACCCCCAGCCTCAAGCTCAAGCGGCCGGTCGTGGAGCGTACGTACAAGAACCTGATCGAGGAGATGTACGAGGGCGCACGCGAGGCCTGACCACCCACCCGGCGGTATGCCGGACAATGGGCACATGCCTTCCGTACTGCCCGATGGTGAGCCCATGCCCGAGGACGGGGCGCTGCCCCGTCGTGCCCTCGAGGGTGCCGGGCAGCGGCCGCTCGGGTTCTACCTGCACGTTCCGTACTGCGCCACGCGCTGCGGGTACTGCGATTTCAACACCTACACCGCGAGCGAGCTGCGCGGCTCCGGCGGGGCCCTGGCCTCCCGGGACAACTACGCCGACACCCTCGCCGAGGAGATCCGCCTCGCGCGCAAGGTGCTCGGCGACGACCCGCGCCCCGTGGAGACCGTCTTCATCGGCGGCGGCACCCCGACCCTGCTGCCCGCCGCCGATCTCGGCCGCATGCTCGCCGCGATCCGCGACGAGTTCTCCCTGGCCCCCGGCGCCGAGGTGACCACGGAGGCCAACCCGGAGTCCGTCGACCCGCGCTACCTGGCCGAACTCCGCGAGGCGGGCTTCAACCGGATCTCCTTCGGCATGCAGAGCGCCCGCCCGCACGTGCTGAAGATCCTCGACCGTACGCACACGCCCGGCCGCCCGGAGGCGTGCGTGGCCGAGGCCCGTGCGGCGGGCTTCGACCACGTCAACCTCGACCTGATCTACGGCACCCCGGGCGAGAGCGACGACGACTGGCGCGCCTCGCTGGACGCGGCCGTCGCCGCCGGCCCGGACCACGTGTCCGCGTACGCGCTCATCGTCGAGGAGGGCACCCAGCTCGCCCGCCGCATCCGGCGCGGCGAGGTGCCGATGACGGACGACGACGTCCACGCCGACCGCTACCTGATCGCCGAGGACAAGCTGTCCGCAGCCGGCTTCCACTGGTACGAGGTCTCCAACTGGGCCACCGCACCGGCCGCCCGCTGCCGCCACAACGAGCTCTACTGGCGCGGCGCCGACTGGTGGGGCGCCGGCCCCGGCGCGCACAGCCACGTCGGCGGCGTCCGGTGGTGGAACGTCAAGCACCCGGGCGCCTACGCCCAGGCCCTGTCGGAGGGCC
This sequence comes from Streptomyces sp. SX-6, assembly GCF_059089585.1. Classification (NCBI taxonomy): domain Bacteria; kingdom Bacillati; phylum Actinomycetota; class Actinomycetes; order Kitasatosporales; family Streptomycetaceae; genus Streptomyces; species Streptomyces sp. SX-6. The sequence goes on along the minus strand of NZ_JBTHHU010000008.1, from coordinate 273,562 downwards.
GCTCCCCGGGAGCGGGTCGCGAGATCCTGCCGGAGGAGGACCGCCGTGTGGAGCGGATCCTGCTGGAGCTGCGGCTTTCCGAGGGCTGCCCCCTCTCGCTTCTCAAGCCGGATGGCCTGGCGGCGGCGGAGCGAGCCCTGGCGGACGGCCTCCTGGACCCCGGCCCGTATGCGGCGGGCCGCGCGGTCCTGACCCTGCGGGGTCGGCTGCTCGCGGACGCGGTCGTCCGCGACCTGGTGGACTGAGCCCCGGTCCCGCCCTCTCGCCGTCTCCTGGGGCTGCGCCCCAGACCCCGCTTGTCGCGGCTTCGCCGCTCGTCCTCAATCGCCGGACGGGCTTGATTTTCGCGCCCGCGCTGGATTTCAGCGCAAGCGCGAAAGACCAGCGTGGCCCGGCGCCTTCCAGCCCGTCCGGCGTTTGAGGACCAACGCGGCGGAGCCGCGTTGCGGGGGTCCAGGGGGCGTAGCCCCCGGAACAACCGCGCGGAGCGCGGGCCCGGGGGCCGGGGGCTACGCCCCCGGAGGAAACGGTGAAAGGGCGGGACCGGGGCAGAACCCCCTACCCCCCAGCCCCCACCGTCACGTGGTCGATCAACTCCTCCACCCTGCCCAGCAGTTCCGGCTCAAGGTCCTTGTACGAGGACACCGCCCCCAGAATCCGCTGCCAAGCGGCCCCCGTGTTCTCCGGCCACCCGAGCGCCCGGCACACCCCCGTCTTCCAGTCCTGCCCCCGCGGCACCCGCGGCCACGCCGCGATGCCCAGCGACGACGGCTTGACGGCCTCCCACACATCCACGTACGGATGCCCCACCACCAGCACATGCTGGCCCGTGACCTCCGCCGCGATGCGCGACTCCTTCGAGCCCGGCACCAGATGGTCGACCAGCACGCCCAGCCGCGCGTCCGGCCCGGGGTCGAACGACCGCACGATCGCGGGGAGATCGTCGATGCCCTCGAGGTACTCCACGACCACGCCCTCGATCCGCAGGTCGTCACCCCACACCCGCTCCACGAGCTCCGCGTCGTGCCGCCCCTCGACGTAGATCCGCCCGGCCCGCGCCACACGCGCCCGCGCACCCGGCACGGCGATCGACCCCGAGGCGGTCCGCTGCGGGCCGCGCGGAGCCTGGACCTGAGGACGTACGAGCGTCACAACGCGCCCCTCCAGCAGGAACCCACGCGGCTCCATCGGAAAGACGCGGCACTTCCCGAACCGGTCCTCGAGCGTGACCGTCAACCCCTGCGCGGTCTTCTCGCAGCGGATCACCGCCCCGCAGAAGCCCGTTGTGACCTCCTCCACCACGAGGTCGGCCTCGGCGGGGACCTCCGGAACCGGAGTGCTCCGCTTCCACGGCGGGGTGAGATCAGGGCCGTACTGTCTGCTGCTGCGCACCCGGAGACGATAGGGAAATCCGGCCGCGACCGGTTACGACACGCCGAAGCGCCGTGCCAGAGCGTTGCGTTGCTCACGGACAAACCGGACATCCACCACGGCCCCGTGCCCCGGTACGTACACCGCGTCCTCCCCGCCGAGCGCGACCAGCCGGTCCAGGGCCGCGGGCCAGGTGCGGGGGTGGGCGTCGTCGCCAGCCTGCGGTTCGCCGGACTCCTCGACGAGGTCACCGCAGAACACGACCTCCGGCACCCCGCCCGGGCCGGCGACGAACACGGCCAGGTCGTACGCCGTGTGGCCGGGCCCCGCATTGGCGAGCAGCACCCGCCGCCCGCCGCCCAGGTCCACCACCACATCGCCGGAGACCGCGTGCCCGGGAAGCACGAGCGCGTTGACGGCCTCGGCGGCGTCCTCCGCCGGCATGCCGTACTCCACCGCGTCCCTCCGCAGCTCCGTGCGTCCGCGATCCAGGAGCCCGGCGAGCCCCACGGCCCCGTACACCCGTGCCGCCCCGGGAAAGGCCGCGGTGCCCAGCACATGGTCGAAATGCGCGTGGGTGAGTGCGATGTGCGTCACGGGAAGCCCGAACATCTCCTCGACCTCGCGGTGGATCTCCGCCCCCTCGCGCAGCGAGGAGCCGGTGTCCACGACCAGCACCCCGTCCGCTCCGGCGATCGCGCCGACCGTCGCGTCCCAGCCCGGCAGCCTGCGGCGCACGACGCCCGGCGCGAGCCGTTCCCAGCGCGCCCCCGCGTGCTGCCGCTCCTGTGCCGCTCCGCTGTTCCCCGGGTTCTCCATGGCAAGAAGCTAGCCGTGGCACGGTACGGTTGCCCGTCCGGGCCGGACATTGCCTGGGACGGCCCTTGCCGTGGTCGTGGGGCCCGGCCGTACACTGACGGGAGGGGTCTGGCACTCGTGACCATTGAGTGCCAAGGAAACGGCCCCGGCGAGACCGTGGAAGCAGAAACGGCCGGATGTCGGACGGGAGGTGCGCGATGCTGAGCGAACGCAGGCTCGAGGTGTTGCGCGCCATCGTCCAGGACTACGTCGGCACCGAGGAGCCCGTCGGCTCCAAGGCCCTCACCGAGCGCCATCAGCTCGGCGTCTCCCCGGCGACCGTGCGCAACGACATGGCCGTCCTGGAGGACGAGGGCTTCATCGCGCAGCCCCACACGAGCGCGGGACGCATCCCGACCGACAAGGGCTACCGCCTGTTCGTCGACAGGCTCGCGGGCGTCAAGCCCCTGTCGTCGGCCGAGCGGCGCGCGATCCAGAACTTCCTCGACGGAGCCGTCGATCTCGACGACGTCGTGACCCGTACGGTCCGGCTGCTCGCGCAGCTGACCCGGCAGGTCGCGGTGGTGCAGTATCCGTCGTTGAGCCGGTCGACCGTGCGCCACGTGGAGCTGCTGTCGCTGGCCCCGGCGCGGGTGATGCTTGTGCTGATCACCGATACGGGTCGCGTCGAGCAGCGCATGGTGGACTGCCCGGCGCCGGTCGGCGAGACGACGCTCGCGGATCTGCGGGCCCGGCTCAACAGCCGGGTCGTGGGGCGGCGGTTCACCGATGTGCCCCGCCTGGTGCAGGATCTCCCCGAGGCCTTCGAGCAGGAGGATCGCGGAACCGTTTCTACGGTTCTGTCCATCCTGCTGGAGACCCTGGTCGAGGAGACGGAGGAGCGGCTGGTGATCGGCGGGACCGCCAATCTCACCCGCTTCGGACATGACTTCCCGCTGACGATCCGGCCGGTGCTGGAGGCGTTGGAAGAGCAGGTCGTCCTGCTCAAGTTGCTCGGCGAGGCCAAGGATTCGCGCATGACGGTGCGCATCGGCCATGAGAACGCCCACGAGGGACTCAACTCCACATCCGTCGTCGCAGTCGGCTACGGTTCGGGCGACGAAGCCGTCGCCAAACTCGGCGTGGTCGGACCGACCCGCATGGATTACCCCGGAACGATGGGAGCGGTACGCGCAGTGGCACGTTACGTCGGACAGATCCTGGCGGAGTCGTAAGTGGCCACGGACTACTACGCGGTCCTGGGCGTTCGGCGCGATGCCTCGCAGGACGAGATCAAGAAGGCCTTCCGCCGTCTCGCGCGCGAGCTGCACCCGGATGTGAACCCGGACCCGAAGACGCAGGAGCGGTTCAAGGAGATCAACGCCGCTTACGAGGTGCTCTCCGACCCGCAGAAGAAGCAGGTCTACGACCTCGGCGGCGACCCCCTGTCCTCCTCGGGCGGTGCGGGTGCCGGCGGCTTCGGCGGCGCGGGCTTCGGCAACTTCTCCGACATCATGGACGCCTTCTTCGGCCAGGCGTCGCAGCGCGGGCCCCGCTCGCGCACGCGCCGCGGCCAGGACGCCATGATCCGGATCGAAGTCGACCTGAACGAGGCCACGTTCGGCACGACCAGGGAGATCCAGGTCGACACCGCCGTCGTCTGCACCACGTGCAGCGGCGAGGGCGCGGCCCCCGGCACCTCCGCGCAGACCTGTGACATGTGCCGCGGCCGCGGCGAGGTCTCGCAGGTCACCCGGTCCTTCCTCGGCCAGGTCATGACCTCCCGGCCGTGCCCGCAGTGCCAGGGCTTCGGCACGGTCGTGCCCACCCCGTGCCCGGAGTGCGCGGGCGACGGCCGCGTCCGCTCCCGCCGCACCCTCACCGTCAAGATCCCCGCAGGTGTGGACAACGGCAACCGCATCCAGCTCGCGGGCGAGGGCGAGGTCGGCCCCGGCGGCGGCTCGGCCGGTGACCTCTATGTGGAGATCCACGAGACGAAGCACCCGGTCTTCCAGCGCCGCGGCGACGACCTGCACTGCACGGTCACCCTCCCGATGACAGCAGCCGCGCTGGGCACCAAGGTGCCGCTGGAGACCCTCGACGGCACCGAGGAGATCGACATCCGGCCCGGCACGCAGTCCGGCCAGTCGATCCCGCTGCACCAGCGCGGTGTCACGCACCTGCGCGGCGGCGGCCGCGGTGATCTCATCGTGCACGTCGAGGTGATGACCCCGTCCAAGCTCGACCCGCAGCAGGAGGAACTGCTGCGCCAGCTGGCCAAGATCCGCGGCGAGGAGCGCCCGACGGGCGAGTTCAAGCCGGGGCAGCAGGGTCTGTTCTCGCGTCTGAAGGACGCGTTCAACGGGCGTTAGCCCCCACGAGCCGTCACGGGCGGAGTCCTGCCGGGCTCCGCCCGATTCGGTACCGGGCGTCACCCGTGCCACGATGTGGTCATGGCTTCTGACAACCGGCAGTCGGCCGCGCTGACCGGCCTGTTCCGGCATCCGATCGTGCAGGCTCCCATGGCCGGCGGCGGCTCGGGCCCCGCTCTCGCCGCAGCCGTCTCCGAGGCCGGAGGGCTCGGCTTCCTCGCCGCCGGGTACAAGACGCCGGCGGCGATGTACGAGGAGATCAAGCAGCTCCGCGCCGCGACTTCCCGGCCCTTCGGCGTCAACCTCTTCATGCCGCAGCCACCCCTCGCCGATCCGACCGCCGTCGAGGCCTACGCCGAGCAACTCGCGGGCGAGGCCACGTGGTACGAGACCCCGCTCGGGGACTGGGACCAGTGCGCCGACGACGCGTACGAGGCCAAGCTCGCCATCCTCCTCGACGACCCCGTCCCGGTCGTCTCCTTCACCTTCGGGTGCCCCACGCCCGCCGTCACCTCCTCCCTCGCCGCCGTGGGCACGCTGACCGTGGTGACCGTGACCTCCGCCGCCGAGGCACAGGCCGCGCAGGACGCGGGCGCCGACGCGGTCTGCGTCCAGGGCATCGAGGCGGGCGGCCACCAGGGCACGCACCGCGACGACCCGCGTACGGACCACACGGGCTCCGGCCTGCTGACGCTGCTCACCGAGGTCCGCGAGACCGTCCGCGTCCCGGTCATCGCCGCGGGCGGTCTGATGCGCGGCGGCCAGATAGCGGCCGTCCTCGCCGCGGGCGCCTGCGCCGCACAGCTCGGCACGGCCTTCCTGGTCTGCCCGGAGTCCGGTGCGAGCGCCCTGCACAAGCAGGCCCTGACCGATCCGCTGTTCACCCGCACCGAGCTGACCCGGGCCTTCTCCGGCCGTCCCGCCCGCGGGCTGGTGAACCGTTTCATCCGGGAGCACGGCCCGTACGCCCCGGCCGCGTATCCCCAGGTCCACTACCTGACCTCGACGCTGCGCAAGGCCGCCGCCGCGGCGGGCGATCCGCAGGGCGTCAACCTGTGGGCGGGGCAGGGCCACAGCCTGGCGCGGGATCTTCCGGCGGCCGGGCTGGTCGAGGTACTGGTCGCCGAACTCGAGGCGGCCGGCGCGTTGTTGCAGGACGCGCACCACATGCACGACACGCGAGGGAGCAAGCAGTCATGACAGCGCCGGTCTTTCTGGTCGAAGAGGACGCCCTCACGGGTGTCTTCCCCGGCACCGTCTTCTCCCTCGACGGCCCCGAGGGACGGCACGCCGTGTCCGTCCGCCGGCTGCGCGCCGGCGAGGAGATCGTCCTGACGGACGGCCACGGCACGGGCGCGTACGGCACCGTGGCCGCGGTCGAGGGCAAGGACCACCTCGAGGTCGCGGTCACCTCGGTCCGCTCCGAGCCGGATCCGCAGCCCCGCATCACCGTGGTCCAGGCCCTGCCGAAGGGCGACCGCGGCGAACTCGCCGTCGAGACCATGACGGAGACGGGCGTTGACGCCATCGTCCCTTGGGCGGCCGGGCGTTGCATCACCCAGTGGAAGGGCGACCGCGGCGTCAAGTCGCTGGGCAAGTGGCGCGCGACGGCCCGCGAGGCGGGCAAGCAGTCGCGCCGCCTGCGCTTCCCGGAGGTGACGGGCCTTCTGACGACCCGCCAGGTGGCCGACCTGCTCGCGAACGCCGCCTTCGCGGCCGTCCTGCACGAGGAGGGCAGCGAGCCCCTCGCCACGGCACAGCTGCCCGCCACGGGCGACATCGTCCTGGTCGTCGGCCCCGAAGGCGGCGTGTCCCCGGAGGAGTTGGCCGCCTTCTCGGAGGCCGGCGCCAAGCCGTACCGCCTGGGCCCGAGCGTGCTGCGTACGTCCACGGCGGGCACCGCCGCCGCGGCCCTGCTGCTGGGCCGCACGGGCCGCTGGGCCTAGGGCCTGTCCGATGGGTCAGCACGGGTCCTGCGACGCCTGGCACGGCACCTCGCCGCGTTGTCGCATCACCCGAGTACGCCCAGTACGCGGGTAATGCTCCGCCTTGCGATGCACCGCGCCAGACGTCGCAGGACCCGCACTGACCCATCGGACAGGCCCTAGCGGCGATCAGCCCTGGGTTTCCGCCGTCACCCAGCTCAGGTAGCCCGACGCCCCGCCCACGACCGGTACCGCGATGACCTCGGGCTCGTCGTAGTCGTGGTGGACGCCGATGAACTCGGCGAGCTCGTCCACCAGTTCGCCGCGCGTCTTGAAGTCGATGCGCCATTCCTGTGCCTGCTCGACCTTCCCCTCCCAGCGGTACACGGAAGCGATGGGGTAGACCTGAGCACACGCGGCGAGCTTCTCGTTGACGACGGCGTTGGCCAGGGCGTGGGCCTTGCCCTCGGCGTCGGTCGTCGTGGTCACTACGGCGTGGTCGCGGTTCGTCATGGCCGAGAGACTAGACGGAGCGAGCGCTCCCCAGGCGTTCCCGCAGCTCCGCGAGCCCGGTCAGGAACCACGTCTGCTGCCCGCGATTGCACTCGCGGACGAAATCCCGCAGCGCTGAACTGGCCTCCGTGTGACGGGAGATGTCACCGATCACCGCAAGCCTCATGCGGTAGTTCATGAACTTCTGGATGAACTCGCCCGCGACGCGGGTGCGCAGCTGGAAGAATGCCTCGTCGAGCCGTTCGGCAGGGATGACGACCCACTGGGCTTCCTGGTATCCCGCATCGCCGATGAGATCCAGGGCGTCGCGTTCGCTGCCGATGAGGTTGCCGTCGGGGGCACACATCAGGACGGGGACGTCATGGATCTGCTCGACGATGCTCATGGAGCCAAGGGTAATTTCGTTCGCGGGCAGGGGCGATGCCATTTATTGGCTAACCCGCAAGGCGCGGGAAGAGGGCTTCCGCGTTGCCTCGGTTGACGGCATCCAGTTGGCCAGGCTCCCAGGCTTCGTACGTGTCCAAGTGCTGGTTGAAGTACGCGCCTTGGGGGATCGGCGCGAACGGCCAGTCGCTGCCGTAGAGGACGTGGCCCTCCTCGGCGAAGGCCAGCAGGGAGGGCAGGGCGGTGGGGCTGCCGGACAGTGCCGTGTCGAAGTAGAAGCGCTTGAGGTCGGCCAGGATGCTGTCGGAGGTGTGCTGCTCCGGGTGCTGCATGCTCGCCGCGATCGCCACGCGGTGGGCGATGTACGGCAGGAAGCCGCCCGCGTGGGAGAGGATCACCTTCATCCGGGTATGGCGGGACATGACGCCTGCGAGTGCCATGTGGACGGCGGTGCGGGTGGTGTCGAAGGTGAAGTCGACCACCGGGGCGGGAATGCCGGGGATCAGCGGGAGTCGGAGCTCCGTGGGGTGGATGAAGACCACCGCGGAGCGGGCGTCGAGTTCGGCCCACAGGGGAGCGAAGTCCGGGTCGCCGAGGTAGCGGCCGTGGGCGTTGGCCATCAGGACCACGCCGTCGGCGCGCAGCTCGTCCAGGGCGTACGCGGCCTCGGCCACGGCACCGTCCACATCCGGCAGCGGGATGCTCGCGAACTGCCCGAAGCGGTCGGGGCGGTCCTTGACCAGTTCGGCGACGTACTCGTTGACCTGCCGGCTCAGGGTGCGGGCCTTGGCGTCGTCGCCGAAGTGGGTGCCGGGGGAGCTGACCGAGACGACGCCGGTGGCGATGGACTGGGTGTCCATCATCGCGATGGCACCGGCCTTGTCCCAGGGCGGGATGGGCCAGCCGCCCGCGTCCATGTTCCGCTCGGCCAGGAGGCGGCCGTACTCGGGCGGGACGACGTGTTCGTGTACGTCGATGCGGGTGGGAGTGGGCATGATCGCTAGCCTTCTAGTAGTTAGCTTGCTGGACATTCTGGCGCAGCTGGCCATGATCGAACCGCTCGCCGGGGAGGCCGCGTTGCCGGTCGGCGGGCTGGCCGCCGCCGCCGCGGTCAGCGTGCCCACGGCCACCCGGATGCTCAAGCAGCTCGAGGCGAGGGGCATAGTGACCCGGCGCCGGTCAGCCGAGGACGAGCGCCGCGTTCTTGTCGCGCTCACCGACGAGGGGGCGCTGTTGCTGGACCGGTTCCGTAGCGAGAAGCGCGAACGGCAGGCCCTCGGTCTCGCGGCCTTCACCGCCGACGAGCGGGTGCAACTCGCTGCGCAGCTGCACCGGCTCGCCGAGATCGTGAACCAGTACGGTCAGTGAACCGCCTCGTCCATCAGGACGTAGAGCAGCCCCACCAGTGACCCGCTGCTGACGATCTCCCGCCGGTCGATCATGCCCCGTACGCGGTCCAGTGGTACCCACTCGATGCGGTCGGACTCGTTCTGCTCCGTCGGTGGGCCGATGTGGGTGGCGCTGTCGGCGCGGAAGACGTAGTGCTGGGAGTCCGTGATGCCGTTCGCGGGCTCGGCGTAGATGAGGGGTTTCATCGGGCCGGGGCGCCAGCCCGTCTCCTCCTCGACCTCGCGGGCGGCGGTGTCCTCGGGGCTCTCGCCCGGTTCGATCAGGCCCATGGGCAGTTCCCAGGCCCAGGAGTCGGTGATGAAGCGGTGGCGCCACATCATCAGGATCTCGCGGCGCCGGTTGAGGACGGCGCCGACCGCGAGGTGGCGGAGACGTACGACGTGGTGTTCCAGACGGGCGCCGTCCGGTTGCTCGACGTCGACGAGGCAGAGGTTCACCCAGGGATTGGTGTAGATCTCTCGCTCGCCATAGGTCTTCCAGCGCATGTGCACCCCGTCTCTCGCCGCCTTCAGCGGCTTAACGCACGGGAGTTGACGTCAGTCACGGATCAGCCACCGTACCGGTGGCGGCCGGTGCGCTTGCGCGGCAGGTAGACCAGGGCCTCCGTGGCGGCGAAGCGGAGCACGAAGGTGGTGACGAGCGCGAGTGCCGTGGCGGTCAGCGCGCCCAGGTGGAGGGCGGTGACGAAGAGGGCGATGAGCGGGATCCGCAGCAGCAGATCGGCGTTGGCCAGGAGCGTGAAGCGGACGACCCGGTCCGCCCAGTGGCGGTGGCCGCGGCGGTCGCGGAAGAGCAGGACCTCGATCAGGACGAAGTTCCACAGCACGCCGAACTGGTTGGAGACGATCTCGGCGGGGAGGTAGTGCAGGCCCGCGGCGGTCAGGAGCTCGAGGCCGAGGAGGTTGGGCAGGAAGCCGGTGAGTCCGATGAGGCCGAAGGCCGCCATGCGCAGGAGCGGGGAACGGGTTCTTCCGCGGCTTCTGCGGTGCGGTGAGCGGGGTGGTGCCGGGGCCTCGAGTGTCCTGGTGCCGGGTAACGGCGTCATCGTCCCCCCATGGGTCTCTCTGCGGGAGAGGGTAAGGGGGGAACGTGAAACTCAGGCGGGGAATCGTGTAAATCCTGTGGGCCGGTAACATCCGGTCCGTAGCGAGCCGATTGATGTGGGAGGAGTTCGACGTGGCGGGTGAGCCACAGGCAGACTGCCTGTTCTGCAAGATCGTCGCCAGGGAGGTGCCGGCGACCGTCGTCCACGAGACCGACACGATCGTCGCGTTCCGCGACATCAACCCCCAGGCGCCGACGCACGTCCTGGTGATCCCCAAGGTGCACTACCCGGACGCCGCCTCGCTCGCCGCCGCCGAGCCGCAGGTGATCGCCGACATAATGCGTGAGGCGGGCAAGGTCGCGGCCGACGAGAAGGTGGACGACAAGGGCTACCGGGTCGTCTTCAACACCGGCTCCGGCGCCGGGCAGACGGTCTTCCACGCACACCTGCACGTCCTGGGCGGACGCGGCCTCAACTGGCCGCCCGGCTAGTCATGTCCGTCAGGGAACTCGTCGTCCTCGGCACCGCCAGCCAGGTGCCCACGCGACACCGCAACCACAACGGCTACGTCCTGCTCTGGGACGGCGAGGGCCTGCTCTTCGACCCCGGCGAGGGTACGCAGCGGCAGATGCTGCGCGCCGGGGTGGCGGCGCACGATCTCAACCGGATCTGCGTCACCCACTTCCACGGCGACCACTCGCTCGGCCTCGCCGGGGTGATCCAGCGCATCAACCTGGACCGGGTGCCGCACCCCGTCACCGCGCACTACCCGGCGAGCGGGCAGCGCTTCTTCGACCGGCTGCGGTACGCCACCGCCTACCGCGAGACGGTACGGATGGCGCAGGAGCCGGTGTCGGGCGCGCGCAAGGTGCTGGCCGAGACCCCGGCGTACGCGCTCCACGCGCGCCGTCTGAAGCATCCGGTGGAGTCGTACGGCTACCGCCTGGTCGAGCCGGACGGGCGGCGCATGCTGCCCGAGCGGCTGGCCGCGCACGGCATCGCGGGCCCCGACGTGGGCCGGCTGGTGCGCGAGGGGTCGCTGGGCGACGTCACCCTGGACCAGGTGAGCGAGGTGCGGCGCGGGCAGCGCTTCGCGTTCGTCATGGACACCCGGCTCTGCGACGGGGTGTACGAACTGGCCGAGGGCTGCGACCTGTTGGTGATCGAGTCCACCTTCACCGACGAGGACGAGGCGCTGGCCACCGAACACGGCCACCTCACCGCCGGCCAGGCGGCCCGCGTGGCCGCCGAGACGGGGGTGCGGCACCTGGTGCTCACGCACTTCTCGCAGCGCTACGACGACCCGTCGGTCTTCGAGCGCCAGGCCCGGGCGGCGGGCTACGACGGCGAGCTCACCGTCGCCCGGGACCTGATGCGGATTCCCGTGCCGAAGAGGCTTACGGCAGGTAGTACATCGGGTTCGGCAGCTTGAACGTGCGCTCGGCGTAGCCGCCCTGCAGGTCGCTGTACTGGTCGCCGAAGTTGGCGACGATGCGGTAGCCCTGGGACTCGATGTGCTTGCGGGTGCCCGACTTGTACTCGATGGTCGTGCACTTCGCGCCGCACGGCAGGTAGGCCGCCGGGTTCTTCTTGTTCTTCAGGAAGAAGTGCTTCGGGTCGGCGGCCGGCTTGTAGCCGACGTTCTTGAGGTTGCGGACGCTCCAGGCGCGCTGGTGCTCGTCACGGCCGGTGACGTAGAAGACCGTGATGCCCTTGGACTGCGCGTAGTTGACGAGCTGCGGCATGCCGAAGACGGCCGCCATGTCGGTCGACTTCAGGTACGCGTCCTGCGACTCGGGCGTGAAGCGGAAGCCCTGCTGGAGCTCGTAGTTGTAGGTCAGCAGCGTGGTGTCGTCGACGTCCAGGACGAGGGCGGGCTTGCCCTTCTTGCCCTTGGAGTTCTTGACGGTCTGGTCCAGGTAGCCCTTGGCCTTCTTCTCGATGTCCGCGAGCTGCTTGGCGTAGTTGCTCTTCGGGGACGCCCAGTGCCGGCCCTTCTTGTCCACCGTGTCGCCGTAGTACGCCTTGATCTTCTCCTGGACGAGGGAGAGGTTCGGGATCTCCTTGTCCGTGCGGGGCACCGAGTGGTCGGCGGTGGCCGCACCGGCCCCGTAGAGGCCCGCGCCGACGGCGAGGGCTGCGGTGACGGCGGCGATCCGGGAACGCTTGGACAGTGACACGTGTGACTCCTGAGAAACAAGGAAGGGGCAGCGCGAAGCTAGGGCTTCGCGCTGCCCCAGGTCAACGTTTCGTCATTGTTTCCCTGGTCACGGTCCTCCGGTCAGCCCTCCGATCTGGCCAGGATCCGGGCCGCGACGGCCGGGGAGTCCACCAGCGGATGCAGGGCCAGCGCCCGCAGCGCGGCGGCCCGGTCCGTGCCCACGACCGCGTCGATCGAGGCCCGTTCCACCGCCTTGAGCTGGAGCATCAGCCCCAGCTGATCGTCTCTCACCGGGGCGCACGGCAGCGGCTGGGCACCCTTGGCGCTCACCTCGCAGACCGTTTCGATCACCGCGGTCGGGTCCAGCTCCGGCACGGTGCCGCCGTTGCGGACGTTGAGGATCAGCCGGGTGCGCTCGTCCCCGGCCACCGCCCGCATCAGCGCGAGGGCCACCCTGTCGTAGCCGCCGCCCTCGAGGTCGCACGAGTCGCGCTGCCAGCCGCCGCTCGCCGCACGGCTCTCCGCCATGTAGGTCTCCTCACGCCCCAGCCGGGTGCGCTCCCACAGCTCGTACGCCCGCTCGGGCGAGGCCGCGGCCTCCGAGAAGAAGTCACCCTGCTGGCGGTCGAGGAACTCGCCGCGCGTCTGCGCCGCTTCCTGCACCGCGCGCAGCGTCTCCCTGCGGAAGTAGTAGTAGTGCAGATACTCATTGGGCAGGGCACCCAGCGCCCGCAGCCAGTGCGCGCCGAAGAGCTTGCCCTCCTCGATGGACGCCAGAGCCTCGCCGTTGCCCAGCAGGCCCGGCAGGAGCTCGCGCCCGCCGACGCTCAACGACCGAAGCCAGCCGAGGTGGTTGAGCCCCACATAGTCGTAGTCGGTCAGCGACAGGTCGACGCCCGCGGCCCGCGCGGCACGCCGCACCAGACCGACGGGCGAGTCGCAGATCCCGATCACCCGGTCGCCGAGGACGGACGACATCGCCTCCGTCACCATCCCGGCGGGGTTGGTGAAGTTGATGACCCATGCATCCGGGGCGAGTTCGGCCACCCGCCGGGCGATGTCCAGCGCCACGGGGATCGTCCGCAGCCCGTACAGCACACCACCCGCACCGACGGTCTCCTGCCCCAACACCCCTTCCGCCAGGGCGATTCGCTCGTCTCTTGCACGGCCTGCCGTGCCGCCCACGCGGATCGCGGAGAAGACGAAGTCAGTGCCGCGCAGCGCCTCGTCGAGGTTGTCGGCGAGGCGCAGGTCCGGTGCGCCCGGGACCCCTTTCGCCTGCGCGGCCAGTACGGACTTGATCACGTGCATGCGCATCGAGTCCGTGTCGTACAGCACCAGTTCGGTGACACGGCCGGGTGCATCACGCCGTGCGTCGTCGAGGAGAGCACGGTGCACCAACGGCACCCGGAAACCGCCACCGCCGAGAATCGTCAGCCTCATGGCCGGAACGTACCGCAGCATCGGGCACACTGTCCGGAACCGCCCCCGGCAAAAGGAGCAGCGAGTACGCATGGCCGCACCGTCTTCGTCCTTCGATCCGCTCGCCGGGGTCCGCGCCGAGGGCGATCCGGAAACCGACGTCTATCTCACCGGAACCGTGTTCCTGGACATCATCTTCACCGGCCTCGACTCGGCCCCCGTGCGCGGCACCGAGTCCTGGGCGCGGGGCATGGGTTCGAGCCCGGGCGGCATCGCCAACATGGCCACCGCGCTCGCCCGGCTGGGCCTGCGCACCTCGCTCGCCGCGGCCTTCGGAGACGACATGTACGGCGAGTACTGCTGGGAAGCGCTCTCGCGCGGCGAGGGCATCGACCTCGGCCCGTCGCGCACCGTGCCCGGCTGGCACTCGCCGGTGACCGTGTCCATGGCGTACGAGGGCGAACGGACCATGGTCTCCCACGGGCACGAGGCCCCGGCGCCGGTGCCGCCCGCGCCCGAGCGCCCGGTGCCGTCCCGCGCCGCGGTCGCCCTGCTGGAGCCCGGCAAACGCGTGGAGTGGATCGGCAACGCGGCCCGGCGCGGCGCGCGGGTCTTCGCGGACGTGGGCTGGGACGACTCCGGCCGCTGGGACCCGGCCGACCTCACCGACCTCGAGCACTGCGAGGCCTTCCTGCCCAACGCCGAGGAGGCCATGCGCTACACCCGCACCGACTGCCCGCGCGCCGCCGCCCGCGCCCTGGCGGACAAGGTGCCGCTCGCCGTCGTCACCCTGGGCGAGCGCGGCGCGTACGCGGCCGACGGGCGCACCGGCGAGACGGCCGAGGTCCCGGCGATCGCCGTCGAGGCACTCGACCCCACCGGCGCCGGGGACGTGTTCGTGGCCGGCTTCGTGACCGGCACCCTCGCCGGCTGGCCGCTCGAGGACCGGCTCGCCTTCGCCTGCCTGACCTCGGCGCTGTCCGTCCAGGAGTTCGGCGGCTCGCTCTCCGCGCCGGGCTGGGTGGAGGTCGCCGCCTGGTGGCAGCACCTGCGCTCCTACGACGACCAGGCCCGCGACGCCCTGCGCCGCTACGCCTTCCTCGACGGCGTCCTGCCCGCGGCCGTACGCCCGTGGCCGCTGCGCCGGGCGGTGCCGACGCTCGGTTTCCGCGGTTGCTGAGGCCTCCTGCGGGGCCCTGCAAAACCCCTCGGCCCCGCGCGTATGCCGTCGTACCCTTGGTATTCCAAGGAACCCGGACACAGAAAGAGGGATGAGCAGGCCACAGCGCCGGCCCATGACTTCGACACCCACACGACCGCAGGCACAAGCCCGGTTCACCGTCCCGGCCAAGCACCCGATGGTGACCATCCTGGGCTCCGGGGACAAGCTCCTGCGCGTGATCGAAAAGGCATTCCCGGCCACGGACATCCATGTCCGCGGAAACGAGGTCAGCGCGACGGGGGAGCGGCACGAAGTCGCCCTCGTTCAGCGCCTGTTCGACGAGATGATGCTGGTGCTCCGGACCGGTGCGCCGATGACGGAGGACGCGGTGGAACGCTCGATCGCCATGCTGCGCAACGAAGAGGCCCAGGGCGAGACACCTGCCGAGGTGCTGACCCAGAACATTCTCTCCAGCCGCGGCCGCACCATCCGTCCCAAGACGCTCAACCAGAAGCGCTATGTGGACGCGATCGACAAGCACACGGTCGTCTTCGGTATCGGCCCCGCCGGTACGGGCAAGACCTATCTCGCCATGGCCAAGGCCGTCCAGGCCCTGCAGTCCAAGCAGGTCAACCGGATCATCCTGACCCGGCCGGCCGTCGAGGCCGGCGAGCGGCTGGGCTTCCTGCCGGGCACGCTCTACGAGAAGATCGACCCGTATCTGCGCCCGCTCTACGACGCGCTGCACGACATGCTCGACCCGGATTCGATTCCGCGCCTGATGGCCGCGGGGACGATCGAGGTCGCGCCGCTGGCGTACATGCGCGGCCGGACGCTCAACGACGCGTTCATCATCCTCGACGAGGCACAGAACACCAGCCCCGAGCAGATGAAGATGTTCCTCACCAGGCTGGGCTTCGACTCCAAGATCGTGATCACGGGCGACATCACCCAGATCGACCTGCCGGGCGGCGGCACCAAGAGCGGCCTGCGCCAGGTCCAGGAGATCCTCGAGGGCGTCGACGACGTCCACTTCTCCCGCCTCACCAGCAACGACGTGGTCCGGCACAAGCTGGTCGGCCGTATCGTGGACGCGTACGAGAAGTACGACAGCCGCAACGGGCGGTAATTCTTGAAAAGCAGGAGCACTTCAGCACCATGGCGATCGACGTCAACAACGAATCCGGGACGGAGGTCGACGAGCAGGCGATCCTCGATGTCGCCCGCTACGCGCTGACCCGGATGCGCATTCACCCGCTCTCCGAGCTCTCGGTCATCGTCGTCGACGCCGAGGCCATGGAGCAGCTGCACATCCAGTGGATGGACCTGCCCGGGCCCACCGATGTGATGTCCTTCCCGATGGACGAACTCCGTCCGCCGGCCAAGGACGAGGACGAGGCGCCGCAGGGCCTGCTCGGCGACATCGTCCTGTGCCCGGAGGTCGCGAAGAAGCAGGGCGAGGACGCGCCGACCCAGCACTCGATGGACGAGGAGCTCCAGCTCCTCACCGTGCACGGGGTCCTGCACCTCCTCGGCTACGACCACGAGGAACCCGACGAGAAGGCCGAGATGTTCGGCCTCCAGGCCGCCATCGTCGACGGCTGGCGCGCCGAGCGCGGAATCGGAGGGCCCTCCCCGGCTCCCACGATCACATGACCGGTCAACTGATCGCCGTCGCGGTCCTGCTGCTCGTCATAGCCTGGCTCGCCGCCTGCGCGGAGGCCGGCCTGGCCCGGACGACGCGGTTCGCCGCGGAGGAGTCGCTGCGGTCCGGGCGGCGGGGTGCCGCCAAGCTGATGGCCGTCGCGGCCGACCCGACCCGCTATCTCAATGTGACGCTGCTGGTGCGCATCGCGTGCGAGATGGCGGCCGGGGTCATGGTCACCTATGTGTGCCTGCGGTCGTTCGAGGCCACGTGGGAGGCGCTGGCCGTCGCCGTCGCGGTGATGGTCCTCGTCTCGTACGTGGCCGTCGGCGTCTCCCCGCGCACCATCGGCATCCAGCATCCCGTGGGCACCGCGACCGCGGCGGCGTATGTGCTGTTGCCGCTCGCCCGGATCATGGGTCCGGTGCCGAGGCTGCTGATCCTCATCGGCAACGCCCTCACCCCGGGCAAGGGGTTCCGCATGGGCCCGTTCGCCTCCGAGGCGGAGCTGCGGGCCATGGTCGACCTGGCGGAGAAGGAGTCCCTGATCGAGGACGAGGAGCGCCGCATGGTGCACTCCGTCTTCGAGCTCGGCGACACGCTTGTGCGTGAAGTGATGGTGCCGCGCACCGACCTGATCGTCATAGAGCGCGGCAAGACCATCCGCCAGGCGCTCACGCTGGCCCTGCGTTCGGGCTTCTCCCGGATCCCGGTGACCGGCGAGAACGAGGACGACATCGTCGGCATCGTCTACCTCAAGGACCTCGCCCGCAAGACGCACATCAGCCGGGAGGCGGAGTCCGAACTGGTCTCCACGGCCATGCGGCCCGCGGTGTTCGTGCCCGACACGAAGAACGCGGGCGATCTGCTGCGCGAGATGCAGCAGCAGCGCAATCACTGCGCGGTCGTGATCGACGAGTACGGCGGCACGGCCGGCATCGTCACGATCGAGGACATCCTCGAGGAGATCGTCGGTGAGATCACCGACGAGTACGACCGTGAGCTGCCGCCCGTGGAGGAGCTCGGCGACAGCCGCTATCGGGTCACCGCCCGGCTCGACATCGGCGATCTCGGGGAGCTGTACGGGCTGGAGCTGGACGACGAGGACGTGGAGACGGTCGGCGGTCTCCTCGCGAAGTCGCTGGGCCGCGTCCCGATCGCGGGTGCGGTGGCGGATGTCCCGCTCGAGGAGCGGAGTGCGATGGATCCGTTGCTGGCGGCCTTGCGGTTGACCGCGGAGGCGTCGGCGGGGCGCCGCAACCGCATCGTGACGGTGCTGGTGGAGCCGGTGCGGCGGGGTGCGGAGTAGGGCCCCGGTCCCACCCTCTCGCCGTCTCCTGGGGCTGCGCCCCAGACCCCGCTGTCGCGGCTTCGCCGCTCGTCCTCAATCGCCGGACGGGCTACAAGTCAGCCCGTCCGGCGATTGAGGACAACCGCGCGCAGCGCGGTTTCGGGGTCCGGGGCGGAGCCCCGGAGGAAACGGTGAAAGGGCGGGACCGGGGCTGGCTCAACCGGGCCTGCGGGCACCCGCATCCGCACCCCGCAAGCCCAGCGCCACCCCCACCCCCGCCCCCGCGAGGGCCACCGCATCCACTCCCACCGCCGACGTGAAGCCCCACCGCGCCCCCACCGCACTCAGCACCGGAATCCCCACCGTCGTCCCCAGCTGCTGTGCACTCGTCACCAGACCGGTTGCCAGGCCCTGCGCCGCATCCGGCACGCCGGACGTCGCCGTCACCCCGTACGCCACCACCGCCCACAGGTTGCCCACGACCGCCACCGACGCCCCCGCCAGCGCCGCCCACGCGGCACCCGGCCCGGTGCCCAGCCACACCAGCGGCGCGGTGGCCGCGCCCTGGAGCAGGAGGGAGCAGGTCAGGACGCGGCGCGGACCGAAGCGGGCGATGACCCGGGACGCCGTCACGCCGCCCAGCGCCGCGAAGAGCCCCTGCACACCGAAGAGCAGCCCGGTGCGGAAGGCCGACAGGCCCAGCACGTTCTGGAGGTACAGGGTGAGCAGGAAGATCAGCGCGGTCATCGTCGAGACCGTGGCCAGCCCGCCGAGGTTCCCCCACGCCACCGTCCGCCGCCGCAGCATCGGCAGCGGCACCAGGGGATCGGCGACCCGGGCCTCCACGACCGCGAACGCGGCCAGCAGCAGCACACCGGCGACCAGCGCGGTGATGACGTCCGCGCCGCCGAAGCCGTGCTGGGCCGCCGTGGACAGCGCGTAGATCAGGGACAGCAGGCCGCCGGTGACGGCGGCGGCACCGGGCACGTCCAGCCGTGTGCGGCCGGAGCCCGGAAGCGGTGCGGGCAGCAGGCCGGGGGCGAGCACGAGCACCCCGAGGCCCGCGACCGCGAGCAGCCCCATCGTGGAGCGCCAGCCGAGCGAGTCGGTCATCACGCCGCCGAGCACCATGCCGATGGTGTAGCCGAGGGAGAGGATCGTGCCGCTGATGCCCAACGCCCGCTCGCGCAGCGGCCCTTCGGGGAAGGAGGTGGTGAGCAGGGCCATGCCGGTCGGCACGATCAGTGCCGCGCCCACTCCCTGCAGGGCGCGCCCGGCGAGGAAGGACGGGGCGTCCGGGGCGAGCGTGACCAGTACCGAGGCCGCCGTGAAGACGCCTAGGCCGAGGAGGAAGAGCCGGCGCCGCCCGTACCGGTCGGCGAGCCGTCCGCACAGCAGCAGGAGTCCGCCGGCGGGCAGGGCGAAGGCGGTGACCGCCCACTGGAGGTCCGCCCGGCCCATGCCGAGGTCGGAACCCAGCGCGGGCAGGGCCACGTTGAGGATCGAGAAGTCGAGTGTGACGACGAACTGGGCGGCGCACAGGACCAGCAGGGTCAGCCGGGCGCGGCCGGACAGGGCCGGACGGGGCGGGGCGGGACGAGGCAGGGCATCGACAGGCATGGGGTCCACCCTCCGGCCCCCGGAATACCCGTGGGGAGAGCGTGTTGATGGGGATACTCGCACTACCAGTCAGGAGAACCGTGACCGCGCGAACGCCGGCGCCGCAGCGCACGCCACCGTCGCACCGCCGCCATGAACTGCGTCGTTTCCTGATGAGCCGTCGGGCCGCGGTGAGCCCCGCGCAGGCGGGGCTGCCGGAGGGCGGCGGGCCGCGGCGGACGCCGGGACTGCGCCGGGAGGAGGTGGCGGTCCTCGCCGGGGTGGGCACCACCTGGTACCAGTGGCTGGAGCAGGGGCGGGAGATCACCGTCTCCCCGCAGGTGCTGGACGGCGTGGCCCGGGTGCTCCGGCTGACCGCCGTCGAGCGGCGCCACCTGTACGTCCTGGCCGGGCTGAACCCGCCGCTCCCGGAGTCCGGAGAGGCGTCGGACAGCCTCTGCCCGGGGTTGCAGCGCCTGATCGACGCGTGGCTGCCGCACCCCGCGCACATCATGGACGCGTACTGGAACACCGTCGCCCACAACGCGTCGGCGGCCCTCGTCCTGGACCTCCGTCCGGGACGGCCGCACAACTGGCTGCGGCACTGCTTCACCGACCCCGCGTTCCGGACGCCGGCGCCCTCCGCGGCGCGGGAGGAGAATGCCCGTCGTATCGTCGCCCAGTTCCGCGCCTCCTGCACCGAGCAGCCGGACACCTCGCGGGCGGCGGAGCTCGCGGAGCTGGTGCGCGAACTGTCCGCGGCGAGCGAGGAGTTCGGCCGGCTGTGGGAGGCCGGTGACATCCGCCCCGAGGGGCAGCTCGTCAACGAGCTGGAGCATCCGCTCGTCGGCCGGCTCCTGTTCGAGAGTAGCCCGCTGCGCATCCCCTCCCGGCCGGATCTGACGATCGTGGTGCACAACCCCGTACCGGGCAGCGGCACGGCCGAGAAGGTAGCCAGGCTCGGCTCGGCGGAGGGGTCATGCGCGCCGCTTGCGTAGTCCCACCGCGGCCAGCACCGCCACCACGGCGACAACTACCGCATCCACCCCGAGCCCCAGACGCACCCCGCCCAGCGTCGCCTCGGCAAACCCCGCCCCGCCGTCCCGGAGGGACGTGACCCTCGCCGAGGACACCGCGCTCAGCAGCGGGATGCCAACGGTGAGACCGATCTGCTGGGAGCTGGTCACGAGCCCCGTGGCCAGCCCCTGTTCACCGTCCGGCAGACCCGACGTGGCGGTGACCCCGTACGAGACGATCGCCCACAGGTGGCCGACGGACGCGACGGTCACCGCGGCCATCGCCAGCCAGGCCCCCGACGTCGCCCCCAGCCCCAGCAGCGCGGCCGTGCACACCGCCTGCAACAGCAGCCCCGCGACCAGCGTGTTGCGCGCCCCGAACCGGGCGATGACCTTGGGGGCCACGATTCCGGCGACCGCGGAGAACGCGCCCTGGACACCGAAGATCAGGCCCGTCCGGAAGGCCGAGAGCTTCAGCACCTCCTGCAGGTAGAGCGTGAGCAGGAAGATGACCGCGCTCATCATCGAGAAGGTGATCACCCCGCTCAGGTTCCCCCAGGCCACCGTCCGCCTGCGCAGCATCGGCAGGGACACCAGCGGCTGGGCGGCCCGCGACTCGACGTACACGAACGCGACGAGCAGCACCGCACCGGCGATCAGCGTGACGATGACATCCGCACCGCCGAATCCGTTCTGCGCGGCGGTCGACAGCGCGTAGATCAGCGCGAGCAGACCACCGGTGACCGTCACCGCACCCGGGACGTCGATACGGGGCCGCTCCGGCAGCCGGGACTCGGTCAGCAGACCGGGCGCAACAGCCAGGACGACCACACCCGCCACCGTCAGCAGTCCCATCGTGGAGCGCCAGCCGAGCGAGTCGGTCATCACGCCGCCGAGCACCATGCCGATGGTGTAGCCGAGGGAGAGCATCGTGCCGCTGAGTCCCAACGCCCGCTCGCGTGCGGGCCCTTCGGCGAATGTCGTGGTCAGCAGCGACATACCGGTCGGCACGATGACGGCCGCGCCCAGGCCCTGCAGCGCTCGCCCGGCCAGGAAGGACGCGGGGTCCAAGGCGAGCGTGGCGAGCAGCGAGGACGCTGTGAACAGGGCGAGCCCGATGAGGAACAGCCTGCGCCGCCCGTAGAGGTCGGAGATCCGGCCGGACAGCAGCAGGAAGCCGCCGGACGGCAACGCGAAGGCGGTGACCGCCCATTGCAGGTCGGCCTGGCCCATGCCGAGGTCGTCGCCGAGCACGGGCAGGGCCACGTTGAGGATCGAGAAGTCGAGGGCAACGATGAACTGGGCCGCGCACAGCACGAGAAGGACCAGTTTCGCGCGCGCGGTCATGCGCGCCGGTTCCGCCGCCGAGGGCGCGGAGGTGGTCGAGGGGGAGGTGTCGATCGCCATGCCGATCACCCTCGTATTTCCGGAATACCCGTGGGGAGAGGGCGCTTATGGTGGTGGCGACAACACCAGGCAGGGGGAGCCCGTTGACCACCACCGCAATACCCGCCGCGCGCCGCCGCCCGGAACTCCGCGATTTCCTGATGAGCCGCCGGGCCCGGGTGTCCCCCGCCGAGGCGGGCCTGCCCGACGGCGGTGCCCGCCGCCGTACGCCCGGGCTGCGCCGCGAGGAGGTCGCCGTGCTCGCCGGTGTCGGCGCCAGCTGGTACCAGTGGCTCGAGCAGGGGCGCGGCATCACCGTCTCCCCGCAGGTCCTCGACGCCGTGGCGCGCGTCCTGCGGCTGGGCGGTGCCGAGCGCCGCCACCTGTACGTCCTGGCCGGGCTGAACCCGCCGCAGCCGGACTCCGCCCTCGACCCGGAGTACCTGTGCGAGGGCCTCCACCGGCTGATCGACGCCTGGATGCCCTACCCCGCCCACATCATGGACCCCTACTGGAACACCGTCGCCTACAACGAGGCGGCCCGGATCGTCCTGGGGTTCGGCCCGGACCTGCGCCGGAACTGCCTGCTCGACTTCTTCGCCGACCCGGTCTACCGCTCGCGCATGAAGAACTGGAAGGACAACGCCTGCAAGGTCGTCGCCCAGTACCGTGCCGCCTGGTCGGAGCGTCCGGACGACGAGGGGTTCGCCGAGATCGTCGCCGAAGTGTCCGCGGCGAGCGAGGAGTTCAGGGTGCTGTGGGCCTACAACGACGTGATGCCGCCCGGCCAGCTGACCAAGGAGTTCGAGCACCCGATGGTCGGCATGCTGCACATGGAGACCACCCACCTGCGCGTACCGGCCCGGCCGGACCTCGCGATCGTCATGCACAACCCCGTGCCCGGCACGGACACCGGGGCGAAGCTGGAGCGTCTGGTCTCGCCGGAGGGCCGGCGGGACGGCATGTACCGGGTGGCGGGCTGACGGTACGCGTTCATATCCTCGGCCCATGACGGACATCGCCGCCCTGAGCCCCGAAGACCGCAAGCTGATCACCCTGGCCCGCAGCACCCGGGCCCGCAACGCCGTGCCCGAGGGCGCGGCCGTGCGCGACGAGACGGGGCGTACGTACGTCGCCGGCACCGTCGGCCTCGACTCGCTGCGGCTCAGTGCCCTGCAGACCGCCGTCGCCATGGCCGTGGCCAGCGGCGCGAAGTCGCTGGAGGCGGCCGCGGTCGTGACCGAGGCGGACACCGTCCCGGAGGTCGACCGCGCGGCCGTACGGGACCTGGGCGGCCCGGCCGTTCCGGTCGTCCTCGCGGGCCCGGACGGCACACCGCGCCCGGCCGGTTGATCTTCGTTCCGCCCCGCTGGTCCGTACCGGCGGGGCGATCAGGGAGAATGTGGGATATGGACAAGGCCTCATCCCCCTCCCAGACGCCCCACCGCGCGGGCTTCGCGTGCTTCGTCGGCCGCCCCAACGCGGGCAAGTCGACCCTGACCAACGCACTGGTGGGGACGAAGGTCGCCATCACCTCCAACCGCCCGCAGACCACCCGCCACACCGTCCGCGGCATCGTGCACCGCCCCGACGCCCAGCTCGTGCTGGTCGACACCCCCGGCCTGCACAAGCCGCGCACGCTCCTCGGCGAGCGGCTCAACGACGTGGTCCGCACCACCTGGGCCGAGGTCGACGTGATCGGCTTCTGCCTGCCGGCCGACCAGAAGCTCGGCCCCGGCGACCGCTTCATCGCGAGCGAGCTCGCGGGGATCAAGAAGACCCCCAAGATCGCCATCGTCACCAAGACGGACCTGGTCGACTCCAAGGCCCTCGCCGAGCAGCTCATCGCCATCCAGAAGCTCGGCGACGATCTCGGCATCGAGTGGGCCGAGATCGTCCCCGTCTCCGCGCAGGGCGACAAGCAGGTCTCCCTGCTGGCCGACCTGATCGCCCCGCTGCTCCCCGAGAGCCCCCCGCTCTACCCCGAGGGCGACCTCACCGACGAGCCCGAGCAGGTCATGGTCGCCGAGCTGATCCGCGAGGCCGCGCTCGAGGGCGTCCGGGACGAACTCCCGCACTCCATCGCGGTCGTGGTCGAGGAAATGCTCCCCCGCGAGGACCGCCCCAAGGACCGCCCGCTGCTCGACATCCACGCCAACGTCTACATCGAGCGGCCGAGCCAGAAGGGCATCATCATCGGCCCGAAGGGCGCCCGCCTGAAGGAGGTCGGCATGAAGTCCCGCAAGCACATCGAGGCCCTGCTGGGCACGCCGGTCTACCTGGACCTGCACGTGAAGGTCGCGAAGGACTGGCAGCGCGACCCGAAGCAGCTGCGGAAGCTGGGGTTCTAGGCGGCCGTCGCGGTTGCCGCATTCCTGCTGCGGATGATCTCGGCCTTGGCCGCTTCCAGGGCGGAGTCGTACTCGGTGCTCATGGGCGCGGGCAGGCAGAGGGTCCTGCCGTTCACCAGGTCCAGCCTGATCCGGTACACGGGGGTGCCCCTGTTGCCGTACGTGTGGCGTGAGTCGTCGACGTAGACGCTCTTGATGTCGGACCAGGCGATGAACCGCCACCACAGCGGGGTCCGGGTCCGGATGCCGTCGGCGCAGACGCGGGTGCGTCCGGCGGTGTAGTAGTACGCGATGGGGGAGACGGTCGCACACACGGCGAGTCCGATGAGCGCCCGGCTCTCCTCGCTGTGGCGCGGTGCCCCGAGGAAGCGCTGGTCGAATTCCGCCCAGCCGATGCCGGTCGTGATGACGTACGCCGGGACGATCACCGAGGCGATGACGCCGATCACGGCACACCAGTGCCACAGGCGGGACGCGGAGCGGTATTCGATCGGCTGCACCCGTACACCCTAAATCGGGCAGTCCGGACGCGGGTGCGTCCGGACTGCCCGATGCGGCCTAGGAGGCAGAGGGGCGGCGGCCGCCTCGGCGGTCGGAGCCGCGGCCACCGGTCCCGGCAGCGCCGCCCGTGGCCCCGCCGGCCGTCGTCCGGCGGCCGGATCCGCGGCCGGCGGAGCTGCCTGCAGCTCCACTGGACCCCGCCCGGCGGGAGGAACCGCGCCTGCCGGTTGCGGAGGTGCCGCCGGCGCCGGCCGTCGTCGCCCCGGCCGTGGTCCGGCGGTCCGAGCCCCGGCCACCGGTCCCGGTGGCGGCACCTGCCGCCGCTCCGGTCCCGCCGCCGCTCCGGCGTCGGCGGCCGGACTGCTTGCCGGGCTTGGCGCCGGCCTTGCGGTCCGGGCGGGACGCCGTCGCGGGCTCGGGGACCTCGATGGTGACGGGCACACCGGAGGGCTCGCGGGCGCCGGTGATGGTGGCCAGCTGCGCGTCGCTCGACTTGATGCTGGCCGTCCGGGGCCGGATGCCCGCGTGCGACATGAGCCGGGTCATGTCCCGCTTCTGGGCGGGCAGGACCAGCGTGACCACGCTGCCGGAGCCGCCGGCGCGGGCTGTGCGGCCGCCCCGGTGGAGGTAGTCCTTGTGGTCGGCGGGGGGATCGACGTTGACGACGAGGTCGAGGTCGTCGATGTGTATGCCCCGGGCCGCGACGTTCGTCGCCACCAGCGCGGTGACCTGGCCGTTCTTGAACTGCTCCAGGGTGCGGTTCCGCTGCGGCTGGGAGCGGCCCCCGTGCAGTGCCGCCGCGCGGACGCCGACGGCCAGAAGCTGCTTGGTGAGCCGGTCGGCGGACTTCTTGGTGTCGAGGAAGAGGATGACCCGGCCGTCACGGGCCGCGATCCGCGTGGTGACGGCCTTCTTGTCGGTCTCGTCCAGGACGTGGAGCACGTGGTGCTCCATGGTGGTCACCGCTCCCGCGGACGGGTCCACGGAATGCACCACGGGGTCGGTCAGGAACCGCTGCACCAGGCGGTCGATGTTGTGGTCCAGGGTGGCCGAGAAGAGCAGACGCTGCCCGTCGGGCCGTACCTGCTGGATCAGCTTGGTGATCTGCGGCAGGAAGCCCATGTCGGTCATCTGGTCGGCTTCGTCCAGCACCGTGATGCGTACGTTGCCGAGCACGCAGTCCCCGCGTTCGACGAGGTCGTTGAGCCTGCCCGGGCTCGCCACGACCACCTCGGCGCCGCGCCGGAGCGTGGCGGCCTGCTTGGTGATGGACAGCCCGCCGACCACGGTGGCGATCCGGAGGTTCACCGCCGTCGCGTAGGGGGACAGCGCGTCCGTCACCTGCTGGGCGAGCTCACGGGTGGGCACCAGCACGAGGGCGAGGGGAGCCTTGGGCTCCGCACGCATCCCGGCCGTGCGGGCCAGGAGCGCCAGCCCGAACGCGAGGGTCTTGCCGGAGCCGGTGCGTCCCCGTCCCAGCAGGTCACGGCCTGCGAGCGAGTTGGGCAGCGTGGCGGCCTGGATGGGGAAAGGGGTGGTCACACCTTGCGCGGTGAGGGTCTTCAGCAGTCCCGCGGGCATGTCCAGACCGGCGAAGTCCTCGACGGCGGGAAGTGCGGGTGTCGTGTTTTCCGGCAGCCGGAATTCCCTCGGCGACGACGCGGACGGCGAGGGCGACGAGGCGCGCCGGTTCGGCTTCTGGGGCCTGTTCTGGGGCCTGCGGGGCATGGGGTTTTTGCCTTCCTGGAAACAGCACAAACCGGGGTCCGCACCTTGACGGTGCGGACCCCGGTCAGCGGAAACGTGTCCGGTGATCAGGCGGGGACGATGTTCTCCGCCTGCGGGCCCTTCTGGCCCTGCGTGACGTCGAAGGAGACCCGCTGGCCCTCCTGGAGCTCACGGAAGCCCTGGGTGGCGATGTTCGAGTAGTGGGCGAAGACGTCGGGGCCGCCGCCGTCCTGCTCGATGAAGCCGAAGCCCTTTTCCGAGTTGAACCACTTCACGGTTCCCTGTGCCATGACGCTTCTCCTTCTGTAGGCAGAGGCCCCATCCGGAGATGCCGGAAAACAAATAATGCGCCGAGGGGAGAGAGCATTCCCGTCAGGCGCACATAGGTTCATGGGTACCACAACTGCAACTCCGAAACCGTAGCACAGCCCGGTCCGGGTGTCTGCCGCCGGTGTCTCCCCTGACACCGGCGGCACCACGCCGTAAGCGCTGGTCAGGACGGCGTCGGCCCCGTCATGTGCTCGCTGATCCACTGGATGGGGCCCATGCCCATGCTGGGTACGTAGGTCTTGGCGTTGTGCTCGCCGTCCGGGATCTCGCGGAGCATGGTGTGCACCGGTCCCTTGTTGCCGTACTCGGCGAGGAACTCCTTCGTGTTCTTCATCGACGTCTTTTCCTTCGTGCCGACCTGGAAGGCGAGGTAGACGTCCGGGCCCTTGGCGTCGATCAGCTGCTTCGCCAGCACCTTGGGGTTGTTCTCGGCCTGTTCCTTCGCGTGGCCGGACCACAGCGGGGAGTCCGGGACGATGTCCGGGCCGGAGGCGATGACGGCCTTGAAGCGGTCCGGCTTCTGGAGCACGGACTTGAGGCCGGAGAACGCGCCGGAGGAGGAGCCCATGAAGGCCCAGCCGTCACGCTGCTTCAGGGTGCGGAAGTTGGCCTTGATCAGGTCCGGGACGTCCTCCGTCAGCCAGGTGCCCATCTTCGGCTGACCAGGGATGTCGCTGCCGTCGTAGTAGTTCTTGTCGTCGGGGTTCAGCACCGGCATCGCCACGATGAAGGGCAGGCTCTTGCCCTCCTTCGACCACTGTGCGATCGAGGACTGCAGCTTCAGGTCCGTACCCATCCAGTAGTTGACCGGATAGCCGTTGCCGCCGGGCAGCGCGATCAGCACCGGGAAGCCGGATTTGGCGTACTTGGGGTCGTCGTACTGCTTCGGGGCCCAGACCCATACCTTGCCCTTGAAGCCGGACTTCTTGCCGTCCAGCGTGACGACACCGATCTTGGTGCCGTCCTGCACGGTGTTGGCGATCTTGAAGTCGGCCTTCGGGCCGGTCGGCATCAGCGTTCCGGATCCGGTGGGCCCGCCGCCCCCGGCGTTGTCCTGGCCGAAGCTGATCGGATCCCCCTTGTCGGAGAAGACGTCGAAGTAGCTCAGCACCGGCCAGGCGACCAGGCCCAGCACGGCTATGCAGGCCACGAGGAGTATGCGGCTGTGCTTCATCGTTCTGCTGTTCCTGTCCTGTCTCATACCTGGTAGCGGTCGGGGGCGAAGAGGTGCAGGTTGTCCCTGACCCAGTCCGAGGTGCGGGCCAGCCCCTCCTCGAGGCCGACGCGCGGGTGCCAGCCGGCCCACTCGCGGGCCCGGGAGTTGTCCGACAGCAGCCGCTCGACCTCGCTGCCCGCCGGACGCATCCGCGCCGCGTCCGTGACGACCTCCGCCTCCCGGCCCGAGGCCCGGATCAGTGCGCCGGCCAGATCGCCGATGGAGATCTCGCGGCCGGTGCCGAGGTTGACGGCATGGCCGATCGCCCGGTCGCAGTCGGCGAGGGCCAGGAAGCCCTCGGCGGTGTCGGTGACGTAGGTGAAGTCACGGGTGGGGGAGGTCGAGCCCAGCTTGATCTCCCGGGCACCGGAGTGCAGTTGGGCCAGGATCGTGGGGATCACCGCCCGTGCGGACTGGCGCGGGCCGTACGTGTTGAAGGGGCGTACGACCGTGACCGGGAGGTCGAAGGAGTGAGCGTAGGACAGCGCCAGCATGTCCGCGCCGATCTTCGACGCGGAGTACGGGGACTGCGGCTGCAGTGGGTGGTCCTCGGTGATCGGGGCGGTCAGGGCCGTCCCGTAGACCTCGCTGGTCGAGGTGTGCAGCATGCGGCGCACGCCATGACGGCGGCAGGCCGCGGCCACGTTCTCCGTACCGGCCACATTGGTCTGTACGTACGCCTCCGGCGACACATAGCTGTACGGGATGCCGATCAGCGCCGCCAGGTGGAACACGGTGTCGCACCCGGCGACCGCGTCCATCACCCGGCCCGCGTCCCGTACGTCCCCGGCCAGGATCTCCACCGGCGAGTCCGGCCCGAAGTGGCGGCCCAGGTAGCCGCGTTCGGCGTACGGCTTGTAGTGCGCGAGCACGCGCACCCGTGCCCCGCGCTCCACCAGCAGGTCGACGAGCGTCGACCCGATGAACCCCTCGGCCCCGGTGACCAGTACGGTCCGGTCCCGCCAACAGGCGTGTTCTGCCGTCGTGTTGTCGTTCATGCGCGGTGTCCTCATCAACATCAAGGGGCCAGAAGGGAAAGGGGTTTCGTGGGCGTACGCCCGGCCAGGTGCAGCGCCCAGGCGGCCATCAGGTCGGCCGCCGCCGCGTGCGTACCGGGGTGGGCCGCCGCGCTCATCGCGGCCAGCCGGGCCGGGTCGGCCAGCAACGGGCCGATCAGCTCCGCCAGCCGGTCGCCGTCCGTCTCCGCGTCCGGCAGCAGCAGCCCGGCGCCCGCGTCGCTGAGCACCCGGGCGTTGTGGGTCTGGTGGTCGTGCGGGGCGTGGGGGTACGGGACCAGCACGGCCGGCATCCCGAGCGCCGCCAGCTCCGCGACCGTGGCCGAGCCCGCGCGGCACACCATGAGGTCCGCGGCGGCGTAGGCCAGGTCCATGCGGTCCAGGTAGCCGACGGCCGTGGTGGTGCGGGCACAGCCCTCCGCGGCCAGCCGGGCCCGTACCTCGTCGAGCGCGGCCGGACCGGCCTTGATCACGAGGTGGACGTCCGGGCGGTCGCGCCAGCGCCGCGCCAGGCCGACGGCCGCCTCCGTGAGGCGTACGGCCCCGAGGCTGCCGCCGTTGAACAGCACCACCCGTGCGCGCTCCGGCAGTTGGAGGATGCGCCGTGCGGGCCCGCGCAGTGCGTGGCGGGCCGACCGGTCGAGGCCCGCCACGGTGTTGACCAGCGGCATCCCCACGGTCTGCGCGCGTGCGGCGGCCCGTGCGGAGAGGTGCTCACGGGTGCGGTCGAAGGCGAGTGCCACGTGCGGGGTGAGCGCGGTGGCGAAGCGGTTCGCCCGGCCGGGCACGGCGTTGGACTCGTGGACGAGCGCCGGCCGCCCCGCGAGACGCGCGCCCAGTACGGCGGGCGCGCTCGGGTACCCGCCCATGCCGATGACGACCTGCGCGCGCTGCTCCTCGATCACCCGCCGCGCCTGCGCTCCCGAGCGCAGCAGATCGGCGGGCAGGAGGAAGCGCCGGGCGCCGAGCGACGGATCGAACGGGATCATGTCGACCGTGTGCAGCCGATAGCCGGCTTCCGGTATCAGCCGCCCTTCCAGGCCGCGTTCGGTTCCGATGAAGCTGATGACCGCATCCGGTACGGCCCTGCGCAGCGCGTCGGCAACCGCCAGCCCCGGGTAGATGTGCCCGCCGGTACCGCCCGCTCCGACGACCACGGAAAGGGTGTCGTGTGCTGTAGCCATGACTACAGCGTGGAGAAACGTCCTAAGAGGTATTTAAGAGCGGTTGTGCGGCTTTTGTAACAGTACACGGTGCGGTGGAACCGGGGGCGCGGGCGCCCGTTTTTGGTTGGCGTTCACCGGTCGTGGAGCACTGCCGGGCGGGTGACCGGCACGACGGTGAGGAGACCATCCAGTCCCCTGAAGTCGTCCGGATTGGTCGTGAACAGGGGTAGGCGCTCGGCGATGGCAATCGCTGCGATCATCAAGTCGGCCACGCGGCGCCGGGGTTTACGGCCACTGCTGATCACGGCGGCGCAGACCCTGCCGTAGATGCGGGCTGCCTCAGCGGTAAAAGGAATGGGGTCGAACTCGTTCTCGGCACGCTGGAGTACATCTGTGCGCCGGGCGCGCTCCATATGCTCGTCGTAGTCGTCCTGCTCGGCGTTGCCGCGCACTTCGTGTGGGCCGGCGGAGAGCTCTGCCAAAGTGATGGCACTGATCGCCACCTCGGCGGGAAGCTCTTCGGGGTCGATCCACCGACGCAGGATCATGATGTTGGTGTCGAGCAGCCCCTGCTCGTGCTCAACGGGCATATGGGTCGTCGAGTTCCTGGTCGGCAGTGGCGCTCTGGTCGGTGCGGAAAGCGTCCAACGAGATGTCCGGAGCGGTGCGGGACATGGCCACGAACTCGCCACGTGGCACGAAGCGGCGACGCCGCCGCAGTGGGATCAGCTCACCGATGTGATGGCCGTCCCGGGTGACGGTGAAGGACTGCCCGCCCTGGACGGCGTCCATGATCTCTTTGGACCTGGTGCGCAGGTCACGTTGGGTGATCTCGGGGTGGGCCGTCATGCGTCCACGGTAGACCGTCGTGCCATGGAGTGCTACCGAGTAGCACTCTCGGTGGGGGCTTCGTCAGGATGTGCGGATAGGGCTGCTCCTGTCACGGCCTGCTTCGGCCGTGGCGACGGCAGAGCGGACGTCGATGGGGTGTGGCCTAAGACCAGCGGAGTGCACAGTTCCGGTCTTTTGCCCGGCGCGGAGAGCGGACTCGGGCGCCTACCAATGAATAGCCCGGCATTCTCTTATCCGCTTGGAGTTTTTCTATGCCCGCATTGACAGTGGCTTTGGTGCTGCTCGCGTTCGTGACCCCACTGGCAACGGACATGTATCTGCCGGGATTTCCGCAGATGACGGCCGACCTGCACACCGACGCCTCGGGCATCCAGCTCACGCTGACCGCGTTCTTGATCGGTATGGGCCTGGGCCAGCTGATCCTGGGCCCGCTCTCCGACCGGTTCGGCCGACGGCTGCCCTTGCTGGCCGGCGGGATCGTCTGCGTGGTGACCACCGCGCTGTGCGCGCTCGCGCCCTCGCTCGGGTGGTTGATCGTCCTGCGGTTCCTCCAGGGCTTCAGTGGTGCCGCCGGGGTCGTGATCGGCAGGGCCGTCATATCCGACGTGGCCAAGGGGGAGGCGGCGGCGCGGCTGTTCGGCATCCTGATGACCCTCATGGGTATCGCCCCGGTGATCGCCCCCGTCGCGGGCGGTGTCGTGATCGAAAATGCCGACTGGCGCGCCGTGTTCTGGGTGCTGACCGCTGCCTCGCTGCTGGCGTTGCTGGGTGCCGTTTTCGCCGTACCGGAGAGCCTGCCCCGCGATCGGCGTCAGACCGGCGGCCTGGCCGCCACGGCGCGCGGGATGAGCGAAGTGCTGGGCAACCGGACCTACTTGGGCTACACGCTCTGCTTCGGCTTGTCCTTCGGCGTGCTCTTCAGCTACCTCGGCGGGGCGTCTTTCCTCTTCCAGAACGTTCTGGACCTGAGCGTGGGGGAGACGTCCGCCGCCTTCGCCTCGGTCGGTGTGGTCAGCACTCTGGCGAGCATGGTCATCACCAAGCTCGTCGGCCGCTTCACTCCCAGGGCGATGGTGCACACGGGTCTGGGCGTCATGTTCGCCGCCTCCGCGGTGCTGCTCGTCGTCACCCTGGCCGGACTACTGACCCTGCTCCTGAGCCTGGTCCTGCTCTACCTGGTCTTCGTCGGCATCTGCCTGGTGGCCATCAACGCGACCGCGCTGGCCCTGGAACGCGTGACACACGCGGCGGGCACAGGCTCCGCCGTCCTGGGCACCACGCAGAGCGTCCTGAGCGCCGTGGCCGCCCCGCTGGTCGGCCTCGGCGGCGAGCACACGGCCGTCCCCATGTTCCTGGGCATGACACTCTCGGCCGCGCTGGCCGCCCTCGCACTGTGCCTCACCCGGAACACCTCCCTCGCCACCGCCGAGGCGTGACCGTCCCGCGAAACCTGGATCGGCAGCCTGTGATGAACCGGCGGCACTTCCCGTTGGTTAGGAGTACACTCCTTAGGAGTGTACTCCTAAGGAGTGTACTCCTAAGGAGTGGCAAGTGCGGCACAGTGCGGATCCGGGCAAGCCGTCCCACGTCTTCGATCGTGGTGCGGAGTGGGACGGCCTCATGGCCTTCGTCGACCGGCCTCTGCCGCATGCCATGCTCGGGATCGTCAGCGGCAGGCGACGCATGGGCAAGACGTATCTGCTGCGCGCACTTGTGGAACAACGAGGAGGCTTCTACTTCGGAGCCACCGCGGCGACCGAGGCGGAGTCGTTGCGTCAGTTCGGTGCGGCCGTGGCCGAGCACGCCGGCTCCCCGGCACCGTTTTCCTTTGCCGGCTGGGATGACGCGATCTCGTATGTGTTCGGGCTCGCCGCTTCCAAAGGCCGGGGCCGGGGAGAACCTCTGCTCGTCGTCATCGACGAGTTCCCGTACCTGGCGAAGGCCGCACCTGAACTCCCGTCGCTCATCCAGCGGGAGATCGACCGCTTCCAGGTCGAGGAGAGCCGGATGCGGCTGCTTCTGTGCGGATCGGCGATGTCCGTCATGGGCGGTCTGCTGGCGAGTACCGCACCGTTGCGGGGGCGAGCCCAGCTGGAAATGGTCCTGCGGCCCTTCGGCTACCGGCCGGCCGCCGAATTCTGGGGAGTCGCTCACAGCCCGGCCCTCGCGGCGCGGCTCCACGCCGTGGTCGGCGGTACGCCCGCGTACCGGCGTCAGTTTCTGGCGGACGATGTCCCCGCCGACTTGGGGGAGTTCGACGACTGGATCTGCCGTACGGTCCTCTCTCCCTTCAGTCCGCTCTTTCGGGAGGCGCGGTATCTGCTCGCGGAAGAGGCGGACGTCCGGGACACCGCGCTGTATCACTCGGTGCTGGCCGCAGTGGCTCAGGGCAACAGCACCCGGGGCGGCATCGCGGGCTATATCGGCCGTAAGTCCGTGGACATCTCGCATCCGCTCAACGTGCTTGAGGACAGCCACCTGTTGGTGCGGGAAGCGGACGTGTTCCGGGCGGGGAAGTCGCAGTACCGCATCACCGAACCGCTGATCAACTTCTATGAAGCCGTGATGCGCCCCGCCTGGGCGCGCCTGGAGAGCGGCCAGGCGGCCGAGGTGTGGGCCCAGTCCGGGGAGCGCTTCGCGGCCCAGGTGGCCGGGTCGCACTTTGAGACGGTGTGCCGTGAGTACGTGCTCGGGCCCGGTAGATCCCTGCTCGGCTCGTCTTTGGGACAGGTCGGCAGTGGCGTGGTGACGGACCCGGTGGCACGGCGGCAGACCCAGATCGACGTCGCCGTTGTGGAGCCAGGATCGGGCGGCAGCAAGCCGGCGGTATACATGCTCGGCGAGGCCAAGTGGGGCACGGTCATGGGCCAGAGCCACCTGGATCGACTCATTCGGGCCCGTGAAGTTCTCGCCGGGCGCGGCATGGATACCAGCCGGTGCGCGCTCGCCTGCTTCAGCGCTGCCGGCTTCAGCGACGCTCTGCGCGCGGGTGCCGCAGCTGACGGCGGCGTGCTGCTCATTGGCCTCGACGAGCTCTATGCCGTCGATCGCTGATGGTGGGTGGGCCGTCAGTCGATGCCGGGACATCAAGGGCAAGTTCGCGAAGAAGGTGTACTGCGGCCTGTGATGAACCGACGGACACCGGTCTGGCCGGAGCCCGTCGGTGTGCCGAACAGCCTCAAAGGCCGAACTTCTTCACGTAGTCGGAGAACGGCCTGGCGTGCGCCTGCGCGATGTCTTGGTACTCCAGCTGTCGTCTCCCGGTGAAAAGCTTGCCAGTACGCCATGAGTGCAGCGCACGAGCGGGCCGATCTTAGGTGTCAGCCTTCGTCGGACGGGATGATGAAGCCCCGCGCAGGGCCGCGCTCAACGCGTCGGGTGAGTTCCGGGTCGGCAGGGCGTGTCAGCTCTCTGCTGCGGTGGGTCCCGGCCCGCCGTGTGACCACTGCGTCCCGGGACGCCGATCAGTCTCTGTAGCCGAGGGCGCGCTGCTCCTGCTCGCGCTTTGCGGACTGCGCGTAGATCAGGGTGTCGATCAGCTTGCGCACGGTGGGCAGGGGGACCGTCCCCAGGAATACGGAGGGTTCGCCGGAGAGGGAGGCGCGGCCGGTGAGTTGAGGCCAGGAATCCCGGTCGCCGACCCTGATGCCCATGTCTGCCAGCACGCGCTCGAGCATGAATGCGGAGTCGTCAGACTTCCGCTTGCCTGCCATGAAGGCATCGGCTTGTTGTGCGGCGGTTTCGGTGTCCGGTGTCATGGGCCCATGGTCCTACGGCCAGGCACTCTCGGGAATCGTTAGTCACGCAGACGCATAAATTCCCCGGCGATGCCCCGGAGGAAGGCTGTTGCTTCAGCCCCTCGCAGAGAATGCTCCAGGAACAGGTCAAAAAGATTCAGGTGGTGTGAGATGTCCCGCGGATCACGCAAGATCACTTCGCCGGAAAACAGTTCGACCGTCACCAGTCGGTCATCGTAGATGACGAAGACGTTCAGTGGTGAGGCAGGAATTGGGTCAGCCTGGGGAATGACCGCGAGCTCTACGTTTGGTTTCAATGACACGTCCGCCATGTGTGCGCACTGTGCCGCCATGGCCTCGGTGGATGCCCGACGCCACCTGACGGCCTGTTCGGTGAGCAGGAAGGTGAAGCTGCGATCCTCGTCGTCGAGGACCGCTTGGCGGTCTATGCGTGCTTGCACAGCACGTCCGACGTCGCGGGAGGGGTCGCTGCCCACAGTCTTGGAGAGCGTCTGTTCCGCGTACTGGCGGACGTGCAGGAGCCCGGTTGGGATGGCAGGGAGAAAATACCGCATCACTCGCGATGAGGATTCCAGTGCATGCAGCTCGGCTTGTTTTCGGTAGAGCCCAACTCGGGCGTAGGTGCGCCAGGATGCGTAATCAACGTTCGCCCTGCGGGTCAGGGCAAGGAGCTCAGCGGCGGCCGTCTCGGGAACTTCCAGAGCTGCCAGAATGCGCTCGACATCGATTACCGTCGGCAGAGCCCGTCCGGTTTCGATTCGACTGATCTTCGTTTGGCTCATGTTGCAGCGAACGGCCAAACGTTCACCGCTCAATCCAGCGGCTCGGCGGAGGTCCCGTAGGGCCTCCGCCAAGTCCTTGCGCTCTCGCGCTTGGTTCTCAGGCTCGATAGCCACTAAATGGAACAGAATTCTCGATGGCCCGGTCGCGCCAGGTGAGGTACTTACCGATGTCCGGGGAATCGATCAGTTCGCGGTTGATCTGTGTCCCGTCCGGCCGGTAGTTGAGGTGAACGACGGTGGTTTCGTCGAACATCCAGAAGTCCTGGATGGGGAGGTCGACGTCTCGGTCCGTGAGGTCCAAGACGCGAATGTTCTCCCCGGCTGCAACATTGCCGGGAACGCCCCATGCGAACCCGTACCGTTGGTAGTCCGTGAGCGGCTGCCTCACGACTCGCACCCGGCCGATCGTCTTCCCGCCCTTGAGCGCCGCCCGGATGGTCTCGTGCCACTTCGCGTTGTGGCCGACGGGCTTCGGTTCACCGCGCAGGAACCGGGCGAAGCTTTCGGCCTCTGCGGGCATGGTGTACGTCGGCTGCATCTCCAGCCGCCAAGCCGACCGCTTGAAGTCGCGGAAGCAGGCGGCCCAGTCATCACCATCCAAGAGCACGTACGGCCTCCTTCAGTACTTTCTCCGGGATTTCCACCACTGACTCGCCGGTGGGCGTCTCATGGTCCACGTCGTAGCCCTGGACAGCGATGGTGCCCCGATCGGTGGTGAAGACGGTAGGACAGTCTCCGGCGTCGCAGTCGCCGTTGCCCGAGCCTCCGGCAATCATGGTCAGCTTCACGCGATCCCCTCCCGTAGCGATGTCAGAACGCTACGGAGAGCAACGCTGCGCGGCAAGAGCGACCGGGCTGTCAGTCACGTTCTCGCATAGACGCGTTGGCATTGGCCCGAAGCTCGGGTCGGGGCGTCAACTCGCCTCCTGGCGGCCACACCTGGGCGTTCGTGGACCCGTGCCGCCCGGCGCCCGTGCTTCGGGTTTCGGGGGTCGGGATTCGAGCCCTGTTTCCAAGGAATGGTTTGTTGGGTTTGAACCCACCCATCCGCCCAACTCCCGTGTGCACACGGACGGATGACATTTCGCGAATGCGGCGTCGGCGCCCGCCATCGCCATGTAGCGTGCGGCACAAGCAAACGGCCCCCGACCGGTGTGCTACCACCAACCGAGGGCCTGACCATCAAGATCCAAGGACGATCTCATGGCTGTCGCTCACCTTATCGCTGCTCCCCCTATGGCCGCGCCCGGTTACGGCAAGCGCTCCGTACCAGATCAAGCCCCGCGTACCGCGCGCGACTTCGCACACCTGCCCGCCCGCGAGGCCGCCATCGCCGCGCACATCGACCGGCTCCCCGACGGCGCCGCCATGGACGCCAAGACGCTCGCCAAGGAGATCGCCGCTTATGGGCAGCAG
This sequence comes from Streptomyces sp. SX-6, assembly GCF_059089585.1. Lineage (NCBI taxonomy): Bacteria > Bacillati > Actinomycetota > Actinomycetes > Kitasatosporales > Streptomycetaceae > Streptomyces > Streptomyces sp. SX-6. The sequence goes on along the minus strand of NZ_JBTHHU010000008.1, from coordinate 236,946 downwards.
GCCATCCGCACCGCCCTCAACAACCTCTCCGAGGCCGGGCACCTCCGCCGCGTCCGCGAGACCACCGGCACCCAGTGGGTCACCCGCAGCTACTTCAGCCGGACCGCCCGCGACAACGACTGGTGGGCGGCCGTCCTCGCGGGAGACGTCCCGCAGCAGGAGGAGCAGCAGCCACAGCCCGGCCGCTCGGTCGCGTACACCGCCCTCGCCGCGCTCGGCCGAACCAGCCCCCGCGTCGCGCTCTCCGCAGCCGAGTGTGAAGCTCTCGAGCCGCTCGCCGCGCAATGGTTCCAACGGGGCGTCACCCCGCAGGAGTTCGCCCGCATCCTCACCACCGGGCTGCCCGCCGAGTCCATCCACTGCCCTGGCGCGTTCATTCGCCGACGCCTCAACGACAAAATGCCGCCCGAAGCGGTGGAAGCGCCCACATCCCGCCTCATGGAATGCACCAACTGCGGCGACCCCGGCCCAGCCCAGGCCCTCCCCGGCGGTCTCTGCCGCCCCTGCCGCGGCGAACGGCAGCCCGCCGACCCCGAACTCATCGACACCTACGTCCACCACCGCGTCGAAGCACTCCGCGCCGTGGTCAGGGACCGGCCCCGCATCTCCCGACGGTGACGATGGCGGCGTCATCGCTCCAGGGCCCGGATCACCAGTTCGTGTACAAGATTGAACAGGGCGTCGCAAACCGGGACATGATCGGGCAAGGTAGGTGGCGATGCTGCTGACAACGCTATCCGAGTACCACGTCCGCCCCGGAAGGCTCAGGGAGTGGACGCTGGACGCAGCGCCCTTCCGGGAGGCGGCGCAGTCGGCCGGAAGCGGCGGACAGGTGTCGTACAACCAGGAATGGCACCTGAGGTTTGCCTCGAAGACTGCTGCACAGGGCGCCGGAATCCCGATGTGGATGGGGTTCGCGTTCGATATCCCGGAGCCTTTGGACGCCGAGGCGTTCCGCGAGACGCTGCGGGTGTGGGCCGTACGGCATGAGACGTTGCGCAGCGGCTTCCGTGGGACGGACGCGGGATCGGAGCGCATCACCATCGGTCCCGACGCGGTGTCCGTGAACGACGCGGTACTCGGGGACCTCGTGGATGGCGAGGGCCTCAGCAGCTACCTCGAGGGGCGTCTCGACGACGCAACGAGTGTGTACCGCTGGCCCAGTTACGTGGTGGAGACCGTGGAGCGTCCGCATTCCACCACGGTCGTCGTCGCGATGGACCACGCGCACACCGACGGCTTCTCGGCCATGACGGCCGTCGGGGAGTGGCAGGAGCTGTACGCGGCCGTCGCCGCGGGGCGGCCGGTCACACACGACCACGTCGGCAGCTACGTGACCTTCGGCGCCGAGGAGCGCGCCGCCGCCGAGCGGATGGGTGTCGATCATCCGGCCGTTGAGTGCTGGGGGCGGTTCATCGAGGCGGGCGGCGAGCGGCTGCTGCGGTTTCCGCTTGACCTCGGTGTTGCGGACGGTGAGCTGCTGCCGCACGCCAAGCTGGACGTGCAACTGCTGGACGCGTTCGGCGCGGAGGCGGTCGAGGGCGTCTGCCACGAGGCGGGAGGCGGGTTCCTCGCCGGTCTGCTCGTGGCCCTGGCGATGGTCACTCGCCAGATCACGGGGGATCCGGTCTACCGGACGGTGATGCCCGCGCAGACCCGCACGCGGCCCGAGTGGCTGCACTCGATGGGGTGGTACGTCGGAGTGGGCCCAGTCGAGATTGACCTCAGCACGGCGGAAACGTTCCGGGAGGCGGTACGGACTGCGCACGGTGCCGCGAGAGCGGCAATGCGCATCGGGCGTGAGCCGATTGCGAGGATTGCGGAACTGCTCGGGAAGACGGAGGAGTTCGAGCGGCGGATGCCGGAGGTGTTCCCGTTCGTCTCGTACATCGACATGCGGGTCATTCCGGGGACACAGCGGTGGGCGGAGTGGAACGCCCTGACCCTGGCCCGGATGAAGACCCGCGGGAGCAAGGTCAACCTCTGGGTCCACCGCACCCGGGAGGGCGTGTGGCTGACCGCACGCCATCCCGGTACCGGAGTGGCCTGCGCCGCCGTCGCCGGCTTCGTCGACCGTGTGCGGGAGGTGCTCCACGGCGTGGCGAAGACCGGTGACTACAGCACAACTGGAGGGACGGTATGACTTCTGCGCGTGAGACGGTGGAAGCCGTCTTGACCGGCAAGTTCCAGGTGGAACCGGGGGAGTTGAAGCCCGAGGCGGCCCTGGTGTCCCTGGACCTGGATTCGCTGGCCGTGGTCGAGCTGCTGTACACCCTGGACCGGGAGCTGGGGATCAGGATCGGAGAGGACGAGGTGACCCAGCGGCACACGCTCGCGCAACTGGTGGCCGTGGTGGAGGCGAAGCTCGCGCAGCGGTGGTCCGCCGGGGCATTGCAGTGACCCGTGCCGAGGTCATGGTGACCGGGATCGGCATGGTCACGCCGGCCGGCGTCGGCGTGGAGGCCACGTGGCGGGGCGTGTCGGAGGGGGCGTTGACCGCCTCGACCGACCCGGGGCTTGCCGGTCTGCCGGTGGACTTCTCCTGCCGTGTGCCTGACTTCCGGCCCGAGCCGTATCTCGGGCGTCGTGCCTTGTGGCGCACGGACCGCTGCTCGCAGTTGGCCGTGGCCGCGGCGCAGGAGGGGGTCCGTGATGCGGGGCTCGACCCCGGATCCTGGGACGGTGCCAGGGTGGCCGTCGTCATCGGCACCGCCTTCGGCGGTCAGCAGGCGTGCGAGGACGAGCACCGCAATCTGCTTCGGGACGGCCCCGAGGCCGTCGCCCCCGCACTGGTGACGAAGACGCTCCCCAACATGCCCGCCGCCGAGGTGTCCATGGCCCTCCAGGCACGAGGGGTGAGCCTGGGGCTGTCCGCGGCCTGTGCCACGGGGGCCAACGCCGTTGCGCTGGGCCGGGATCTGCTGGCGTCCGGTTCCTGTGATGTGGCGGTCGTCGGTGGTGCCGATGCGGCCGTCACTCCGCTGCTGGCCGCGGCCTTCCACAACCTCGGCACGCTGTCGGTGCGCCGTGACGACCCGGCCGCCGCCTCCCGGCCGTTCGACGCCGGCCGCGACGGCTTCGTGCTGGGTGAGGGTGCGGGCGTACTGGTCCTGGAGCGTGCGGACGACGCGCGGCGGCGTGGTGCCGTACCGCGTGCGGTCCTGGCCGGCTGCGGGTCCACCAACGACGCGTACCGCGCCACTGCTCCGCACCCCGAACACCTCGGCGGCGAGGCCGCGTTGCGCGCGGCGCTCGGTGAGGCCGGCGCGACGGCCTCGGAGGTGGATCACGTCAACGCGCACGGCACCGCGACGAGGGTCAACGACGCCGTCGAGGGGCTCCTGCTCGCCCGGGTCTTTCCGCACGGGCCCAGCGTGACCTCGGCCAAGGGTGCGCTGGGCCACTGCCTGGGAGCGAGCGGGGCCGTTGAGGCGGGGCTCACCGTGCTGACGCTCCAGCGGCAGCTGGTTCCGCCGACGGCCAACCTCGAGGCGCTCGATCCGGACATCGACCTGGACGTGGTGTCCAAGGCCGCACGTGAGCAGTGCGTCGACCTCGCGGTGAGCACCGCATTCGGTTTCGGCGGGCACAACGCGGTCCTGGCCTTCCGGCGTTGCCCGTAGCGGCCGCGTTGTCAGTGGTGGGTGCCAGACTGCGGGCATGACTGAAACCGTGAAGGGCCCCGCCAGTTACTTCCCGTCGATCGAGAAGAAGTACGGTCGGCCGATAGCCGAGTGGAAGGACCTCATCCGTGGTTCGTCCCTGACCAAGCACATGGAGCTGGTCGGCTGGCTCAAGGCCGAACACGGTGTGGGGCACGGTCACGCCAACGCACTTGTCGCTCACACCCTCGCGGAGGCCGCCGGTAAGTAGGAGGCCTCAAGTCGGTGATCAGCGCAGGACCTCACGGCCGCCCGGGTGGCGGTGGCGCCAGACCCAGAAGACCGTGGTCGATACCGCCGCCCACACCGCCAGCACGGCGAACGGGAAGACGTGCTGATATCCGTGGAAGTACACGGCGGTGTGCTGGGCGTTGACCGAGGCTCCCGGCGGCAGCCACTTGCCGATCACGCCCAGCGGCGAGGGCAGCAGGGGCCAGGAGACGGCCCCGCCGGAGGAGGGGTTGCCGAGCAGCACCATCAGCCCCCAGGTCGGCAGCATCGCCCACCGGCCGAAGAGGGTGCTGAACATGCTGAAGACCATGCCCGTGGTGAACATCGTCAGCGCCAGGATGAACCAGGACTCGGGGAACGGCAGCCGCAGTGCGCCCAGCCCCCAGTCGACGATGGCGACGATGGCGAAGCCGCCCAGCAGCGCGTAGGCAACGGTGAAAGCGATCCGTTCCGCCGGGTTGAGGTCACGGGCGTTGACGTTCAGCTGTACGGCGCCGACGAAGCCGACGATCACGGCGGCGAGAGAGATGTAGAAGATCGCCAGACCGCGTGGGTCGGCCTTCTGCAGGGGGTTGATGTCACGTACGGTGACCGGCGCGCCGACCGACTGGCCCACGCGCGGGGCGGTCTCGGCCAGCAGCTGGGCGACGGTGGCGCCGGAGGCCCCCGACACGTCCAGGGCGGCACCATCGGGAAGCGGTCTGAGGATGGCGAAGACCTTCTGCTCCGCCACCGCCTCCCGGGCCGCTCCGTAAGTGCCGTAGTGGCGCAGTTCGAGCGAGGTGTCCAGGGCCTTTTCCATCCCCCGGACGAACTCCACGCGCTTGACCTGCGACGCGGGGACGCCGACGACGGCGGTGGGGATGCGATGCGGGGTCGGATTGGCCATCGCGTAGGTGTAGGAACCGGCGAAGAGCCCGGCCGCGGCGGCGATGATGACGACGAGGACGGTGGCGGGCAGAAACGGCGAGGCCCGGAACCTGGACCAGCGGCTCTGGCGCTCTGTACCCATATGGGCACTTTAAGTCGCAATGGCGTCCTACGCCCCTTCGCGCAGCACCGCCCGGATCAACTCCCGCTGGTCTTCGGTGAGATGCGGGTCCGCAAGGGTGACCTTGCGGTTGTCGACCGTGATCTCGTAGTGGAAGCCGTCGGGGACACCCCGGACGGGGGAGTCGCGGCCCGGGGCCAGGGCACGGTGGGCCAGGGCCTCGAGGTGTTTGGCGTCGGGCCGGCCGGACGTGTCCAGCTCGGCCCGACGCTCGATGCCGGCGAAGCCGCCGGTACGAGTGATGACGATCCGCATGCCGCCATTGTTGCCCGGTACGGGCCGGGTTACGAGGTGGGGACCCCCACCTGGGACCAGGCCTTGAGCACCGCCTGGGTCTCGTCGCCGTCGCCGAACAGGCTCCGGGCCGTGGCTGCGGTCAGCCGCGCGAACGTGGCGAAGTCGGCGTCGGAGGCCAGCTCGCCGCCGGTCAGGGTCGCGTACCAGATCTTGCCCGCGCGTTCCCACGCATGGCCGCCGAGGGCGGCGGCGACGAGATAGAAGGCATGGTTGGGGATGCCGGAGTTGATGTGGACACCGCCGTTGTCGCGGGGGGTGTTCACGTAGTCGTCCATGGTGGCGGGCTGGGGGTCCTTGCCCAGCTGGGGGTCGTCGTAGGCCGTGCCGGGGGCCTTCATGGAGCGCAGGGCCGTGCCGTGGATCGTGGGGCCCAGCAGGCCCGCACCGATCAGCCAGTCGGCCTGTTCGGTGGTCTGGCCGAGGGAGTACTGCTTGATCAGTGAGCCGAAGACATCCGAAATCGACTCGTTGAGGGCGCCGGACTGGCCGTAGTAGTCGAGGTTGGCCGTGTACTGGGTGACCCCGTGGGTCAGTTCGTGGCCGATGACGTCGATGCAGTTGGTGAAGTCGAGGAAGATGTTGCCGTCCCCGTCGCCGAACACCATCTGCTCGCCGTTCCAGAAGGCGTTGTCATAGTCCTGGCCGAAATGGACGCTGGCGTTGAGCGGCAGGCCGACGCCGTCGATGGAGTGGCGTCCGTAGACCTTGAGGTAGAAGTCGAAAGTGGCACCGAGGGCGGCGTAGGCGCGGTTGGCCGTGGCGTCCTTGCCGGGGCCGGCGCCCTCGGCGTGGATCTCGTGGCCGGGCAGGTCCTGCTGGTGCCCGGCGTCGTAGATGGTGCGGTTCGGATGGTCGGAGGCGGCGGCGGTGGTCGTAGCCTGCCCGGCGAGGGTGGTGATGTGGCGCCGGGCGCGGTGGAGGGCATCGTGCTCGAGGGTGCGGCGCGCGGGTTCGTACACCGCGGGGTCCTCGGCCAGCGCGAGCGCTTCGAGGATGTGCGGGGGGATGATCGTGCGGAATACCGGTTCAGCCGATGCGTTCATGGCCAGCAATGTGGCACTGGGTAGCGAAACTGTCACTCCTTTGTGCGGTGATTAATGAAATCGAGTGGTTGATCTCCATTTGGGTGGCGAAGGTTCCGCATCCCGCATGCTGATACGGGGCGGCGCGAGTGCACGGGTGTCGGTTACGGTGCTGCGCATCATGCGTTTCGGGCTGCTTCTTCTTAGCTGCCGCGGCGAGGGTCTGTAGTCGTAGGCCGACCCCCTCCCCGCGGAGTCCGGTGCTGCCCCCCGAGCGCACCCTCGTCGGCCTCCCCAGCGGACCCCCGAGGAGCCCTGCGCAGATGCCCGAGATTTCCGATTCCGTCGGCCGCCCCACTCCGGTCACCGCCGCCACCGTCACCCAGCGCTCGTCCGGGATGCCGGTGCACAAGTACCGCCCGTACGAGGCCGTGGACCTGCCGGACCGTACGTGGCCGGAGCAGCGCCTCACCGCCGCGCCGCGTTGGCTGTCGACCGATCTGCGGGACGGTAACCAGGCGCTGATCGATCCGATGTCCCCGGCCCGTAAGCGGGAGATGTTCGATCTGCTGGTGCGCATGGGCTACAAGGAGATCGAGGTCGGTTTTCCGTCGTCGGGTGCGACGGACTACGACTTCGTGCGGTCGATCATCGAAGAGGGGGCGGTCCCCGAGGATGTGACGATCTCCGTGCTGACCCAGGCGCGCGAGGAACTGATCGAGCGGACGGTGGAGTCCCTGCGCGGGGCGCACCGGGCGACGGTGCATCTGTACAACGCGACGGCGCCGGTCTTCCGGCGGGTGGTCTTCCGCGGCTCGCGGGAGCAGGTGAAGCAGATCGCGGTGGACGGCACCCGGCTGGTGATGGAGTACGCGGACAAGATCCTCGGCAACGAGACGGTGTTCGGCTATCAGTACAGCCCGGAGATCTTCACCGACACCGAGCTGGACTTCGCCCTCGAGGTCTGCGAGGGCGTCATGGACGTCTGGCAGCCGGAACCCGGCCGCGAGATCATCCTCAACCTGCCCGCGACCGTCGAGCGGTCGGCGCCTTCCACGCACGCCGACCGGTTCGAGTGGATGTCGCGTCACCTGTCCCGGCGCGAGCACATCTGTCTGTCCGTCCACCCGCACAACGACCGCGGCACGGCCGTGGCTGCCGCCGAGCTGGCGATCATGGCCGGGGCGGACCGGATCGAGGGCTGTCTGTTCGGGCAGGGCGAGCGCACGGGCAATGTCGACCTGGTGACGCTGGGCATGAACCTGTTCTCGCAAGGCGTCGACCCGCAGATCGACTTCTCGCAGATCGACGAGGTCCGGCGTACCGCCGAGTACTGCAACCAGATGGAGGTCCACCCGCGCCACCCCTACGCGGGCGACCTGGTCTACACCGCCTTCTCCGGCTCCCACCAGGACGCCATCAAGAAGGGCTTCGAGGTCATGGAGGCCGACGCGGCCGCGGCCGGGAAGAGCGTGGACGACATCGAGTGGGCGGTGCCGTACCTGCCGATCGACCCGAAGGACGTCGGACGGTCCTACGAGGCCGTCATCCGCGTCAACTCCCAGTCCGGCAAGGGCGGCATCGCGTACGTCCTGAAGAACGACCACAAGCTCGAGCTGCCGCGCCGCATGCAGATCGAGTTCTCCCGCATCATCCAGACCCGGACGGACGCGGAGGGCGGCGAGGTCACGCCGCAGGAGATCTGGGCGATCTTCCGCGACGAGTACCTGCCCGTCGACGACCGTCCCTGGGGGCGGATCGCGCTCCGCTCGGCCCAGACGACGACGGCCGGGCAGGGTACCGACGCGCTCACCGTCGAGGCGGTCATGGACGGTGCCGAGATCGTCCTGCAGGGTGTCGGCAACGGTCCGATCTCCGCGTTCTTCGACGCGCTGGCCGCGGTCGGCGTCGACGCCCGGCTGCTCGACTACACCGAGCACACGATGAGCGAGGGCGCCAGCGCCCAGGCCGCCTCGTACATCGAGTGTGTGATCGACGGCAAGGTGCTGTGGGGCATCGGTATCGACCCCAACACGACGCGCGCCTCGCTGAAGGCCGTCGTGTCCGCGGTGAATCGGGCCTATCGGGACTGACGCCCTTGTTTTTCAGGGCAGTTGTGGGTCTGCTGTCAATGGCACGCCGCCGAAACCACCGTATCCGGTGGGGCCGGTGGCGTGTCCGGACCGAGCCCCGCCCCACTCCGTGCGCGGGGTACTGACGCCACATCAACGATGTGGCTAACATCACGTCAACGCGGCGACCAGGCCGTGGCGTTATGGAGGTGCCCGGTGATGCACGCGCAAGGCCGACAACGCCCCGACCGATGTGTGCTGGGCGTACGCACCGTATGGCGTACCGTCGGCGACGGTGAGTTCTTCTGCCCCGGCTGCGGCGGCGACCGCAATTACCACCGCCGTACGGGCCGCCGCCGTCTCGTCGCCTTCGGAGTGCCGCTGCTGCCGCGCGGGCAGGCCGGGCCGGTCGTCGAGTGCACGGCCTGCCGTACGCGGTACGCCATGGACGCCCTCGACCACCCCACCACCACCCGTTTCTCCGCGATGCTGCGGGACGCGGTGCACACCGTGGCGCTCGCGGTGCTCGCCGCGGGCGGCACCGAGGCGCGCACGGTGCGCAGGGCCGCGGTCGGCGCGGTGCGGGCGGCGGGCTTCGCGGACTGCAGCGAGGAGCAGCTCGTCACGCTGATCGAGGCGCTCGCCGCGGACACGGGGCGGCTGCCCGGGGCGTACGCCTCACCGACAGGGCCGGTGCGGGACGGGTTCGACCCCTGCGGGACGGCGCTGGCGATCGAGCTGCACGAGGCACTGGAACCGCTGGCCCCGCATCTCGTGGCGGCGGGACGTGAATCGATCCTGCTGCAGGGGGCGCGGATCGCGCTCGCGGACGGGCCGTACCGGCCGGCGGAGCGGGAGGTGCTGGCCACGGTGGGGCGGGCGCTGCTGATCTGCCCGGAGGACACGGAGCGGTTGCTGGCGGCGGCGCGCACGCCGTCGTAGGGGCAGGGCGGGGGAGGGGACCCCGTCCCGTGCGGGACAATGACCCCCATGAGTCTGTTCCGCGACGACGGCATCGTGCTGCGTACCCAGAAGCTGGGTGAAGCGGACCGCATCATCACTCTGCTCACCCGTGGGCACGGGCGGGTGCGGGCCGTGGCGCGCGGGGTACGGCGGACCAAGTCGAAGTTCGGGGCGCGGCTCGAGCCGTTCTCGCACGTCGACGTGCAGTTCTTCGCGCGCGGCAGCGAGCTCGTCGGCCGCGGTCTGCCGCTGTGCACGCAGACGGAGACCATCGCCGCGTACGGCGGCGGCATCGTCACCGACTACGCCCGCTACACCGCGGGCACCGCCATGCTCGAGACCGCCGAGCGGTTCACCGACCACGAGGGCGAACCGGCCGTGCAGCAGTACCTGCTGCTCGTCGGCGGCCTGCGGACGCTCGCCGCGGGGGAGCACGCCCCGCACCTGATCCTGGACGCGTTCCTGCTGCGCTCGCTGGCCGTCAACGGCTACGCGCCCAGCTTCGACGCGTGCGCACGCTGCGGCATGCCCGGGCCGAACCGGTTCTTCTCGACCGCCGCGGGCGGCGTGGTGTGCGGGGAGTGCCGGGTGCCCGGAAGCGTCGTACCCTCCTCGGAGTCGATCGGGCTCCTCGGCGCGCTGCTGACCGGGGACTGGGCGACGGCGGACGCGTGCGAGGCACGGCACGCCAGGGAGGGCAGCGGCCTGGTCGCCGCGTATCTGCACTGGCACCTGGAGCGGGGGCTGCGCTCCCTCCGCTACGTCGAGAACTAGTCGAGAACTAGAGAGATCACTAGGAGAAGTGGCACCCATGGCACGACGCGGGATTCTGGGCCGTTCCCGACGCGAGTACCGCACCCCCGACCCGCACCCGTCCGGAGCGCGGCCGCCGAAGATCCCCGGCGAGCTGGTCCCGAACCATGTGGCGGTCGTCATGGACGGCAACGGCCGCTGGGCCAAGCAGCGCGGCCTGCCGCGCACCGAGGGCCACAAGGTCGGCGAGGGTGTCGTCCTGGACGTCCTCAAGGGCTGCCTGGAGATGGGGGTGAAGAACCTCTCCCTGTACGCCTTCTCGACCGAGAACTGGCGGCGCTCCCCGGAAGAGGTGCGCTTCCTGATGAACTTCAACCGCGACGTCATCCGCCGCCGCCGGGACGAGATGGACGAGCTCGGCATCCGCATCCGCTGGGTGGGCCGGATGCCCAAGATGTGGAAGTCCGTCGTCCAGGAGCTCCAGGTCGCCCAGGAGCAGACCAAGGACAACGACGCCATGACGCTGTACTTCTGCGTCAACTACGGCGGCCGTGCGGAGATCGCGGACGCGGCGGCGGCCATCGCCCGCGATGTCGCGGAAGGCCGGCTCGACCCGTCGAAGGTCAACGAGAAGACCTTCGCGAAGTACCTCTACTACCCGGACATGCCGGACGTGGACCTGTTCCTGCGCCCGTCCGGCGAGCAGCGCACCTCCAACTACCTGATCTGGCAGAGCGCTTACGCCGAGATGGTCTACCAGGACGTGCTGTGGCCGGACTTCGACCGCCGCGACCTGTGGCGGGCCTGCCTGGAGTACGCGCAGCGCGACCGCCGCTTCGGCGGGGCGATCCCGAACGAGGAGCCGGCGGCGCAGGCGTGAGCACGGCGCTGCCCCGCGTCTGATACGAGAACTGCCCCGGGCGCCAGGCCCGGGGCAGTTCTCGTATGTCAAGGGGGTCAGTTCTTGGCCGCGCAGTCCCCGCAGGTGCCGAAGATCTCGACGGTGTGGGCGATGTCCACGAAGCCGTGCTCCTGGGCGATCGCGTCGGCCCAGGTCTCCACGGCCGGGCCCTCGACCTCGACCGCCTTGCCGCACATCCGGCACACCAGGTGGTGGTGGTGCCCGCTGGAGCAGCGGCGGTAGACCGCCTCACCCTCGCTGGTGCGCAGCACGTCGACCTCGCCGGCGTCGGCGAGGGACTGCAGGGTGCGGTAGACGGTGGTCAGGCCGACGGAGTCGCCGCGGTGCCTGAGCATGTCGTGGAGCTCCTGCGCGCTGCGGAACTCGTCCACCTCGTCGAGAGCGGCCGCCACAGCGGCCCGCTGCTTGGTGGATCGGCCGCGTACCGGGGGACCGGCGGTCGCCACAGTTGCCTCCTCAAGCTCGGCTGAACACCCAACGCACTGGTACCGGGCCAATTGTGCCAGGCCCGGTACCGCGCCAGGTCACACCCGTACGTCGTCGGCCACCGTGCAGACCTCCTCGTCGACGGCCTTCCGGGCCCGTTTTCTCGCGAGCGGAGTGGCGAGCGCGGTCAGTACGACGAAGAGGCCGATCGCCAGCAGCACGATGGTCGCGCCCGGCGGGACGTCCACGTAGTAGGAGGTGGCGGTGCCGGACAGGGTCACCAGGACACCGATGGTCACCGACAGCGCCAGGGTGGTGGCGAAGCTGCGGGAGATCTGCTGCGAGGCGGCGACCGGGATCACCATGAGGGCGCTGACGAGCAGCAGGCCGACCACGCGCATGGCGACGGTGACGGTCACCGCGGCGGTGATCGCGACCAGCAGGTTCAGCAGCCGCACCGGGAGCCCGGTGACGCGCGCGAACTCCTCGTCCTGGCAGATGGCGAACAGCTGCCTGCGCAGGCCGAGCGTGGTCACGATCACGAAGGCGGCCAGCACGCAGATCGCGACGATGTCCTGCTGCGAGACCGTGGTCAGCGAGCCGAAGAGGTAGGTGACCAGGTTGGCGTTGGAGCCGCTCGACGAGAGGTTGATCAGCATCACGCCGCCGGCCATGCCGCCGTAGAAGAGCATCGCGAGGGCGATGTCCCCGCGTGCCTTGCCGTACGAGCGGATCAGCTCCATCACCACCGCGCCGACGACGCAGACCGCCGCGGCCACCCACACCGGGCTGGTGTTGAGGAGGAAGCCCAGGCCCACGCCGGTGAGGGCGACGTGCCCGATGCCGTCGCCCATCAGCGCCTGGTGGCGCTGGACCAGGTAGATGCCGATCGCCGGGGCGGTGATGCCGACGAGGAAAGCGGCGAGCAGTGCCCGCTGCATGAATGCGGCGTCGAGGATGTCCATCAGCTCAGCAGCCCTGTCCGGGTCGGTTGCGCAGCCGGGTCGGCGTGCGGGTGTACATGGTCGTGGCCGGGCAGGGCGTGCTGCCCCACGGCCTCGGGCGGCGGCCCGTCGTGGACGACGCAGCCGTCGCGCAGGACGACCGCGCGGTCGATGAGGGGCTCCAGCGGCCCCAGTTCGTGCAGGACGAGCAGCACGGTGGCGCCCCGGGCGACCTCGGCGCGCAGGGCGTTCGCGAGCACTTCCTGGCTGGCGAGGTCCACGCCGGCCATCGGCTCGTCCATGATCAGCAGTTCGGGTTCCACGGCCAGCGCGCGGGCGATGAGCACGCGCTGGTGCTGGCCGCCGGAGAGGGCGCCCACGGAGTCCTTGAGGCGGTCGGCCATGCCGACCAGCTCCAGGGCCTTGACCACGGCCTCCTTGTCGGCCTTGCGCACCGGGCCCAGCCGCGTACGCGCCAGCCGCCCGGCGGAGACCACCTCCCGCACCGTCGCCGGCACCCCGCCCGCGGCGGTGGTGCGCTGCGGTACGTACCCCACGCGCGACCAGTCGCGGAACCGGCGCCGGGGGGTGCCGAACAGCTCCAGCTCGCCGGCGGTCAGCGGGACCTGGCCGACGATGGCCCGTACGGCCGTGGACTTGCCCGAGCCGTTTGCGCCGAGCAGCGCGACGACCTCGCCGCGCCGTACGGACAGGTCGATGCCGCGCAGCACGGGCCGGGAGCCGAGCGAGGCCGTGGCACCCCGCATGGCTATGACGGGCTGCTCCATGGGTGCCTCCTGGGTGGCGGTCACTGTGGCGGTCACTTGGTGCCGAGCGCCTTCTGCAGGGCGGTGAGGTTGGACTCCATCACCTGGAAGTAGTCGTTGCCGCGGGACTTGTCCGTGATGCCCTCGAGCGGGTCGAGGACGTCGGTCTTCAGGTGCAGGTCGCCCGCGAGGGTCTTCGCCGCGGCGGGGCTGGCGATGGTCTCGAAGAAGACCGTGCCCACGTGGTGGTCCTCGGCCAGCTGGTGCAGGTTCTTGATCCGGGCGGCGCTGGGCTCGGACTCGGGGTCGACGCCGCTGATGGCCTCCTCGGTGAGGCCGTAGCGCTCGGCGAGGTAGCCGAAGGCGGCGTGGGTGGTGATGAAGGTGTCCGACGCGCGGTTCTTCAGACCCGACTCGTACTTCTTGTTGAGTTCGTCGAGCTTCTTGACCAGCGTATCGGTGTTCTTCGCGTAGTCCGCCTTGTGCTCGGGGTCGGCCTCGGCGAGGGTCTTGCCCACACCCTTGGCGACCTGCGCGAAGCGGACGGGATCAAGCCAGATGTGCGGGTCGGCGCCCGCGTCGTGCTCCGAGTGGGAGTGGTTGTCCCCGGTGGTGTGGTTCTTGCCGTCGACCTCGGTGCCGTGGTCCTCCAGGCCGGTGAGGGCGGCCGCGTCGGCGATGTGGTCCACGCCGGACTGCTTGACGGCCTCGTCCACGGCGGGCTGGAGGCCCTTGAGGTAGACGATCGCGCCGGACTTGCCCAGCTCGGTGATCTGCCGGGGCTTGAGCTCCAGGTCGTGCGGCTCCTGGCCGGGCTTGGTCAGGCCCTTGACGGAGACGTGGTCGCCGCCGATCTGCTGCGCCAGGAACTCCATCGGATAGAACGACGCCGTCACGTGCAGCTTGCCGTCCTTGCCGAACGCGTCCTGCTTGTCGGAGGAGCACGCGGAGAGCGTGACCAGGGCGAGGGCGGCGGTCGCGGCAACGGCGGGGGCGGTGATTCGCGCGGATATTCGGGGGACGCGGGAGCGGCTGTCGTTCATGAATCCCATTTTCAACAAAAATGGAAATGATTGTCAACAGCGATCGGGTCAAGGGGATGGTCATGTTCCGGCCGGAACCGATTTGGAGGTGGGGGTGTCCGCGCCGGTAACCTGAAGCATTCGCTGTTCATCGTCGCAATGAAGAGAGCATCGTGGCCGCCGACAAGATCGACACCATCGTCAGCCTGAGCAAGCGCCGTGGCTTCGTCTACCCCTGCTCCGAGATCTACGGCGGACAGCGTGCCGCCTGGGACTACGGACCGCTCGGTGTGGAGCTCAAGGAGAACATCAAGCGCCAGTGGTGGCGCTCCATGGTCACCTCGCGCGACGACGTGGTCGGCCTCGACTCGTCGGTGATCCTGGCCCGTGAGGTCTGGGAGGCGTCCGGCCACGTCGCCACCTTCACCGACCCGCTGACCGAGTGCACCTCCTGCCACAAGCGCTTCCGCGCGGACCACCTGGAGGAGGCGTACGAGGCCAAGCACGGCAAGCTCCCCGAGAACGGCCTCACCGACCTCAACTGCCCGCACTGCGGCAACAAGGGCGGCTTCACCGAGCCCAAGCAGTTCTCCGGCCTGCTCTCCACCCACCTCGGCCCGACCCAGGACACCGGCTCGGTGTCCTACCTGCGCCCCGAGACCGCGCAGGGCATCTTCACCAACTTCGCCCAGGTCCAGCAGACCTCGCGCCGCAAGCCGCCGTTCGGCATCGCCCAGACCGGCAAGTCCTTCCGCAACGAGATCACGCCGGGCAACTTCATCTTCCGCACGCGTGAGTTCGAGCAGATGGAGATGGAGTTCTTCGTCAAGCCGGGCGAGGACGAGCAGTGGCACGAGTACTGGATGGAGCAGCGCTGGAACTGGTACACCGGCCTCGGCATGCGCGAGGAGAACATGCGGTGGTACGAGCACGCCGCTGAGAAGCTCTCCCACTACTCCAAGCGCACCGTCGACATCGAGTACCGCTTCAACTTCGGCGGCACCGAGTACTCGGAGCTGGAGGGCGTGGCCAACCGCACCGACTACGACCTCAAGGCGCACTCCAAGGCGTCCGGCCAGGACCTGTCGTTCTTCGACCAGGAAGCTGGCGAGCGCTGGTTCCCGTACGTCATCGAGCCGGCGGCCGGCCTCAACCGCGCCATGCTCGCCTTCATGCTCGACGCGTACAACGAGGACGAGGCCCCCAACGCCAAGGGCGTCATGGAGAAGCGCACCGTCATGCGCCTCGACCCGCGCCTCGCGCCGGTCAAGGTCGCGGTGCTGCCGCTGTCCCGCAACCCGCAGCTCTCCCCGAAGGCCAAGGGCCTCGCGGCGGACCTGCGCAAGAACTGGAACATCGACTTCGACGACGCGGGCGCCATCGGCCGCCGCTACCGCCGCCAGGACGAGATCGGCACCCCGTTCTGCGTCACCGTCGACTTCGACACCCTCGACGACAACGCGGTGACCGTGCGCGAGCGCGACACCATGAAGCAGGAGCGGGTCTCGCTCGACCAGATCGAGGCCTACCTGGGTGCGCGCCTGCTGGGCTGCTGACCCTGAATCGCGTGGCCGAGGGCCCCGGTTTCCCGCTTCGGCGGGGCCGGGGCCCTCGGGCGTTTCAGCGACGGCACCCCCGCGTCCGCCCGCCCCGTGCCGCCACCACCGCGCACAGCGCGGCGAGCGGCAGTTCCACGGCCGCGGCCATCACGATGGCCGAGACCCGGTCCGCTCCCGGGGCCGCGGTCATCACGTCGAACCAGGCGTCCAGCACCAGCAGCGTCGCCGTCACGGCGGCGGTCAGGGTGTGGCGGGCGTCGTGGCGGGCGGCCAGGATGCCCGTGGTGATGAGGGCGAGCGCCTCCAGGGCGTCCAGGCCGACCCAGGCCGTGGACCACTTCGAGGCGGTCGTCTCGGCCGGGAGGCTCGTCGCGAGCACGAACAGCCAGGGGAGCAGCGCGAGTCCGCACGCGGCCAGGCCGTGGCCCAGCAGCCGGTGACGGCGACGGGGGTACGGCGCGGGTGCCTCGTCCCGCAGGGCGATCACCTCGGCCAGGGCGTCCGTGTCCTCGGCGTGGCCCACCGGCTCGGTGCGGCGCGGGAGTTCGAGGACGGTCATCGGGGGGCTCCTTGCGGGGTGATCTCGGCACTTCCAGGGTCCCGTCACGGCGCGCCGTAATCAGTAGCGCTGCTGTCCGACCTGGGGTGGTGCTGGTTGCACCCCCAAGCCGGGCGACAGTGGCATGGTCCGGCGTGAGCTGCGCATTTACGGTGTGGCCATGCACATCCCCAGCTTTGTGCGGCCCCTGGTGCTGCGCCCCTTCAAGAACGTCGGCCGGTCGTTCGCCTTCCACCTCACCGGCGCCCTGGTGCACTTCGTGGCGATGGTCGTCCTGGCCCTGCCGTGGCTGCCGGTGCCGGGTGAGCCGTCGGAGACGCTCGCGGTTCTGGTGGCGCTGATCGCCCCGGTGGTGGCGCTGATCGCGATGACGCCCGCGTTCACGGCGATGCAGCGGGCGCGTTTCCGTGTCCGGCTCGGGGTGGAGATACCGGAGCCGGTGAGGGTGGAGGGCTCCTCGCGCGGGGAACGGGCGCGGAACTGGCTGCGCGCGCCGTCCTCTTGGCGGCAGGTGATGTACAACCTGGTGCTCGGGCCGCTGATCACGCTGGGCGGGGCGCTGGTGCTGATGCTGTGGGTGCTGTCGGTGGTGGCGGCCACCGTCTACATCTGGATGTGGATGGTGCCGCCGGAGGACCGGCTGAAGTTCGCCCGCTATGCCGTACAGGGCACGTATGTCACCGTCATCGGGCTGTGCGGCCTTTGCCTGGCCGCCTGGCTCACCAAGGTCCTCGCCCGGGCGGACGTCCAGGCCGCGATGTACCGGCTCGGGCCCAGCCGCGCCGAGCAGTTGGCGCGCCGCGTCGAGGAGGTCACCGAGAGCCGTGCGGGCATGGTGGACGCGGCGGACGCCGAGCGGCGGCGGATCGAGCGCGACCTGCACGACGGGGCACAGCAGCGGCTGGTCTCCATGGCGGTCAACCTCGGCCTCGCGAAAGCCACATTGCCCGATCTGCCCGAGGATGCCCGGAAGGTGATCGACGAGGCGCACCGCGAGGCGAAGGAGGCGATCGAGGAGCTCAGCAACCTCGTACGGGGCCTGCACCCGGCGGTGCTCGAGGACCGTGGGCTGGACGCGGCGCTGTCGGGCCTCGCGGAACGGTCGCCGCTGCCGGTGCGGGTCAGGGTCGACCTGGAGTCGCGGCCCGCGCCGGCGATCGAGGCCGTGGCCTACTTCGTGGTATCGGAGGCGCTCGCGAACGTGGTCAAACACGCACAGGCGTCGAGGGTGGATGTCACCGTCGAACGGTTCGGGGGGATACTTCTCGTCGTCGTCTCCGACGACGGCGTGGGCGGTGCGGATCCCTCCGGGGGCACCGGGCTGGCGGGTCTGGCCAAGCGGGTCGCGTCGGTCGACGGCACCTTCTCGATCAGCAGCCCCGTGGGGGGCCCGACCGTTGTGACTGTGGAGCTGCCGTGCGCGCCGTGATCGCCGAGGATTCCGTTCTGCTGAGGGTGGGACTGGTGAAGGTCCTCGAGGCGGCAGGATTCGAGGTGGTCGCGGAAGTCGGCGACGCGGAGGCCGTGTTGGCCGCCGTGGAGGAACACCGTCCGGACATCGCCGTGTGCGACGTCCGGATGCCGCCGGGGTTCACGGACGAGGGCGTACGGGCCGCGCTCGTCATGCGCAAGCAGTGGCCCGACATGGCGGTGCTGCTGCTCTCGCAGTACGTCGAGGAGCGGTACGCGGCCGACCTGCTCACGGGCGACACCCGGGGCGTCGGCTATCTCCTCAAGCAACGCGTCGCGGACGTCGAGGAGTTCATCGAGGCACTGAGACGGGTCGCGGGCGGCGGTACGGCCCTCGACCCGCAGGTGGTCTCGCAGCTGCTGGTGCGCCGGCACAGCGACCCGCTCGACCGGCTCACGCCGCGCGAGCGGGAAGTGCTGGAGCTGATGGCGGAGGGCCGGTCGAACGCGGGCATCGCGGAGCGGCTCGTGGTGAGCGAGAGCGCTGTCGCGAAGCACATCAACAGCATCCTGGGGAAGCTGGACCTGCCGAAGGCGGACGCGGACCACCGCCGTGTGCTGGCGGTGCTCCGCTTCCTGGGCGTCAGCTGACGGACAGCCCCCGCAGCACCAGGTCGCACACCGCGGCGAACGCCGCGTCGATCCCCGGGCGGGACCACTCCGCCGCGTACGCGGGGTCGTGGAAGCGGCCGGTCGCGTCCCACAGCGCGCGGGCCGTGACGGCAGGGTCCGAGGACGTGAACTCCCCGCTGCGGACGCCCTGTTCGACGATCGCGGCCAGCTGGTCGAGCATCCTCTGGACATGGCGCTCGACCGTCTCGCTGTTCTCGCCGGTGAGCACCATGTACGTCGCGAAGAGCTCCGGGTCGTCACCGGCCTTGCGCCGCTTCGCGGCGAAGAGCGCGACGAACCACTCACGCAGCCGGTCCGCGGCCGGGCCGTCCGCCTCCGCGATGGCGGACATCTCGGCGTGCGCCTTGCCGAGCCAGCGGTCGGTCACCGCCTCCCGCAGCGCGGCCTTGCTGCCGAAGTGGCGGTAGACGCTGCCGTGGCTGACGCCCAGGGCCCGGGCCACGTCCACCACGGTGGCCTTGGCCGGGCCGAAGCGGCGCAGTACCTCCTCGGTGGCCTCGAGGATGCGTTCGGGGGTCAGGGTCTCGGGCGGCATGAGAGGCAACGGTCCTTTCGGTGGCAGGCGCCTCGGTGGCAGGCGCCGACCGGTCGAGGGTAACGGGCGTACGGGCGGGGCCGGCCGCTGCCGTACCCCGCCCGCGCGGGCTACCGCTCGCTGTCGAGGTGCGCCATCTGCGCGGCCGGGTAGCGCTCGCCGGCCGCCGCGCCCACGGGGACGGCTGCCTCGATGGCGGCCAGGTCGTCCGTGCTCAGGGCGACGTCCAGTGCGCCGAGCGCCTCGGTGAGACGGTCACGGCGGCGGGCGCCGACCAGCGGGACGATGTCCTCGCCCCGGGAGAGCACCCAGGCGATCGCGGTCTGCGCCACCGTGACGCCCTGCTTGTCCGCGACCTTCCGCAGTGCGTCGACCAGGTCGAGGTTGCGCTGGAGGTTCTCGCCCTGGAAGCGCGGGCTCATGCCCCGGAAGTCGTTCGCGGCGAACTGCGCGTCGCGGGAGACATGGCCGCTGATCAGGCCGCGCGAGAGCACGCCGTAGGCGGTGACGCCGATGCCCAGCTCGCGGCAGGCCGGCAGGATCTCCGCCTCGATACCGCGGGAGAGCAGCGAGTACTCGATCTGCAGATCGGCGATGGGGGCGGCGGAGGCGGCCCGGCGGACGGTGTCCGCGCCCACCTCCGAGAGGCCGATGTGCCGGACGTACCCGGCTTCGACCAGCTCGGCGATCGCGCCGACCGTCTCCTCGATCGGGACGTCCGGGTCGACGCGGGCGATGCGGTAGATGTCGATGTGGTCGGTGCCGAGGCGCTGGAGCGAGTACGCGGCGAAGTTCTTCACCGCCGCGGGGCGGCCGTCGTAGCCGGACCAGTTGCCGTCCGGGCCGCGCAGGGCGCCGAACTTGACGCTGGTGAGCGCCTTTTCGCGGTGGGCGGGGCTCGCGGAGCGCAGCGCCTCGCCGATGAGCAGCTCGTTGTGGCCCATGCCGTAGAAGTCGCCGGTGTCGAGCAGGGTGATGCCCGCGTCCAGCGCGGCGTGGATGGTGGCGATCGACTCGGCGCGGTCGGCGTCGCCGTAGAGGGCGGACATGCCCATGCAGCCGAGGCCGAGGGCCGAGACCTGGGGACCGGTGGTGCCAAGAGTGCGGTGCAGCACGGGGGACTCCTCAGTGAGCAAGGAACAGGGGGTGCCTCTAGAGAGTGACACATGGAATGACAGATTTCAATATCTGTCATTCCATGCTTGTCCGCACTGCCTCCGGGGTCGGGCCTCAGCGCACCTCGCGCGGCAGCCGCAGACTCAGCACCACCGTCACCGCCACGGCCGCAAGCTGCACGGCGAGCGTGACCGTCAGGGCGTCCCGCATCCCCATCGACGAGGACAGGGAGAGGAAGAGCGTGCCGAGCGTGGCCACACCCAGTGCCATGAAGGACTGCTGCGTGGTGACCATGACCCCGCCGCCGACACCCGCCTGGGCCACCGGCACCTCGCTCAGCACCGTGCGCATCGTCAGCGGGAACAGCAGGCCCTGGCCCAGCCCCTGCAGCGCCAGCGCCGGAGCCGTGCCCCAGCCGTCCAGCCCGTGCCAGCCCCAGTGGAAGGTGGCGAGCAGCGCGAGCAGCCCGACCGCCTGGAAGAGCACACCGGCCGTCACGACCCGGCGGCCGTGGCGCGCGGCGAGCCGCGGGCCCACCGTCGAGGCGACGAAGAACGCCAGGCACAGCGGCACCAGGGCCAGCCCCGCCGCCATCGGGCCGAGGCGCAGCCCCTCCTGCAGGGCCACCGCCATCACGAACATGAAGCCGCCCCAGCCCAGGCAGAAGGGCACGAGCAGCGCCAGCCCGCTGCGCACCGAGTGGATCCGCAGCAGCGACGGCGGCACCAGCGGGGTACGGCCCGCGCGCTCCGAGCGCCACTCGACCACCAGGAACGCCACGGCCGCGAAGGGGAACACCGCCAGCAGCACCCAGGACCACACCGGCCAGCCGGCGGCCCGGCCCTCGGTCAGCGGCAGCAGCAGCGATATCAGCGTCAGCGACAGCAGCGCGGTGCCCGGACCGTCCACGCGCGTCGGGTGCTCCGAGCGCGTCTCCGGCACGGTGCGCACCGCCAGCACCAGGGCGGCCACCGCCACCGGGGCGTTCACCAGGAAGATCGAGCGCCAGCCCGTGCCGGCTATGTCCAGCGAGACCAGCACGCCGCCCAGCACCTGGCCGACCGCGCTCGAGACCCCGGCGGTCGCGCTGTACTTGCTCAGCGCCCTGATCCGGGACTGGCCGCTCGTCGTGGCCTGGATCGTCGCGAGGACCTGCGGCATCATCAGCGCCGACGCCGCGCCCTGCGCGACCCGGGCGGCGACCAGCGTCCAGGCGTCCGGCGCGAGGCCGCAGGCCACCGACGTGATCCCGAACGCGGCCGTGCCCCACAGGAACAGCCGTCTGCGGCCGAGCATGTCGCCCAGCCGCCCGCCCAGCACGAGCAGCACGGCATAGGCCACGCCATAGCCGCCGACCACCATCTCGAGCAGCGCCGGCCCGGCGTGCAGGTCGTGGTCGATGGTGGGCAGGGCGACATTGACGATGAAGGCGTCCACCATCGGCAGCGCGGCGCCGAGCAGGACGGTCAGCAGGCCCAGCCCGCCGAGCGCAGCGGACGAGGCGGACGCGGTGGACGCGGCAGACGAGGCGGAATGGGTGGGAGATGATCGAGGCGGGGAAACGGGACGGGTGGCAGTACGGAGTTCGCTCACGGACACCACGATCCCGGCTCCGTCAGACAGGTACCAGAGTCTCTTTATCCTGGTACCAGCACTACCTGGCAACCCGCTCGCCCGTCCCGCACCCTGGAGACATGACCGCGATGGCGCTGGAACCCCCGACCACCCCGACCGAGGTCGTCGACGACGTACGCCGCAACGAGCTCGCAGCCTTCCTGCGCAGCCGCCGCGAGCGCATAACGCCC
This sequence comes from Streptomyces sp. SX-6, assembly GCF_059089585.1. Lineage (NCBI taxonomy): Bacteria > Bacillati > Actinomycetota > Actinomycetes > Kitasatosporales > Streptomycetaceae > Streptomyces > Streptomyces sp. SX-6. The sequence continues at coordinate 215,137 of NZ_JBTHHU010000008.1, read as the reverse complement.
GAGCAGGTCGGCCTGCCGCGCGGTCCCCGGCGCCGCACCCCCGGGCTGCGCCGCGAGGAGGTCGCCCAGCTCGCCGCCGTCGGTGTCACTTGGTACACGTGGATGGAGCAGGCCCGCGACATACAGGCCTCGGTGCAGGTCCTCGACTCCGTCGCCCGCGCCCTGATGCTCGGCCGCGACGAGCGCTCCCACCTCTTCGCCCTGGCCAACGTCGCCGACCCGCTGCCCGAGACCGAGCACACGGGCGTGGCGGAGGCGGTGGTGCAGATGCTCCGCCAGCTCGAGCCCTTCCCCGCCTGCGTGCAGAACGCGCGCTACGACATCCTCGCCTACAACCGCACCTACGGGCAGCTGCTGGGCGACCTCGACGCCCTGCCCCCGCGTGACCGTAACTGCATGTGGCTCGCCTTCACCGACGCCGACTGGCGCGCCCGCCTCGTCCAGCGCGAGGAGACGACCCGCCTGATGGCCGCCAAGTTCCGTGCCGCCATGGCCGAGCACGTGGCCGAGCCCGCCTGGAAGTGCCTGGTCAAGCGGCTCCACGACGCCTCCCCGGAGTTCCGCGAGATATGGGCCCGGCACGAGGTCGTCCACGACGCCGCCGCGCGGACCAAGGCGTTCCAGCACCCCCGCGTGGGCCTGCTCAGGGTCCAGCACACCAGCATGTGGCTCGGGCCCACCCCCGGGGCCCGGCTGTCCACCTACACCCCGGTCGACGAGGAGACGCGCGAGCGGCTCGAGGAGCTGCAGCGCCTGGTGATCGCCGAGCAGCGGGTCGGCGCCTGCGCCGGATGAGGACTGTGCCGAATGAGGGACAATGGACGGTCGTCCCTCCCACCGCACGACCGAGGAAGCCTCTCCATGACGCAGCTCCAGATCGGCCCGCACTCGGTGCAGCCGCCGGTGGTCCTTGCCCCGATGGCCGGGATCACCAATGCGCCCTTCCGCACGCTGTGCCGTGAGTTCAGCGGGGGCAAGGGGCTCTTCGTCAGCGAGATGATCACGACCCGGGCGCTCGTCGAGCGGGACGCCAAGACCATGCGGCTGATCCACTTCGACGGCACCGAGAAGCCGCGCTCGATCCAGCTCTACGGTGTCGACCCGGTCACCGTCGGCAGGGCCGTCCGCATGATCGTGGACGAGGACCTGGCCGACCACATCGACCTCAACTTCGGCTGCCCCGTCCCCAAGGTCACCCGCAAGGGCGGCGGCTCCGCGCTGCCGTACAAGCGGAACCTGCTGCGCTCGATCCTGCGCGAGGCCGTCGGCAACGCCGGCTCGCTGCCGGTCACGATGAAGATGCGCAAGGGCATCGACGACGACCACATCACCTTCCTCGACGCGGGCCGGATCGCCGTCGAGGAGGGCGTCACGGCCATCGCCCTGCACGGCCGCACGGCGGCCCAGCACTACGGCGGCACCGCCGACTGGGATGCCATAGCCCGCCTGAAGGAAGCCGTCCCCGAGATCCCCGTGCTCGGAAATGGCGATATCTGGTCGGCCGACGACGCGGTGCGGATGATGCGCGAGACCGGCTGTGACGGTGTCGTGGTCGGCCGCGGCTGCCTCGGGCGGCCCTGGCTCTTCGGCGACCTGGTGGCCGCGTTCGACGAGGACGGCGCCCAGAGCCCCGCCGCGCCGACCCTGCGGGAGGTGGGCCGCGTGATGCTGCGCCACGCGGAGCTGCTCGGCCAGTGGCTGGAGAGCGAGGAGCGCGGCGTCATCGACTTCCGCAAGCACGTCGCCTGGTACACCAAGGGCTTCTCCATCGGCTCGGAGCTGCGCAAGAAGCTGGCGATCACCTCGTCCCTGGCCGAGCTGGAGAGCCTGCTGGGCGAGCTCGACCTCGACCAGCCCTGGCCCGCGGGCGCCGACGGTCCGCGCGGGCGGACCTCCGGCCGCAACCGCGTGGTCCTGCCGGAGGGCTGGCTCGACGACCCGTACGACTGCGCCGCCGTGAGCGCGGACGCGGAGCTGGACACCTCGGGCGGCTGAGCCCGTCGGCACATATGAGACCGCCCGGGAGGATCTCCCGGGCGGTCTCATATGTGCAGTGGCTATGTGCAGCGGCTCAGGCCTTCTTGACCAGGCTGGACTTGAGGTACATCTGGCCGATTCCGTCGACCTTGCAGTCGATGTCGTGGCCGTCCGGACCGTCCACGAGACGGATGCCGCGCACCTTGGTGCCGGCCTTGATGCCGGTCGGGTGCCCCTTGACCTTGAGGCTCTTGACCACCGTCACGGTGTCGCCGTCGGCCAGGACGTTGCCGACCGCGTCCTTGACTGTCTTCTCACCGGCATCGGCCGCGGCATCGGTCGGCTCGGGAGACCACTCGTGTCCGCACTCGGGGCAGACCAGGAGCGCACCCATCTCATAGGTGTACGCACTCGAGCAGTTGGGGCAGGGAGGCAGGTTCTCGTTCACCCGGAAAGTGTACTTTGCGGGGTCTGCCACCGGCGTGATTCTCGCCACCTCTGATAGGGGGACCGCTCAGATGAGCGCTTTAAAGGAGGTTGCATTTTCCAAAGGTGGCACTGGGTGCCACCCTCGGTACGCCTTCATAAGATGACGGCGAACGGCGCGAATTCTCGACAGGCCGTGATGGCTCGACGCCTTTCCGTGAATCTGTCTTCACAATGTGAAGGGATCGCTCATCTACCTCGGTGGGGTGGGTGACTTTCGATCTGTTGGCAGACGGGTGGTTGCGGCCCCATGACGATGGAGTGGACCTCCTCAGAAGCCTTCGATCTGGGTACGCTCCCCGCCGTCAGGGCAGCCCTCCCCATCTGAGTCCGGGAGGCCCCAGTGAGGAGTCGAGTCCCGTGCCGGTAAACGAAGAACAGCAGAAGTTCGTCTACGACTTCACCGAGGGCAACAAGGAGCTCAAGGACCTGCTCGGCGGCAAGGGCGCCAACCTCGCCGAGATGACCAACCTCGGTCTTCCCGTCCCTCCCGGCTTCACCATCACCACCGAGGCGTGCAAGGTCTACCTCGCCGGGGGCGAGGAGCCCCCGGCACTGCGTGACGAGGTCACCGCCCACCTCGACGCGCTCGAGGCGCGGATGGGCAAGAAGCTGGGCCAGGCCGACGACCCGCTGCTGGTCTCGGTGCGCTCGGGTGCCAAGTTCTCCATGCCCGGCATGATGGACACCGTCCTCAACATCGGCCTCTCCGATGCCTCCGTGACCGGGCTCGTGGCCCAGGCCGGTGACGAGCGGTTCGCGTGGGACTCGTACCGCCGCCTCATCCAGATGTTCGGCAAGACCGTGCTGGGCGTCGACGGCGACCTCTTCGAGGAGGCGCTGGAGGAGGCCAAGCACGCCAAGGGCGTGAGCACCGACGTCGAGCTCGACGCCGCCGATCTGCGCGGCCTGGTCGAGCAGTTCAAGGACATCGTCTCCAAGGAGACCGGCCGGGACTTCCCGCAGGAGGCCCGCGAGCAGATGGACCTCGCCATAAGGGCGGTCTTCGACTCGTGGAACGGCGAGCGCGCCAAGCTCTACCGGCGCCAGGAGCGCATCCCCGGCGACCTGGGCACGGCCGTCAACATCTGCTCGATGGTCTTCGGCAACCTCGGCCCCGACTCGGGCACCGGCGTCGCCTTCACCCGCGACCCCGCCAGCGGCCACCAGGGCGTCTACGGCGACTACTTGCAGAACGCCCAGGGCGAGGACGTCGTCGCCGGCATCCGCAACACCGTGCCGCTCGCCGAGCTGGAGCGGCTCGACAAGGCCTCGTACGACCAGCTGATGCAGATCATGGAGACGCTGGAGACGCACTACCGCGACCTGTGCGACATCGAATTCACCATCGAGCGCGGCAAGTTGTGGATGCTCCAGACCCGTGTCGGCAAGCGCACCGCGGGCGCGGCCTTCCGCATCGCGACCCAGCTGGTGGACCAGGGCCTGATCACCGAGGCCGAGGCGCTCCAGCGGGTGACCGGCGCGCAGCTGGCACAGCTGATGTTCCCCCGCTTCGACGACAAGGCCGGCGGCAAGGAGGGGCCCGATCTGCTGGGCCGGGGCATCGCGGCGTCGCCGGGCGCGGCCGTGGGCAAGGCGGTCTTCGACTCGTACACCGCCGTCAAGTGGTCGCGCTCCGGCGAGAAGGTCATCCTGATCCGCCGTGAGACCAACCCCGACGACCTCAACGGCATGATCGCCGCCGAGGGCATCCTCACCTCGCGCGGCGGCAAGACCTCGCACGCCGCCGTCGTGGCGCGCGGCATGGGCAAGACCTGTGTGTGCGGCGCCGAGGAGCTCGACGTCGACACCAAGCAGCGGCGCATGGTCGCGCCCGACGGCACGGTCATCGAGGAGGGCGACGTCGTCTCCATCGACGGCTCGTCCGGCAAGGTCTACCTCGGCGAGGTGCCGGTCGTGCCGTCGCCGGTCGTCGAGTACTTCGAGGGCCGGATGCACGCGGGCGCCGACGACGCCGACGGGCTGGTCCAGGCCGTGCACCGGATGATGGCCTTCGCGGACCGCGTGCGCAGGCTGCGCGTCCGGGCCAACGCGGACAACGCCGAAGACGCCGCGCGCGCCCGCCGGTTCGGCGCCCAGGGCATCGGCCTGTGCCGTACGGAGCACATGTTCCTCGGCGAGCGGCGCGAGATGGTCGAGCGGCTGATCCTCGCCGACACGGAGACCGAGCGCGAGGAGGCACTCGGTGCCCTTCTGCCGCTGCAGAAGGCCGACTTCGTCGAGCTCTTCGAGGCCATGGACGGGCTGCCGGTCACGGTGCGGCTGCTCGACCCGCCGCTGCACGAGTTCCTGCCGGACATCACGGAGCTGTCGGTGCGGGTCGCGCTCGCCGAGGCCCGCCAGGAGCCGCACGAGAACGACCTGCGGCTGCTCCAGGCCGTCCACAAGCTGCACGAGCAGAACCCGATGCTGGGTCTGCGCGGCGTCCGCCTCGGCCTGGTCATCCCCGGCCTGTTCGCCATGCAGGTACGGGCCATCGCCGAGGCCGCGGCCGCGCGCAGGAATGCCAAGGGCGACCCCCGCGCCGAGATCATGATCCCGCTGGTGGGCACGGTCCAGGAGCTGGAGATCGTCCGCGAGGAGGCCGAGCGCGTCATCGCCGAGGTCGAGCGGGCCACCGGTACGGAACTGGGGCTCGCGCTCGGCACGATGATCGAGCTGCCCCGGGCCGCCCTGACGGCGGGTCAGATCGCCGAGGCGGCCGAGTTCTTCTCCTTCGGCACGAACGACCTCACCCAGACCGTGTGGGGCTTCTCGCGCGACGACGTCGAGGCGAGCTTCTTCACCGCCTACCTGGAGAAGGGCATCTTCGGGGTCAGCCCGTTCGAGACCATCGACCGGGACGGCGTCGGCTCGCTGGTGCGCGCCGCCGCCGAGGCCGGCCGGGCCACGCGTCCCGACCTCAAGCTCGGCGTCTGCGGCGAGCACGGCGGTGACCCGGAGTCGGTGCACTTCTTCCACGAGGTCGGTCTCGACTACGTCTCGTGCTCGCCGTTCCGCATTCCGGTCGCGCGGCTCGAGGCCGGCCGGGCGGCGGCGATCGGCGTGGTCAGCGACACCCGCTGACCGGCCCGCGAAGCACCGGAGCCGCTGCCGGGACCCTCAGCCCGGCGGCGGCCTCCGGAGGTCATGCCGATCGTCCGGTCACCATCGCCCGGTAGCCGAAGCCGCCGCGTGCACAGCAAGGTCAGGGAAGCGGTGGCAAGGGCCCCGGCGGTGTAACCCGTACGTAACGTGAGTTGCACCCCGTGGACACCGGGAGCCGGCGACGACATGGCGGAGGGGCGGCGTCCGTGCGGGGACGCCGCCCCTCTCAACTCCCCCACCGGGAGTTGTTGCCGCCCGCATCGGCTCGGGCGGCAACTCGCATACTCAGCGGCCGCTTTTCCGCTCGCCACCCCCCACGGGAACGAGCCGGGGCGGCCCCGAGTGCGTGAATAGGATTTCGCTTCAGGGGTGTTCGCCGCGAGGCCTTTCAACTGTGGCCAAAAGGGCGTGGTAACAGCACGTATCGGTGTGCATACTCAGTGGGCGGGGGGTGACGGCGGATGTCTCATGTGGGGGTTTGGTGCTGCGTGTCCATTTCACTCAACTCGATCTGGCCCGGGTGCGGCTGGCCGGAGACCCCGACGTGCTCTGGGAAACCGTATTGAGTCTGCACCGGTTGAGGGATAAACAAGGTGAGTCGATCTTCGGTGATTGGCGATCCGAAACCCGCACTCGGTTGAATAGTGAAACGCGGCTTCTGGCTCCGCTGGTTCCGCCCCGCGGCTATTTCCCCGACTTCCTCACACCGGCCGAAGGCGTGCTCGGACTCGAGTCCGGCGTACAGGCCCTGCGGGCCACGCCCGCCGAGCGGGTGCACGAGGAACTGGGCCGGCTGCCCGCCGCCCGTACGCTGCCGGCTTGGATACGATCGCTCGCCGAGGGCGACACCCGCGCCTTCGGCAAGCTGATCGGCGCCCTGCATGACTATCACGAGGCCGCGATCGCCCCGTACTGGACGCACATACAGGCACGGATCGAGGCCGACCGCGCGGTCCGCGGCCGGGCCCTGCTGGACGGGGGCGCCGACGCGTTACTGTCCTCGCTGCCGTCCACCATGCGCTGGAAGGCCCCGGTGCTGGAGGCGGACTACCCGGTCGACCGCGATCTGTACCTGGGCGGGCGCGGGCTGCTGCTCGTCCCTTCGTTCTTCTGCCGGGGCAACCCCGTGACCCTGCAGAACCCCGAGCTCACCCCGGTGCTGGTCTATCCCGCCGGGCATCTGTCGGAGTCCGCGCCGCCCGTCCAGGCCCCGCCCCGCTCGCTCGGCAAGCTGGTCGGCCACACGCGCTCGGCCGTCCTGGGCTCGATAGGCGGCGGCTGCACGACCAGTGAACTCGCCCGCAGGGTCGGGGTGTCGGCCGCATCGGCCAGCCAGCACGCGGGCGTCCTGCGCGAGGCCGGACTGGTACTGACCCTGCGCAACGGCAGCGCGGTCATGCACACCCTGACCCCGCTCGGCGCCGCCCTGCTGCGCGGCGGCCACCGCGGCTCGCAGGCGCGACGGACATCGCCGGCGATGTAACGCGCGGATGCGCGGATGTAACGCACAGCACAGGCCTGGCTCCCGGTCGTTTTCGGACCTTCTCGGATGGCGATTACTCTGAAACGGCCCATGCCGGACTTGCCAGAACGGAGCACGCCATCATGCCGGGCCCGGATGTGACGGTCGTCATCGCCGCGTACAACGCCATGCCGTATGTGACCCACAGTGTCACCTCCGTACTCGAGCAGACCCTGGGGGCCGACCGGATCGAGCTGATCGTGGTCGACGACGGCTCCACGGACGGCACGGCGGAGGAACTGGACCGCCTCGCGGCCGCCGCCCCGCTGATGCACGTCATCCGCCAGCCGAACTCCGGCGGGCCCGCCGGCCCGCGCAACCTCGGCCTCGACCGGGCCACCGGGCGCTATGTCTTCTTCCTCGACGCGGATGACCGCCTCGGCCCCGAGGCACTCGAGCGCATGATCACCATGGCGGACGAGAACGGCTCGGACGTCGCCCTCGGCAGGATCGTGGGGGAGGGCGGACGGCGCGCCCCGGCCTCGATGTTCGGCCGGAACCAGCCGAAGACCGACGTCTTCGCGTCCCGCGTCTACTGGACGCTCAACCCGATGAAGCTCTTCCGCCGCGAGCTGATCGACCGGCTCGGGCTCCGCTTCGCCACCGGGCTGTCCATAGGCGAGGACCAGCCGTTCACCGCCACCGCCTACCTCGAGGCCTCCGCGATATCCGTGGTCGCGGACTACGACTGCCTGTACTGGGTCGCGCGCGACGACGGCACCAACATCACGTCCCAGCCGCACAGCGCGCGCATGCGCATGGACCTCTTCCGGCTCATGACCGAACTCGTCGCCGAACGGGTCGCCCCCGGCGCCGACCGAGACGTTCTGATGCACCGTCACTTCGCTGTCGAGCTGCGCGACGCCGCCCTCCAGCTGTGCCGGGAGCCCCACCGTGAGGAACAGGTCAAGCTCCTCGCGGATCTGAGCGATCTGATCGAGCCGCACTACTCCGAGGGCCTGGCCGCCCGGCTGAACGCCGTGGCCCGGCTGCGCTGCCACCTGATCCGGCAGGGCCTCCTCGACGAACTGCTCACGCTCACCCGGTGGGAACTGGACCGCGGCACCGCGAGCTACGGCATCACCACCCTCGCGGCCACGGCCTCGAGCGGACCGGAGGTCCTCGTCGAGAACGGCCGGGCCTACGCGCTCTACCCGTACTTCCGCGACTCCACGCTCAACATCCCCGACGACTGCTACGACATCACTGCCGAACTGCGCGTCCGGCACCACATCGCGTCGGCGGAGGTCAACCGCACCGGCCTGCGCCTCACGGGCCACACGTCCATCACGCAGATATCCGACGCGGGAGTCACCGCCGAACTCGTCCTGCGCAGGCGCGGTTCGGCGGCGGCCTCGGCCTCGGCCGAGGAACACCGCAGCCCCGTACACCCCACCCCCGCGCCGCCCGACGAGGACGGCACCGGCTTCGACGTGACCGTGAGCCTCGAGTCCCTGTCGCCCGGCATGTGGGACATCTACCTGGCCGTGAGCGCGCAGGGCATCACCAAGGAGGCCCGCCTCGGCAGCCGCCGCGCGGAGTCCGTCACGACGAAGACGACCACCCTGGTGACCGCCGACGGCACGGCAGTCGCGCTCTACACCACCAAGCCCTACGGCAACCTCACCCTCGACGCCGGCGAGACCCGGCACCGCGTCCTGCCCCACCTCCGCGTCACCGGCGCGTCCTGGTCCCCGGACGCCCCCGCGACCCTCGCCGTGAACGGCCGCTGCACCCTGGCGGACCTCCCGCCCGGCAGCCTGACGCTGTGCGCCGAGGGCCCCGACGGCACCGAACGGACCGTCCCGGTCGAGCCGGGCAACTTCACCGCCCTCGTCCCCTGCACCACCCCCGGCGAATGGCGCCTCACCCTGCGCCTGGCCGCCGGTGACCGCTCGTGGTCCGTCCCCGTCCCGCCCCAGTCCGACCTCGAGGCCGCACGCTGGCAGCGACTCGGCATGCCGTGGTACGCCAAGCCACTGCCGGGCCGGGACGCGCTCACACTGCGGGTCGGCAAGGTGGACCTGCTCAAGGGCGTACGGGACCGGCTCAAGCGGCGGTAGTGGCGACACCCCGGGACCACAACTCCTCGGCGTGCTCCACGAATCGGGTGAACATGCCGCTGCTGCCTCGGCGGCGCAGATGCAGCAGCGGCGAGTCGTGGCCGACGAGTCGTGCCAGGTGCGGTGTGACGAGCGCTTCGTCGTCGAAGCGGAAGACGGACAGCGAGATGTGGTTCGTGGCGTCGGCCGGTGCGGAGAACCGCGCTTCCAGCCCGTCCACTTGGCCCAGCCGCTCCAACTGTTCCAGGGTCATCCGGATCCGCGTGGACACTGTCAGGGCCACGTTCTCGATCTCCTCGCGCTGGTGCGTTGCTGCCCCGGCAGGATCTCCGAGCAGGAAGCGCACGCGGCAGCCCTGCGTCGCCTTCCGGCGGAGCACATCGGGCAGGGCCGGTACGTGGGTCCACAGAAAGTACGAGGTGAAGCCGCCGAAGAACAGGTCATCGGTCGCGTCGGTGATGAGGTCACCCCATACCGTGGAGGGGCACGTGGACCGGTACGGGTAGCTCTGGATGATTTCCTGATCACTGCCGGTCTTCAGCCGGCTCCTGACTGCCTTCGGCCACAACATCTCGGCTTCCACTCCCAGCGCCGCGGAGGCGTCTTCTCGGTTTCTGGCATGCGGGATCAACTCGTCATCCGCAACCCACCGTTCCACGGTCTTGCCGGACACTCCCACGCGGAGCGCGAGCTGCCTGGGCGACAGCCCGGCGGACGCCATAGCTGATCGTAGGGCCGAGTTCAAGGGTCCCCCTGCGGACGTTTGGGCGTTCTCCAACGGTAGCGCCCGAACGCTCCGACTGTCCGCGAACAGACCTCGATGTGTCGGAAAGCGGCGTGCAGGCTCGGCGTGTGTGAGACCGGCGCGCGAAAGGGGATGTTGATGCACGGAGTGCCGCAGGGGAAGCCTGGTGCAGGGGAGTTGGTGCTGGACGCCCGCCGAGACCGCGTCGGCGAGGTGGCCGGAGTCATCGACGGCAGGGTGCACATCCGAGCCCTGATCGGAGGGGAGACGTGGGAAGCGTTCCTCTGCGATGTGCGCCCCGCCACCGCCCACGACGCACTGCGCGCGAAGGTGGCCGACGTCAACAGCCGGAGCAGGCGGGGGAGCGGACGGTGCGAGGTGTGCTGGGACATCAAGCGCAAGCGGACCGAGGCACTGGAAGCCGGTGATTGCCTGGCGGCGGTGGAGCTGACCGAGGTCATGGGGATTCATGTGCGGGTGGCGCACCCGTGAGGCACCTGAGCCGTGCGTGGCGCACAGACCGGCCGGGTGCGGGCCGCGTAGGAGCGGGCGGCGACGGCCAGGCCGATGCCGAGCCCGGCGAAGGCGAGGCCGCCGAACTCGATCATCCAGGCCAAGGATGTGGAGGTGAAGGGTGGTTGGGCCTTGGCCTTGGGCAGGACGCCGATGGCCATGAGGGGTGCGGCGGCGGTGAGCAGGATGCCGTACACCGACAGCGCCGCGCCGATCAGCCAGGCCGGGAGCAGCGGCAGCAGCCGTGGGACGCGCCGCCCGGACAGGAACAGGGTCCAGCGGGGGAAGACCTGCCCCCACGGGTACAGCAGGCCCAGCAGCAGGAAGATCGCGGCCAGTGCGGCCAGCACGCTGACGTCAATGCCCGCCGAAGCAAGGGCTTTTGACGAGTCCGACCCGTGGGCGGTCATCTCCTTGTGCCAGCCTTCGGCGGTGACGCCGAGTGCGTTGCCGCCCAGGGTCCAGATGGTCTTGAGTCCCGCCCACGGCAGGAGCCCGCACATCAGCGCATAGACTGCCACTCTGGTGCGCACCGGGGCAACTGACGCCGCCGGGTGGGTGAGTGGGCCGTCGCCGCCCGCATGTGACTGTCCGCAGCGCGGGCACAGTCCGCGCCGCTGTCGGCGGCGCGCCAGTGCGGTGGGCAGCAGCAGGCATACGCCGAGCGAGCTCAGCAGGGTCTGTGCCAGGCCGGTGGCGCTCTCCACTCCCGACAGTGACAGCAGCATTACGAGATATACCGGCAGGCCGACCATCTGGAAGATGAACACCGGGATGGTCAGGGGCAACCACCATGGATTCCTTAGTATTTGGCTGCTGGCACATGCGGAGACCGCGGCGATGACGGCCACACCGAGGTGGGCCTCCGGGGTGTATGTGACATGCGCGGTCATGGGCACGGTGGTGTCCGTCAGCGCCCAGACGGCCTGGATGGCGGCGTACACCGCTCCCCAGGCCGCGGCGGCACGGGGCATCCACTCCGGCCACCTCCGGGAAAGCCGGGAAAGGGGCGCCCGGGCAGGCGAGTTCGGGGGAGCGGTCGGCATCGGTACCTCCGGTGGTGTGCGGACGGAACACCTCAAGACTCCGCACGCCTCGCTCCGGTTGCATCGACCGCCGGGCTCATCCGCCTCCGTCGCGAGGGGGAATGTATGAGGCCGTCATGTTAACTATGCAGTGCTCAAGTCACCGCATATCGGAGTCAATCCACCGCCCATCGGAAAACAGCACGTCACATCCTTGTTGCGGCCCTGTCAATCGGCGTCAACCAATGGCACTCTCTTCTCAATTCACTCCGGCATCACTCCTGTGACAGCGGGCGGCTACCTGTCGGCTGCCCGAACCCCCCAATAAGGAGACAGAGTTGAGAAGCTTCACCACCCCCTCCCGCAAGAACACCCTGCGCGCCGCGGCCCTGGTCGCCTCCGCCGCGATGGTCGTCGTCGGTGTGCAGAGCGGCGCGGCGAGCGCCTCGCCGGACCGGGCCAAGGGCGCTGAGCCGCAGGCGATTTCGGCCGGTCAGCGGGTCGCGGCGCTCAAGGGCGCGCAGGGCGCGGCCGCTTCGACCGCCAAGAAGATCGGCCTGGGCGGCAAGGAGAAGCTGATCGTCAAGGACGTCGTCAAGGACGCCGACGGCACCGTGCACACGCGGTACGAGCGCACCTACGACGGGCTGCCGGTCCTCGGTGGCGACCTGGTCGTGCACCAGGCCAAGAGCGGCAAGCACAGCGTCACCAAGGCGAACGACGCCGAGATATCCGTGCCGACCACGGCCCCCTCGCTCGCTCCCTCCGCCGCGAAGAAGAGCGCGCTGGTCGCCTCCGAGGACGCGAAGAACAGCAAGACCGACAGCCAGGCCCCGCGCAAGGTCATCTGGGCCGCGCAGGGCAAGCCGGTCCTCGCGTACCAGACCGTGGTCAAGGGCGTGCAGAAGGACGGCACCCCCAGCCGGCTCCAGGTGGTCACCGACGCCACCACCGGCAAGAAGCTCTTCCAGCACGAGGCCATCGAGACCGGTGAGGGCACCAGCACCTACAGCGGCAAGGTTCAGCTGGACACCACCCAGACGGCGGACTCGGGATTCGCGCTCACCGACGGCAAGCGCGGCGGCCACAGCACGTACGACCTGGCGCAGGGCACCGACGGCCAGGGCAACCTGTTCACCAACAGCACCGACACCTGGGGCGGCGGCAACCAGTCCGCGGCCGTCGACGCGCAGTACGGTGCCGCTGCCACCTGGGACTTCTACAAGAACGTGCTCGGCCGCACCGGTATCCGCAACGACGGCAAGGCCGCGTACTCCCGCGTCCACTACGGCGACAACTACGTCAACGCCTTCTGGGACGACGACTGCTTCTGCATGACCTACGGCGACGGCGACGGCAACTCCCACCCGCTGACCTCGCTCGACGTGGCCGCGCACGAGATGACGCACGGCGTCACCTCCGCCACCGCCGGGCTGAACTACAGCGGTGAGTCCGGCGGCCTCAACGAGGCCACCAGCGACATCATGGGCAAGGGCGTCGAGTTCTACGCCAACAACCCGGCCGTTCCGGGCAACTACTTCGTCGGTCAGCAGATCAACATCAACGGCAACGGCACGCCGCTGCGTTACATGGACAAGCCCAGCAAGGATGGCCGGTCGAAGGACTCCTGGTCCTCGAGCCTCGGCAGCCTCGACCCCCACTTCTCCTCCGGCCCGGCCAACCACTTCTTCTACCTGCTCTCCGAGGGCAGCGGGGCGAAGACCATCAACGGCTTCTCCTACAACAGCCCCACCGCCAACAACGCGAAGGTCACCGGCATCGGCCGGGACAAGGCCCTCAAGATCTGGTACAAGGCCCTGAGCGAGTACTTCACCTCGACCACCAACTACAAGGCCGCGCGCGCCGGTACGCTCAAGGCCGCCGCGGACCTCTACGGTTCCAGCAGCGCCGAGTACAAGGGCGTCGCCTCGGCCTGGACGGCCATCAACGTGAAGTAGCGCATGTGAAGTAACGCATGTGAAGTAGCGGAAACGTTACAGCAGGCAGCGGGGGTCCGGGTCTCTTCCGGGCCCCCGCGCCCGTGTGCGCGTCAGGCCCCGACGGTGCCGTCGACGCCCTCGCGCAGGAAGTCGGCGTGCCCGTTGTGGCGGGCGTACTCGGTGATCACGTGCAGCATCAGCGTCCGCAGTGACATCTCCTCGCCGGTACGGGGATGACGCACGGCGACGTCGAGGGACGTGGCCTTCTCCTCGATCCGGCGGGCCTGTCCGACCTCCGCCTGCCAGGCGGCGAACGCCTCCTCGCGGGTGGCCGTGCTCGCGTCGTACGCGGCCTGGAAGTCCCTCTCGGCCGACCACACAAGAGGTATGTCCTCCTTGTTCAGCACCGCGCGGAACCAGACGCGCTCCACCTCCGCCATGTGCCGCACCAGGCCGAGCAGGGAGAGCGTCGAGGGCGGCATCGAACGACGGCGCAGCTCCTCGTCGGTGAGGCCGTCGCACTTCATGGCGAGTGTGGAGCGATGGAAGTCGAGGTAGCCGCGGAGCGCCTCGCGCTCGCCGGCGTGCAGAGATGGCTGGATACGTTCGGTGGTCATGACTGATTCCCTTCGGTAGGGCGGAAGTTGCAGCGCGAACCACTTACCAGGATCGCTTAACGATCAACTACAACTTTGCCAAGTCTTGGTGTATTTGATTAATTGTTTACGTCAGTCTCTTTCGCAACAGGCGGCGACTCCCTGCGCATTGACATCGCCGTCCCCCCCACGCGTGTTGCGAGAGGAACGACAACGACATGGTGAAGAACAGAACGCTGCGCTACGGCGGCCGGGTGCTGGCACTGTCCGGGGCGGCGATGGGCATGGTGGCGGCGATGGCGCTGCCCGCCGCGGCCGACAGCAACCCCACCCGCAAGGAGCTCATAGCCGACTGCGCCTCGGGCGTGGGCAAGTGCACCTTCAACGACCCGAAGCTCGGCGACGCGTACCTCGGTGACTTCCGCCAGGTCTCCAACTCGCTCTACAACTGCAGCACGACGGCCGCCACCCAGTCGATGACCTGGTCCGACACCGTCGGCTCCTCGGACACGGCGGGCGTGTCCATCACGGCGGGCGGCAAGATCGCCGACATCATCAACCTCAGTGTGACCGCGAACTACAGCCACACCTGGTCGAGTTCCCGCACCGAGTCCAGCTCCCTGAACATGACCGTGCAGCCCGGCGAGGTCGGCTGGATCTCCCGCGCCCAGGTGATGCAGAAGGTCTCGGGAACCTGGCAGACGCACTACGACAGCCCCAAGTGGGGCCACTACTACTGGTACGTCCCGGACACCATCACCGGGCCCGCGGCCAACGGCACGGACGGTGTGAGCAACGCCGTGGTCGTCAAGAGCCGGAAGATGACGGACGCGGAGAAGACGTCCTGCTCCGCGAACGCCCGCAAGGGGAAGACGTTCCAGCTCAGCCGGTAGCGCACATGCAGCGGCCCCCGTTGTGCCGTCACAACGGGGGCCGCGGCGCGTCACGCGTCAGCGGGCTTCCGCCGCGCCGATGCGGAACCGGAGCCGGCAGATCACCGCGTCCGTGTCCCGGCGTACCGCGTGGGCCACGACCGCGCCGCGCTGGTTCTGCAGCAGCCGCTGCCAGAAGTGGGCGGGCTCGACCTCGGGGATGAGGACGGTGACGCGGTTGTCCGGGTGGCGGTCGGTCAGCTCGCGGACGTACTCGATGATCGGACGGCCCAGGGCCCGGGTGGAGGCGGGCAGTTCGACGAGGTCGACGCCCGGGTTCCACAGCTCCCAGTCGCGCCGCAGCGACTCGGTGGCCTGCCGTCCCTCCGAGTCGGGGTGGGCGACGGTCACGGCGACCACCTCGTCGCCGAGCGAGACGGCGGCGGTCAGCGCCTTGCTGGTCAGGCGGGACAGCGAAGAGACGGGCACGACGACCACGGAGTGGCAGCGGCGCGGGGTCTCGGGCACCCGGCCCAGCTCCAGGCGGTCGCCGATCCGGCCGTACGCCTTGTGGACGACCTCGAACGCCACTACGAGCAGCGGCAGTGCGAGGACGATGATCCAGGCGCCCTCACTGAACTTGGTCGCCGTGACGACGACGGCCGCCGCCGCGGTGAGCACCGCGCCGAAGCCGTTGAGGAGGGCCTTGCCCTGCCACCCGGCCGAGCGCTCCTGGCGCCAGTGGCGGACCATGCCGACCTGGCAGACCGTGAAGCCCACGAACACGCCGATCGAGAACAGCGGCACCAGGGTGTTGGAGTCGCCGCCGGAGAAGACCAGCAGCAGCGCGGACACCAGGGCGAGGGCGAGCACGCCGTGCCGGTGGACCTGGCGGTCGGCCTTGAGCGCGAAGACGTGCGGCAGGTAGTTGTCGCGGGCGAGCAGGCTCATCAGGACGGGCAGGCCGCCGAAGGAGGTGTTCGCGGCCAGGGCGAGCAGGATCATCGTCGCGAACTGGACGACGTAGAACGCCCAGTTGTGGCCGAGCGAGGCGTCGGTGAGCTGGGCGAGGACGGTGACACCCTCGGCCGGCTGGAGATGGAAGCGGCCTATGAGGATGGACAGGCCGATGAGCATGACACCCAGCACCGCGCCGAGCGCGACCTCCGTGCGCTGGGCGCGCTTGGCGCGCGGTGCGCGGAAGGACGGCACGGCGTTGGCCACGGCCTCGACGCCGGTGAGGGCGGAGCAACCGGCCGAGAACGCCTTGAGCAGCAGCAGGGCGCCGACGGCGGTCGCGTTCTGGCTGACCACGGACGCGTGCCCGGCGGTGGCCGTGGTGCTCGCGGGCGCGTCACGGAAGAGGCCCACGACGATCACCGCGAGGATCGAGCCGACGAAGATCGCGGTCGGCAGGATGAAGGCCTTGGCGGACTCCACGATGCCGCGCAGGTTGATCGCCGTGACGAGCAGGAGCACCGCCAGGCAGATCCACACGCGGTGGTCGTAGAGGGAGGGGAAGGCGGAGGTCAGGGCGGCGACGCCGGCGGTGACCGAGACCGCCACGTTCAGCACGTAGTCCAGGATCAGGGAGGCCGCGGTCACCAGGCTGGTGCGGCGCCCGAGGTGCCGCTTGGCGACCGCGTACGAGCCGCCGCCGTCCGGGAAGGCCGCGATGACCTGCCGGTAGGAGGCGACGAGGACCGCGAGCAGGGCCGCGATCGCGAGGGTGACCGGCAGGGTGAAGCCGAGGCCGTGGGCCCCGGCCGCCGCGAGCACGAGGACGATCGACTCGGGCCCGTACGCGACCGACGCCATCGCGTCGAGCGAGAGGGCGGCGAGGCCCTGGGTGGCGGTGAGCCGGTGCCGGTCCTCGGCGGCGGCCTGCGCGGCGTTGGTATCAGGCGGTTCCCCGCCGTTGCCACCGGGCCGCTTGTCCGTATTGGCCAGCGTGGACATCTCTGGTCGTACCTCCGTGACGTGGGACGGCCAGCGTGCGTCGGCGCCGACCGGTCCGAGCCCGCCGTTGTCGGTCTCTTGGCGGTTTTTGGCGGGATCTTCACGGCTTGTTGACGCGTGGGGTGGACGGTGTGTCAGCACGGCGTCAGGTTTGACCCGTCGAGCATCAGTGTCGCGTCAACATTCCACGAAGCCGGGAAGAAGCCGTCCTAGCGTCACGAACATGGGACGGCGACTGGCGGCACGCGCTCGTGCGGCACGCGCGAAGGTACGCGGACGGAGGTCGCTGGACCGCCCCCCGCCCGGCGACGGAGTACTCGCCTGGGACCGGGGATGGCGGCGCGAGGCCAAATCCGCCTGGCGGTTCGGCATCGGGCTCGCGGGCGTCCTCACGCTCGCCGACCTCGCCCGGGGCTCGCTCGATCCGCCACGCGCCGGCGCGTGGATGGTGCTGGGCGCCACTCTTCTCTTCGTGCTCCGTCCTCCGCGGATCACCGCGGGGGACGGGTGGCTGGCGGCCCGGACCGTCTTACGCGAGCGACGCGTGCGCACCGACCGGCTCACGCACGTGCGCCGGGACGACGGGGTCGCGCCGCGGCTGGTCCTGATCGACGCGTGCGGCGGCCGCGTCGAGTTCGACCCCCGGGTGCTGAAGGCGAACCCGCTGCTGTGGCACCTGCTCGACACCGGAGTGCGCCGCTCGCGCGAGGCCAATCTGCTGCGCGAGGGCGCGAGTTCACTGGCCGCGCTGGCGGAGCGGATCGACGGCGAGGGGGCGCGCCAGGTGTTCCGGGCCTCGGGGCTGGACTAGGGAGTGCCGGGACTACGCGACCTTCGGCGGCCAGTCGTAGGTCACGCCCGTGAGGCGCTCCGACGCCGCCCACAGGCCGGCGCTCGCCTTGTCGCTGCGCGTCCACGACGCACGGACCGAGCGGGTCGGCGCACCGCGCAGCAACTGGACGCGGGGGCCGATGAAGTCGTCCTGCCGGACGTCCGGCGCGGTCGCGGCGTAGAGCGTGGGCAGCGCCCCGTCCTCGGCGCTCTGGGCGACGACGCGGTTGGCGATTCCGACGAATCGTTCCGCCCAGGCCCGGCCCTCCATCTGCACGCCGGCGGTCTGCAGGTTGGTGGAGGCGTAACCGGGGTGCGCGGCCGCCGCCACCACGGGCGAACCGTCCGCGGCCAGGCGGCGCGCGAGCTCGTGGATGAACAGCAGGTTGGCGCTCTTGGACCGGCCGTAGGCGATCCAACGGCGGTAACGATTCTCCATGTTGAGGTCGCGCGGGTCGACCGTGCTCAGGAAGTGCAGGCCGCTGGAGAGGCTGACCACCCGCGCCCCGTACCCGGCTTCGCGAACTCTGGGCAGCAGCAGGCCGGTCAGCGCGAAGTGGCCGAGGTGGTTGGTGCCGAACTGCATCTCGAACCCGTCGACGGTCCTGCGCTGCGGCAGGGCCATCACGCCCGCGTTGTTGACCAGCAGGTCGATCCGGTCGGCCTTGAGGTCGTCGGAGAAGGACCGTACGGAGGACAGGTCCGCCAGGTCGAGCCGGGCGAACTCCACGTCGGCACCGGGTGCTTGGGACCGGATCAGCTCCTCGGCCGCCTTGCCCCGGGTCGCGTCCCGGCAGGCCAGCACCACTCTGGCGCCGCGGCGGGCGAGTTCGCGGGCGGTGACGAGACCGATGCCGCTGTTGGCACCCGTCACCACCGCGGTGCGCCCGCTCTGGTCGGGTATGTCGTTCGCAGTCCAGCCGTTCACTGTGCCGTGCTCCTCTACGCGTGAGTAGCCTGTGCCGGTCCCAGCCTAGGCGACGGTCGGCCGGACGGCGCGCGCACAGTCCCCCGAATGTCAGCGGGCGTTGATACGGTCGCGGCATGTCGGAATCGCATGGAACAGCAGCGCAGGAAGCACACGCCCCGGTGACCGCCGACGACGTCGCGGAGGCCGTGCATGTGACGGTCGCCGCGCTGGCGGGCGTGCCGGAGGGGATGTGGGGCAGGCCCGCCGGGTCCCTGGACTGGGACTGCTGGGAGACCGTGGAGCACCTCGCGGACGATCTGTTCGCTTATGCCGCGCAATTGGGGCCGCGCATACGCCCGTTGGAGAGCTACCTCCCGTTCCTGATGGCGGGCCGCCGGCCCGGCGGTCCGCGGAACACGGTCTTCGCGGACCGGGAGGCGGGCCCCGCGGGGCTGCTCCAGGTGCTCGAGGCCAGTGGCGCGCTGCTGGTGGCCATGGTGCGTACGACCCCGGCCGAGGCCCGCGCGTTCCATCCCGCCGGCATAGCCGACCCCGAGGGCTTCGCGGCGATGGGCGTCGTGGAGACCCTGGTGCACGCGCACGACGTCGCGGCGGGCCTCGGCGTGGAGTTCACGCCGCCCGCGGCGCTGTGCGCGCGGACGCTGGTCCGTCTGTTCCCGGACGTGCCGCCGGGCGAGGACCCCTGGCAGAGCATGCTCTGGGCCACCGGGCGCACGGAGCTGCCCGGCCGCCCGCGCCGGACGGCGTGGAGGTGGGACAGCAGCGTCCGCTCCTGAGGAGCCGCGTCCCGGGTCTTACACGGGTCTTACGGCACGGCTGACCTCGCCCCCACTCCGGTCGGAACCCTGTGCGACCGATAGGTCCGGTGTGCGAACCGGGGGATGCGCAAGGGGCCATCACCCCGCTAACCTCGGCTTTCGCACCCGTGCGCCACGCCGGATGCCAAATTCGGCCAGGGTTTGATGAGCATTCGTACGCTGGTCATACGCCGAATCGTCCGTTGTGGGCTGCGTGGACAACACTCCGCTGCGGTTCCCGTTCCGGATGGTGCGGACAGCCTGTCGACGACCTTCCTTACCTGGTGGGGGTGCCCGTGCGTTTCTCCCGGTGGAGCCGGGCCCGGTGGGCCCGGGCCGTGCTCGCGGGGCTGTACGTGGTGGCCCTCGCGGCGGTCATCCCCCGGGGAGCGAACGCGCACGGCAAGGAGCGCAGCTGGTCGAGCCAACAGGCCCAGCGGTTCTGGGGACCCGCCCGGACCGCGGACGACGCCGGCGACGCGGACACCGACGCCAAGAGCGAGGCCCAGCGCATCACCGGCAGCGCACGGCACTTCGGCGGCGTACCGTCGGTCGGCGTCATCTTCTACACCGGCGACGACCTCAAGAGCCACCACTGCACGGCGAGCGTGGTGCACAGCCCCAAGGGCAACCTCATCATCACGGCCGGGCACTGCTCGATAGGCGACGACGCGGCCTTCGTACCGGACTACCAGCAGGGCGCCGACGCCGACCACCAGCCGTACGGGGTGTGGCCGCTGGAGCGCACCTTCACCGACCCCCGGCGCACCGACACCGGCGACGGCTCCGACTACGACTACGCCTTCGCCACCGTCCGCCCCGACAGCAAGGGCCGCCACATAGAGCAGGTCACGGGCGCCAACCGGCTGATCCGCACGCCCGGATACGTCAACCGCGTCACCGTCATCGGCTATCCGAGCGCGGACGAGGACCCCGCCGACGAGGCCATCCGCTGCTCGGCGATGACGAGCCGGCTCGAGGAGTACAACCAGCTGCGCATGCGCTGCGACGGCTTCTTCTCCGGCACGTCCGGCAGCCCGTGGTTCATCCACTTCAACGAGAAGACGAAAACGGGCGACCTGGTCGGCATCCTGGGCGGGCTGAACGGCGGCGGCCCCGACGGGGACAAGTCGTCGACGGTCTCCTACAGCCCCGTCAACGACGACGAGGTCTTCAAGCTCTACCTCGACGCCATCAACAACCGTGAGCCCAAGCGCTGACCTCCGGCCGCCGACCTCCGGCTGCTGGCCGCTGACCAGCGAAATCATGCTCCGGTGACGTACGGCCCATGCCGCTGTCACACCCGGCGGCTACCGTCGGGGATATGAACGGCACAGAGCAGCCCCTCATCGCCGGGTACGACGCAACGGATGTGGAACGCTGGGCCCCCGAGCCCGACAAGCGCCCGGGCCGTACGGCCTTCCAGCGCGACCGCGCCCGCGTGCTGCACTCCGCCGCGCTGCGCCGCCTCGCAGGCAAGACGCAGGTCGTCACCCCGGGCGGCGCCGGCGGCCAGGCGTGGGACGCCAGTCCGCGCACCCGCCTCACCCACTCCCTGGAATGCGCCCAGGTGGGCCGGGAGCTGGGGGCCGCGCTCGGCTGCGACCCCGACCTCGTGGAGACCGCCTGCCTCGCCCACGACCTGGGCCACCCGCCGTTCGGGCACAACGGTGAGCAGGCGCTCGACGAAGTCGCGGCCTCCTGCGGCGGTTTCGAGGGCAACGCCCAGTCGCTGCGGCTGCTCACCCGGCTCGAGCCCAAGCGCTTCGTCCCCCGCCCCGGGACGGGCGAGCCGGTGAGCGTAGGGCTCAACCTCACCCGCGCCGCCCTCGACGCCGCCACCAAGTACCCCTGGGCGCGCGGCGGTCACCCCACCGACCCGGCCTCCCGCAAGTTCGGGGTCTACCAGGACGACCTCCCCGTCTTCGAGTGGTTCCGCAAGAGCGCCCCCGGGCACCGGCGCAGCTTCGAGGCGCAGATCATGGACTGGTCCGACGACGTCGCCTACTCCGTGCACGACGTGGAGGACGGCCTGCACGCCGGGCACCTCGACCCCAACCTCCTGCTCGCCGAGCCCGAGCGGCGCGAGGTGTTCGCCGTCGCCGCCGCCCGCTACGCCCCCGGCGCGGGCGGCGAGGAGCTGGCCGAGGCCCTCGACCGCCTCCTCGAGGCGGAGTGGTGGCCGCACGGGTACGACGGCCGCGCCATGGCCCAGGCCCGGCTCAAGGACGCCACCAGCCAGCTCATCGGCCGCTTCTGCCTGGCCGCCGAGACCGCCACCCGCGCCGCCTGGGGCAACCGCCCGGGCCGGCTGACCCGCTACGGCGCCGAGCTGGTCGTCCCCCGGGAGACCAGGCTGGAGTGCGCCGTGCTCAAGGCCGTCGCCGACCGGTACGTCATCCAGCGCGAGGACCAGGAGAAGCTCCGCGCCGAGCAGCGCGTCATCATCGCCGAGCTCGCCGGGGCTCTCGTCGCCCGCGCGCCCGACGGCCTCGACCCGCAGTTCCACTCCCTGTTCACGGAGGCGGCCGACGACGCCGGGCGGCTGCGCGCCGTCGTCGACCAGATAGCCGCCCTCACCGACGCCTCCGCGCGCTCCCTGCACGCGCGGCTCACCGGAGCGGCCCCGCGCCGCGAAGGCGAGCCATGATCCGACGCCCCGGCCCGCGGAGGAGTTCTCCGGCGTACCGCGGGTAGCTGACCGGGGCAGTGCTCTTCCCGACGCGCACCGTGTGCGGGACCCTTTGGCACTGCGTTCCGGCCGGGGACGCACCGACCGCAACACGGACCTCAGCGAGGAGGCAGCAAGTGGTGGACGCAGACCAGACGTTCGTCATTGTCGGAGGGGGCCTGGCCGGCGCGAAGGCCGCCGAGACCCTCCGTGCCGAGGGCTTCACGGGCCGGGTGATCCTCATCTGCGACGAACGGGACCACCCCTACGAGCGCCCGCCGCTGTCCAAGGGCTATCTGACGGGCCGTGAGGAGCGCGACAGCGTCTTCGTCCACGAACCCGCCTGGTACGCCCAGGCCGACATCGAGCTCCACCTCGGCCAGCCCGCCGTCCACCTCGACCGCGCGGCCAAATCCGTGCGCCTGGGCGACGGCACCCGCATCCACTACGACCGGCTGCTGCTGGCCACCGGCGCCGAGCCGCGCCGGCTCGACATCCCCGGCACCGGCCTGGCCGGCGTCCACCACCTGCGCCGGCTCGCCCACGCCGAGCGGCTGCGCGGCGTCCTCGCCTCCCTCGGCCGGGAGAACGGCCACCTCGTCATCGCCGGAGCCGGCTGGATCGGCCTCGAGGTCGCCGCGGCCGCCCGGGGCTACGGCGCCGAGGTGACGGTCGTCGAGCCGCAGCCCACCCCGCTGCACGCCGTCCTCGGCCCCGAACTCGGCCAGGTCTTCACCGATCTGCACGCCGAGCACGGCGTCCGCTTCCACTTCGGCGCCCGTCTCACCGAGATCACCGGCCAGGACGGCATGGTCCTCGCCGTCCGCACCGACGACGGCGAGGAGCACCCCGCGCACGCGGTCCTCGCCGCGATCGGCGCCGCCCCCCGTACCGCCCTCGCCGAGGCCGCGGGCCTCGCCCTCATCGACCGGGCCGATGGCGGCGGCATCGCCGTCGACGAGTCGCTGCGCACCTCCGACCCCGACGTCTTCGCCGCCGGCGACGTCGCCTCCGCCGAGCACCCGTGGCTCGGCACCCGCCTGCGCGTCGAGCACTGGGCCAACGCCCTCAACGGCGGCCCCGCCGCCGCCCGCGCCATGCTGGGCCGCCCCGTCTCCTACGACCGGGTGCCCTACTTCTTCTCTGACCAGTACGACGTCGGCCTCGAGTACTCCGGCTACGCCCCGCCCGGCTCGTACGACCAGGTCGTGTGCCGGGGCGACGTCGGCAAGCGCGAGTTCATCGCCTTCTGGCTGCGCGAGGGCCGCCTGCTGGCCGGGATGAACGTCAATGTGTGGGACGTCACCGATCCGATCCAGCGGCTCATCCGCTCCGGAGCCGTCCTCGACCCCGCCGCCCTCGCGGACCCGGGCACGCCACTGGCCTCGCTCCTGCCGCAGTGACCCGGCCCGGCAGGGGATGTCCGAACCCCACCGTAGAATTCACGCGTGGCAGGCAGGATCAACGATGACGATGTGAAGGCGGTCAGGGACGCGGTCCCGATCGACGCCGTTGTGTCCGAGTACCTCCAGCTGCGCAACGCGGGCGGCGGCAGCCTCAAGGGCCTGTGCCCCTTCCACGACGAGAAGTCCCCGTCCTTCCACGTCAGCCCGGCCAAGGGCCTCTACCACTGCTTCGGCTGCCAGGAGGGCGGGGACACGGTCGACTTCGTCATGAAGATCGACCATCTCTCCTTCGCCGAGACCATCGAGCGCCTCGCCGCCCAGGCGGGCATCACCCTGCGGTACGAGGAGGGCGGCTACACCCCCGGCCGCCAGCAGGGCGAGCGCACCCGCCTGGTCGAGGCCCACAAGGCCGCCGCGCAGTTCTACACCGAGCAGCTGGAGCGCCCTGAGGCCGAGATCGCCCGGGCCTTCCTCGCCGGCCGCGGCTTCGACCAGGCCGCGGCAGCCCACTTCGGCGTCGGCTACAGCCCCGCCGGCTGGGACCACCTCACCCGCTTCCTGCGCGGCCGCGGCTTCAGCGACAAGGAGCTGATCCTCTCCGGCCTCTCGCAGGACGGCCGCCGGGGCCCCATCGACCGGTTCCGCGGCCGGCTCATGTGGCCCATCCGCGACATCACCGGCGACGTGATCGGCTTCGGCGCCCGCAAGCTGCGCGACGACGACAACGGCCCGAAGTACCTCAACACCCCCGAGACGCCGCTCTACCGCAAGTCCCAGGTCCTCTACGGCATCGACCTCGCCAAGAAGGAGATCGCCAAGGGCAACCGGGCCGTCGTCGTCGAGGGCTACACCGACGTCATGGCCTGCCACCTCGCCGGGGTCACCACCGCCATCGCCACCTGCGGCACCGCGTTCGCCGGCGACCACATCAAGATCCTCCGCCGGCTGCTGATGGACAACTCCCGCGCCAAGGTGATCTTCACCTTCGACGGTGACGCCGCGGGCCAGCGCGCCGCCCTGCGCGCCTTCGAGGACGACCAGAAGTTCGCCGCGCACACCAACATCGCCGTCAGCCCCGGGGGCATGGACCCCTGCGAGCTGCGCCTCGACCGGGGCGACGAGGCCGTCCGGCAGCTCGTCGAGGAGAGCACCCCGCTCTTCGACTTCGCCATCCGCTCCGTCGTCGGCCGGCACGAGGTCGACTCGCCCGAGGGCCAGGCCGCGGCCCTCGAAGAGGCCGCCCCCATCGTGGCGGGCATCAAGGACAGCTCCATCCGCCACCAGTACGCCGTGCGCCTCGCCGGCCTGCTGGGCATCCTCGACACCCAGTTCGTCGTGATGCGCGTGAGCCAGCTGGCCCGCTGGGCCCGCGAGCGCGGCGAGGCGAAGAGCCGTCCCGCGCCCGCCGCCTCCCGCCCGGCCGCCGCCCCGGCGGCGGAGCGCCCCGCCCCGGCCGGCGGCCCCGCGCTCAACCTCCGCAGCCCCGCCCACCGCACCGAGCGCGAGCTGCTCAAGCTCGCCCTCCAGTACCCCGAGCTGGTCGCCCCCGCCTTCGACGCCTACGGGGAGGACGAGTTCACCGCCCCGCCCTACGCCGTCGTCCGCCGCGCCATCGACGAGGCCGGCGGTGTCACCCAGGCCGGCGGCGACCACGTCGCCAAGGTCCGCGAGGCCGCGCCCGACGACACCGTCCGCGCCCTGGTCACCGAGCTCGCCGTCGAGGCCGTCCACGCCCGCACGGTCGACGAGGTCTACGCGGGCGCCCAGCTGGTGCAGGTGCGGCTGCGGGCCGTCGAGCGCCGGATCAGCCAGGTGCAGGCGAGCCTGGTGCGCCTCGGCGTCCAGGCCGCCCCCGACCACCTCGCCGCCGTGCAGAACGAGCTGTGGGTCCTCGAGCAGTACGGCAAGGCCCTCAAGGAGCGCGGCGCCGACGCGCTGTAACCGCGCCCGGTCACGGCCCGACCGCAGAAAGTGGCCGCAAGCCCCTCGTGGCGGGCCCTCGTCGTGCCCCACACTGGTGGGCGGTGCCCGAGCCCTCCGGGCGTGGCAGGGACCGGGAACCGAAGACCCTCCGCGAAGCCGCTCTTTCGCTTTGGGCGGGCGGTGGCCCGGCCGCCGCCACGCCCGGTTTTTCTGCCTCTGCCCAGTAGCCCGGCTGCCCGGTAGCCCGGCCCCGACCAGCCCACGTTCCAACAGCCCACGTGCCGAACAGCCCACGTTCCGAGCAGTTCCGCCCGACGCGCACCGTCCCCACAAGTTCTGCCCCAGCAGCGATCACCCTGGAGGTCGCCCCCGTGCAGACCCGGACCCCCACTCTTCCGCCCGAGGCCGGCCCCGTACCGGCCGTACCGCACCAGCCCGGGCCGCCCGCCGCAGAGACCCTCGCCGACGACACGGCCCCCGAACAGGACCGGCGCCCGGACACCGGCAGCCCGTCCTCCGACCTCTTCCGCCAGTACCTCCGCGAGATCGGCCGCATCCCCCTGCTGTCGGCCGCCGAAGAGGTGGAGCTCGCCCGGCGCGTCGAGGCCGGGCTCTTCGCCGAGGAGAAGCTCGCGGGCACCCCCGACCTCGACACCCAGCTCGCCCTCGACCTCGACCGGCTCGTGGTGCTCGGCCGGATGGCCAAGCGCCGTCTCATCGAGGCCAATCTGCGGCTCGTCGTCTCCGTGGCCAAGCGCTACATAGGCCGAGGACTGACCATGCTCGATCTGGTGCAGGAGGGAAATCTGGGGCTGATCAGGGCAGTTGAGAAGTTCGACTACGCCCGGGGCTACAAGTTCTCGACGTACGCGACCTGGTGGATCCGGCAGGCCATGTCCCGCGCGCTCGCCGACCAGGCCCGGACGATCCGAGTCCCCGTCCACGTCGTCGAGTTGATCAACCGTGTCGTCCGCGTCCAGCGCCGCATGCTCCAGGAACGCGGCAGCGAACCCACCGCCGAAGAGGTCGCCGCCTACCTCGACCTCTCCGAGGAACGGGTCAGCGAGGTCCTGCGCCTCGCCCAGGAACCGGTCTCCCTGCACGCCCCCGTGGGCGAGGAGGACGATGTCGCGCTCGGCGACCTCATCGAGGACGGCGACGCCGCCTCACCCGTCGAGTCCGCGGCCTTCCTGCTGCTGCGCGAACACCTGGAAGCCGTGCTGTCCACGCTCGGCGAGCGCGAACGCAAGGTCGTGCAGCTGCGCTACGGACTGGTCGACGGCAGGGCCCGCACCCTGGAGGAGATCGGCCGGATCTTCGGCGTCACCCGCGAACGCATCCGCCAGATCGAGTCCAAGACCCTCAACAAGCTGCGCGACCACGCCTTCGCGGACCAGCTCCGGGGCTATCTGGAATGAATCAGAAGGCGCCCGGGTGGGTCTGCTCGCGCACGGTCACGTACTGCTGCCGTACGGCCTGGCCGACCGCGAGCTCCTCGCCCGCCTCGAACACCTGGCTGGCCGCGGACGGCCAGCGCGGCGGCTCCTGCGGGGACAGCACGCCGTGCTGCACGCCCAGCGCCCAGGCCGCCTGCCGGGCCGCGCCCAGAGCCGCGTAGTCCGCCGGCTGTGGCACCACGACCTGCGTACCGAACAGCAGCGGTGCCATTGCCTGCACGGCGGGCAGCTCCGCCGCCGCGCCCAGCAGGAACACGCGCCGCACCACGACACCGCGCCCGCGCAGCACGTCCAGCGCGTCCGTCAGCCCGCACAGCATGCCCTCGAACGAGGCCCGCGCCAGGTGCTCCGGCTTCATGCTCTCGCGGCGCAGCCCGGTCAGCGTTCCGGCGGTGTGCGGCAGGTGCGGGGTGCGCTCGCCCTCCAGGTACGGCAGCAGCACGAGCCCGGACGCACCGGGGGTGGACCGCAGCGCCAGCGCCGACAGCCCCTCGAGGTCCGTACCGAGCAGCTCGGCCGTGCCGCGCAGCACCCGCACCGCGTTGAGCGTGTGCACGACGGGCAGGTGCATCCCGGTCGCGTCCGCGAACGAGGTGATCGTGCCGGTGGGGTCCGCCAGCGCCTCGTGGTGCACTGCGAACACCGAGCCCGAGGCGCCGAGCGAGATCACCGCGTCACCGGGGCCGACGCCCAGCCCGAAGGCCGCCGCCATCGTCTCGCCCGTACCGGCCGAGATCAGCAGCCCCTCCGGGGTGTGTCCGGCGGGCTCGGCGGGGGCGAGGACGTCCGGCATCACCGCCTGACGGCCCAGCGCCAGCTCCACGAGATCCGGCCGCCAGCTGCCGGTGGCCGCCGACCAGAACCCGGTGCCGGACGCGTCGCCGCGGTCCGTCGTACGCCGCAGCGGGCGGCCCAGCAGCTGCCAGACCAGCCAGTCGTGCGGCTGCAGCAAGGCCGCGACCCGCGCCGCCGACTCCGGCTCGTTGCGGGCCAGCCAGCGCAGCTTCGCCACCGCCAGCGCCGCCTGCGGCACCGACCCGACGGCCTCCGCCCATGCGGCACGGCCGCCGAGCGCGTCGGTCAGATCCGCCGCCGCGGCCTGCATCCGCCTGTCGTTGCCGAGCAGCGCGGGCCGTACGAGCACCCCGCCGGCGTCCAGCGCGAGCAGCCCGTGCTGCTGCGCGGAGACCCCGATGGCCTGCACCCCTTCGAGCACCCCTCCGGCGGCGGCCTCGCCCAGTGACATCAGCCACGCCTGCGGATCGCCCTCGGCGGCGGACGGTGGATGCGGTGCGTACCCCTGCCTGAGCACGGCACCCGTGTCCGTGTCACAGACGACGATGCGCGTGCTCTCACTGGAACTGTCCAGCCCGGCGACTATCCCCATGCGCAGGATGATGCCCTACTTCCGCACCCGCCCCGCATCCGGTCAGGTGTTGCTCGTACCCCAGTCGTCCTCGTCGGCCCCGCGCTGCTCCCGAAGCGAGCGCACCCGGTCGGCCACCGGGCCGGGAATGCGGTGGCTCAGCCGGTCGACGGCACGGCTCGTCATGGCCCGGGCATTCTGCGCGGCCGACTCCGCGGTATTGCGGACCGCCGGATTCTGTGCGATCCGCTGCGCACCCTTGCGCAGCTCCTCGTACCGCTCGCGGCCGGCCCTGGCGCCGAGTACGTACCCGACAGCCATCCCAGCGACGAACGTCAGCCGGTAGCGCATCACGCCCCATCCTTCCCTCGGATCCCCTGAACCCCGCAGATCTCGGAGCCCCTGCCGGGCTGTGCTCGGCGCCTACCCGGCGTCCCGGGAGGTCACTCCCGGGATACCGATTGGCGGAGCACCCCCCTGCTTGCGCTAATGTATGTCTCGCAGCGAGCGCACGCCGCCCGGGAAGCCGGGCGAAGAGGCATTCGAGGCACACGCACAGTCCCCTGTAGCTCAATTGGCAGAGCAGCCGGCTGTTAACCGGCAGGTTACTGGTTCGAGTCCAGTCGGGGGAGCGCGATCCTCTGTAGCTCAATTGGCAGAGCAGCCGGCTGTTAACCGGCAGGTTACTGGTTCGAGTCCAGTCGGAGGAGCAAGGAAGAGGACCCCCTCGGGGGTCCTTTTTTATGTCTGTAAGGGAACCGACCCGGCCGTGATCGAAGTCCTCAAGGTCAGGCTGGTCACGCGATGCGGCCCCGCTGGGGCAGCAGATCGTATGAGCGGCTATGCTGCGGCAGACGGCGCGCACAGATGTGCGCGACGCGCCGTGGACGGGGCGGTAGCTCAGCCGGTTAGAGCAGCGGACTCATAATCCGTCGGTCGTGGGTTCGAGTCCCACCCGCCCCACTCGTACGGCATCGATGCAGAAACGATCTGGCCTGCGTCTTCGGAGCCCCGACCGGTCACGACCGGGCGGGGCATCGTGTTGTCGGGATCCTGATCCCGGCTCACACGGCTTCGGGTAGCCGCTCGAGCGCCGCATCGATCCGGGTCAACGTACGCCCGCGCCCGAAGACTTCCACCGACTCGAAGAGCGGAAGCCCCACCGCCCGCCCGGTGACCGCGACGCGCACCGGGGCCTGTGCCTTCCCCAGCTTCAGCCCGTGCTCCGCCGCCGCGGCTTCCAGCCCGGCCTTGAGGCCGTCCGCCGTCCAGTCGCACTCCGCCCAGCGGGCCCGGGCCGACAGCAGCACGTCGCGGGCGTCCGGCTTCATGGCCTTCGCCCACGACGCCTCATCGGCGGGCGCGGTGTCCAGGAACAGCCAGTCCACGTACCTCGTGATCTCCGACAGCACCGTCAGCCGTGTTTGGGCCAGGCCGGCCACGGCCCGGAACGCCGCCTCGTCGAACGCCTCCGGGGCCCACGGGGCGTACGGCGCTTCCAGCCACCTGCGGCACTCGGTGACGAACCGCTCCAGCGGCAGGGCCCGGAGGTACTCGCCGTTGAAGGCGGACAGCTTCTTCACGTCGAAGTAGGCCGATGCCTTGTTCACGTCTTCCAGGCGGAACAGCTTCTCCAGCTCGTCGTACGGCCGGATCTCGGCATCGTCGCCCGGACCCCAGCCCAGAAGCATCAGGTAGTTGACCATCGCGTCCGGCAGGTAGCCCTCGGCGAGATAGTCCTCCAGCGCCACCTTGTCACGGCGCTTGGACAGCTTCTGCCGCTTCTCGTTGACGATCACCGGCAGATGCGCCCACACCGGCGGCCCGGCGCCCAGCGCTTCCCACAGCAGCTGCTGCTTCGGGGCGTTCGACAGGTGCTCTTCGCCGCGGATCACGTGGGTGATGGTCTCGCGGATGTCGTCCACGGCGTTGGCCAGCACGAAGACGGGGGAGCCGTTCCCGCGGGCGATCACGAAGTCCTCGAGGGACGCGTTCGGGAACTCGGTGCGTCCTCGTACGACGTCGTCGACCACCGTCGCTCCGGCGTCCGGGGTCCGGAAGCGCAGGGCACGCCCTTCCGCGTACTCCAGGCCACGCTCACGGCAGAAACCGTCGTACCCGAGGTGCTGCGAACCGGTGCGCTCGACCAGGTCGTCCCGCCGGCAGTCGCAGTAGTACGCCTTGCCCTCGGCGAACAGCCGCAGCGCGGCTTCCCGCTGTGCCCCGGTGTTGTGCGACTGGAAGTACGGTCCTTCGAAGGCCGGTTCCTTCTCGCTGATCCCGATCGCCGTCAAGGCATTGATGATCCCGTCCACCCACTCGGGACGGTTGCGTTCGGTGTCCGTGTCCTCGATCCGCAGGACGAACTTGCCCTGTCGCTGTCGTGCGACGGCCCAGTTGAACAGAGCGGAACGGGCGCCGCCCACATGGAACATGCCCGTCGGCGACGGAGCGAAGCGAACTCGAACGGTCTTGGACATGCGCCAAGCGTAGTGGCCGCCGGCCTTCCCTAGTCGGCCGTGAAAGCCGCTTCGATCGCGGCGCGTTCCGCACCCTGGGCGAGCAGTTGACGGAGAAGGATCCTGGCCTGGTACGGGCTGAGGGTGCCCGCCGGGATGAGGCCACGGCCGATGAGGTCCGTCTCCGAGCCCGCGAAGCCGTAAGTGCGGGTCAGTACGGGGCCGTTGGTGATCCGTGAGGCGAGGATCACCGGCATGCGCGCGGCGAGGCGCTCGAGCGTTGCCGCGAGTTGCCGCGGTACGTGCCCCGCCCCGAAGGCGGCGATGACCAGGCCGTCGCACGAGTCGCCCCACTGGTCGAGCAGGGCCCCGTCGTCGCCGAGGGCGACGGTGTACAGGCCGACTCTGGCCGCGTGTGCTGCCAGGGGTTTCATGGGGGCGGGGCGTCGAGGCGGCGTGGCGACGAGCTGTACGCGGCCTTCGGTGACGCGGCCGAGCGGGCCCGCGCCCGGTGAGGTGAAGGCGGCGGGGCTGGTGGTGTGGGACTTGCGTACGTGCCGGGCCGCGTGGATCTCGTCGCCCATGACGACGAGGCATCCGGCGCCTCGCAGCTTCGGGTCGGCCGCCGCGACAACGGCGGCGTAGAGGTTCCCGGGGCCGTCCGGGCCCGCCATGGCCGGGTTGCGCATGGCGCCCGTGACGATCAGCGGGGCCTGGTGGGCGTGGCAGAGGTCCAGGAAGAAGGCGGCCTCCTCGATCGTGTCGGTCCCCTGGGTGACCAC
Source organism: Streptomyces sp. SX-6 (assembly GCF_059089585.1). Classification (NCBI taxonomy): domain Bacteria; kingdom Bacillati; phylum Actinomycetota; class Actinomycetes; order Kitasatosporales; family Streptomycetaceae; genus Streptomyces; species Streptomyces sp. SX-6. The sequence goes on along the minus strand of NZ_JBTHHU010000008.1, from coordinate 183,708 downwards.
CACGCCGTCGACGCCGCCTCCTGCCAGTAACCGGTCGACGGACTCGGCGAGTTCGGTGAGGTGCTCGAAGGTGAGCGACGCCCCGGGGACCCGGCACACGTCGTGCACGCGTAAGTCGACGCCGAGCGCGTCCAGGCCGGGGACGGCGGCGAGGAGGTCGTGGGCGGACAGCGTCGGCACCACGCTGTCGGTCGCGGGGTCGGTGGTCATGGCGATGGTTCCGCCGAGGGAGTGGAGCGCGATCGTCACCATGCCTGCCCCTTTCCCCGCGGACCCCCCTTCCCCACCCGGGGAGAGGGGGAGGGGGCGGAGCGCGTCAGGCGTCGGAGGCGCCTGATGGGGCGACGTTGGTCGCCTTCACGGCGGTGTGCAGCGTCCGGGAGAGCTTCACGGCGTCGCCGTCGCCCCAGAAGTGGAGGTAGAAGAGCCGCGGGTCGTCCCGCAGCATGTGGCTGTGCAGGGAGACCACCTTGATGCCCCCGTGCCGCAGTGCCTTGATGACGGGCTGGACCTCGCCGGCGAGCAGCACGAAGTCGCCGATGGCCACGGCCCGTCCGTTGCCGAGCGGCTGGAACGAGATGGCCGTGGTGGCCCCCGTCCCCTTGGGCATCAGCCGGTTGTGGTCGGTGATGGTCTCGCGGCGGGCGAAGGTGACCTTGTGGATCCCGCCCTCGGCACCGCCCTTGACACCGAACACCGAGTCGATGCGGCTCGTGTCCAGGTCGACGTCGCGCCGCTTGAGCTCGGACCACGCCGGGGTGCCCGTGACCTTCAGCGCCGCGCGCAGCCCCCGGGCCAGGGTCTCGGCCCTGCCGATCCCGTGGACGTGCGTCCACCACACGTTGGGCTCGTGCGCGAGCAGGTGCTTGTGGATCGCGGTCTGCCCGATGCCGTGGTCGTTCAGGATGTCGATCACGTGCTGCAGCTCGTTGTCCGTGACCGCCATGTCGCCCATGAGCATGGTCCGGTCGTCGGCGTAGCGGATGAAGGAGACGTACGACCCGACCCCCATGTTGGCGTCGAGTTCGACGCCCTGCGAGCGCACGCACAGGTCGTAGCGGGGGAAGCCGATCCGGTAGACGGTGTTGCCGGCGACGCGGCCCCTGCCGCGCAGCATGTCACCGACCTCCTGCCAGTCGGCGGTCTTGGTCTGCACGGGTTTGATGAGCGTCCGGTCCGGGACGGGCGGCTTGTCGTCGGGCCGGGAGTCGGACCGCAAGGACCGGAAGCCCGCGGCGGCCGTGCCGGCCAGAACGGGGGTCAGGGCGGCGGCGGTCATCACCCGCCGGCGGGTGGTGGACAGGTGCGCTTCCGGGGCCGGCTTTCTGTCACCGGTCATATGATCACCTCCATCGGTGGTCATGTAACCACGGTCACATTCGCTCGGCCGGTAGGTCCGTGTAGGCCATCGGGTGCCAGCCGGGAGGGGCAGGAATACGCCCCGGCACACCCTGGTTGCCGTACGTGAGTCACAGTGACGACGACCGGAAGCGGGTGTGCGCATGAGCGGCAGCACCGTGGAGCTCACCAAGGACAACTTCGACGAGGTGGTGGCGGGCAGTCCGTTCGTCCTCATCGACTTCTGGGCCGCCTGGTGCGGCCCGTGCCGGCAGTTCGCGCCGGTCTACGAGGCAGCCGCGCGGCGCCACGAGGACGTGGTGTTCGCCAAGGTCGACACCGAGGCGCAGCCCGAGCTGGCGGCGACCTTCGAGATCCGCTCGATCCCGACCCTGATGATCGTGCGCGACAACATCGCGGTGTACGCCCAGCCCGGCGCCCTTCCCGAGGTCGCTCTGGAGGACGTCATCCGCCAGGCACGCGCGCTCGACATGGACGAGGTACGGGCCTCCGTCGCCGAGGCGCAGGGAACCCCGGGTGAGTGAGCTCCTGCTCGTCCGGCACGGCGAGACCGAGTGGAGCCGTACGGGCCGTCACACCAGCTGGACCGACGTCGGGCTGACCGGGCGCGGCGAGCAGCAGGCGGCGGCCCTGCACCCGCTGCTCGCGGGGCGGGAGTACGGGCTGGTGCTCACCAGCCCGGCCGCGCGGGCCGTACGGACCGCGGAGCTGGCCGGGCTGTCCGGCGCGAAGACCGACGAGGACATGCGGGAGTGGGATTACGGCGGTTACGAGGGGATCACCACCGCCGAGATCCACCGGACGCGGCCGGGCTGGTTCCTCTTCGACGACGGGGCCGTGCCGGGGCCCGCCGGGCACCCGGGCGAGAGTCCCGCGCAGGTCGGGGCGCGCGCCGACCGGGTGCTGGCCCGCGTCGAGCCGTACCTGCGGGATGCGCGGGGCGGCGATGTGGTGCTGGTCGCCCACGGGCACTTCCTGCGGGTGCTGACGGCCCGTAGGCTCGGGCTGCCGCCCTCGGCGGGCGCCCTGTTCCGGCTGGACACCGGGACCGTCAGCCGCATCGGCACCGAGCACGGCCGCCCCGCGCTGGTGGCCTGGAACACGGTGCCGTAGCCGGGCTTCCGGGAGGGAGTCACCGCGCCCTGCGGCGAGGAATCGCCGGCCAAGCGCCGGGGCGCGTGTCGGATCCGGGACCGCCGGACGCGGGCCCGGATGATCGTCGTATCAACCGCATTCATCCAGGAGGACCATCGTGGCCACCAACCGCATTGCGCACACGGTCTGGACGGGCGACCTGCTCAAGGGCAGCGGCGTCGTCAGCTTCGACTCGTCCGGCATCGGGGAGCAGCCGGTGAGCTGGCCGTCGCGCTCCGAGCAGGCGAACGGGAAGACCAGCCCGGAGGAGCTCATTGCGGCGGCCCACTCCAGCTGCTTCTCCATGGCGCTGTCCCACGGCCTGGCCGGCGCGGGCACGCCGCCCACCCGGCTGGAGACCAAGGCCGAGGTGACCTTCCAGCCCGGCGAGGGCATCACCGGCATCCACCTCACGACCCGCGGCGAGGTGCCCGGGCTGGACGAGGCGGGCTTCGTCGCGGCGGCCGAGGAGGCCAAGAAGAACTGCCCGGTCAGTCAGGCGCTCGCGGGCACGACGATCACGCTGGACGCCGAGCTCGCCTGAGCCGGCGCGGTCACGGCTGCCGCAGGGTCGCGTAGACGACGAGCTTCTTCGCGTCGCCCTGGCCGCCTGCGCAGGTGACCAGGCGCAGGGCCTTCTCCAGGGTCTTGCCGTAGACCTTGCCGGTGGGGAAGGCGCTCTTGTCGACGGTCTCGGTGCCGGTCACGGTGAAGTGCAGGATCCTGCCGTCGCCGCGCTCGACGTCGATCACGGTGCCCTTGTCGACCTTGTGCAGGTCGTTGAAGACGGCCTTGCCGTCGCGGGCGTTGCTGTGACCGATGATCACGGCGGCCCCGGCGGTGCCGGGCAGGGCGCTGCCGGTGTACCAGCCGGCCGTCCTGCCCTTTTCCGCCGGCGGTTCCTGCACGCTCTTGTCCTTGTTCCGGGCGAGCCGCAGCAGCGGGCTGTCCACCCCGATCGAGGGGATCCGGATCCGCTGCGGCTCGTCGGGCGAGGCGGGGGCGGAGATGGTCCTGGAGGTGTCCGTCCCGCCCAGCGAGCAGCCGGCCAGCAGGGCCACGGGCAGCGCCAGGGCCGTCAGGGCGAGGCCGGTGAGGGCGAGACGGCGGGTACGGGACATGCGTTCACCGTACGGACGGGGCCCGCGCCGCCGCCTCGGGCAGATGGCCGGTCCGCCGCCCCCGCGCATCCGCCTAAAGGACGAGACGCTGGAAGAGCCCCCAGGTGAACTCGGCGACGTACTCGCCCCGCGCCCCGGAGGCGTCCGGCGCGGTGAAGGCGAGGCGCCAGCGGGTCGGGGCCGTGCCCTCCATCGGCCGGGCCGGGGCGAAGGCGCGTGCCACCTCGTCCACCGTGCACGACCAGGGCACCAGGTCCTCGACGGTGCGGGGTGCGGGGCCCGGTATGCCGGGGGTGCGCACCAGCCACTCGTTCCACACCGCCCCGCCCGGGGCGGTCAGCACCTCGAACCGCAGGTCGGGCCAGAGCGGTACGGGCCAGGTCAGGGCGTCGAAGTCCAGATCGCCGACCCGGCGCGTGGCCGTGGTCGCGGGCGGGCCGAGCACCGAGCGGTAGCGGGCTCCGGCCGCGCGGCGGCGCGGCCCGTGCAGCATCGCCTGCCAGCGGCGGTTGGCCTCGCGCATCGCGGCTCGTTCCGCGCCCAGCTCGCGCAGGGCGTCCTCGACCAGGCCGGGCTGGTGGTCCGCCATGCGGCGCAGGAGGACGAGCTGGAACTCGAGGGGGCCGAAGGGCTGCTCAGGGTCGGAGGGGCTCATGAGGGTCATCGTCGCGTATGCGCCCGGGGCAGGTGATCGGTCCGGGGAAAGACGGGGAAGAGGTTTACGGGAAGGGTTTACGCGGAGTCCCCGAGCATGCGCCGGAGCAGGTCGCGCAGGACCGTGCGCTCGTCGTGCGACAGCCCTGCCAGGGGCTCGCGAGCGAAGTTCAGCTCCTCCCGCAGCCGTTCGGCCGTGGCCCGTCCCTCGGCCGTGGCGGCGGCCAGTTTGACGCGGCGGTCGTCCGGGTCCGTCCGGCGCTCGACCAGGCCGCGGGTCTCGAGGCGGTCGACGATGCCCGTGACGTTCGACGGCTCGCACTTGAGCCGCTCGGCGAGCCGGCGCATGGGCAGCGGCTCGCGGGCGAGCAGGGTCAGCAGCTTGGCCTGGGCGCCGGTGAGGGAGTGTCCCGCGGCGGCCGCCTCGTACTCCTCGTGATAGCGGGTCACGACGGTGGCGATCAGCTCGACGACCTCGACGGTCAGCGGATCGGTACGGGGAATGGGTCGGGGCGCCATGGGGACAGCGTACCGCTTTGCTTGACAACATGAAATGTTGAGGTTCAATGTTGTTTTAGGTGCTGAAGTAATAGAAGTAAGCAGGAGGTCCCCCCTATGTCCGCACTGCCCACCACCGGTCGTGCCTGGCATCTCGTCGCCCGCCCGCACGGCTGGCCGAAGCCCGAGGACTTCGCGCTGCGCGAGATCCCCGTCCCCGAGCCCGGCGAGGGCCAGATCCTGGTCCGCAACCTGCACATGTCGGTCGACCCCTACATGCGCGGGCGCATGAACGACACCAAGTCGTACGTGCCGCCCTTCGAGCTCGACCGGCCCATGAGCGGCGGGGCGGTCGGCGAGGTGATCGCCTCCCGCGCCGAGGGCTTCGCCCCGGGCGACCACGTCCTGCACGAGCTCGGCTGGCGCGAGTACGCCGTGCTCGACGCCCGGCACGGGGTCAAGGCGGACGCCGGTGCCGCGCCGCTCACCGCCTACCTCGGCGCGCTCGGCATGCCCGGCATGACCGCCTACGCGGGCCTGCTCGAGGTCGCCTCCTTCAAGGAGGGCGACGCCGTCTTCGTCTCCGGCGCCGCGGGAGCGGTCGGCAGCCAGGTCGGCCAGATCGCCAAGCTCAAGGGCGCCTCGCGCGTCATCGGCAGCGCGGGCTCCGACGAGAAGGTGCGCCGCCTCGTCGAGGAGTACGGCTTCGACGCCGCGTTCAACTACAAGAACGGCCCCGTCGCCGAGCAGCTGGCGAAGGCCGCGCCCGACGGCATCGACGTCTACTTCGACAACGTCGGCGGCGAACACCTCGAGGCCGCTCTCGGCGCCCTCAAGCTCCACGGCCGCGTCACGCTGTGCGGGGCGATCGCCCAGTACAACGCCACCGAGCCGCAGCCCGGCCCGGGCAACCTCGTCCTCGCCATCGGCAAGCGGCTGCGCCTCCAGGGCATGATCGTCAGCGACCACCAGGCCCTGCGCCCGCAGTTCGTCGAGGAGGTCGGCGGCTGGATCCGCTCCGGCGAGCTGGTGCGCGACGAGACCGTCGTGCACGGCATCGACAACGCCGTGGAGGCCTTCCTCGGCATGCTGCGCGGTGACAACACCGGCAAGATGATCGTCAGCTTCTGACGCCCGAACCCCCGCAATCCAGGAGAACCGCCATGTCCGTCCAGCCCGTTGAGGTCCTCTACACCGCCGTCGCCACCGCCGAGAACGGCCGTGACGGCCGCGTCGCCAGTGACGACGGCAAGCTCGACGTCGTCGTCAACCCGCCGAAGGAGCTCGGCGGCAGCGGCGCCGGCACCAACCCCGAGCAGCTCTTCGCCGCCGGCTACAGCGCCTGCTTCCAGGGCGCCCTGGGCGTCGTCGCCCGCCAGGAGAAGGCCGACATCTCCGGCTCGACCGTGACCGCCGAGGTCGGCCTCGGCAAGACCGCGGACGGCGGCTACGGCCTCACGGTCGTCATCGAGGCCCGCATCCCGAACGTCGACGAGGCGACCGCGCGGGCGCTGGTGGAGAAGGCGCACCAGGTGTGCCCGTACTCCGTCGCCACCCGCGGGAACATCCAGGTCACCCTGCGCGTGGCCTAGGCCGGAACCGTGGCGAGCGCCAGCCCCGGCTCCGTCTCCGGGGCCTCGCCGAGCACCCTGCCGTCCGGTGCCCACACCGCGCTGAGGCCACAGGCGGTGTAGGTACCGGCCGGGCCCACGTGGTTGGCGAGCAGGACGTGCAGGCCGTGGTCCTTGGCCAGCGCCGGGAACAGCTCCGCACGCTCCTGCCGGCCGCAGCCGTTGCCGTACAGCGAACTCGCCACGAACAGCGAGCAGTTGTCGGCAGCGGCACACGCCGCGTGCTCGGGGAAGTGGGCGTCGTAGCAGATGACCAGGCCCACGCCGACCCCGTCCACCGTGAACCGGCCCTCACCCCTGTCACCCGGGACGAAACCGGCGGCGCGCTCGGTCGTCGTCACGTGCCGCTTGTCGTAGCGCGTGAGCAACGCGCCGTCCGGGCCGTAGACGAACGAGCTGATCGTCGGCCCCGCCGCGCCGCGCCCCGCGCAGTTGACCACGACCGTGACGCCGGTGCCGCGCAGGGGCGCGAGCCTCGGGTCGTCGGGGTCCAGGGCGAGACGGTCCTGGTCGGCCGCTATCGCGGCGAGCTCGTAGCCGCTCACGGCCAGCTCCGGGAAGACGACCAGCGAGGCGCCGCGTCCGGCGGCCTCGGCGACGAGTCCCGTCATGGCCGAGACATTGGCCTCGACGTCCGTCGGCCGGGCGGTGAACTGTGCGGCTGCAATGATCATGCGCTTCATCATGACCCACCGAGGGTGCCCGCGGCCACCGTGAGCAGCGACCTGACCTGTGCGGTGATGGCCATCCGGTTGCGCACGAACTCGGGATCGGTGACACGGTCCGTATTGTCGGAAGCGAACCGCAGCACCGGCGTGTGCAGATGCCCGCCCGGGACCCTCAGCCGCACCGCATCGCGCAACAGCGTGGCCCGGTAGGCGATTTCGTTGGACAGGTAGTCGCCCCCGCCGCCCTCGCGTGCGGCCGAACCCGGCGTCGGCCCGTCCGAGCGCACGACGGGCTCGGTCCCGCCCTTCGGGATCTCGGTGACCTCGGTGTGGTCGACCACCGGGAACGGCCCCGTGTGCGCCGCGGTCATCGCGGCGTACGGCAGCGTCGTGCGCGTCCACTGCGGCTGCGGATGGACGGTCGGAATGCCGCGCGGTACCGGCACGGTGCCCTTGCGCGAGAGGCGCGCGTTGTCGAGCGCGCCGCCGCGCCAGGCGCCGTTGGTGCGCTCGACGTCGAAACGGCCGGGACGGCCCTGGCTGATGGTGGTGAACATGTCCACCTTCCCCGGCCCCTTGAAGTACGGCAGCAGGGTCCGCTCCACCGTGCCGTGCGCGAAGTCCTCCCAGCGCACCGGGAAGACGACGGTCTCGATGCGCGCCGGACCCGAGGGCGTACGGACCGTCGTGCCGTCCAGCGCCAGCGCCGCCGCACCCGACGGGTTGGAGCGCCGGATGTCGCCGTCGAGCTGGAACGGGTCGAAGCCGGTGACCAGGATGCGCTTCACCTTGTGGCCCGGGGCGAACGCTACGGAGTCCTGCCCCCGCGAGGAGCGCTCCACCTGTGCGATCAGGCCCTCGCGCCGGGCCTCGCTCAGCGGGAAGCGGGGCCGCCACGTGCGCAGCTCCTTCGTCAGGCTCAACCGGGCCCAGTACAGCGGCCGGTCGTCGTCCCGGCTCAGGTCGCCGCCCGCCGGGCCGCGGCCCTGCGCCCGGTCCACCGCGCGCCGCCACAGCCGCCGCCCCTCGTCGGCCGCGACCCGCCCCGCCTGCGCGGCGCTGCGGGTACGGGACAGGGCGCGGGCGAACTCCGGCCCCGTCGCGGCGAATCCGCTGCGCCGCAGGATCTCCTGCGGCACGGGTGCGTCCAGCCGGCTCTCCTCCACGGTGAGCGGCGGCGGCCCGGCGGCGGCCCGGGCGGGTGCGGCGACGGGGGACAGGGTGAGCGCAAGGGCGGCCACGGCGGCGCTCCGCAGGGCCGATGTGCGTGTGAAGGTCGTCATGGGACGGAATGAAACCAGTGGTGCGGGGCAAACGACACCCCCAGCCAACTCCCCTTGTGCACCGGCGAATTCCGGCCACACAATGGCCCGATGGCTATACCGGAGTTCACCTCAGCGCAACACCTGATATCCTCCGCGTTCCCTCATTCCGCCGCCCCGCTGTTCGGACTGAGAACCGGCCAGGACGTCCGCCAGTTCGCCGAGTTGGGCCTCGCCCTGCTGCTGTCCTCCCTCATCGGCTTCGAGCGCGAGTGGCGGCAGAAGAGCGCGGGGCTGCGCACCCACACCCTGGTCGGGGTGGGCAGCGCGCTGTTCATGGAGGTCTCGATCCACGGCTTCGGCGCCGTGGTCGGCGTGCCCGGCTTCGACGTGGACCCCTCGCGGGTCGCCGCGCAGATCGTCTCGGGCATCGGCTTCATCGGCGGCGGCCTCATCTTCGTCCGCCGCGACGCGGTACGCGGTCTGACCACGGCGGCGACGATCTGGCTGACCTGCGCCGTCGGCATGGCCTGCGGCGGTGGGCTGCCGCTGCTCGGCGCGGCGGCGACCGTGGTGCACTTCCTGATCGTGCGCGGGTTCCCCTTGGTGACCCGCCACCTGGTGCCCGCGCCGGCCGTCGAGCGGGTCGAGCTGCGGCTGTCCTACCGGACGCGCCGGGGTCTGCTGGGGCGGGTGCTGGAGCTGTGCACCGACCAGGGCTTCCGGGTGACGGGCGTGCACATCGAGTCCGAGGGCCACGAGAAGGGCACGGGCAAGGCGGCCGACGTCGTGCTGAACCTGGAGGGCAGGGCGTCCGCGCACCCGATCGTCGAGGAGCTGACGGACTGGGACGGCATCGTCGGCGTGGGCCTGAGCGCACACCGCGACAGTACGGAATGAGCCGCCCGGTGAACTCGCCGGTGGCGACGGCGTGTTCATCCGATAGCGTGCGGGTGGGCAGGGGTGGGACGACCTGACGGCCCCCATCCCTGCCCTGCCCGTCCTGCCTGTCGTGCTACGCGACCGGCCGGTCCTCCGTGATCCGGCGGTAGGCCATGTCGGCCAGTTCCCGCTGGCCCTTCTTGTTGGGGTGGAACCAGTCCCAGCGGCTCAACTCCTCGCTGGTGAAGCCGTAGCCGTGCACCGAGCCGCCGTCGTAGCGGCACAGCGGGTCCCGTCCGCAGACCTCCTTCAGGACGGCGTTGTACTCGCCGACCCGGCGGTCGACCTGGGCGCGCCGGTCCTCCGCCGCCGCGTCCACCGCCTCGGCGTCGCGCAGCATGGACGGGCAGATGCCCAGCCTCCACACCTGCCGGCGGAGCGGATCCTTGCTGCCCTCCGACCACAGCCGCTTGAGGTCCGGCACGCTCGCCACGTACACCTGGGCCTTCGGCAGCGTCCGGCGGAGCTCCTTGAGCGAGGTCTCGAAGTCGGCGCGGTAGCGATCGACGGAGGTCATGTCGCCCACGTCCGAGCGGCAGGCGTCGTTGGCCCCGAGGAGCACGGTCACGAGCTCGGGGCGGTCCGCGATCGCCGCCTGCATCTGGCCGGGCAGGTCGGCCATCCGGGCACCGGTCTTCGCGTGGTTCCACACCTTGCCCTCGGGGGACGGCAGCAGGCGGGAGGCGACGCTGTCCACGTCCGTACCCGTGGCCCAGGAGGCCTCGGGGCAGTCGGAGAGCAGGGAACACGCGTCGAAACCGCGGGTGATGGAGTCGCCGAGCGAGGCCATGGACCGGGGGTGGGTGTTCCAGGCGGGCTTCGGGCTCGGCTTCGGCCCGGCGGCCTCGTGTGCCGCGTCCTTGTTGTCGCAGCCTGCGATCAGCAGCGCTGCGAAGAGCGCGGAAGCCGCCGTTACGGCCCGTCGTCGTGCCCTGGTACGCATGGACTTCCCCCTCCGGCCGGGTGATATCTGTCCGGGACCGACGGTACGTCACCGCGGGACTTTCGGTGCACGATAGCTTTTGCCGCATCACATGACATCAGATTCTGTCCCTTTTTGGACTTTTTGCGCACAGGAGGTCCCGGTGACGACACGTGGAGTTCTGTATGTGCACTCCGCGCCGCGCGCGCTGTGCCCGCACGTCGAGTGGGCCGTGGCGAGCGTGCTGGGCGGGCGCGTCACCCTCGACTGGATCCGGCAGCCCGCTGCCCCCAGTACCTGGCGCGCGGAATTCTCCTGGCGGGGCCGGCCCGGCACCGCCTCCAAACTGGCCTCCGCACTGCGCGGCTGGCACCTGCTGCGCTTCGAGGTGACCGCCGAGCCCTGTGCCACCGCCGAGGGCGAGCGCTACAGCTCCACGCCCGACCTGGGCATCTTCCACGCGGTCACCGGCATCCACGGCGACATCCTCGTCCCCGAGGACCGGCTGCGGGCCGCCCTCGCCCGCGCCCGGCGGGGGGAGACGGAGCTCGAGGCCGAGATCGCCAAGCTGCTGGGCAAGCCCTGGGACGACGAGCTGGAGCCCTTCCGCCACGCCGGCGAGGGCGCCCCCGTCCGCTGGCTGCACCAGGTGGTCTGAAACGACGTGAAGGGCCCGCCGGTCGAGAAGACCGGCGGGCCCTTCACATCGTTCGCGTACGGATCAGACCGTGCGGAAGGCGAGCACGACGTTGTGGCCGCCGAAGCCGAAGGAGTTGTTGACCGCGGCGATCGTGCCCTGCGGCAGCGCGCGGGGCTCGCCGCGCACGATGTCCGCGTCGACCTCTTCGTCCAGCTCGTCGATGTTGATGGTCGGGGGAGCCAGCCGGTGGTGCAGCGCGAGCACGGTGGCGACCGTCTCGATGCCGCCCGCGCCGCCGAGCAGATGACCCGTCATCGACTTGGTGGCGGAGATGGCGACGTGGTCGAGGTCGTCGCCGAGGACCTTGCGCAGCGCCTTGACCTCGGCGAGGTCGCCCTGCGGGGTGGAGGTGGCGTGCGCGTTGAGGTGCACGATCTCCGAGGGCTTGAGGTCGCTGGAGTCCAGCAGGTTCTGCATCGCGGCGGCGATGCCGCGGCCGGTGGGCTCGGGCTGCGCGATGTGGTGGCTGTCGGCGGACAGGCCCTGGCCCAGCACCTCGCAGTAGACGCGGGCACCGCGCTTCGCGGCGTGCTCGGCCGACTCCAGGATGACGACGCCCGCGCCCTCGCCGAGGACGAAGCCGTCACGGCCCTTGTCGTACGGACGGGAGGCCTTCTCGGGCTCCTCGTTGTTCTTGGACATCGCCTTCATGCTGGCGAACGCCGCGACGGGCAGCGGGTGGATGGCCGCCTCGGTGCCGCCCGCGACGACGACGTCGGCGCGGCCGGTGCGGATCATCTCGACGGCGTAGCCGATCGCCTCGGCGCCGGACGCGCACGCGCTGACCGTGGTGTGCACGCCCGCCTGGGCGTTCACCTCCAGGCCGACGTTCGCGGACGGGCTGTTGGGCATCAGCATCGGCACGGTGTGCGGGGAGACGCGGCGGGCGCCCTTCTCCCGGAGCACGTCGTACTGGTCGAGCAGGGTGTTCACGCCGCCGATGCCGGAGGCGATGACGGTGCCCAGACGCTCGGGGGCGATGGCTGTTTCCCCGGCCTCGTCGGCCTCGCCCGCCTTAGCCGTGAAGCCCGCGTCGGCCCAGGCCTCACGGGCGGCGATCAGCGCGAACTGCGCCGACCGGTCCAGCTTGCGGGTCAGCGGGCGCGGCAGTACGTCCTCCGGGTCCACCGCCGCGAGGGCGGCGATACGGACCGGGAGCTCGGCGAACCGCTCACCCTCCAGGGGCTTGACGCCGGATCGCCCGGCGAGCAGCCCTTCCCAGGTCGATGCGCTGTCGCCACCCAGCGGTGTGGTTGCGCCGATACCGGTGACGACCACGGTGCGATTGGTCGGATTCACAGGAATTGTCTCCACGTGTAGAGGTGCTGGAACCGCCACCGCGAGGTGGCGACGAACGCTGGGATCAGTCCTGGTGCTTCAGGATGTAGCCGGCCGCGTCACCGACGGTCTTGAGGTTCTTGACGTCCTCGTCCGGGATCTTGACGTCGAAGCGCTCCTCGGCGGCGACGACGACCTCGACCATGGACAGCGAGTCGACGTCCAGGTCGTCGGTGAAGGACTTGTCCAGCTTGACGTCCTCGACCGGGATACCGGCGATCTCGTTGACGATCTCGGCGAGGCCCTCGAGGATCTCTTCCTGGGTGGCAGCCATTGAGGCGCTCCTTCGATATTGCGTGTGGTGGAACTGCGATAAGGAACTGCTGATGCGGAGAGGCCCGTCGGCGGCCGGCTGATGCCGGACCGCCCGTGGATCTCGCCTAAGGGAGGGTAACGACCGTGGCGGCGTACACGAGACCCGCCCCGAACCCGATGAGGAGGGCGGTGTCGCCGCTCTTCGCCGCTCCGGTCGCCAGAAGCCGCTCCATCGCCAGCGGGATGGAGGCCGCGGACGTATTGCCCGTGGTCTCCACATCACGGGCGACAACGACATTCTCCGGCAGTTTGAGCGTCTTGACCATCGAGTCGATGATCCGCATGTTCGCCTGGTGCGGAATGAAGACGTCGAGGTCCTCGGCGCGCACACCCGCCTCGTCCAGGGCCTGCTGGGCGACCTTCGCCATCTCGAAGACGGCCCAGCGGAAGACCGCCTGGCCCTCCTGGGTGATGGCGGGGAAGCGTACCTCGGTCTCCTCGCGGTACGCGTCCCACGGCACGGTCTGCTTGATGGTGTCCGACTTGTCGCCCTCGGAACCCCACACGGTGGGGCCCATCGCGGGCTCCGCGGAGGGGCCGACGACCACGGCGCCCGCGCCGTCGCCGAACAGGAAGGCGGTGGAGCGGTCGTCGAGGTCCGTCAGGTCGGAGAGCCGCTCGACACCGATGACGACCACGTACTCGGCCGAGCCCTCGGTCACCATGCCCTTGGCGAGGGTCAGCGCGTAGCCGAAGCCCGCGCAGCCCGCGGAGATGTCGAACGCCGCCGGCTTGCCCGCACCGATCCGGTGGGCGATCTCGGTCGCGATGGCCGGGGTCTGCTTGAAGTGCGACACCGTCGCGACGACCACGGCACCGACCTGTTCGGGGGCGATCCCGGCATCCGCGATCGCCTTGCCCGCCGCCTCGACGGACATGGCGGCCACGGTCTCCTCGGGGCCGGCCCAGTGCCGGGTGGCGATGCCCGAACGGGAGCGGATCCACTCGTCGGAGGAGTCGATGCGCTTGAGGATCTCCTCGTTCGGCACCACCCGGGTGGGACGGTAGCCGCCCACGCCCATGATGCGCGCGTACGGGGAGCCCTTGGCGGGCTTGATCTTGGAAGTCATGATCTCGGGCTCCTTAAGCGGCGGGGGACTCGGCGTGCTCGGCGATCAGCGCGCGGGCCGCGTCGAGGTCGTCCGGCGTCTTGAGGGGGAGGGTCTTGACCCCTGGCAGCGCGCGCTTGGCGATGCCCGTCAGGGTGCCGCCGGGCGCCGCTTCGATGATCGCGGTGACCCCCAGCTCCTTGAAGGTCTCCATGCACAGGTCCCAGCGGACCGGGTTGGCCACCTGGCCGACCAGGCGCATGAGCACCTCGCGGCCGTCGGCGACGACGGCGCCGTCCCGGTTCGAGACGTAGCGCGTGTGCGGGGCGCGCGGGGCCAGCTCGCCGGCCGCGGCCTCGAGGACCGAGACGGCGGGGGCCATGTGCACGGTGTGGAACGCGCCGGCCACCTTGAGGGGGACCACGCGGCGCGTGCCCTCGGGCTTGTCCTCGGCGAGCGCCGCGAGCTGCTCCATGGTGCCCGCGGCCACGATCTGCCCGGCGCCGTTGACGTTCGCCGGGGTCAGGCCGAGCTTCTCCAGGTGGGGCAGCACGGTCTCCTGCTCGCCGCCGAGCAGCGCCGCCATGCCCGTCTCGGTGACGGCGGCGGCCTCGGCCATGGCCAGCCCGCGCCTGCGCACCAGCTCCAGCGCCTCCCGCTCGGTGAGCACACCGGTCAGGGCCGCGGCGGCCAGCTCGCCGACGCTGTGCCCGGCGGCGGCACCGACCAGGCCGGCGAAGTCCTCGGACGTGGGGAAGAGCTGTCCCGCCGAGATCAGGGCGGACGCGACCAGCAGCGGCTGGGCCACGGCGGTGTCACGGATCTCGTCCGCGTCGGCGTTCGTGCCGTAGTGGACGAGGTCCAGGTCGATGGCGGCCGACCACTCCCGCAGTCGGTCTTCAACACCGGGGAGGTCGAGCCAGGGGGTCAGGAAGCCGGGCGTCTGAGCGCCCTGGCCGGGGGCGACGAGTACGAGCACCCTCACACTCTCTCTCGTGGAGGGGTCCGCCCACCCGTGGGGACAGGGACGAAGAACCCTCAGGGGAATTGTTTACGCTCTACAAAACCCTACGTCGCTCAATCGGCCTCGGCCAGACGCCCGAGGATCAGTGCGATACGGAGAGTGAAGGCGGACCGTACATCGGAGGGTGACCATCCGGTGACGTCCGTCACACGTCGGAGGCGGTATCGCACGGTGTTGGGGTGGACGAACAGCATTCTCGCCGCGCCCTCCAGGCTGCTCGCCTGTTCGAGATAAACGCTCAGCGTCTCGAGCAGCGCGGAACCCGCTTCCTCCAGTGGTCTGTAGATCTCCTCCACCAGCTGTTCGCGCGCCACCGGATCCCCGGCCATCGCCCGCTCCGGCAGCAGATCGTCCGCCAGCACCGGCCGCGGAGCGTCGGGCCAGGCCGCGGACGCCCTGATCCCCGCCGCCGCGGCCTGCGCGGAGCGGGTGGCCGCCAGCAGGTCGGGGACCACCGGCCCCGCCACGACGGGACCCGCGGCGAACGGGCCGATCAGCGCCTTCGCCGCCTGCAGCGGATTGTCGGAGCCTCCCGCGATCACCACCAGCCGGTTGCCGAGCACCCCCGTCAGCACCTGGAGCTTGGCGTGCCGGGAGGCCCGCCGGATGGCCTCGACCGTCAGCTCGCTGTCCCCGTTCGGGGCCGTGCCCAGCACGACGCAGACGTGCGAGGGCGAGTTCCAGCCCAGCGCCGCCGCCCGCGACAGCGCCCCCTCGTCAGCCTCGCCCGACAGCACCGCGTTGACGACCAGCGACTCCAGCCGGGCGTCCCACGCGCCGCGCGCCTCGGCCGCCTGCGCGTACACCTGGGCGGTGGCGAAGGCGATCTCGCGGGCGTAGACCAGCAGCGCCTCGCGCAGCGACGACTCGTCGCCCGGCGCGGCCACCTCGTCGATCGCGGACTCCATGACCTCGATCGTGGTGCGCACCATCTCCACGGTCTGGCGCAGCGTGATCGCCCGGGTCAGCTCGCGGGGGGCCGTCCCGAAGACGTCCGTACTGATCGCCTGTGATGTCTCGGGATGCCGGAACCACTCGGTGAAGGCCGCGATACCGGCCTGGGCGACCAGGCCGATCCAGGACCGGTTCTCCGGTGGCATCGCCCGGTACCACGGCAGCTGGGCGTCCATCCGGGCGATGGCGGCGGCGGCCAGCATCCCGGACGACTTCTCCAGGTTGCGCAGGGTGGCGCTGTGCGGGTGCGGGGTGTGAGCAGCGGGTTCAGGCACGGGACAAGCCTGCCCTATCCGAGTGCGGTAGGGGACCGGCGGGCTACCGTGGCCCGGTGACGTACGTGCAGCGCGCCGCGCGGCGCTTCCGAGGCGGTGACCCGGCGGCCGGGATCGAGACCTGGCACGCGTTCTCCTTCTCCGGGTTCTACGACCCCGACAACGTGCGGTTCGGGCCGCTCGCGGCCTGCAACGAGGAACGCCTCGAGCCGGGCGCCGGCTTCGCCGAGCATCCGCACCGGGACGTGGAGATCGTCACCTGGGTGGTCGAGGGCGAGCTCACCCACGAGGACTCCACGGGGCACGTGGCCGTGGTGCGCCCCGGCGACGTCCAGCGGCTGAGCGCGGGAGTCGGCGTGCGGCACACGGAGCGCAACGCGGGGTCCGCTCCGCTGCGGTTCGTGCAGATGTGGCTGACCCCGTCGGAGTTCGGCGGCCCGCCGTCGTACGAGGTCGTACGCGGCGTCCCGGACGCCGCGCCGTACGCGCTGTCGCGCGCCGAGGCCGTCCTGCACGTGCGCAGGCCGCTGTCCGGCGACCGGATCGCCCTGCCGGGTGCGCCGTGGCTGTACGTGCACGTGGTGCGGGGCGCGGTGCGGCTGGGCGAGGACGAGCTGGGGGCGGGGGACGCGGCCCGGGTGCTCGACGCGGTGGAACTGGACGCGGTGGCGGTGGAGGACGCGGAGCTGCTGGTGTGGGAGATGCACGCGGAGCCGAGCTTCCCGTGACATTCAGCCCGTCCGGCGATTGAGGACAACCGCGCGGAGCGCGGTTTCGGGGCCCGGGGCGGAGCCCCGGAAGAAACGGAGAAAGGGCGGGGCCGGGGCAGCAACCCCTACCCCAGCTCAGCCAGCACCGCATTCGTCAGCAGCGGCCACACCTCGACCGCCCACGACCCAAAGGCCCGGTCCGCCAGGGCGACGCACGCCGCACCCGCGTCCGGGTCGACCCACAGGAACGTACCCGACTGCCCGAAGTGCCCGAAGGTCCGCGGCGAGGACGAACTCCCCGTCCAGTGCGGCGACTTGGCGTCCCGGATCTCGAAGCCCAGCCCCCAGTCGTTCGGCCGCTGGTGGCCGTACCCCGGCAGGACACCGGTGACGCCGGGGAACGCCACCCGCGTCGCCTCGTCGAGTGTCGTACGCGAGAGCAGCCGCGGCGCCTGCAACTCAGCGGCAAAACGAACCAGGTCATCGACCGTCGAGATACCGTCCTTGGCCGGCGAGCCCGGCAGCGCCAGGTCGGTCGAGGACATGCCGAGCGGCTCGAGCACCGCCTGGCGCAGGTACTCGGCGAAGGGGATGTCGGTCGCCTTGGCGATGTGGTCGCCGAGCGCCTCGAATCCGGCGTTGGAGTACAGGCGGCGCGTCCCCGGCTCGGCCATCGCCCGGTCCTCGTCGAAGGCCAGCCCCGAGGTGTGCGCGAGCAGATGACGGACCGTGGAGCCGGGCGGGCCCGCCGGTTCGTCCAGCTCGACCGCGCCCTCCTCGACGGCGATCAGCGCGGCGTACGCGGCGAGCGGCTTGGTGACGGACGCCAGGGCGAACCGGTGCCCGGTCGGGCCGTGTGCCCCCGCACGCGTACCGTCGGCCCGTACGACAGCCGCCGCGGCGGTCTCCACGGGCCAGTTCTCGATCATCCGCAGGCTCTCCATGGTCCCGAGCCTATCTCGCCTCCCCAGCCAAGATTTCCCCAAGGAATCGCTTGCTTGGAGTGCTCTCCAAGTCTCTAGCGTTGAGGACGTCGCAAGGAAACGGCAGTCAACACCTGTCACTTGGGACACAAGGGGGACTCGCATGACCGTGATCGACACCGTGCCGGTGCGCCCGCGCAGTTGTGCCGCGCTCGAGCAGGAGCGCCGCAGGCGCCCCGAGGGCCGGGATCGCTACACGATCAGCGAAGTCGCCGACTATGCCGGGCTGTCCGCGCACACCCTGCGCTGGTACGAGCGGATCGGGCTGATGCCGCACGTCGACCGCTCCCACACGGGCCAGCGCCGCTACACCGACCGCGATCTGGACTGGCTGGATCTGGTCGGCAAGCTGCGGCTGACCGGCATGCCGGTGGCGGACATGGTCCGTTACGCGCAACTGGTGCGCGACGGCGAGCACACCTTCGCCGAGCGCGAGCAGCTGCTGCGGGCGCACCGCGAAGGGGTGCGCCGGCGCATCGAGGAACTGCAGGGCACGCTCGACGTGCTCGATTACAAGATCGACATCTATTCCGGCGCCCGACGAGCGGCGTCCGAAAGGGTTTGAGGCAGGGATGACGCACGACACGATAGGCACCGTTTCCCTCGGCACCACCGGCCCCGAGATCGGTGTCCAGGGCCTCGGCTGCATGGGCATGTCCCACGCATACGGGCAGACCACCGACGAGGCCGAGGCACGGGCGACTCTGGAGCACGCCCTCGACCTGGGCGTCACACTCTTCGACACCGCGGACGTCTACGGCTTCGGCCGCAACGAGGAGTTCATCGCACCCTTCGTCCGGGCGAACCGCGACCGCATCACGCTCGCCACCAAGTTCGGCATCGACCGGCGCGAGGACGACCCGTCCTTCCAGCAGATCCGCAACGACCGCGCCTACATCCGCAACGCGATCGAGGGCAGCCTGCGCCGCCTGGGCGTCGACCACATCGACCTCTACTACATGCACCGCCGCAACCTGGACGTGCCGATGGAGGAGTCCGTCGGCGTGATGGCCGAGCTGGTGCGGGAGGGCAAGGTCCGTCACCTCGGCCTGAGCGAGGTCTCGCCGAACGAGCTGCGCGCGGCGTACGCGGTGCACCCCATCGCGGCCGTGCAGTCGGAGTGGTCGCTCTTCAGCCGTGACGTGGAGGAGGGCGTGGTCGACGCCGCGCGCGAGCTCGGCGTCGCCTTCGTGCCCTACTCGCCGCTCGGCCGGGGCTTCCTGACGGGCTCGTTCGTCAGCGCCGACAAGGAGCTGGCCGCCGACGACTGGCGCCGTACCCAGCCGCGTTTCACGGGCGACAACGCCGCCGCGAACGCCGCCCTGCTCGAGCCGGTGCGGCGCATCGCCGAGGCGCACGGTGCCACGCCCGGCCAGATCGCGCTGGCCTGGGTGCAGCAGCGTGCCCAGGTGCACGGCCTGGCCGTGATCCCGATCCCCGGCACGCGCAAGCGGTCCCGCCTGGACGAGAACACGGCGGCCACGCGGATCGAACTGACGGCGGACGAGCTCTCGGCCCTCGAGCCGATCGCGGCCAAGGTCGCGGGCGGACGCTACTCCGACATGACGTTCACGTCGGTGGGCCGGGAGTAGCCGACCCCCGGCTGGGCATCCAGGACCGACAAGTCCAGCCGCCTCAGCCGCTCCGGGTCGGCCAGGACCTCGATGGCGACGATCCTGGCGTCGACGACGGTGAAGGCCATGACGGACACCGGCTGCTTCCGGGGGACGACCACGACGCCGGCGGCGCCGTTGATGAGTGCCGGGCGGACGAACGGGGACAGCTTGCCCCAGGTGGTCGCCTGTGCGGCCACCGTCTTCGCACCCTGGAAGACGACGGAGAGGCGGGCCCGGGCGCCGCCGCCGTCGGAGCGCAGGACGACGTCGGGGTCGAGGACGGAGACGAGGGCCTCGAAGTCGCCGTCGCGCGCGGCGGCGAAGAACGCGTCGACGGCGGCGCGCTGGCGCGAGAGGTCGGGGTCGGGCGCCGGGGCCTGGCCCTGCACGCGGCGGCGGGCGCGGCTGGCGAGCTGGCGTGTCGCGGCCGGGGTCTTCTCGACGAGCGGAGCGATGTCGTCGAAGGGCACGTGGAACATGTCGTGGAGGACGAAGGCGAGCCGTTCGGCGGGGGCCAGGGACTGCAGGACCACGAGCATGGCCAGGCCGACCGAGTCGGCGAGCAGTGCCTCCTGCTCCGGGTCGGCGGCGCCTTCCTCGCGGCTGATGACCGGGTCGGGGATCCGTATCTCCAGGGGGTCCTCGCGCCGTTGTTCCCTCGACCGCAGCAGGTTCAGGCAGATGCGTCCCACGACCGTGGTCAGCCAGCCGCCGAGGTTGTCGATCTCGGCGGCGTCCGTACGGTCCAGCCGCAGCCAGGTCTCCTGGACGGCGTCGTCGGCTTCGGCGAGGGAGCCGAGCATCCGGTAGGCGACCGCTCTCAGACGGGGCCGGTGTTCCTCGAAGCGCACGGTCGGCGCGGTCGGCGCGGTCGGCGACGCGGTCACGGGCGCTTCGGAAGTTTTTTCGTCCACCTGTCACATTCCTTCTTCGCAGCGGGTCATAGAGGCAGAGACCTGGGAGATCATCTCCCGGGCGGCGCATTGGAGATGGTGAAGATGGCCGTGGCGAGCACCCCCGTTCTGGTCACCGGTGGCACGGGCACGCTCGGCCGCCTCGTCGTGCCGCTCCTGCGGGAGGCGGGCTGCTCCGTGCGGGTGCTCAGCAGGCGTGGCGGCGAGTCCGCGGACGGCATCGAGCATGTGGCCGCCGACCTGCTCAAGGGCGAGGGAATCGACGCCGCGCTGAGCGGAGTCGAGACCGTCCTGCACCTCGCGGGCGGCCCCAAGGGCGATGACGAAGCCACGCGGCACCTGGTGCGGGCCGCGCAGTCCGTCGGCGTGCGGCACCTGGTGTACATCTCGGTCATCGGGGCGGACAAGCTGCCGCTGGGCTACTTCAGGGCCAAGCTGGGCGCGGAGCAGGCCATTTCGGAGTCCGGGATTCCGTGGACGACGCTGCGGGCCGCCCAGTTCCACGACCTGGCCCTGACGGTCGTGGAGAAGATGGCGAAGCTGCCGGTGGTGCCCGCCCCGGGCGGGCTCCGCTGGCAGCCGGTCGATGCGCGCGACGTTGCCGCCCGCCTCGTGGAACTGGCCCTCGGCCGGCCGGCGGGCCTGGTGCCCGACCTCACCGGTCCGAAGGTGTACGGCCTGGGCGACCTGAGCCGCGGCTATCTGGAGGCGCGCGGCAAGCACCGGATGGCGCTGCCCGTCCGGATGCCGGGAAAAGTCGGCCGCGCCTACCGCGCGGGCGAGAACCTGACCCTGGAAGGCGCCTCGGTCGGGCAGCGGACCTGGGAGGACTTCCTCGCCGAGCGGGTGGCGGCAGCCTAGAGCCCGGAACCGGGCCCGGGGCTGGGGCTAGCGGTCCCCGGGGGTCACCAGCCCCGCCTCGTACGCGAAGATCACCGCCTGGGCCCGGTCCCGCAGCCCCAGCTTGGCCAGCACCCGGCCGATGTGGGTCTTGACCGTCTGCTCGGCCAGCACCAGCGACTGCGCGATCTCCTGGTTGGACAGGCCCCGCGCGATCAGCTCGAGCACCTCCGTCTCCCGGGGCGTCAGCCCCTTGAGACGGAGGGCGGGGTCCCTGCGGCGCGGGGCGGGCCGCTTGGCGAAGTCCGCGATGAGACGACGCGTGACGGAGGGCGCGAGCAGGGCGTCGCCCGCCGCCACGACCCGTACGGCGGAGATGAGATCGGCCGGCGGGGCGTCCTTGAGCAGAAAGCCGGAGGCGCCCGCGCGCAGCGCCTCGTAGACGTAGTCGTCGACGTCGAAGGTGGTGAGCATCAGCACCTTCGGCCGGTGGACCACGCCGCGCGGGGGATCGAGGAGCTGCCGCGCGGCCTCCAGTCCGTCCATCTCCGGCATGCGGACGTCCATCAGCACCACGTCCGGGTGCGTACGGCGGCTCAGTTCCACGCCCTGCCGTCCGTCGGGGGCGTCGCCGATCACGTCGATGTCGGCCTGGGCGGCGAGCAGCGCGGCGAAGCCCGCGCGCACCATCGCCTGGTCGTCGACGATGATCACCTTGATGGTCATGCGGCAGGGTTTTCCTCACTGTGTGATGACTCGGAGAACGGCAGCCGGGCAGCAACCCGGAAGCCGCCGCCCGGCAGTGGGCCGGTGTCGAGCGTCCCGCCGACGAGCCGTACGCGCTCGCGCATGCCGACCAGGCCGTGCCCGGTGCCGGAGCTCTCCAGCGGCGTGTCCGGCCGGTCGGCGGGCGCATTGACGACCAGCACCATCAGCCCCGTGTCATCCGCCGTCACGGACACCCGGGTGTCCGCGCCGGGCGCATGCCGGACCACGTTGGCGAGGGCCTCCTGCACGATGCGGTACGCCGACAGATCCACGGCCTGCGGCAACGGACGCTCCGTCACGCCCTCACCGATCGTCAGCTCGACCGGCAGCCCGGCCCGTACGGTCGCCTCCACCAGCTGCCCGATACGGTCGACCCCGGGCTGGGGCACCCGCTCGCCGCCGTTGTTCTCGTCGCTGCGCAGGACCCCCAGCAACCGCCGCATCTCGCTCAGCGATTCGCGCGCCGCGGCGGCGATCGCCCCGAACTCCTCGCTTGCCTCAGGCGGCAGATCCGCGATGCGGTACGGAGCACTGTCCGCCTGCACCGTGATCACGGACATGTGATGCGCGACGACGTCATGCAGCTCCCGCGCGATGCGGGCCCGCTCCTCGAGCAGCGTACGCCGCGCCCGCTCGGCCTCGCTGATGTGCTCCTGCTCGGCCAACGCCCGCTGCGCGTCGCCGCGTTCGCGCAGGGCGGCGGTCAGCAGCAGGATCACCCCGCTGAGCACGGCCAGCGTGATCCACACCCTGGAGGGATCGCTGCGGGAGGGGGAGACGTAGTGGAACACCAACCCGGCGCCCCCGGCCATCAGCCAGACGGCGAACAGCGTGCTCCGCTTCTCCCGCAGCCCCACCGCAAGCATCAGCAGCAGCATGCCGATGACGCCCGTCGGCAGCCACGGCCACGGGTAGCTGGGCTGGGGCGGGGTGACGAACAGCGTGGCGACGCCCGCCGCGACGTGAGCCGGGAACGAGATGGCCCAGGCAACCAACGGCCTCCGCACCGCGAGCAGCAGTGGCGCCCCCTGGGCAACGCCCAGCACGGCGGCCAGGCCGCCGTTGAGGCCGTAGACGTGGCCGAGGTTGGCGCCGGCGACGGGCACCAGGATGGCGGTGAAGAGGAAGGCCACCAGATACGGCAGCCGCCGTACGAAGGGCCGCTTGGCCTGGGCGAGCAGCGGGACGGGCGGTCCGGCGGGGGTGAACAGTTCGCGTACGTGCGTGAGCATGGCCTGTTCAGCGTACGGGCGCGGGGTGCGTACGGGCGTCATACCCCGGTATCACGCGGTCCGCGCCGACCTCCTCGGCTCGCGCTACGGCCACCGCCTCCAGCAAGGGCCAGCCGTCGACTTCCACCGCCCGCCGTTCCCCCGGCTGCCACCCGTGGGCCGACGCCGCGTCGAGCAGAGCCCGGACGACGCCCGGTTCGCGCAGGTTCAGGGAGCCGCCCCGGACGTACCCCACATCCCCGGAGCCCATGGGAAACCCGCCCGGGACGTACCGGCCCGGTCCCTCGGCGAAGACGATGCGCAGCGGGCCGCCGGTGCCGGCCGGCTGCGGGTACAGCGTGAGGGTCTCGCGGCAGTACGCGGACTGGCCGCTGTCCAACACACGGTGGCTGTGGCGGAGCGTCCACAGGTACGCCTGCCCGTCGGTGACCAGCCGTCGGGGCTTCTTCGGATGGCGGGGCACGGAACCGAGGGCCTACGGGTGGTAGAGGGCTTTGGCGCGCTCCACGTCGACAGGCCGGTCATCCCCGAGATACAAGAAGTAGTTCACCTGCCACGCCTGAGTGTTGCGTGCCTGACGACTGGTCGTGGTCACCCACGGCGGGTAGACGCGGAAACCTCGCTTCCCGCCGGAGCCGTTCCTGGACACGATGCCGCGCTCGCACAGCACCTCTCGCGGGAACACGAACTGTCCGAAGTGGCCGCTGTCACGGCTGCTGACAACGAAGAGATCAACCCCGTCCACAGCGTCGAAAGGCCGGATCGGGCCTTCTGCGGACCGCTGCCACACGGTGACGAACTGGCCGACCTTCGTCGGGGTGGTCTTGGCCACGCGGAACCTGACCGACAACCCGTTGATCGTGAACCCGTGAGCCGCGTACTCCGCACTCTCCGGTTCGGGCTCCGGTTGTGAGCAAGCAAAGCCACTCGGGTCGTACACCAATGTCTTCGCCGCCAGCAGGCCACTGTGAAGCCCTGCCCAAGGCTGATTCGCCGCCATCCTCACATCCTGCCATCACGCCCACCACCCGCGGCCGAGTGATCGCGTTCGCTTGTTGTGCTGCTTGGACGGCAACCATCGGGGAGGTTGGTGGCGCCATGCCTGTGGTAGCGTCGCTCTCTTCTCCGGCGGTCCCGGATGGAGTCCCGTCAGGCACCTCATGGCTGACCCGCACCAACTGCTCCACGATGCACTCGACGTCTTGGACGCTGCCTTCGCATCACGCGCCGAACTACCTGTTGTCGTGGGCGGCTGCACCTACTGCTACGGCGAATCCGATCTCGAAGCTCTGGTCGGCCCCGTGCGCGAGATACCGGAAGAACTGATCTCCCACGTCGCGCACGAGGTACCCGACCACTGGGACGACTTCCCGGGCCTGTACCGCAAGTTGACGCCCCGAATCGTCCGGCGCCTCGTTGCAGGCGGGCTCATCCATGACATGGTCGCCTCGCGTCTGCTCGCCGCCGACTGGCGCGACTGGACAGCACCGGAGCGCGCAGCACTGGAGAATGTCTGGCACGCCTGGTGGCGGTCATTCCTGAGCACGCACCCGAGTACCGGAAGCGTCACCGACGTACTGGAGACGCTTGCGGTCACCACGGGTACCCTTGCCCCCTGGCTGGCCATCTGGTCCGAAACCCGCACCGAGGTGGCGGACCTCCACCTCAGCGACGCACTCGACTGGTGGCTCATCGAGGACAAACTCGCCGACCTCCACCTCGGCTTCTACAGCGAGGTGCACGCCACGCCGGAACTGCTGCCCTGGCTCCTGTCCTTGGAGGACGGCCGCATTGGTGCTGCCCAGCTCATGGAAGTCGAGCGCATCTCATACAGCTGAGCAATCCGGTACGGGGGATGCCACCAGCACTGTCACCTCGGCCCGTCGTGTGAGCGCGCGGTCGACGGCGGCGCATTCGCCGGGGCCCCACCACGCGCTTCGCGCCGATCGACGCGACCTCGGGCGCCATCCGGCCCTGAGCCGAGAGGCTCAGGGGGTACGAGATCCCGATCCCCCAACCGGCCCCACAACTCGGCAATTTGCGCTGGCGATAACTCCACAAGCAGCGGTTCCATCACCATGGCAGCCCCTTCTTGCCAAGGCACTTGCCCAAGCCGCACCACAAATCACCAAGACTGCTCAGACCCTTATGGCGCGCGTATAGCAGAGTCGGACAGCTTGGTCCTAGCATCGCGGAAATGACAATCCAACGGATGGACCACGTGGGCATCGTCGTCGAGGACCTCGCGGCCGTGACGGCGTTCTTCATCGAGCTCGGACTGGAGCTGCAGCGCGAGGGGTCGGTCGAGGGCCGCTGGGTGGACCGCGTCGTGGGGCTCGAGGGTGTCAGGGCAGAGTTCGCGGTCGTGCAGACCCCGGACGGCTACGGACGGCTCGAGCTGACGAAGTACCACATGCCGGCAGGCCAGAGTGGTGACCGGAATGTCCCGGCGAACACACCGGGCATGCGCCATGTCGCATTCGCCGTCGAAGACATTGACACCGTCGTCGCCGGTCTGCGAGCTCGCGGCACAGAGCTTGTCGGCGAGCTGGAGCGCTACAAGGACAGCTACCGACTCTGCTATGTCCGGGGTCCGGAGGGAATCATCGTCGAGCTGGCGGAACAGATCAGCTGACGACCGGCCCGCTACCGATCAACAACAACCCCTGTTGTCACGTCTCATGCGATCTTGCTGCCGGGAGGATGCCCTGATCTGCGGAGAGACAACTTCAAGTGAGACACCGGAACCTTGCGTCCCACTTGAAGTTGTCGGCAGAGCGGGAACGGCGGTCTCGCCTTCGAGCGGGGCCTGTGCTGGACTGCGCGACATAATCCGTACGCGACGATGGGGTGAATGCGAGGGTAACCGGGCCCCGGCCGCCCGCAGTTATGCGGCATGGACGCGGCCCGGCGAAGGGGTTGGGTGTCTGCACCGGCCGCCGACCGCCCTCACTTGTCACGAGAGCGGCCGGGGCGCGATCAGCCCAGGAGGGTAGCGCGCCAGAACCGGGTGACGGTCTCCCGGTAACCGGTGTGGGACGGGTTACGGCCGGAGTGCCCGAAGGCCCAGTTGCGGGCGTCCTCGAAATCCTCCGACGCCTCCGACGCGGCGTTGCACGTCGTGCACTCCAACTCGTGGAGGATCGGCGGAGCCTCCGGCGCCGTCTCGGGGCCGATCGCCCAGTTGGCGAACCGGATCACGGTGTGTGCGCTCACCGTGCCCACCCCGGGCGGTGGTTGATCGCCTCGACCTTGGCGCTCAGCTGCTCCCTGACGGTTGCGGGACGCACGTCTTCCGAGCAGGCTTCCCAGTCCAACCCACCCTTGGATGACCGGAGTTGGATAGCCTTGGTGCGCGGGTCGTAGTCCATCACTTGCCCGATCGCGTCCCGGGTCACATCTACTACGAACGATCCCGTCTCGGGCAGCGCGTTGCGGTCGGCGCTCATCGACACGCCTCCCCAGCGCGATGCTGACGACGACGGATGTCGATCCCGTGCGCTGTCACCCACAGCATGTACTCGGGCTCGTGGCCGCTGTCCATGGGCCAGTTGGGGATACGGGGGATCCTCCTCATTGGGGGTGCGGGCACCACAGGGTGTGGAGCGGGGAGCACATGAGTGGGGTGGTAGCCACCGGGCTCCGTACCAGGAGCCTTGGGCGTGAGCAACGCCCTCATCCATTCGAGGCAGTGGACGATAAGGTTGACCATTGTCGACCTGTCCCTTCAGGTTGGCCACGCCCCGGGACCGGTCGGACGGTCGCCGGGGTTTTGTCGCAGCAGGGATTCGGGCACACGGGCGCCCTGTAGGTCCCGCCGAGATCACCGAAAGCAATCAGAGCGGAACGCTCCGCGTAGTGTGCTCTGAGTCCTAGATCACTCGCAACTGTTCCGGAACATGTTCGGGTTCGGGGGCGGCTGTAGCCTGAGGGCCAGTTTGCTTGCTGGCATAGGGAGTTGAACTCGTGCCCGAACCACGCCCGTCTGTCCGCCGCCGCAGGCTCGCCGCGCTCCTTGTACGACTGCGGGAGGACGCGGGTAAGACGCCGGAGGAGGCGGCTGACCGTATCGGCTGCAGTCGCTCCAAGATCAGTCGCATGGAGAACGCGCGACTGGGTGTCTCGCTCGGGGAGCTCCGAGACCTCCTGGCCTTCTACGGGATCGACGATCCTTACTACGTGGAGGAAGTGGCCGGCCTGGTGCGGCGTGGGGCCGAACGGGGATGGGTGCAACGCTTGGGCCTCGCCCTCCCGTCCTACGCCGATTACATCGACTACGAGCAGACGGCCAACTACATCCGTTCTTACCAACCCATGCTGGTTGCCGGGCTCTTGCAGACTGCCGACTATGCGCGCGAACTCTTTCGCGCCTCCCCAGTGAGGATGCCACCTCATCGAGTTGATGAGCTTGTGACCGTTCGCATGCAGCGACAGGAAGTGCTAACCGGCGAAAACGCCCCTCGGGTGTGCGTGATCGAGGGCGAGGGTGCCCTACGTGGTCAAGTGGGCGGGCCCAAGGTCATGCGGGCACAGCTGGAACATCTGCAGAGGATGTCGGAGATCGTCGAACTCCAGGTACTCCCGTTCAGCGCGGGCGCCCATGCAGGTGTGATGGGCTCGTTCGTCCTGTTCAGCTTCCCCACTCCCGCGTTTTCAGACGTCGTGTGCGTCGAGCACCGCACGGGGACCCTGTATATGGAGACCCCGGAGGAGACAGACGTGTACACGCTCACGTTCGACTCACTCCGGTCAGCCGCCTTGAGCCCCTCCGGGAGTCTCGACCTGATCACCCGCATCAAGGAAGAGCTTTGATCTGTAACACCGTTGAGGGAGCAAGGATGGTTCACGATCTTGACTGCGTCCGATGGCGTAAAAGCACATACTGTGGTGACACAGGGGATTGCATCGAGGTAGCTGATGGCTTTCCCGGCGTGGTACCGGTCCACGACTCGAAAGACCCGCATGGCCTGTCCCTGTACATCGCCACAAGAGCATGGAGCGAGTTCATATCAGGCATAAAGGCCGAACTCTTCTCGGCTGCCGCTTAGCCTTGGCGGAACCACGTCAGTCCCGGCCCGGTTCCCGCGTCGGGGCTGACTCGTACCCTGGGGCCGTCGGAACCCTCTTCGCCGTGGACGCGTGAGCTGGTCGGCCGAACAGTGATAGTTAGGGCGCGGTCGGAGTCCAAAGACACTGGTCAGATACGGTGACAGGATGACCGAGAGCCTGCCTGCCGACGTAGCCGGTGTGCTTGCGGCAGTCCTGAACGCGGACGATCCGGTTCATGTCGCACTTCGAAGGCAGGTTCCCCACCTCAGCGTGCGAGCGCGCTGCACATGCGGGTGCGGTACCGCCTACTTCGAACTCGATACCAGCGAGGTCGAGCCCGCGCCCACCGGCCCCAGAACTGTCGTGGCGGCCGAAGCGCGACTCGTGACCGAGGCTGGCGAGTTCCCTGGTGAGGTCCTGGTTTTCGCGCAGGGCGGCTACCTGTCATGGCTGGAAGTCTGTTCATGGAGCGACGACATCGAGGTGACGTTGGCCGCCGCGCGTCACTGGCTGCAGATATGCTCTTGATCCCAAACAGCTGGCGTCCGGCGTCTCCAACCTGCACGCCATAACGATCCGACCGACACAACGAGTTCGAGTTCAGTGTCCGGCGCACCGTTGAAGCTCGCCGAGTGCGGCATGCTCCGGGTGGAGAAGACATGGTCAAATCCCTTGCGAGCCGGACAGCTTCGGTGCCGTACTGAGCCCGAAGACTCATCTATCGGTACCAGTCCTCGCCGTCACTCTCCAGAGTTCTGATCAGATACTGTTCAAGCGACTCAGCGACTACACGACGTTCATCCGTCTCGTGGTCCCAGACGGACACTGCTGAGGTGGTGTTGCCGGGATCGCATACGAAGGCAAATTGGTCCCCACCTCCGTTGTCGCCGAAGAACATCAGGGACGAGAACGGCTCGTAGAGGCCGGCAAGGTCGGAGTTGCTGCGGAGTGCCTCATTGCCCTTGAGGATCCGTTGAACAGACCAGACAACATCCGTTCCGTACTGATCGACCAATCCGTCTGTCTCCAGCAGCAGGGCTTTCAAGGTTGCAGGAACAGATTGCCCCAGACGTTCGGCAACGACCTTCACGTGAGCCTCGAGCGCGGGATTCGTGAGCTCAACATCCACCCCCAAGCCCACGACCAGCTCGCGCCACATGCCTCTCCTCCAAGAAGAGATTTGATCTGCAACCCTGTTGAGGGAGCAAGGATGGTTCATGATCTTGGCTGTGTCCGATGGTGTAAGAGCACATGCTGCGGTGACACAGGGGGCCATGCCTGAGGAACCGGATTTGGAAAATCCTCTCAGCTCTCGAGCCCCATTTGGGAAGCTGAAACGTCGGCAAGGACTCCTTCTACCTCATCCGGCTCGCAGAAGAGCAGAACTTTGAAAGGCGCTCCAGTCCCTCCCGGATTTTTGTGAGGGTTTGCCCATTCCTTCGCCGTCCTGGCCAAGGTGCGAAAGAACAACTCCAGCTCCTCTGGGACCCCGGAGAGCAGCGCACTCGAATTTTCGATGACGACCACGTACCGATCGGCCGACAGCCAGTGGAGATCGCGAAGGCAATCAAATAGAGCTGGCCAATTCCAGCCGAAGTAGTCGGGGAACTTGAACTTATCCCAAAATTGCTCGAACACGCCATCTGAATCTGCCATATTGAGCGCGTTCATTCGAGCTACATGGGTAATCCCTGACGGAGGGATGACGTCCAGGATCGCTCTGGATTCCGTTTTGGCTAGGACGTGCAGCCATGCCTCTTCGGTGCCCCACAGTTGAGGATCTTCACTCATCGCCCCGGCTCCATAACTATATATGTTTGATAGTGGGTTGGTGTGTAATATGCGGATCCATCCGAGCCGGTGACGATTCTCTCGCCACCCCATTTCGGATTCTCGACAGACTGTACAGTTCCCCATTCGAGATACTTGATCGGCTTCCCGGTGCTGTCGTGCGTTGGAAGCTGGTATGCGCCACCCTTCCCGCTGTTTTCGAAACGCTGGGGGAGTGAGGGTCCCATTTTTTGAGGGCCCGCCCCTTGGGCCTCGAAGCCGACTTCTCTTATGTCCTTCAGTACCAGACGGGACTCTGCAGGGACCTCCTTGGGAATCCACCCCTTTAGTCGAGATGTGTCACCCAAGACTTCGCCTGGCTTGCACGGCCCCAATCCCAGAGGATCACACCACGTCAGCGGAGCATGGATGTAAGCGTTCGGGTGAGGCGCGGGGGCAAGCCCCAGAGGGTCCTGGGAGCAATACCTTGCAACCTCCGGGGCGTAATACCGGAAATAGTTGTAGCTGAGCCCTGTCTCCGAGTCGTGGTACTGACCCGGAAAACGCAGTGGACAGTCGACCTCTGTACCCGTTGGAGCGGGGAGTCGGATGCCCCATAGTGTGCTTCGGCACTGCCAGACCAAGTTACCGTCAGGCGATACCAACTCCATGGGAGCGCCGACCAGGTCTGTGACGATGCTGTAGAACCGGGTCCGGGCCAGCTGGTCATCTTGGGCGAACCTCGAGATCAGAGACTCGCCCTCGGCACGCCTCTGCGGCCGGTGCTCAAGTTGAGCAATCGGGCGATGCGTACCCGGTGCATAATCCCAAGTCGTGACCCTCTCATCCAGCGTGGTCTGTTCCGCGAGGTGTGTGCCGTCCCAAGAGAAGCGAGTCTCCTCTGCCGCCGAACCATCATCAGCAAGGCGCTGCTTGGATATTCGGCGGCCGAGTGGATCGTACGCGTAGCCCCAGCGCTCGCCCTCCGGGGTGACCGCCTGGATCAGGCGGTCCTCGGCGTTCCAAGTGAACGTCCATGTCCGCGTCTGACCGTTGAGCAGTTTGCGAGTCTTGCGTATGAGGCGTCCCTGCGCGTCGTGCTCGTACGTCGTCCGGCCCGCACGGCAGATCAGCGTGCCCTCGAAGTCGCGGTTGCCCGGTGATTCGAGGGCCGGGGCGCTGGCGTGGGTGAGGCTGCCTGTGGAATCGTAGGCGTAGGTTTCTGTCCAGCCGTAGGCGTTGACGGCGGTGACACGGCCCGTGGGGTTGAGGTCGAAGCGGCTTGTTCCGGAGGTGAGTTCACGGATCTCGGTGAGGTAGCCGTCCGCGCGGTAGGCGTAGGTGCGGTGTTGGAGGAGGCGGTCTGCCTCAGCGCGTGTGCCTTGCCGGGTGATGGTCTGGGACGTGAGGCGATCCACCGTGTCCCAGGTCTGGGTGAGGGTGGTGCCTTCACCGAGCCTGCGCTCGGTCTGCCGGCCCGCCGCGTCATAGGCGAAGGAGAGCGAGCCTGCATCGGTGCGGAGTTCGGTGGGCTGGCCGGCGGCGTCGTAGGTCCAGGTGGAGGCCAGGCCTGATGGGGTCGTGCGCTGGAGGCAGCGGCCCACCTCGTCGTACGCGTACTGCATCGTGCGGCCGTTGACGGTTTCCGACAGCGGGCGGCCCAGAGCGTCACGTTCGTAAACCACCTTGGCGTCCGCGTTGGCTGTCCGGGTCAGGCGGCCCCGGGGGTCATAGGAGAACGTGGTGACGTCGCCGGTGTCCGTCCGCTGCTCGGTGATGCGGCCGAGCGTGTCGCGGGTGAAGTGGAGGGTCTCTCCTGCCCCGTTCGTGCGGGAAGCGAGATCGCCCGCCGCGTCATGGGTGTACGCCAGCGTCCGGCCGTTGAAGTCGGTCTCGGAGGTGAGGCGACCGGCACCGTCGTAGGTGTATGTCCACGTAAGGCCCTGTGGGTTGGTGACGCCTGTCAGCCGGAGTTGGGTGTCGTACACGAAGGCGTACGTCGTCCCATCGGGGTCGGTTCGGGAGGCGGGGAGGTCGAAGTGCGTGGCCGTGTGGCGGGTGGTGTTGCCGGCCTGGTCGATGTGGGAGAGAAGGTTGCCTTCGCCGTCCCAGGTCCAGGTTTCGGCCGTGCCGTCGGGGTGTTCGCGCCGAGCTGGCCTCCCCTCGATCGTCCAGGACATGCGGGTGGTGTGGCCCAGCGGATCGTTGGCCTCGGTGATGCGGCCGAAACTGTCACGGCGTACGACCGTCTCGCGCCCGAGCGGGTCGTTGACCGAGACTGGCAGACCGGCGGCATTGCAGGTGATGCGGCTTGTGTGGCCGAGGGCGTCCGTTATGGCTGTCAGACGCCCCGACTCATCGTAGGTGTAGTGGATTTCGGCCCCGGCGGGGTCCGTGGTGGTGAGGAGGTTGCCCGCATCGTCGTAGGCGTGCCGCCATATCGTGCCGTCCGGCTCCGTCACCTGGACCGGCTGGCACAGGGCGTTGTATTCGGCCGTCCTCGTGGTGCCGTCCGGCAAGGTGATCTGCGTCAGGTTGCCGGTCTCGTCATAGACGTAGCACGTGGTGCGGCCCAGCGGCTCGGTGACCGAGAGGCGTTTGTCGCCCCTGGCGTTCCACTCCGTCAGGGTGGTGCTGCCCAGTGGGTCGGTTTGCTCGATTACCTGGCTGTTGGCGTTATAGCGATACGTGCTGCGCTGGCCGAGCGAGTCGACGAGTGTCGTGGTGCAGGTCGTGTCGTCGTACGTGAGGGTGCCGGAGAGGAAGCCGTCGCTGCCATCCGTGCGGATGACGCGTCCGCGCGGGTCGTAGGTGTAGTGGTACGAGGTGCCGTTGCGGTCGGCCCAGGACGTGATGCGGTGCTCGGCGTCGTAGGTGAAGCGCAGTGGCTTGCCGCTGGAGTTGGTGACCTCGGTGAGGTTGCCCGCCTTGTCGTAGCCGTAGCGGATGATGACCGTGCCGCCTCGGGTGGTTTGCGGGGAGTCGTAGACCGAGGGGGCCTTGTCCAGCAGGCGCAGGGCGGTGACGCGCGAGCCCTCGGTGTCGACCACCAGGTAGTAGCCGCCTGAGTGCCGGATCGCGGTTGGCGTGCCGTTCGCCGTGCGGTCGATGTCGATGCGTATGCCGTTGCGGTCCTGCGAGCTTTCGAGCGGGAGTTGGACGGCTCCGGGGGTGTCGGTCGGTAGCGGGTGGCCGAAGGTTTTCACGACCCCCGTGTACGGGTTGGTGACGGTGATGGCGCCATCCGGCGTGCCGTCCCAGGACAGGGGCCAGCGCGGGCCCTTGAGCGGCAGCACCGGCTCTCCAGGCCTGGGTATCGGGTAGCACAGGCGCATGCCGTCTGCCGCGACGAACACCGCGCCCTCGGCGTCGAGTTGGACTCGCTCGTCCAGCGTGGACGCCCACGTCGGGCCGAACCAGCACCCCGCGTGGTAGGAGGAGACATGCGTGCGCTCGAAGACCAGGGGGAGTGCGCCGGGCAGCGTGATGTCCGTCTGCGGCAGCAGCATCGCGCCGGTGACGACGTCGATCGGGTCCTGCACGCACTTCAGGTCGTCAGCGGCGCGGGAGGCAGCCGGCAGCTCGATCAGGTTGGGGCGGGCGCCCTTGAGCAGGTTTCCCAGACCGTCTGCCTGGACGCCCTGTTTCACGAACATGTTCGCGCCGCCGGTGACCGCGCCCCAGATCATCCCCTCGTCGGCGGCTTTGGCGACCTCGTCGAGGCTGAAGCTCTTCTGCTGCCCCAGTGCGATCTTCAGCGGCTGGGCCACGGCCGCGTCGACGGTCACCGAGGTGACGCTCGCGAAGACCGCACCGGCCAGCATCTCCGCGGCAATGGCCGCCACTTCCTCGGAGACGGCGATACCGAGGCCGGCCGACGTGGCGACGATCTCCGCGGCGATCCCGTCGGACCCGCCGCCGGTGAAAGGAGTCAGCAGCACGCCGACCGTGATGACCGCCGCGTTCACGGTGATCTTCTCCCACAGGTCGTCGATCGCGTCGTCGACCTTGTCGGCGAACTGGTCCAGCGCCTTGGCCATGTTCTCGGCCGCCTTGGCGATGTCGTGCAGCCAGCCCGCGTCCTCGCCCTTGGAGTAGCGGCCCCAGAAGGCGTCGAAGGCCTCGATGGCCTCGCCCTTGTTGTTGTGGATCAGCGAACCGGCCGCCTTGCCGGTGGCCGAGTGGACGTCCTTGACCGACTCGGCGAACTTCCGCCAGGCATCGGCCGCATGACGCAGCGTGCCGGAATTCGCATCAGGCCACCACATGCCCAGATCGAGCAGGATCTTCTTGGCCTCGTCCTTGATGCTCAACGGGCGTCCCGCGCGGTCTTGGTGAACATCCCGGCTATCAGCTGGTCGTTGTCTACATGGCCGTCGGCCATGTCGTCCATCGCCTCGTGGATGCTGACCAGACCCAGTACCAGAGTGCCGGTGGCGCTTTCGATCGCCTTCTGCTGCGGGCTGTACTTGCCCTCGAAATCCTTGCCCGGCGCGTCATGACCCCATGGCTTGCCAAGGCCGTCAAGGGTCTTGACCAAGGTGGTCAGCGCATCACTCAGCTTCTTGCTCTGCTTGCCGAACACCGGGGCCACCGACTTGATGTCGGCCGTGTTGATCCCCAGCACCTGGTCGCCGCTGCCGCCCACCCTCTGCCTCCCCGGACACGTCAAGTAACGCAGCGGTCAAGACTAGGCACTTGACGGTCACAACACGCCCGCAGAAGGTAATCTCCCGGCAAAGCAACCAGGAAGCTACAACTCCGCCAGCAACTCCGCCTTCTTCGCGCTGAACTCGTCGTCCGTGAGCAGCCCCGCGGAGTGCAGGTCGCCGAGGTGGCGGATGCGGTCGGCAACCGCACCGGGGTCCGGGCGTACGGCGGCCGAGGCCGCCGGCACGGCAGGCGAGGCGGTGCGTACGGCCGCGAGGACCGCCGCCGCGAAGGGCAGGGACTCGTGGACGAGGCCGTAGCCCATGCCGAAGACGACCGCGGCCGGGTCCTGGTCGACCTCGCCCGGGCGGGGCAGGTCGCCGCGGGGGACGAGCCGCAGGTAGCCGCCGGCGATCTCCGGGGAGCGCCACTCGACGCCCGCCAGGTCAGCGATGGGGAAACGTTGGTCGCCGGCCTTCCACTTGGCGGAGGAGGCGCCGGTCCAGAACCAGCGGAAGGAAACGGTCGTGCCGTCGAACGAGGCCTTGCCGTCATAGGCCTTGAAGGACAGCGGGGGTTCGGGGGCCGCGACCAGATGGCGTTCGGCCGGCTCCGTGGCCCGGGGGCCCAGCGACGCGCGTATCTGCTCGGCGTAGTACTCGGCGAGGGCCTCGCGCTCGGCGGGCAGGACCAGCCGGTACGGGTCGAGGCCGGGCCGCAGTTGTCCGTCCGCCGCGTCCGCCAGGGGGTCGGCGCCGGGTCTGGGCACGACGCGCAGCACCACCGTGCCTCGCCTGCCCGGGACGTGTTCGACGGCTGCCAGCGCCTCGTAGGGGATGCGCCGTTCACCGAGCGCCTGAAGGAGCTTCGGTGTGCGGATCCCCCGTTCGAAGCGGATGAGCACGGAGTCGGTGTCGAACTCCCAGACGGCGTGATAACCGGCCAGCACATCACCCATGCGGTTCATCGTATGCGGCGGTCTGCCCGCACGTCCCCCCTCGGGGCGCTACGCGCGTCAACGGCTTCAAGCGACCGGGGTCGTGTTGTCCGCGCAGGCGCTGTCGGCCTCGGCGCAGCGGATCCCCGAGATGTCACCGGCCCCGATGCCCGCGAAGTTGGCGAGGCTGGTGGTGCCGGGCTGGAAGTAGCCGGCGTGACCGTCGGCCCCGGCGGCGGACAGCACCCGCGCCCCGAAGCCCGACGAGACCGGGTCGGCGCCGTGGCCGAGGCCGCCGAGCTCCAGGTGCGGCACGGTGTGGATCCAGTCGCCGGGATCGCGCATCGCCCATATCCGGGCGGTGGTGTGCAGGTCGGAGACGCTGTCGGCCCGCATGCCGGGGCTGCCGGCCACGGCGATGTCGGTGACGCGCGGATCGAGCTCGCGGGCGGCGACGCCGCACACCACCGAGCCGTAGCTGTGGCAGAACAGCGCGACGGACGAGTCGCCGGGCAGCGCCCGCACCAGGGCGCGCAGCCGCAGCGCACCCTCGGCGGCGAGCTTGCCGGTGGCCGCGTCGAGGCCGACGCCGGCCGGCGAGGTGTAGTCGGCCCAGGCGATGACGGCCGTGCGGCCGTCGGGCTTCGCCTTCCGTTCGGCGTCGTAGAGCGACTCCGCCATGCCCACCGGAGCGCTGTAGGCGCGGCTGGTCTTCTCGAACGTGAGGACGTTGGTGTCGACGCCCGGCACCACGACGGAGACCCGGCTCGCCCGGTCGAGGTCGCCGAAGACCTCGGCGACCCGCCCGTCCCCGGAGGGGTCGAAGGCGAGGATCTGCCGGTCGTCGGCGAGCAGCGAGTCGAAGCGGTGCATACGGCGGCTCGCGTCGTAGCGGCCCGCAGGGGTGAGCCCGTTGTCGTGGGTGCGGCGCTCCTCGGTCGTCCGGGCCTGGACGAGGGCGATCCGGTTGGCGCGGTAGCGCAGATCGGCGGGGGCGCCGTTGAGGTTGCCGACGACCAGCGGGTAGCGCTGCGCCAGCTCTCTCCGCCCGGCATCGGACAGGGAGGAGAAGAAGCTCTTGAAGACGCCGGAGCCCGAGTGCAGCGGGGGCAGCGGGTGGCCGGCGATGCTGCCGTGCATCCAGGCGCTGACCGCGGCGGCCCGTGGGTCGGGGGCGCCCTTGTGCCCCCGTACGGCCGTCCAGCCGGTCGTGGCGAGCATGACGAAGACCACGGAGAGCGCGAGCAGTGCGCGCCATACCGCGGCCGTGTTCGACCACGGCAGGGGGGAGGGGGAGCCGAGCTCCGGGAAGGAAGTCACCGCCGAACACCCTAGGAGAAATCCGGGCGCGTCTGCCAAGTCGGTGACCCACATCACGTTTGAAGGAAGGCCGCGCTGTACACCAGTGCGCCCCATGTGGCCGGGTTTTATTGGGTGTTATAGGCTTTTATCGGCCTTTGGGATATCCGGGCGTGACGCACTCCACGTCGCCGCCAGCGCCGGTCCGATCTGGTCCAGGTAGCGGGCGACGATCTCCAGGAGCTCGTCGAGGCCCGCGTCCTCGTCCTCGCTCCAGACCCGGGACGCGGCCTGCATCACCCCGCTGCACGCCGCGACCAGGACCCGGGGCCGGGGGTCGGCCGCCGGATCCAGGCCCTCGCGGCGGGCGATCTCGGTGGCCAGCCGGTCCTCCATGGCGGCGAGGCGGCGCAGCCGGGCGGCGAGCAGCTGCGGGGTCGACACGACCATCCGCTGGGTGCGCAGGTGCAGCGGCAGCGGGACGACGACGGCGATGGCCTCGCAGATGTCGCCCCACGAGGACATGGCCGCGTTGCGGATCGCGGTGAGCGGCGGCTCGTCGGCCGGGCGGGCGGCCAGGGAGGCGAAGGCGTACGTCTCC
The DNA here is from genome assembly GCF_059089585.1 of Streptomyces sp. SX-6. Taxonomy (NCBI): domain Bacteria; kingdom Bacillati; phylum Actinomycetota; class Actinomycetes; order Kitasatosporales; family Streptomycetaceae; genus Streptomyces; species Streptomyces sp. SX-6. Next base: position 146,493 of record NZ_JBTHHU010000008.1, on the reverse strand, counting down.
TCCACCTCCTGGAGGGCGAGGGCGGCCTCCTCCTTGTTCGCGAAGTAGCGGAAGAAGGTGCGCTGCGAGACATCGGCCGCGGCGGCGATCTCGTCGACGGTGGTCCCCTCGTACCCCTTGCTCGCGAACAGCTCCAGGGCCGAGCGGATGAGGGCGTTCCGGGTGCGCAGCTTCTTGCGCTCGCGCAGTCCGGGGAGCGCGCCGGGCTCCGCCGTATCGCCGATCGCCATGATCATGTGCCTCTTCTCGATGTGTTTCCGCTGCTCAGAATAGTTGTGAGCGAGCTGTCAGCAGATGCCGCATGATTTTGATTGTCAGTTGTCAGCCGCTGCCAATAATCTCGGGCCATGACGCCTGAGACCACCGTCGCCGAGGCGACTACGGACACGGCGCCCCGGAGCGGCCTCCGGGGCCATCCCTGGCTGACACTCTTCTCCGTCGCGGTGGGCGTGATGATGGTCGCGCTGGACGGCACGATCGTCGCCATCGCCAACCCCGCCATCCGGGACGATCTGGGAGCCTCGCTCGCCGACGTCCAATGGATCACCAACGCCTATCTCCTCGCCCTCGCCGTCGCCCTGATCACCGCGGGCAAACTGGGCGACCGCTTCGGGCACCGTCTGATCTTCCTTATCGGTACCACCGGTTTCGCCGCCTCCTCGGGACTCATCGCGCTGTCCGGCAGCGTGTCGATGGTCGTCACCCTCCGGGCGGTCCAGGGGCTGTGCGGTGCGCTGCTGATGCCATCCGCGCTCGGCCTGCTGCGCGCGGCCTTCCCGGCCGCGAAGCTCAACATGGCCATCGGCGTATGGGGCATGGTCATCGGCGCCTCGACCGCCGCCGGCCCGATCCTCGGCGGACTGCTCGTCGAGCACGTCAACTGGCAGTCCGTCTTCTTCATCAATGTGCCGGTGGGCGCGCTCGCGCTCGTCCTCGGCCTGATCACCCTCAAGGACCACCGCGCCGAGAACGCGCCGAGGTCGTTCGACATCCTCGGCATCGTCCTGCTGTCCGGCGCGATGTTCTGCCTCATCTGGTCACTCATCAAGGTGACGGACTGGAGCTGGGGTGACGCCCGGACGCTGGGCTTCCTCGCGGCGGCACTGGTGGGCTTCGTCCTCTTCGCCGTGTGGCAGACCAGGGTCCGCGAACCGCTGCTGCCCCTGCGCCTGTTCCGCTCCGTACCGCTGTCCGCCGCCACGATCCTGATGGTCCTGATGGCCTTCGCGTTCATGGGCGGACTGTTCTACGTCACCTTCTATCTGCAGAACGTACACGGGATGACACCGGTGAACGCGGGGCTCCATCTGCTGCCGCTCACCGGGATGATGATCTTCAGCGCACCCGCCGCCGGCGCCGCGATCACCCGGTTCGGACCGCGGATACCCCTGGTCGTCGGCATGGTCTGCACATGCGTCGCCTGCTTCGGCATGGCCGCGCTCAAGACGGACACCGGCACCGGCCTGATGTCGCTCTGGTTCGCCCTGCTCGGCCTGGGCCTGGCACCGGTCATGGTCGGCGCGACCGATGTGATCGTCGGCAATGCCCCGCTGGAGCACGCGGGCCTGGCCGGCGGCCTCCAGCAGAGCGCCATGCAGGTGGGCGGATCGCTCGGTACGGCCGTGCTCGGCGCGATCGTGGCCTCCCGCGTCCACCACCTGCTGCCCGGGCGGTGGTCCGGGGCCGGGCTGCCGCCGAGCCCGAAGGAACAGATGGACCTGGTGGCCCGCGGGGCCGAGCTCGGTGTCTTCCGGGCGCCGCCGAAGACCCCGCCGGAGATCGCCGCGAAGGTCGGCGACGTCGTCCACGGCACGTTCGTGTCGGGCATGAGCACGGCGTTCGTCGTCTCCGGCTGCGTCGCCGCGGTGGCGGCCGTCGCCGCACTCTTCACCAAGCGCGGCGCGAACGCGGACTCCTCACAGTGTGGAATGCACATCTGAAAACACTTGGGCCCGGACGGCAGTTGCCGTCCGGGCCCAAGTCTTAGCTCTTGCCGCTTACGCGTCGCCGCCCGCGGCGCCCGGGTGGGCAGCCGCCACGTCGAGCAGCTCGTAGCGGTCGATCGCCTGCTTCAGCGCCGAGCGGTCGATCTTGCCCTCCTTGGCGAGCTCGGTGAGCACGCCGAGGACGATCGACTGCGCGTCGATGTGGAAGAAGCGACGGGCCGCACCGCGGGTGTCCGCGAAGCCGAAGCCGTCCGCACCCAGCGACTGGTACGTGCCGGGCACCCAGCGCGAGATCTGGTCCGGAACCGCCCGCATCCAGTCGGACACGGCCACCTTCGGGCCCTCGGCGCCGGCGAGCTTCTGCGTCACGTACGGGACGCGCTGCTCCTCCTCCGGGTGCAGGAGGTTGTGCTCCTCCACCTTGATGGCCTCGTTGCGCAGCTCGTTCCAGGAGGTCGCCGACCAGACGTCCGCCTTGACGTTCCACTCCTCGGCGAGGATGCGCTGGGCCTCGATCGCCCACGGCACCGCCACACCGGAGGCGAGGATCTGCGCCGGGATGGCGCCCTTCTCGCCCGACTTGAACCGGTACAGACCCTTGAGGATGCCCTCGGCGTCCACGTTCTCCGGCTCGGCCGGGTGCTGGATCGGCTCGTTGTAGACGGTCATGTAGTAGAAGACGTTCTCGGCGTTCTCGCCGTACATCCGCCGCAGACCGTCCTTGACGATGTGCGCGATCTCGAAGCCGAACGCCGGGTCGTACGCGACGACACCCGGGTTGGTCGAGGCCAGCAGGTGCGAGTGGCCGTCCGCGTGCTGCAGGCCCTCGCCCGTCAGGGTCGTACGGCCGGCGGTCGCGCCCAGGACGAAACCGCGCGCCAGCTGGTCGGCCATCTGCCAGAACTGGTCACCGGTGCGCTGGAACCCGAACATCGAGTAGAAGACGTAGATCGGGATCAGCGGCTCGCCGTGCGTCGCGTAGGCGGAGCCCGCGGCGATCAGCGAGGCGGTGCAGCCCGCCTCCGAGATGCCGTCGTGCAGCATCTGGCCGGTCGGGGACTCCTTGTACGCGAGCAGCAGCTCGCGGTCCACGGCCTCGTACTGCTGGCCCAGCGGGTTGTAGATCTTCGCCGACGGGAACAGCGAGTCCATGCCGAAGGTGCGGTACTCGTCGGGCGCGATCGGCACGAAGCGCTTGCCGATCTCCTTGTCCCGCATGAGGTCCTTGAGCAGGCGGACGAACGCCATGGTGGTGGCGATCGACTGCTGGCCGGAGCCCTTCCTGGTGGGGGCGTAGGCCTTGTCACCCGGCAGGACGAGCGGCTTCGAGCGGTCCACACGAGTCGGTACGTAGCCGCCCAGCGCGGTGCGCCGGTCGTGCATGTACTGGATCTCTTCCGAGTCCTTGCCCGGGTGGTAGTACGGCGGCAGGCCGGACTCCAGCTCCTTGTCCGAGACCGGGATGTGCAGACGGTCACGGAAGCGCTTGAGGTCCTCGACCGTCAGCTTCTTCATCTGGTGGGTCGCGTTGCGGCCCTCGAAGTTCGGGCCGAGCGTCCAGCCCTTGACCGTCTGCGCCAGGATCACGGTCGGCTGGCCCTTGTGGGACTTGGCCGCCGCGTACGCCGCGAAGATCTTCTTGTGGTCGTGACCGCCACGGCCCAGGTGCAGGATCTGGTCGTCGGTCATGCCGTCGACCATCTTGCGGAGACGGTGGTCGTCGCCGAAGAAGTGCTGACGGATGTACGCACCGGTCTCGGTGGCGTACGTCTGGAACTGGCCGTCCGGGGTGCTGTTGAGCTTGTTGACCAGGATGCCGTCGGTGTCCTGGGCCAGCAGCGGGTCCCAGGAGCGGTCCCACACCAGCTTGATCACGTTCCAGCCGGCGCCGCGGAACTGCGACTCCAGCTCCTGCATGATCTTGCCGTTGCCACGCACCGGACCGTCGAGGCGCTGCAGGTTGCAGTTGACGACGAAGGTCAGGTTGTCCAGGCCCTCACGGGCGGCCAGGGACAGCTGGCCGAGCGACTCCGGCTCGTCCATCTCGCCGTCGCCCAGGAACGCCCACACGTGGGACTTGGAGGTGTCGGCGATGCCGCGCGCCTCCATGTAGCGGTTCATCCGCGCCTGGTAGATCGCGCCGAGGGGGCCGAGGCCCATCGAGACGGTCGGGAACTCCCAGAAGTCCGGCATCAGCCGCGGGTGCGGGTAGCTGGACAGACCGTACGGAGCCTTCGACTTCTCCTGGCGGAACGCGTCGAGCTGCTGCTCGGACAGTCGGTCCAGCAGGAAGGCACGGGCGTAGACGCCCGGCGAGGCGTGGCCCTGGAAGAAGATCTGGTCGCCGCCGTCGCCGCCGTCCTTGCCACGGAAGAAGTGGTTGAAGCCCACGTCGTACAGCGAGGCGGAGGATGCGAAGGTGGCGATGTGGCCGCCGACGCCGATGCCCGGGCGCTGCGCGCGCGAAACCATCACGGCCGCGTTCCACCGGGTCGCGTTGAGGACCTTGCGCTCGATCTCCTCGTTGCCGGGGAAGAACGGCTCGTCCTTGGTCGCGATGGTGTTGACGTAGTCCGTGCTGCGCATCTCGGGCACGGCCACGTTCTTCTCGCGGGCCCGCTCGATCAGGCGAAGCATGAGGTAGCGGGCGCGTTCCCGGCCTCGCTCGTCGACGGCTGCGTCGAGCGAGTCGAGCCATTCCCGGGTCTCTTCGGGATCGAAGTCCGGGACCTGGCTGGGAAGGCCGCCAATGATGATCGGGTTGCGATCGGATCCGGAAGCCACGCTGTTCCTTCGCTGTTCGGGTCGTGTCGTGCTCGGCACGCGATGGATGCTGAGCGCGACGCGGTCAAATACTGGTCTCCGCGATGGTCGCTCGGCTCCCATCGTGGACCGCGGCGACGCAAACGTCATCTCTACTGGGCGGTAACCGCCACCCTGAGATGAAGTGTCGGAGGTCGGCCGTCTCGCGGCGGCCAAATCGCAACCTTACGCCCCCTATGGGGGTCCCTTGCGTACGGCCGTTCGGCCTCGGGTCCGGTAATCGCAGGGAGTAACTTCACAAACCCGGCAAACGCTGTGTCGCGAATCACGGATAGACCCGGTCTCATGGTTGGAGTTGCCACGAGACGTCAACGTTTGGGAGGGATCGCTGAGCGGGTACTTGCGCGATCCGTCCGTCACGTGTGGACTACGCCCAATGCTTCGCGTACGCGAGCATGGATCGACGATTTCTCGAAAAATGACAGGAGGCACTCAGTGAGCGCGACCGCGGACCACGCGGAGGAGCGGACCAATCCCGCCACACGGCTGGGGTTCGAGCCCGGACAGGTGGTCCAGGAGATCGGTTACGACGACGACGTCGACCAGGATCTCCGTGAAGGTATCGAGTCGCTCATCGGCCAGGAACTGGTCGACGAGGACTACGACGACGTGGCCGACGTCGTCCTGCTGTGGTTCCGGGACGAGGACGGCGACCTCACGGACGCGCTGGTGGATGCCATCGGCCTGCTCGACGAGGGCGGCGACATCTGGTTGCTGACGCCCAAGACCGGCCGGGACGGCTACATCGAGCCGAGTGACATCCAGGACGCCTCCCAGACCGCCGGGCTCTCCCAGACCAAGAGCATCAGCGTGGCCAAGGACTGGAGCGGCACGCGCCTGAGCGCGCCCAAGTCCAAGCGCTAGGGCCCGCCCCCGAGCACCGCGGCGCCCCCGGCAGCCTTCCGCTGCCGGGGGCGCCGTGCGTCGCGCCCGGGGCGCAGTGACACACTGGCCGCCTACGACCCGTAACCGGCCAGGAAGAGGGAAGCGAACCATGGCGATCGACGTCGGCACCAAGGCTCCGGACTTCGCGCTGAAGAACCAGCACGGCGAGACCGTCCGGCTGTCCGACTTCCGCGGGGAGAAGGCCGTCGTGCTGCTCTTCTACCCCTTCGCCTTCACCGGTGTCTGCACCGGCGAGCTGTGCGCGCTGCGCGACGAGCTGCCGAAGTTCGTCAACGACGACGTCCAGCTGCTCGCCGTCTCCAACGACGCGCCTTTCTCGCTGCGCGTCTTCGCCGAGCAGGAGAACCTCGAGTACCCGCTGCTGTCGGACTTCTGGCCGCACGGCGACGTCAGCCGCGCCTACGGCGTCTTCGACGAGGAGAAGGGCTGCGCGGTGCGCGGCACCTTCATCATCGACAAGGACGGCGTCGTGCGCTGGACGGTCGTCAACGGCCTGCCGGACGCACGTGACCTCGAGGACTACGTCAAGGCGCTCGCCGCGCTCTGAGCGCGCGCCGGAGCGGTCCGGGGCACCGGAGGCGATCCGGTGTTCCCCGGAAGCAGGACTCTGTCCACGGACGGGAACCGGTCCCTAGGATCCAGACGTTGATCGGGTGCCATCGCAACAACAGGGGGCACGGTTCCCGTCCGCCCTCTTCGAACCAGTGGAGGACCTGTGGGAGTCAGCCTCAGCAAGGGCGGCAACGTCTCGCTGACCAAGAGCGCCCCGAACCTGACCGCCGTCATAGTCGCTCTCGGCTGGGACGCCCGCACCACGACCGGTGCGGACTTCGACCTGGACGCCAGCGCTCTGCTGACGAGTGATCAGGGCAAGGTCGTCTCCGACCAGCACTTCGTCTTCTTCAACAACCTCAAGAGCCCCGAGGGCTCCGTCGAGCACACCGGTGACAACCTCACCGGCGACGGTGAGGGCGACGACGAGGTCATCAAGGTCAACCTGGCCGCGGTCCCGGCCGAGGTCGCGAAGATCGTCTTCCCGGTCTCGATCTACGACGCGGAGACCCGCCAGCAGAACTTCGGCCAGGTGCGCAACGCCTACATCCGCGTGGTGAACCAGGCGGACGGCTCCGAGCTGGCGCGCTACGACCTCAGCGAGGACGCCTCGACCGAGACCGCCATGGTCTTCGGCGAGCTCTACCGCAACGGTGGCGAGTGGAAGTTCCGCGCCATCGGCCAGGGTTACGCCTCGGGCCTGCGCGGCATCGCGCAGGACTTCGGCGTCAACGTCTGACAGAACTGCGGGTCGCTTCCTTCGGCCCGCAGCAGCCCGCGTCCGGCGCCGTACACCCATGTGCGGCGCCGGACGCGCGCTGCGGCACTTGTTCAACGCGGCACTTGTTCAACTCCGGGGAGGAAACAGGATCATGGGTGTCACGCTCGCCAAGGGGGGCAATGTCTCCCTCTCCAAGTCCGCGCCGAATCTGACCGCGATCGTCGTCGGTCTCGGCTGGGACGCGCGCACCACGACCGGCGCCGATTACGACCTGGACGCGAGCGCGCTGCTGTGCGCCTCGGGCCGGGTGATGGGCGACCAGTACTTCGTCTTCTACAACAACCTCAAGAGCCCTGAGGGTTCCGTGGAGCACACGGGAGACAACCTCACGGGCGAGGGCGAGGGCGACGACGAGACGATCTTGATCGACCTCACAAAGGTGCCGGCCGTCTGCGACAAAATCGTCTTCCCGGTCTCGATTCACGAGGCCGACATCCGCGGCCAGAACTTCGGCCAGGTGCGCAATGCGTACATCCGCGTGGTGAACCAGGCGGACGGCTCCGAGCTGGCCCGTTACGACCTGAGCGAGGACGCGTCGGGCGAAACCGCGATGATCTTCGGCGAGGTCTACCGCTATGGCGGCGAATGGAAGTTCCGGGCCGTCGGCCAGGGGTATGCGTCCGGCCTGCGCGGCATCGCTCTAGACTTCGGGGTCAACGTTTCGTAAAGCCGTGTACTGCGCGGGGTAATACCCGACAGAAGGAATGGGTGGCCAGTGCTCCTGAAAACCTTTGGTTGGTCGTTCGCCGTGACCGCGGCCGGCCTGGCCGCGGCCGGTCTGCTCTGGGGATGGCAGGGCCTGGCGATCGTCGCGATCCTGTCCGTCCTCGAGATCTCGCTCTCGTTCGACAATGCGGTCATCAACGCGGGAATCCTGCGGAAGATGAACCCCTTCTGGCAGAAGATGTTCCTGACCCTGGGCATCCTCATCGCCGTCTTCGGCATGAGGCTGGTGTTCCCGGTGGTCATCGTGGCCATCACCGCCAAACTGGGGCCGATCGAGGCGGTCAAGGTCGCGATCAACCACCATGATCAGTACGAGCAGTTGGTCACCAGCGCTCACCCGGCCATCGCCGCATTCGGTGGCATGTTCCTGCTCATGATCTTCCTCGACTTCCTCTTCGAGGAGCGGGAAATACAGTGGCTCGGCCGGCTGGAGCGCCCGCTGGCCAGGCTCGGCAGGGTCGAGAGCCTCTCCGTGGTCGTCTCGCTGGTGCTGCTGCTCGTCGCCGCCACCACCGTCGCCACCGCGGTGCCGGTGCACGGCGGTGACGGCACGGTCGACAAGGCCGCGACGGTGCTGCTGGCGGGCATCGCCGGACTGGTCACCTATCTGATCGTCGGCGGCATCTCCGGCTTCTTCGAGGACCGCCTCGAGGACGACGAGGAGGACGAAGAGCGTGAGGAGCCCGCGAAGAAGGGTGCCGGCTCGGCCATTGGCCTCGCGGGCAAGGCCGCCTTCTTCATGTTCCTCTACCTCGAGGTGATCGACGCCTCGTTCTCCTTCGACGGTGTCATCGGCGCGTTCGCGATCACCAACGACATCTTTGTCATGGCCCTGGGCCTGGGTATCGGCGCGATGTACATCCGCTCGCTGACGGTCTTCCTCGTCCGCAAGGGCACCCTTGACGACTACGTCTACCTCGAGCACGGCGCGCACTACGCCATCGGTGCGCTCGCCGTCATCCTGCTCGTCACCATCAAGTACGAGGTCAACGAGGTCGTCACCGGCCTCGTCGGCGTGGTGCTGATCGGCCTGTCGTTCATGTCCTCGGTGCGCCGCAACCGGAGGGAGGCGGCGGCGGGCGCGGGCGACGCGTCGGCCAAGCAAGAGGTCACCTCCGGGGTGTGACCCCGGCACATTTGCGGAACCCTCTGATCGGGGCGGTGGTGAGGCTCACCTTGCCACCGCCCCGTGGCAGTTCGGGCCATGACCAGAGGGGGGTCACACCATGACCGTATGGGACAAGCTCTTCGGCAACTGGGGGAGCGCGGCGCGGCAGTTCGACAACGTCCATCACGGGACGGGCGCCGTGGAGCTGACCAAGCGAAACCCGCTGTATTCGCTGACCAAGCAGGGGGCGGCGGTCGGCAACATGAGGGTGAACCTGTCATGGCGGATGCGGAGTTCCGACTTCGACGAGATGCACCGCGGCGGCGGTAAGCGGAACAAGTTCCGCAAGTTCACCCCGGACGTGGTGCAGGCCCAGGGCACCGCCATGGTCTCCGTGGACCTCGACCTCGCCTGCATGTACGAGCTCTGGGACGGGTCCAAAGGCGTAGTGCAGCCCCTCGGGAACATACTGGGCAGCATCAACGCCCCGCCGTACGTCAAGCTCAGCGGGGACGACCGGTTCGGCTCCGGCGCGGGTGAGGACATCTACATCAACCTCGACCACCGCGACGAGATCAAGCGACTGCTGATCTTCGTCTACATCTACGACGGCACCCCCGCCTTCGACCGTACCCACGCGACCGTGACGCTCTACCCGGGCAACGGTCCGCGCCTGGAGATCGAGCTCCACGAGAGGGCGCGGGAGGCGCGGTCGTGCGCGGTGGTGATGATCGAGAACAACAAGAAGGAGATCATCGTCCGGCGCGAGATGAAGTACGTGTACGGCTTCCAGGCGGAGCTGGACCGGCTCTACGGCTGGGGACTCCAGTGGGGGCGGGGCTACAAGTCCAAGGTCTGACCCGACTGGTGAGTGGCTAGCCGCCCGGCTGGAACTGCGGGCCCTGCGGCGGCAGCCGGAAGGCCGGGTCGGCGGCCGCGGCCCGCTGCTGCGGGTAGCCGTACGACGGCTGCGCGGGCTGCGGCTGCTGGGGATAGCCGTAGGAGGGCCGTGCCGCCGGGAACTGCGGGTAGCCGTAGGCGGCTGCCGGAGCCGTCTGCGGCTGCGGCGGGATCACCGGCGGTACGGACGGGGGCGGGGGATAGGCCGTGCCGTTCGCCGCTTCCGGTGCGGCGGGCGCCGGTATCGGCGGCGGGGCGGTCTCGGCCTTGGCCTCGGTTTCGGGCTTGGTTTCGGTTTCGGACTTGGCTCGGGTCTCGGGTCCGGCTCCGGTCTCGGCTTGGGCCTCGGAGTCGTCCACCGAGATGCCGAACTCCGTGGCCAGGCCCACCAGCCCCGAGGCGTAACCCTGCCCGAGCGCGCGGAACTTCCAGCCCTCGCCCCGCCGGTAGAGCTCGCCGCAGATCATGGCGGTCTCCTCGCCGGTCTCCGGCTGCATGTCGAAGCGCGCTATGGGTTCGGCGGCGAGGGTGCCGTGCGCGCTGTCGTGCAGTACGACGCACAGGCCTTCGACGCGCCCGAAGGCGCCGCCGTCCGCCGACGCGGCGAGCACGATGCGCTGCACCGAGGGGTCCAGCGCGGTCAGTTCGGCCTCGACCGAGTCCGCCATGCCCTCGGACAGCCGCTGCTTGGACAGATGACGGACCAGCCCCGAGGGGTGGCGCGGCTGGTTGTAGAAGACGAAGTCCTCGTCGGAGCGCACGCGTCCGTCGTCGCCCAGGAGGAGTGCGGAGACATCCACGTCCGGGACGCCCGGTCCCGGGGCCCAGCGCAGTACGGCCCGTACGGCCCGGGCCTCCAGCGGGATGTTCGACCCCTTGGACATCGCGTGCGTCATGCCCGCAATCCTGCCCTCTCGCGCGGGCCATGGACAACGCGGGGAAGGTCATCGGGACTGCTGAATACAGGAAGTACTGCTGTGGTGAGAGGAGTTTTTCGAGGAGTTGGGGAACTCTTGACCCCATGTCGAGCGTACGATGATCGGCCACGTGCGGCAGACGGGGAGAACGATGCGACATTTTGGACACCTTGCGCCCGAGGTGCGGAACGGACTGTTCCACCGGGAGCCGGGTGAGTTCGACGCCGGTTCCCCGGCCCGTACGCTCGCGATCGCCCTCGGTGCCACGCTCTACAGCCCCGCCACCCGGCCCACGCTCGCCCGCGACATCGTCCGGCAGGCCGGTCGCGGTGTCGTGTCCATGGTGCTGTGCCTCGAGGACTCCATCGGTGACGGCGAGGTGCGGGCCGCGGAGGACAACCTCGTCCGCCACCTCACGGAGTTGAGCGGCGCCTCCGTGCCGCTTGTGCCGTTGTTGTTCGTACGGGTCCGGGAACCCGGCCAGATCCCCGGACTCATGCACCGGCTCGGCCCCGCTCGTGCGCTGGTGTCCGGATTCGTCCTGCCGAAGTTCACCGAGGACCGCGGCCTGCCGTTCCTCGAGGCCCTCACCGAGGCCGAGGAGGCCCACGGGCAGCGGCTGTTCGCCATGCCCGTACTCGAGTCCCCCGAACTGCTCCACCTCGAGACCCGCGCCGAGGCCCTCGCCGGAATCGCCCGCACGGTGGCGAAATACCGTGACCGCGTGCTCGCCCTGCGGCTCGGCGTCACCGACTTCTGCTCCGCCTACGGGCTGCGCCGGGCGCCCGACATGACCGCGTACGACGTCCGGATCGTCGCCTCCGTCATCGCCGACGTCGTCAACGTCCTCGGCCGCGCCGACGGCAGCGGCTTTACCGTCACCGGCCCGGTGTGGGAGTACTTCCGCCAGCACGAGCGGATGTTCAAGCCGCAGCTGCGCCGCACTCCGTTCGCCGGCCCGGCGGAGGAACTGCGCACCGCGCTGATCGCCCACGACATGGACGGCCTCCTGCGGGAGATCGAACTCGACCGTGCGAACGGCCTGATGGGCAAGACCTGCATCCATCCTTCGCACGTCGCGCCCGTGCACGCGCTCTCGGTCGTCAGCCACGAGGAGTTCAGCGATGCCCGGGACATCCTGCGCTCGATGCGCGACGGCGGCGGAGTGTCGCGTTCCGCCTACACGAACAAGATGAACGAGGCCAAGCCGCACCGGGCCTGGGCCGAACGCACCCTGCTGCGCGCCGAGGTGTTCGGCGTGGCACGGGAGGAAGTCGGCTTCGTGGACCTGCTGGCGGCGAGTGTGTGCGAGGGAGTGGCGCGTTGATGTGGTCGGGTCAGTGGGTCGCGGACCGGCTCGGGGTACGGCTGGAGGGCGACGCCCGTCTGCCGGAGCTGCTGGGCCTCGCCCTGCGGCGCAATCCCAAGCGGGCGCATCTCCTCGTCTCGCATGTGCTGGGCAAGCACGTTCCGGCTTCGCCGCGCGTGGTGTACGGGGCGGGGGTCGATCTCGGCCGCCGCGTCAGGGAGTTGCTCGGCGACGAGGCGGCGGCCCGCGCGGTCGTCCTCGGCTACGCCGAGACCGCCACGGGCCTCGGCCATTCCGTCGCCGACGGCCTCGCCCTCGCGCCGTACCTCCACTCCACGCGGCGGCCGGTGCGGGGTGTGTCGCCGGTCGGCGGCTTCGAGGAGGAGCACAGTCATGCGACGTCGCATCTGCTGTTGCCGGAGGATCCGGCGCTGCTGGGGGGCGGGGGTCCGTTGGTCCTTGTCGATGACGAGCTCTCGACGGGGCGCACGGTTCTGAACACGATTGCGGCGCTCCATAGCCGTCATCCGCGCGAGCGGTATGTGATTGTGGCGCTTGTTGACGTGCGGGGTGCGGGTGACCGCGCCGCTCTGGAGGAGTTCGCGGTGTCGCTGGGGGTGACGGTTGACGTCGTCGCGCTGGCGGCGGGTGAAGTGGTGCTGCCGGATGGGGTGTTGGAGCGGGGGCGGGAGCTGGTGGCCGCGCACGAGCAGGAGGAGCCCCGGTCCCACCCTCTCCCCGTCTCCTGGGGCTCCGCCCCAGACCCCGCTTGTCGCGGCTTCGCCGCTCGGCCTCAAACGCCGGCCGGGCTGGATTGTGCCGGGCCGGGCGAAAATCCAGCCCGGCCGGCGATTGAGGACCAACGCGGCTCCGCCGCGTTGCTGGGGTCCGGGGGCTTGCCCCCGGTTTCGGGAAGGGGCGGGGTGGGGGAATACACCCGTCTGAACCTCAGCTGGCCCACCGGCCTCCCCGACGGCGGCCGCCACGGCTTCACCCCCGCGCACCGCGCACGCCTCGAAGCCGCCCTGCCGGGCCTCGCCGAGCGCATCGCGGCAGCCCTGCCGCCGACTGCGAAGCGCGTACTCGTCCTCGGCAACGAGGAGTTGATGTACGCCCCGCTCCGGATCGCCACCGCACTGGAGCACCACCTCCCCGACAGGGACATCCGCTTCTCCACCACCACCCGTTCCCCCGTCCTCCCCGTCGACGACCCCGGCTACGCCATCCGCACCCGCATCCGCTTCCCCGCGCACGACAACCCGGCGGACGACAACCCGGCGGACGGCAACCCGGCCGACGGCCCCGGCGACCGGTTCGCGTACAACATCGCGAACAACCGCTTCGACGCCATCGTCGCCGTCGTCGACTCGACCGGCGACACCCCCGAACTGCACGCCCCCGGCGGCCTGCTGGACCGGCTCGCCGCACACACCCGAAAGGTGCTGCCGGCAGTGATCCCCTCGCACCGCGCCCCGGGCGAGCCCTTGCGCGGCCCGGCGTTCTCGTCCTACGACCCCGAGGACGTCGGCTGGCTCCTCCAGGACCTCTCCTCCGTGGCCCTCGAGGCGCCCACGGAGGAGCGCGAGGAGGCGGTCCAGAGCGGCGGCGCGCACTACGCCGAGTCGCTGCCCGTCGAGTACCAGCCCAGCGAGCGCTACCAGGTGCTCTACCGCACCGCCCTCGACGCCTCCGCCACCCGCATCGCGCGCGCCGTCGGCGCGGTCACGGAGACCGTGCTCGCGGAGAGGTCCCCACGCCCCGTCCTCGTCTCGCTCGCCCGCGCCGGCACCCCCGTCGGCGTCCTGATGCGCCGCTGGGCCCGGCACGCGCACGGGCTGGACCTGCCGCACTACGCCGTGTCCATCGTCCGCGGCAAGGGCATCGACACCGCCGCCCTGCGCTGGCTCGCCGAGCATCACGACCCGGCCGACGTCGTCTTCGTCGACGGCTGGACGGGCAAGGGCGCCATCACCCGCGAACTGGCCGCCGCCGTACGGGACACACCGTTCGACCCGCGCCTCGCCGTGCTCGCCGACCCCGGCTCCTGCGTGGAGACCTACGGCACGCGCGACGACTTCCTCATCCCCTCCGCCTGCCTCAACTCCACCGTCTCCGGCCTGATTTCGCGTACCGTCCTGCGGCCCGACCTCGTCGGGCCCGGCGACTTCCACGGCGCGAAGTACTACCGCGAGCTCGCCGGCGCCGACGTCTCCCGCTCCTTCCTCGACACCGTCGAGTCCCGCTTCACCGAGGCCTGGGACGACGCCCTCCGCGACGCCAAGGAACTGGCCGCCGCCGACCGCACCCCCACCTGGCAGGGCCGGTGCGCCGTCGAGCGGATCAGCGAGGAGTACGGCATCCACGACACCAACCTCGTCAAGCCCGGCGTCGGCGAGACCACCCGGGTCCTGCTGCGCCGCGTCCCCTGGCGGATCCTCGCCCGGCGCGGCGCGGGCGTCGATCTCGACCACGTACGCCTCCTCGCCGAACAGCGCGGTGTGCCGGTCGAGGAGGCCGACGGCCTCCCGTACAGCTGCGTCGGCCTGATCCACCCCCGCTACACCCGGGGCGCGACCGGCGCCGACGGCAGGACGGCGGTGCGGTCCCGGTGAGCGTTCTCGTTGCCAGCGACCTCGACCGCACCCTCATCTACTCGGCTGCCGCGCTCGGGCTGACGATGCCCGACCCGCAGGCGCCCCGCCTGCTCTGCGTCGAGACGTACGAGCACAAGCCGCTCTCCTACCTGACCGAGGACGCCGCCGCGGTACTGGCCGGCCTGGCCCGTACCGCCGTGCTCGTCCCCACCACCACCCGCACCCGTGCCCAGTACGGCCGCATCCGACTGCCCGGTCCCGCACCGGAGTTCGCGGTCTGCGCCAACGGCGGGGAGATCCTCGTCCGCGGCGAGCCCGACCTCGGCTGGCGGGCGCACGTACGCCGCGCACTGGACGCCGAGTGCGCCCCGCTGGCGGACGTACGCGCCCACCTCCTGCGCACCGCCGACCCCGCCTGGCTGCTCAAGGAGCGCACTGCGGACGGCCTTTTCGCCTATCTGGTCGTCGACCGCGAGAAGGTACCCGGCGCGTGGACCGAGGACCTGGCCGACTGGGCGGGGGAGCGCGGCTGGACGGTGTCCTTCCAGGGCCGCAAGATCTACGCCGTGCCCCGGCCGCTCACCAAGAGCGCCGCCGTGGCCGAGATCGTCCGCCGTACCGGCGCCGGCCGCGTACTCGCCGCGGGCGACTCCCTCCTCGACGCCGACCTGCTCCTCGCCGCCGACCGGGCCTGGCGGCCCGGGCACGGCGAGCTGGCCGAGACGCGGTGGAGCGCACCGCACGTCACCGCACTGACCACGAAGGGCGTCATGGCGGGCCAGGAAATCCTGGAGGCGTTCACACGGGAGGCCCTCATCTCCGTAACCTCCGTATGACACGACCTCATTGACAACCTCAATGACCGAGGAGGGCGCATGTCCCCCAAGAGCCACTGGCTGACCCCCGAGCTCTACGCCTACGTGCTGGCCCACAACCCGCCGCTCGACCCGGTGCAGCGCGCCCTGGTCGACACCACCCGCGCCCTGCTGCCGGACGTCGCCGGCAAGCAGATACCCGCGGAACAAGGCCCGTTGCTGGCCTTCCTCGTACGCCTCACCGGCGCCCGGCACATCGTCGAGGTCGGCACCTTCACCGGGCTGTCCGCCCTGTCCATGGCCCAGGCGCTGCCCGCCGACGGCACGTTGATCACCCTGGACATCTCGGAGGAGTGGACCGCCCCCGCCCACGAGGCCTGGGCCAAGGCCGGGGTCGCCGACCGTATCGACCTGCGCATCGCGCCCGCCCTCGACTCCCTGCGCGTCCTTCCCGACGAGCCGCACATCGACTTCGCGTTCATCGACGCGAACAAGGACGGCTACATCGGCTACTGGGAGGAGCTCGTGCCCCGGATGCGCCCCGGCGGGCTGATCGCCGTGGACAACGTCCTCTTCTCCGGCCAGCCCGCCGACCCCACCGTCACCAGCGGGGCCGGCGCGGACATCAGGGCGTTCAACGCGCACGCACGCGCCGACGCACGCGTGGAGTCCGTCATGCTGACCGTCGCCGACGGACTGACCCTCGCGCGGAAGCGCTAGCGCTCCGCTGAAAGCGAGGGCATGCCACCGCGGGCCGTCCGTGGCCGGTCGCGCCCGCGCGGCGGAGCCGCACAACGCAGCCGTCCCGCGCCCCTTGGGGGCGCGGGACCGCACCGGACTTCGACAAGTCCGCTCAGCCGCAGCAGCCGCCCCCGCAGCACCCGCCACCACTGCTGCGGGGAGCGGCCGTTGTGCCGGTCACCGCGACCGTCGACAGCAACTTCACGGTGTCCGCGTGCCCTTCGGGGCACGTCGCGGGTGCCGAGGACTCCGCCATCGGCCGGTTCAGCTCGAACGTGTCACCACACGCCTTGCAGCGATACTCGTAACGGGGCATGCGCGCAGCATAACGAGCGGACCTACCGGTTGCCGCTGCCGCGCTCCTCACGAATCCCCCGCACCACCGCGGCGACCGACTCCCGCACCGCCTCCAGCTCGGTCAGGAACCGCCACCAGTCGGGATGCCGCCCCTCCAGCCCCGCGACCGCCCGGTCGAGCCGCCCCACCGCCTCGTCGAGCGGACCCGCATGGCGCGGATCCGGCGTGCTGCGCCCCGCCATCGCCAGCCGCTGCGCATCACGGATCGCGAACCGCGTCCGCTCGACCTCCTGCTGCCGGTCCGCCGACACCGCGTCCAGCCGCCGCAGCCGGTCACCGGCCGCCGACACCGCCTCGTCCGTCGAGGTCAGCAGCGCCCGCGCCGTCGCCAGCAGGGACGTCGCATCGGGCCACCGCTGCTCGTCCCGCGCCGTACGCGCCTCGCGCAGCTTCGCCTCCGCCTGCCCGACGGCGCGCGCCGCCTGCTCGGGCACCTGCTGGAGGTCCTGCCAGCACGCGGCGCTGTACCGCCGCCGCAGCTCGCTGAGCACCGGCTCCACCCCGGCCGCCCGCGTGGTGATCGCCTGCGCGCGCGTACGCAGAGAGACGAGCCGCTTGTCGATCTCCGCGGCCTTCTGAGGCAGTTGCTCCGCCTCGCCGCGGATCGCCTCGGCCTCGCGCAGCATCTGCTCGGCGCGGGCGAGCGTCTCGCGCACCCCGTGCTGTGCCGCGCCCTGGTTGAGCCTGGTCAGCTCGGGCCCCAGCGCGGCAAGCCGCGCCGCCAGGTCGTCGGCCCGCAGCCCTTGGGAGCGAGCAGCATCCAGCGCACCACTCGCCGCGAGCAGCCCCTGCCGGGCCCGCTCCACGACCGGCGCCAGCCGCGCGACCTCCTGCTCCGCCGCGGCCAGCAGCGGAGCCAGCCCCTGCCCGAACCGCTCGAGCTCTCCCTTGACCCGTATCAGCTCGTCCCTGGCCCGGGACAGATCCGCCCGAGCCCGCGAGGCCGCCGACGCGTCAAGATCCTCCCGATCAAGATCATGCGCATCCACAGCTGTGATGTACGCGGTCGACACCTCGTCGACCCGCTGCCCGAACGCCGCGAAGTCCGCCGCCGCCTTGCGCGCGGCGGGCGACGCATCGGCCGCCGTGATCGTCTCGACGGAGATCCGCAGATCGCGCTGCGCCGTGTCCAGCTCGTAGAACGCCGCCGCTGCCGCGTCCTTGGCCGCCTGCGCCTCGGCCCGCTGCCCCTCGCCGCGCCCCCACCCCCAGCGGCGGGTGCCCCCGCCCGCGAAGGCGGCCGGAGCGGCCGCCACCAGCGGAGCCAGCAGGGGCAGCGGCAGCAGAACGAGCGCGAGGGTGTCCCGGACCGCTGCTCGTGCGGCTCTTACGCTCACGTGCCCTCTCCCCGTCGATCGCCCCAGGCTTTCCCCAGGCCGGACGACCATTCTCCCATCCGCCCCGGCCGGGCCCCCGAGGACGGTCAGTCGCGAGTGAGCACCTTGATCTCCCCGTTGCCGCTGTGCACCGACACCACGTGCCGGCTGTCGTCGTCACGCGGGACCTCGATGGTCTGGCCGCCATTGGCACTGTCGGCTTCGACCTTGTACTTCCCCTGCGGCAGGACGACCTTGACCGCCCCGTTCCCGGACACCGCCTTCGTCAGGTCCGGTGCCTTGTCGAGGGTGAGCCGGATCTCCCCGTTGCTGGAGTGCGCGGACACCTGCGGTGCGTCGACCCCGGTGGCGGTGATGGCACCGTTCGACGTCTTGAGATCGAGCCGGCCCTTGACGTCCTTGACGTCGATCGCGCCGTTGTCGGAGCTCACCCGCAGACCGTGGTCGAACCCGTTCGCCTTCACGGCCCCGTTCGCGGTCTCGACCGTCACGGCCACCCCGCGCGGCACCTCGATCCGGTGCTTGGACTCGCATTCGCTCATCCCGCTGCACTTCTGCCGCAGCTTGAGCGTGCCCCCTTCCATCTCCCACGACGTGCTCGTGTCGCCGCCCACCGACCATCCGTCGAACCACCGGGTGACCTTCACGTCCTTCCCGTCCACCGGCACCAGCTCGAGCGCCGAGTCGTCCGCATCCACGGTGAGCGCGGTCCGCCCGCCGAGCGAGAACGTCTTGTGCTCGGGCGTCGCGTCATCGGCACTGGCACACCCCGCCAGCGTCACGCCGGCGATCACGATCCCGCCGAGCATGAGCGGTATGCGGACGGCGCGGGCGGGGCGGGGCATGGTGATCTCCGTGTCGGTCGGGTGTGTGCTCGGTACGGGCCTGGGGCCGGAACAGACTCTACGGAGACGATCACGCCGGGCGGTATCCCTCTTGCTACCGATTCGGGGGTGTAGCCAGCTACCGCATCGGGGTCCGCGTTTGCGGGGAGGCGGGCCGGGGGATGTAGGCTGTCGTTTCATTCGGGTGCATAGCTCAGCGGTAGAGCGCTGCTCTTACAAAGCAGATGTCGCTGGTTCGATCCCAGCTGTGCCCACAACAAGTAACCGCCAGATCAGAGGCGGTATTTGCCCCCCAGTCCGATCAGGGCCGGGGGGCTCTTTCATGATCAGAGTCCACATAGAGTCCACATCCCCACGGAGTGGCATGTGCAGGGTGATCGTAAAAGCCCTTGATCCTGCGTCGTGCTGGCGTGGAGTGCCGCGCACGGAGGGGGACGGTGCGGCTCCCCACACACACCGGCACGTGCCCTCCCCATCCTGTGGCCCCCGGCGGGGAGGCCGGCCCACAGGAGGAAGCCCCTGCCGCGCTTGTCGACAGGGGTTTCCTGCACACCCAAAGTAGACCGCCCTGCACCCTTGCGGGTACGGGGCGGGACGCCTTGAGCCGGCGTCGCCAGCGATCCGGGCGGGCACGTGAACGCCCGGACGCTGATGTGCCGTATGCACGCCGAGGAAGGCGCAGCACCGGCGCTCACCATTCCCTCTATCCGTGCCAGATATTCACCGTGTGAAGCCTTTGTGATGTCGGGCTTTGCCGAGCAACAGCCGCAACTGTGCCGGGTCGCAGAGCATGCGCTCACTGTCCGGCGCCGGCAGCAGCCAATGGGAGGCCTGAGGAAGGCGCCGGTACGGGGACGGGACCGTCAAGGAGATCGTGCGGCAGTGCCTGGGGCGGCTTTCGGTGCCCGGCTCCTCCCAGTCTTTGCCAGCGGCGACGGACACGAGTGCGGTGTACCGATCCATGTGGGGCGAGTGAAAGACCGCGCTGGTGATGCCGACAGCACGGAAGCGGGCATGGACCGAGGCCCGATCGCCGGGATGCGGGATTCCGTACTCGACGAGCGCTGCCGGCACTTGCACGACCGAGAAGCGCGTTCCTACCTCGAGTTCCGCCTTATCCCAGCGCATCCACTCGTACACGGCGAACTTGGGATGCGTCAGGCCTGCGACGAGCCATTCGGCAGCAGGTGATTCCCGCAGGAAGGAGCGGATGGCCTCCTGGTCTCGCTGCCAGGCACTTTCGCTACGCACCGGGAGAACCCTGGGCAAGCAGGGCCCGCACGTCGTCAGGCTGGGCCAGCTCGCCCCTGTTGCTCGGTGCCGGGAGCAGCCAGAAGGCACCTGGTGGCTCTGTGCGCACGATGAGGGGAACCGCCAGGTAGTTGATGCGGTGATCACTGCCGATGTACTCGGTCCCCGGTACGGCCCAGTTCCAGGCCGTGTCATGCGGTACGAGCACGCTGTACCGGTCCTGAGCACGGGAGACGATGACCGCGCTGGTGATGCCGGCCTTGCGGAAGTGGCGCTTGATGGCGGTCCTGTCTTTGATGCCTTGGATGCCGCGTTCCACGAGGGTGGCAGGTAGGTGGATGGCGTCGAAGTGGATGCCTACGCGGAGCGTGGCGGTCGTTCCTCGTGCCCACGCCTCGTAGGCGTCCATCGGGCGTAGTTCCCGTGACACGAGCCAGGCTGTTGCTCCGAGCCGCGTGAGGGCTTCAGGGACGGACGAGTAGGTCATGTGATTACTTTCGTCGTGGGCCGGTGGCGCGATGGGCTGGCGGAGTTGCCACTGGTGGGCAGCACGAGGGCGGTTTGTCAGCCCTGGCGCTGAGTAGGCGGTGCGGGCTGCAAGTCGGCGATGTCGCACTGCCACTCGGTGCCGCCGCGCACCGGCCGCAGGTAGACCACCGTGGGTTCCTCGTCCATGCCGTACGGCTTGCCGATGCCGGTCACCACCCCGATCTCGCCGCACACGGTGTCGAGAACCTGAATCCACAGCCTCAGCCAAGGAGGTACCGGGCCGTCACTGGCGGGCGCAGGAGCGTGGTCGCCAAAGTCAACTGCGATGGCCTGCGATCGTTTTGAGTCAGCCCTGTTACGCACGGGCCGTAGCCTGGCCCCCTGGGCAGGCCATAGCGAGTGTCACATGAGTGCCACTAGGTGCCACTCGCGGACACGACGGTGCCGCATCGCCCGCGAAGAGTCTCACCTGTTCAAACGGGGTGCGTGGCGGGGGAGTTGATGCCCTAGCGTGGAATCAGAAGCAGCGCTTGGGTAGGGGAAGTGAGCATGGAACAGTCGCGTCCGCCGCTCTTCCGGATCCTCATCGTGCGATTGGGATGGAAGGAATACCCGGTCTTCAAGAAGCAGTACGAGGAGACAGCACGGCGGCTGGCCCGCGAGCAACGAAGTCCCTCGCTCGCGTCAGCAACGATCCTGGTGCGTACGTTTCGGCGATGGAGTGCCGGCGGGGTGACGGCGCCTCGCTCGGTCGAGGCGCGCCAGATCCTGGGTGCCATGTTTCCGGGGTACACGGTCGAGCAGCTTTTTGTCCCTTCTCATGGGGTCAGCGGTGCCGAGGCTAACCTAACCTTGGATGGTCAACACTCGGCGGGGAAGTTTGAACACGTTGTCGAGGATGAGGTCATGGCAGCGGCTCATGAATCCGCGCGGTTTGCTGCCCGCGCGGAGACCAGCAACGTCGGCCCTCACACGCTAGATCAACTGGCCGCCGACATCCGGCGCATAGTGCGCACGTACCCCAACCGCCCCGTAAAGGCGATGTTCTACGAGGTGCGTGCCCTGCGGAACCAGGCGTTCAGCCTGCTCGAGGGGCGCCAGCCCCCCGACTTCACCCGCGACCTGTACACAGCCGCGGGTGTGCTGTGCGGAGTCCTGGCGAATGCCTCCTTCGATCTCGGGCAGTACGACGCCGCCGAAACTCAGGCGCGCACTGCCTTCCTGTGCGGCGAACTCGCCGGGCACAACGGGCTGCGCGCCTGGGTCCGCGGCCTCCAGGCCCTGATCGCATACTGGGACGGGCGCCCCGGCGACGCCGTGCACTTGGCCGACTCGGGGAGCCGATTCACGCCACACCGCGGCACCGCAGACATCCGGCTGGCCAGCATCAAGGCGCGCGCACTTGGCCAACTCAACTGCTCGAGCGAGGCCCTCGCCGAGCTGCATGCCGCAGACGCCATGCGCGAGAACCTGACCGGCGACGACGATCTTCCCGGGGGCATGATGGCCTTCCCTCTCGAGAAACAACTCTTCTATGCCAGCAGTACGCACCTCTGGCTCGTAGGAGGCCGGCACCTACCCGACGCCGAGGCCCGTGCGCAGGAAGCCGTCGAGCTGTTCGAGCAGGCCGCACCCGAGCACCGGCGTCTCGGGGAGCTGGCTCTGGCGCGCATGGACCTGGCGACAGCCCGGCTGGCCCGCGGCGAAGTCGACGGGGCTGCCGATCAGGTCTATGCGGTGATCGGCGACAATGCCCGCCGCCGCACAGAAAGCGTCCGACGGCGTATCAACCAGTTCAGCAACAGCCTTACGCGCCACCCCGCTGCTGGCACACCCGTTGCCATCGGGCTCACGATGGCGATCGCCGCCCATCAGGGACACACCCGAACCGAACTGCCCCCAGGAGAACCTCTGTGATCGTGACTGTCCTGCACCCAGGCACCATGGGTGCAGCCGTCGCCGCGCAAGCCGTGGCAGCAGGGCATCAGGTCCTCTGGCTGCCCGAAGGCCGAAGCTCAGCGACCCGCAACCGTGCTGAAGCGGCCGGGCTGACTCCGTGCATGTCGCTGAGCGAAGCGCTGGAAGCCAGTGACATCGTGCTCTCGATCTGCCCGCCCCACATCGCCGAAGACGTGGCGAACGCCGTCGCTCCCTACCGATTCAACGGCCTCTATGTGGATGCCAACGCGATCAGCCCTCAGCGGATGGAACGCATCGCAGCAGACTCACCGGGACGCATCACGCTCGACGGCGCGCTCTTCGGGCCACCACCGAACGCCGAGAAGACAGTTCGCCTCTACACCGCAGGCGACGATCCTGCCGTCGAACAGCTCAATGCCCTCTTCAAGGGCACCTCTGTCCACGTGCGCAACACGGGCGGCTCCATTGGATCGGCCTCCGCCCTGAAAATGGCGTTCGTTAGCTTCCAGAAGGCAGCCCGCACCCTTGCCGGAGTTGCCCATGCCCTCGCTGATGACCACGGCGTGGCTGATCTCCTCGCGGCCGAAGCGAGCAGCATGGCGTCGGACTTCCTCTCCAACCCGGGCTACCTGCCCAGTGTCGCAGCACGCGCCTGGCGGTGGGCGCCTGAGATGACCGAGGTCGCCGAATCGCTGCGCGAGGCTGGCCTGCCAACGGAGTTGGCCCATGCCGCCGCTTCCGTGATGAGGCAGTGGGATGGTGACAAGGACCAGTTTGACCTACCGCTTGCTGACGTTCTCCAGCATCTGAAGGACACGGACATTAAGAGGCGAGGTTAGGACCAGTTCCAGCAGGTTCTGGAGACGACGTTGTCCGGCTGGCCCCATGCTGGCCCGCTGCGTCGATGCTGATGCTGCTTCCCGAGCAGGAAAGCGAGGTGAACAGCCGTGTGAATCACACCAACTTCGGGGCACGGTAGCCCATGGGGTAGTGACAACCAGCGCTTCCCAGAGGTGGGATGACCCTGCCAACGGTAACGATCAGGGAGTCGGTGAACGTGTCCGGAGTAGTGCAGCTGGTGGTAGAAAACTTGACCGTCAGACGAGCTCACGACGGAACTGGGCCAGACCCTGGCCTGCCCCTCATGTAACGAGACAGCACCGCTCCTGCTAGGTACGGCTCGCCTCGCGGGCGCGTGGCGTGAAGTACGCGCCCGGCGGCACGCCCACCCCGCGCCGGAATGCCGCCACGAACGCGCTCGGCGATCCGTAGCCGACCCGCCGTGCCACCGAGGAGACCGTCGAGCCCGCTGCGAGCAGCGGCATCGCCGCCTGCAGCCGCAGCTGGGTCCGCCAGCGCCCGTACGACATGCCCGTGTCCGCGACGAAGGCGCGCGCCAGGGTCCGCGCGCTCGCGCCCACCACTGTGCCCCACTCCGCGAGGGTCCGGTCGTCCGTCGGGTCGGCGCGGAGCGCCTCCGCGACCCGACGGGCCCGCGGGTCCGCCGGCATCGGGGCCCGTACGGTCGTCACCTCGACCGGCCGCAGCAGGTCGAGGACGACGCGCTCCGCGCGCTCCCGCTCCGCTGGGCCGAGTTCCTTCTCGCCCTGGGCTAGGTGCCCGATCAGCTCGCGCAACAGCCCGGAGACGGGCACGACTTGGGGCTCGGACCAGTCCACCGGACAGCTGTCCGGCCAGAAGTACAGGCTCCGCAGCAGGGCCGGCCCCGACGACCCGGTGGAGTGCGGGACGCCCGCCGGGATCCACAGGGCGACGGTCGACGGCAGCACCCACGTACGGCCGCGGGTCCGTACGGCCAGCACCCCCTCCGGCGCCCACGCCAGTTGGTGCGCGCCGTGCTCGTGGCGCCCGAACCACTCGCCCCGGTCCAGCGGGAAGCTCGCGACAGCGACGGCGCCGCCGGGCGGGTTGACCAGCCGGGGCGCCGGCGTGCGAAGCCGCCGCGGCTGTCCGTTTGACGACATGGGTTGACCTCCTGGGCCGTATACGACACCGCCCCCCCATTCCTAGCCTCGGAGCATGCCGATGAACCTCCTTCACCGCCGTATCTGCTCCTCCGACCGCTGGGCCCGCGCGATGCGCGACCAGCTCCTGCCCTGGGCCCTGGAGGACGTCCCGCTCGGCCCCGACACCCTGGAGATCGGGCCAGGTTACGGCGCCACCACCAGCGTGCTGGTGCGCCGGACCGAGCGGCTCACCGCCGTCGAGGCCGACCCCTCCTCCACCGTCCGGCTGCGCCTGCTCTTCGGCGACCGCGTCGACGTCGTCCACGGGGACGGGGCCGATCTCCCGCTGCCCGACGGGAGGTTCGACTCCGTCGTCTGCTTCACGATGCTCCACCACGTGCCGTCGATCGCCGCCCAGGACCGCCTCTTCGCCGAGGCCCACCGCGTCCTCCGCCCCGGCGGCCTCTTCGCCGGCTGCGACGCCCTGGACAACTGGGGCTTCCGCCTCATCCACCTCGGCGACACGTGTGTGCCCGTACCGCCCGAGACCCTGGAGGCGCGCCTGCGCATGGCCGGTTTCGAGGACTGCACCGTCACCGTCGGAGAGGGCAGCTTCCGCTTCGTGGCGCACAGGGCGGCCGACTGACGGCACTCTCGCCTTTACGGGCTCCACGGCCGGGTAGCCATGGAGTACGGCGGCCGGGGCGCGTCTCTCGTACGGCCTCGATGGCCTTATGGATCCGGACCGTCGGAAAAGGGTGATGAGGAAGCTGCTGCCACCGTTCTCGCTGGTGGCAGCAGCACCTTGAACGTGCTTACAAAGCAGATGCCGCTGGTTCGATCCCAGCTGTGCCCACATCTGAACAGCCGCAGGCAGACAGCGGCTTCGGCCCCCCAGCGCGATCAAGGCTTGGGGGCTCGTTCATGATCAGAGCCCACATCCCACCAGCACCCCGCGATCCAATTTCGCCTACGGGCCTTGCTCCTGGAGTACGACGGCAGGTCGGCGGTCATGGGTCCGTCATAAGGACGGATCGGCGTCGTCCGGATGTGGCCAGGGGGCGGGCGGTGACCAGCGCCCGCCCGCGTGTTCATCAATGAGGGCCTGCATCGCTCCACGGTTGCCCGCGGCCTGGTGGTAGCGCCCGCACAGGGCCAGATTCGCTTCGTACTGCGCCCCCTTCTTGAGCGCCTGGGGGTGATACAGGATGTAGATGCGGCCTTCATGGCGGACCGGCGGTGCGCCCATGAGCGTGCCGTAGGCGATCTCCCACGACGCGTCCTCGAAGCCCCATCCGCGGAAGCGCTCGTCCTGCCCTCCGTGAGTCCACCAGGTGGCAGGTGCGGTCACGTAGACGCCCCCGCATGCCGCGTCGATGATGAAGGCGTTGCAGGCGGGCAGTGGCACTCCCGCGAGGAACTGCGCGCTGCCTTCGGTCCACAGGGAGCGGCATTCGGTGTAGGGCAGGTGGACTCTGCCGCTCGTTGCGGCGCCCTTGACCGCGGCCCGTACCGGCGTCTCCTCGGCGAGGGTGTCTGCGTCTGCCACGACCACGACATCGGCTCCGACCCGCTCGGCGAGACGGACGCCGGCGTTGCGGCAGGATGCAGTGCCGAATGGCTCGTCGCCTGTATCGATGTCGACCACGTCGATGCCGGGGAGCAGGCGATGCCAGTGGGCGACCGTGATGCGGTGGGCGTACTCGCGGCCGGGCCCGGGTCGCCAGGGGATGGTAACGATGACCTTCATTGGACAGCGGCGCTCTTCATGCTTCGCCGCAGGGGTCGGCGCCAGTGGCAACTCCGGCGCGCTCTTCCCTCTCGGGCGGGTGACTCGGTTTGCGTACGAGCAACTCCACACGGTTGAGCGGTGCGTCGACTGCCGTTTTGAATGCCTTGTCCGTTCGCGGACCCGCATGACCGGGCGCCGGGTGCGCCGGACCCGCAGGGATGGGGCCCGGCCAGGCTGTGGGCAGGCTGAGGTTCAGTGCGTTGAGGCGGCGGTATGTGCTGGTCCGCCGCCGTCCGTCGGGCAGCGATTCCACGGTGTCGCACCAGAGACCAAGGGCGGTGTTCGCGCTGAGCTCGTCGGAACGTTGCCGTGCCCGGCGGGAGGCCCGTTCCCAGTTCATCGGGTCCCGCAGTGAGTCCAGGGTGTGGAGCCATGCTTTCGGGTCGTCGCGGTAGGCGAAGATTCCCGCTCCGCCGAGGGCTTCGACCAGGCCGGGCGTGGGGTGGGCGATGACGGGGATGCCGGAGGCGAACGCTTCCACTGCCACGCGTCCCCAGGATTCGTAGAGGCTGGGCATGAGGATGACGCGGGAACGGGCGTAGACGTGGGTGCGCATCTGGTCTCCGGCAATGCTGTCGATCACCTCGCAGTTGGACAGGTGCGCCGGTGGTGTGCGCTGCTCTCCGTAGGCACCGCGCACACCCAGGAACCTCCACTGCGGTGTCCATGCCGCGAGTTGCCAGAAGAGGTCGCCGCCCTTGTCGGAGTTCAGATTGACCAAGGTCACGCAGGCGCCTGGCCGGGTGCGGTAGTGCTCCGCGATCACAGGAGGACGGACCACGATGCTGTGCCTGGGCAGGAACTCATCCGGGTACTTCGCGTAGAAGATCTCAGCGTCCCGCCGGATCCATTCGCTGTTGTACACGACAAGGTCCGCTCCCGCCGCGTTGTGGAAGCTTGTGGCGAAGTTGTCGTGGCAGATCACGATCACTGGTTTCCGATAGGCATTGGACAGGCCCGACATGATGGGGACATTCTCGAAATGGGACAGCAGCACGTCCGCCTGCCGGACTTCGGCCGCGAAGCTGATGCCCCGCTGGAACGGGATGACCCGCACCCCGTCGATGTCGTAGCTCTCCCTCACTTTCCCCGGATGGGACAGCCACACTGTCACCCGATGGCCGCGCTCGGCCAAGGGGCGCAGCATCGAGTGCAGCATCCACTCCGATCCCGCGTTGTGCTCCGGCGGGTACCCGTACACCCTGGCTGCCAGAGAGATGCCCCGCGTCCCCATCAGCCCCCCAGGCGCGTGAAGATCCCGATGGGGCGAGGGGCCGGGTAGTGCGCGCCTGCTCGGTGGAGGCAGTGGACGACGTGGCATGGGGTGGACACCTCGCGCCCCGCCCGCCCGTCCTCGCGTCGCGGTGCCACGGCCTCTCCCCGGTCCCGGGTCACTCCCGGAACGTGAGGGTCTCGTCGCCCGACAAAATGCCGATGTACTTCTTCCCTGTGCTTTCGACGGCCAGTTGGTACTGGCAACTGCCCTCGGTGACGAACCACGGGCTCCTCCCCACTCGCGTCCCGCAGCACCGCATTGGCGACGACAATGCCCGTTCGTAGGACCGAGGCATATACAGCGCAGGTTCCGGACTGTCTCATCCTGAGGGGTGTCCATACGTTTGGGGAAGATGTCCCATGTGTGCACGGTGGCCGGAAGGCGTTTTCGCGCCGTCGGAACGCTTCTCCGCCTACGCATCAACTGAAGGCACTTGACGCCGACATGCACATCGACGGCCGACATCATCCTCCCGCCGGCCCCGTCCAACGCCGGGCGCCTCTCCCGTCTGTGCGACTTTCCGCCCGAAGCCGCCCGGAACGACCGAGACGAGTTCACTCACATGGGGCGAGGACTGGCATCTGACGTCGAAATCGCCCACCGCGTCAACGAGTTCTCGGTGGCCGCCGAGGCCGTGGCCGTCGGCGCGGCGTCGCCGAACAGGCACCGGGCCTGCTCCGTCAGGGTGTTGTGCATGCGTTTGAGCCTATGTGACTCACTCCGCGGCTCGCCCGATGAGTTCGGCGCGTGCCGTGTCGCGGGCCACCGCGGTGAGCCAGGCCTCGGTGTCGGCGATCAGCAGGGTGTCGGCTGCCGGAACCTCCCCGGCTGTCTGTTCGGCGAAGAGCAGTGACCCTGTGGGCAGTTGGGCGTACCGCACCAGTGCTGAGGCTCCCGAGGTGCCGGTGCTGCGCAGGGTCTCCGCGGCGCGCCGGCACGCTTCCCGTACCGCGGCGGCCAGTGCGGCCAGTTCACCGATGGCGGCCGGCGGAGGAGGGGAGTGGCGGTCGCGCTCCTGTCGGGCCAGCAGCAGTGAGCCTCCGGTGATGGCGTCGTAGCCGGCGAGCATATAGGCGCCCCACGGCGGGTCTCCCAGGTGCTGGGAGGCCCGCTCGGTGCGGTACTGGAGATGGGTCGTCTGGGCGAGGAGCAGGGCGCTCCGGGCCGGGCGCAGGGGATCTTGGCTGTGGTCGGCGAGACGGCACAGCTGGTCCGTCACGATGCGGCAGGCATCGCCGCTGCGGTCGAGGAAGTCGGCGACGGTGTGCTGGAGTTGGCCGTGCGCTCCACGGGGCCAAGCCAGCAGGGCGGCGACCGCACCGATCATGCCGCCCACGATCACATTGACGACGCGCAGCGCGGGAAGTCCCCAGGAGGTGGCGGTGATCTGGCCGAACAGCAGCACCATGGCGAGGGTCACCATGGCCTGCGACCACCAGGGCTTGAGGAGCGGGCAGATGGTGAAGCCGATCAGAAACGCCACAGGGGTCACGGCCGCGTAGAACACAGGGCGGTCTCCCACGGCGATGAGCAGCGCGGTGGAGAACGCGGCGCCGACGACCGTGCCGGTGAAGGCCGGCACGAGGGCGGTCCGGGTGTCGGCCGCGGAGGTGCGCATCAGGCCGAGGACGGTCAGCAGGACCCAGAACCCGTGGGGCAGGCTCAGGGCTCCCGCGATCACCCGGGCGGCGGCGAGGGCGACGGAGATGCGGATGGCGTTCTGCAGCAGCACCGAGTGGGTGCTCAGGTGCAGCCGGAGCCGGCGGCACCACCAGGCGGGGGCGGAGACGGTGGCGTAGGCGAACGGGCCGGAGCGCGGGTCCCACCGGGGGCCGGGGCGGGCGCCGAGTGCGATCTGCGCGGCCTGGTCGGCCACCAGCACCGCCTCGGCCGCTGCCCGCACCACAGCGGACTGCCGCAGGTCGTCCGGCGATGATCCGTGCTCCAGGGCGCGCATGCGCCGGTTGTCGAAAGCGCGGAGTTCCGCGGCCTGTTCGGCGGGTGCGGGGGCGAGCGCTCCAGAGCTCAGGTTGTGTGCGGTCTGTTCCAGGCGCGCCGCCCCGCCTTCGAGTAGCCGGGCCGCGTCCGCATCGGGTGTGCGGGTGTCTTCCAGGACGTCGTCGAGGCGTCCT
The DNA here is from genome assembly GCF_059089585.1 of Streptomyces sp. SX-6. Lineage (NCBI taxonomy): Bacteria > Bacillati > Actinomycetota > Actinomycetes > Kitasatosporales > Streptomycetaceae > Streptomyces > Streptomyces sp. SX-6. The sequence goes on along the minus strand of NZ_JBTHHU010000008.1, from coordinate 117,009 downwards.
CGGAGGTATGCGGCCGCGATGCGCGTGTGGTTGAGGCCGCGGTCGTGCAATGAGACCGAGGTGGGCCTCGACGCCGGGGGAACCTGGGAGAGCAGCGTTGTCCTCAACGCCTCTCCGGCGTGCCGCCGTTCGGCATCGGCGTCCGCGGAACCCCTCGGGTCGGCGAGCATCCGTCCGGCCGCGGCGCAGTACGCGGCCAGCGCCTCGAATGCTTCGGCCAGCCGGAGCCGGTAGGGAACCGGCGGTGGATCGTGCCACAGCAGCAGGTCCACCACGACGGTGAGCAGGATGCCGACCGTGATTCCGCCCAGCCGGTACGGAAGTTGGGCCGGCTCGTACGGGGGGAAGCACGGCAGCACGTAGTACAGCTGGAGCGCGGCGGCCAGCACGGAGGGCCGCAGGCCCCCGGCTCCCATGAAAGAGATGACGAACCCCACCACCAGCAGCCCCAGCGCGGCAGCCCAGTCGTCGACGGCGAGCAGGGTGCCCGCCGTGACCAGGATCCACGCCGCCGGCAGGACCAGCAGCAGCGTCCCGGCCCGGCTCCGCGCCGGACCGGGCAGTTTGCTGAACAGGATCAGGGGCAGCGCACCGAAGATGGCGTACAGGGCCATCACGGGCTGGTGGAAGCCGTAGGCCAGGGCGTAGAAGCCGGTACATCCGGCAAGGACCAGCCAGACGGCGCGACGCAGGGCGTCCGCTCCCCCCTCGTGCCGCAGCAGCCGGCCCAGTCGCATGTCTCCTCCGGAGCTCAGAGGCGATCTTCAGGGTCCCGCCTCCGGAGGTGCCGGGCAATTGCGCGGGGCCGTCCGGGTGAGACGCTCAGGCCAGGCGGCAGGGGACTTCCAGGTCCTCGCTCAGGAAGTGAATGGCACAGACCCGGTGGTAACCGTCCGCGATGATCAGCGGTCGGCCGCGGATCAGCAGGACCGGTGACAGCTTCTCCCCGGCGTCGACCTTGTCGAGGTCGCGGCGTACGTGGATGTTGTCCGGGGCCAGCAGGGGCAGCTCCGAGGCCCGGAGGATGTCCTTGGCCTTCTTCACCGTCGTCTTGGCGTGCTTCAACCGCTTGATGAGGCCCTCGACCTCGTCGGCCGGCAGGAGCAGGTCGAGGTAGTCGGCTGCCGCCGGGAAGTCGTGGTCCTCGGGGTCGTGTTTCCACACCGGGTCGGCCATGGTGGTCCTCCCTGCCTTGTACGGCCGTGGTTCTGCATGACGGTAGCGGACACCACCGCCTCAGGGGACTCAGTCCTCCGTGTCGATCAGTTCGCAGGCGCGGCCCACGGCGGCCAGGGCCTCGGCGGCGCGGTCGGGATCGGCGGCCACGACGTCCATCGCGGTGTCCGCGAACTTGATGACGTGCTCGTTGCCGTGTGCCGCGGCGCGTTCGAAGGCTTCCTCGGCCGTGGGTGGTGCGGATGCGGTGGGCGTGAGCGGGGAGGCGGGGGCGTACGCGGCCGTGACCACGGCGGTGGCCTGCCAGGCCGCCGCGTAGCTGGGCACCCACAGGTCGCGGGGGAGCGCGGGGAGCGTGCGCAGGACGGCGTTGGGGGCGGTGGCCGCGTGGACGAGCATGATGGCGTTGCCGTGGGCGTGGTCCGCGTACCGGTAGGTCGACTCCCGTACCAGCTCGGCGAGGAGTTCGCGGGCGTTGTCCGGGCCGGTTGGTGCCTGGAGGGCCACTGATGCCGTGGACCAGCCTGCGGTGTAGGGGAGTTGGGTGACGCGTTCCAGGACGCCGCCCTCCTGGTCGGGCACCCTCGGTACGGCTGCCAGCGCCTCGGCGGCGCGTACGGTGCCGGCGGGGACGACGGCCGTGGCCAGTGGCAGGTGGCGTGCCGCCCAGTAGCCGAGTGCGTGCCCGAGTTCGGCGGCGCGCGATGCGTTGCCGTCGTCCGCGAGGAGGGCCCGTACCGCGTGGCCCACCCGGATCGCCGGGTGCGTGGCTCCTGCCAGGATGCCGGGCAGGAGGCGCGGCCACCAGGCGGCGAGTACGTCCCGCCAGGGCTGGTCTGCCAACTGGTCGGTGAAATAGGCGATCCAGTCGGCGAGGTGGTGCGGGTCCCCCAAGGCATCGTGCCAATTCTGCTCGGTCAGCCTGAGGTCGGTGCGTGCGGGCATTTCCTCGAGCTTGTCCCGGTAGCCGTCGATCCAGTCGTGGACGACAGGCGCGTGCCCGTGGTGCACGAGTGATTCGACGGCCATGGGGGCGTGGTTGGAGAGCCAGCCAAGGTGTTCGGGGCCGGTGCGGTGGAGTCGGGTCAGGGCTTCGTCGAGCGTGCTGTTGGCTGTCGCGGAGGCCTTGGTTTCGCTCATGAGGGAACGGTAGGTGCGGAGTGCACGTGGGGGTAACGGTCCTTGGGCGTACGTCGTGCGGACGGGAGTAGGTCCGGCATGAGTGCTAGGGCGTTGGGCGTAGGGCTAGAGTGGCGCGGTGTGACACGACACATCGCGTTCGAACAGGTGTTGAACTTCCGTGACTTGGGCGGATATTCCGCCCATGCGGGCGGTACGGTGCGGTGGGGTCTGCTCTACCGATCCGCCTTGCTCGCCAAGCTCGCGGGCGAGGACCTGGACCGCTTCCGCGCACTCGGCGTGCGTACGGTGATCGATCTGCGGTATCCGTGGGAGATCGAGAGGGACGGACGGGTGCCGCACCAGGACGGGCTGACGTACGTCAACCTCAGCGTCGAGCACCGGCCTTACGATCAGGCGGCGACCGACCCGGAGCTCGACCCGTGGCGCTTCCTCGCCGACCGGTATGCGGAAGTCGCCCATGACGGTGTCGAGGAGTTGCGGCAGGCACTGGACGTCATCGCCTCCGCCGACGGGCCGCTCGTCTTCCACTGCACCTCGGGCAAGGACCGCACCGGGCTGCTGGCCGCCCTTCTGCTGTCCCTGCTGGGCGTCGGCGAGGACGACATCGCCGACGACTTCGCCCTGACCGAGCTCGTCACGGACCGGCTGGTCGCCAACTGGCATGCCGCCCAGCCCGGCCGCACGCTGCGGTGGCCCGGATACGGGCGGGCTCCGGCCGAGGTCATCCGGCTGTTCCTGGCGGACCTGGAGGCCCGCCACGGATCCGTGCGCGGCTATGTCGCCGCTCAACTCGGCGTCGACGACGCCCTGGTCGGCAGACTGCGCGACCGGCTGCTCACCGTGGCGTGATGCCGCAGGTCAGTCGCGCGTGGTCACCTTGATCTCGCCGGTGTCGCTGTGGGCCGACACCACGTGGCGGCTGGCGTCATCGCGCGGGACCTCGATGTGCTCGGCGCCGAGGCTGGTGCGGGCGTCGACCTTGTACGCCGAGTGCGGCAGCGTGATGTGGATGCCGCCGTTGTCGGTGCGGGTGTCGGTGAGGTCCGGTGCCTTGGCGAGGTCGAGGCGGATCTCTCCGTTGTCGGTGTGCGCGGAGATCTGGGGCGCGGAGACGCCGGTGGCGGTGATCTCACCGTTGGAGGTCTTCAGGTCGAGGCGGCCCTTGACGTTGGTGTCCTTGACGTCGATCGAGCCGTTGTCCGAGGTGATCCGCAAGGCCTCGGTGAAGCCGTTGGCCCTCACGGCGCCGTTGTCGTCCTTCACCGTGACGGCGACATCGCGTGGCACCTCGATCCGGTGCTTGGACTCGCAGTGATTGCTGATGCCGGTGCAGTGCTGCCGCAGCTTCAGCGTGCTGCCGTTCATCTCCCACGACGATTTCGTGTCGCCGCCCAGCGACCATCCGTCGAACCAGCGGGTGACCTTGACGTCCTTGCCGCCCTTGCTGTCCACCGGGACCAGCTCGAGTTGCGAGTTGTCCGAGTCGATGGTGAGCGTCTGCCCGCTGAACGAGAACGTCTTGTGCTCCGGCGTCGCGTCGTCCGCGTTGGCCGTACCGCACCCCGTGAGGGCGGCACCGGCAATCGCAACTCCGCCGAGCAGCAGCGGTATGCGGATGGCGCGGGTGAGGCGAGGCATGGCGATCTCCGTCGGTAGCGGTCGTTCTCGGTTCTCGGTGATCCTCACTCTAGGAAGACGGGAGGGCAGTCGGGGATCCTGCCCTCTACCGGATCAGGGGTGGGGATAACCCCCGGGTCGCGCGGCCCGTATCAGGTCGGCGTTGCGCGTGGCAGGGGTGCCGTCCGGCAGATGGAGCACGTCCTCGAGGCCGATGCGCGTGTCCAGGCCACGGGCGGCCGCCATGCGCAGGACGGGCCAGGCCGCGGCGTCCTCCCCGTGGAGGAGGACCGGCAGCCTTGTGCCTGCGCCGAGTTCGTCGAGGAGCGCGGCCGCGGCTGTCGGCGCGGTGCGCGGGTCGGTGTCGGTGACCTCCGCCAGGACACGCAGCACGCGGTGTGCCTCCGGCCATGCGAGGAAGCGGCAGGCGGCATCCGTGCCCGAGTAGATCCCGGCCTCGATGCCGACGCCCCGCTCCAGCAGCGCCGCGGCGACAACCTCGGCGCCGTCCTCGTGCCAGTTCACGGAGGCGTGGTCCGGCAACACCGGCCAGCGGCGTATGAGTTCGGCGCGTTTCGCGGCGTCGGGTTGTGTCCATGCGCCCGTGGTCACCCCGACGGGGATCCCCGGGATCGCGGCCCGTACGGCTGTTACCGCGGCGGCGACGTCGGCGGGCTCGAGAGTGTCCGCGCCGTCCGCGTCCTTGGGGTGGAGGTGGACGTCCTCGGCCCCGGCCGCGACGGCCTCGCGGGCAGCCGCCGCGAGCTCTTCCGGGGTGACGGGGAGACGGTCGCACTCGGCCCGGGTCCGGGCGCCGTTCAGACATACCTGCAGCATGGGTCGATCGTGCCAGGGGGGTCTGACAGTGGCTGGTGGGTGCCCGGCCCGGGCCCGGATGCCGAACAGCGAACCGGGTACCGGTTTCCCCCACCCCCGAGGGCAGTTTTCGCGCGGAAACCGGTACCCGACTCGCCGACCGCCACCTTGCCGCATGAGCCGCGCAGCGGCGAAGACCGCTTCTCACCGCATTCTCATCGCACCAGGCTGAACCTCCGCGTCAGCGGGTCCAGTTCTGCGCGGCTGGCGAACGCGCACACGCCGTAGTACTCCAGCTCGGCCTCCGGAACCTTGCGCGTCGCTTCCTGCTGGGCCTCGGAGCCGCCGTCGGCCATGGTGTGGGTGAAGTCCGTGCAGAAGATGCCCTGTTCGCGCAGTCCGTTGCGCAGGAGGCGGAGCTGGTTCGAGTTCTTGGCCTGCAGGACGATGAGCGGGTGATGGGAGATGGCCGGGTGGATGCCGCCGTCGGCGTCCGTGTATGTCTGCGGGCAGAGGCGGTTGGTGTCCGGCATGCCGGAGGCCAGGGCGAGCACCAGGTGGCCGGTGACGTTGAGCATGCGCCCTGCGTCCAGTTTCTTGTTCAGCACCACGACGGTGCGCAGATCGTGCTCCATGACGCTTTCCGTGAGATGGGTTGAGAGTCGAGAGGTGTTACGGGCCGACGGGGAGGACAAGTCCCCCGGTGAGCCGGACGAGTTCGGCTGCGGTCGTCGGGAAGACCGTGTGGGGGGTGCCGGCTGCGGCCCAGATGCGTGAGTAGTCGGCGAGGGCCTCGTCCACGACGGTCGGGAGGGGGCGGGGGTGGCCGGTCGGGGCCACGCCGCCGATGGCCTGGCCCGTGGCCTCGCGCACCTGCGCCGCTGTGGCGCGCTCGAGGACGCCGCGGTCCCAACGGGCCGCGAGTGCGGCCGTGTCGACTCTGTGGCGTCCGCTGGTCAGGACCAGGACGGGCTCGCCGTCCGAGACGAAGACGAGGCTGTTGGCGATGGCGCCGACGTCGCAGCCCAGTGCGGAGGCGGCTTCTGCGGCCGTGCGCGCCGAATCCGGCAGTACGCGGACCTGTCCCGGGATGCCGGCCGCGGCCAGGGCGTCGGCGACCTGTCGGCTGCGGGCGGGCAGGGGTGTGCTCTCGGACGTCTCCATGCAGTTCTCCGTCCAGCTCTCCGTCGTTCTGTAAACGGAACGTTCCGTATGTGGAACGATAGGTCCGTCGAGGGCTGATGATCAAGTGGCGGAGGAGGGTGGACGAACGTGGAGCTGGCCGCGCGCGTGGGCAGTCGTCTGCGGGAGCTGCGTGTGGAGCGCGGGCTGTCGCTGTCCGAGCTGGCGCGCAGGTCCAAGGTGGGGAAGGGGACGCTCTCCGAGCTCGAGAGCGGACGGCGCAATCCGACGCTGGAGACGCTGTACGCGCTCACGACTGTGCTCGAGGTGCCGTTGAGTGCCGCGCTGCACTCGCCCGCCGTCTTCGCGGAGATCTCCGGCCGCGCCGTGGATGCCGTCCTCACCGAGCGGTTCGAGGACGCCGAGGCCGTCACGGAGACGTACCGGGTGCGCATCCACGCCGGAGCGTTGCAGGAGTCCGCCGCGCATACGCCCGGCACGACCGAGCACCTTGTCGTCCTCGGTGGCACGGTACGGGTCGGCGCGCTGTCCGATCCGGTCGTGATCGGACCTGGCGGGCACGCCAGTTGGGTGTCCGATGTCCCACACGTGTACGAGGCGGTGGGTGACGGTGACGTCGAGGCGCTGCTGTTCGTGCGGTACGGCCGCGCTACGGATAACGCGGGAGGTTCTCCGTCGTGATCGTCCAATCGGCGATCGTGACGTCCTCGCCGTAGACGAAGTTCTTCCGGGTCGCGTACTGGGGGCCGGACGGGGTCGGGTGGATGTCTGACAGGACGGTGCCCTCGCCCTTGCGGGGGTCGAAGATCGCGTAGACGGGGATCCCGAGCAGCGGGTAGTCCCGCACCTTGCCCACCCAGCCGTTGTCCGGATTGGAGCGGGACACGACTTCGATCGCGGCGATGAGCGTACGCGGATCGAAGCTCCCCTCGACTTCCATGTCCTCTTCCGGGATCACCATGATGTCCGGGTGCCGCATCACACCTTCGGTCATGCCCTCCACGTCGGGCGTTCCGGTGTGAGCCAGCACGTCGCCCGGTATCGCCGTCTCGAGGCGGCGCCTGATGCGTGCCGCCGTCAGCTCGTGAAGGCCCCCCGGCCACGTCATGTCGTGGATGATCCCCTCTTTCGTGATCTCCAGTTTGCCGGGCACGACCCCCCGTACACGTTCGACGGCGTCTCGCATCAGCATGTAGTGGAATGCGTGTGCTTGTGAGGCAGTTGACACGTAGGCCACGTTAGTCGGAGCGCCGCCCCCCATCTCTCAGCGCGTCGTGTAGCCGCCGTTGATGAAGACGGTCTGGCCGTTGAGCCACCAGCCGTCCGTGAGGAGGAACTTCACGTACGGCGCGATGTCCTCGATCTTCGTCAACTCGCCGTTCATCGATGACGACTTGTGGTACGTGACGGAGTCGTCCGTCTCGGCAGGGTAGAAGAACGAGGTGTCCATCGGGCCCGGGGCGATGTTGTTGACGGAGATGCGGCGGCCGAACAGCTCCTTGGACAGAGCGCGGGTGAAGTGTTCGACCGGGGCCTTGCTGCCGGCGTAGACGGAGTAGAGGCCGGTGTAGGCGGCGAGGAGCGAGGTCACGATGGTGACGATCCCGCCGTCGTCCTCGAGGCGCTTGGCGGCCTCGCGCATCATGAAGTACGCCGCCTTGGTGTTGACGGCGAACATCTTGTCGAACTCCTCCTCGGAGGTCTCGGCCATCGGCTTCTTGATGACCATGCCCGCCGTGTTGACCATGCAGTCGACCTTGCCGAACGCCGTGACGGCGGCGTCGAAGAGCTTCTCCACCTCGGCGACGCGCGTCAGGTCGCCCTGGTGGGTGATGGCGTCCCCGCCGAGCTTCTTGACGTCGGCGGCGGTCTGCTCGGCCTGGTCGCGGGAGGAGTCGCTGTTGTAGTGGACGACGACCTTCGCGCCGTCCGCCGCGCACTCCTTGGCGATCAGGCTGCCCAGGTTCTTCGACGCGCCGCCGATGACGACGACCTTGTCCTTGAGGGTGTGCGTGGGCATGAGGCCTCCAACGGTCACCTCGGGCGCGTGGTCCCTTCCACCACCGTCACCCGCGCCCCGGCATCCCGCAAACTCACGGCTCGAAGCGGTAGCCCAGGCCCGGCTCGGTGATCAGGTGCCGGGGGTGGGAGGGCTCGGTCTCCAGCTTGCGGCGCAGGGCGGCGAGGTAGATGCGGAGGTAGTTGGTGCGGTTGTCGTTGCCGGGGCCCCATACGGCGCGCAGCAGTTCACGGCTGGTGACGAGGCGGCCCGGGACGCGGGTGAGGGTGGTGAGGACGCGCCACTCCGTCGGGGTCAGATGCGGGGGCTTGTCATGGCCGACGCGGGAGTGGACCGTGCAGGCGGTGAAGTCGACGGTGTAGTGGCCGAGCCGGACGGTCGTACGTACCTCGAGGGTCGGAGGACGGCGCAGCACCGCCCGCAGCCGGGCGAAGAGCTCGTCCATGCAGAAGGGCTTGGTCACGTAGTCGTCGGCACCGGCGTCCAGGGCGGTGACCTTGTCGGTGGCCGTGGTGCGGTTCGAGAGTGCGACGATCGGTACGGGGCTCCAGGTGCGCAGGGTAGCTATGACCTTGATGCCGCTCATGTCCGGCAGTTCGAGGCCGAGGAGGACCGCGGACGGCGGGCGCTGGGCGGCGAGTTTCAGGGCGGTGACGCCGTTGGGGGCGGTGGCCACGCTGTAATGGCGGGCCTTGAAGTTGATGCTGAGGGCTCGGAGCAGCTGTGGCTCGTCGTCGACCAGCAGAACGTGCTTCACGCCGGAGCTCATGCGGAATCGCCTCCACACAAGGGGACTTGGGGCATGGTGCCAACCGTCCGGCGGTGCGTCCGGTGACGCACCGCCGGACGGATACCGCTACCGCAGTGCGGCGAGGGCGCGGTTGAGCTCGACCACGTCGACGCGCTGCTGGCCGAGGAAGCCGAGGTCACGGCCGCGTACATGGCGGTCGACGAGCTCGTGGACCCGGGGCTCGGGGAGCGAGCGGGCCCTGGCCACGCGGGCCGCCTGCTCCCGGGCGTAGGCGGGGGAGATGTCCGGGTCGAGGCCGGAGCCGCTCGCGGTGAGGGCGTCGGACGGTACGGACTTCGGGGCGACGCCGTCGAACGCGGCCACGGAGGCGCGGCGTTGCTCGATCGTGCTGACCAGGTCGCGGTTGTTCGGGCCCAGGTTGGAGGCGCCTGAGGCCAGCGGGTCGTACGAACCCGCCGAAGGACGGGGCTGGAACCACTTGGGGTCGGGGCGTGTCGTCCCCGGGAGCGAGAAGTTCTGGCCGATGAGGGCGGAGGCCACGGGCCTGCCGTGGTCCTCGATCAGGGAGCCGTTGGCCTTGTGGCTGAACAGCGCCTGTGCGATGCCCGTTACCGCGAGTGGATAGGCGATGCCCGTGATGACGGTGAATGCGAGGAGCATGCGCAGTGCCGACAGGTGTCGGCGCAGGGGGAGCGGGAGGTGGGTGAGCATGGTGGTGCCGCCTTCCGTGGCCGTCAGTGGAGGCCGGGGACGAACTGGACGGCCAGGTCGATGAGTTTGATGCCGATGAACGGCAGGGCGAGCCCGCCCAGCCCGTAGATCCAGATGTTGCGGCCCAGCAGCGAGGCGGCGGACGACGGCCGGTAGCGCACGCCGCGCAGGGCGAGCGGGATCAGGGCGACGATGATCAGGGCGTTGAAGATGATCGCCGAGGAGATGGCCGACGTCGGGCTGTGCAGCCGCATGACGTTGAGCCGGTCGAGCCCGGGGTACACGCTCGCGAACATGGCCGGGATGATGGCGAAGTACTTCGCGACGTCGTTGGCGATGGAGAAGGTCGTCAACGCCCCTCGGGTGATGAGGAGTTGCTTGCCGATCTCGACGATCTCGATGAGCTTGGTCGGGTTGGAGTCGAGGTCGACCATGTTCCCGGCCTCCTTGGCGGCGGAGGTGCCGGTGTTCATCGCCACGCCGACGTCCGCCTGGGCGAGGGCCGGGGCGTCGTTCGTACCGTCGCCCGTCATGGCCACCAGCTTGCCGTCGGCCTGCTCGCGCTTGATGAGCGCCATCTTGTCCTCGGGTGTCGCTTCCGCGAGGAAGTCGTCGACACCCGCCTCCTCCGCGATGGCCTTCGCCGTCAGCGGGTTGTCACCCGTGATCATGACGGTCTTGATGCCCATGCGGCGCAGCTCGTCGAACCGTTCCCTGATGCCCTCCTTGACGACGTCCTTGAGGTGGACGACGCCCAGCACCCGCGCACCCTCCTGGTCCTCCACCGCGACCACGAGAGGGGTGCCGCCGCTCTGCGAGATGCGTTCGGTGAGGTCGTGCACCTCGTCGCCCACCCGGCCGCCGCAGGAGGTCACCCATCCGTTGACGGCTCCCGCCGCGCCCTTGCGGACCTTGCGCCCGTCCACGTCCACGCCGCTCATCCGGGTCTGCGCGGTGAACGGTACGAACTCGGCGTGCGCCAACTCGCCCTCGGTGCGCGCCCGCAGCGCGTACTTCTGCTTGGCGAGGACGACGATCGAGCGGCCCTCGGGCGTCTCGTCGGCCAGCGAGGACAGCTGGGCCGCGTCCGCGAGATCGTCGGCGCCGACGCCCTCGACCGGCAGGAACTCGGCGGCCTGGCGGTTGCCGAGGGTGATGGTGCCGGTCTTGTCGAGCAGCAGGGTGTTGACGTCGCCGGCCGCCTCGACCGCGCGTCCCGACATGGCCAGGACGTTGCGCTGGACGAGCCGGTCCATGCCCGCGATGCCGATCGCGGACAGCAGCGCGCCGATGGTCGTCGGGATGAGGGCGACGACGAGCGCGACGAGGATGACGATGCTCTGCTCGGCGCCCGCGTAGATCGCGAAGGGCTGGAGGGTGACGACCGCGATGAGGAAGACGATCGTCAGCGAGGCGAGCAGGATGTTGAGCGCGATCTCGTTCGGCGTCTTCTGCCGGGCCGCGCCCTCGACGAGGGCGATCATGCGGTCGATGAAGGTCTCGCCGGGCTTGGAGGTGATCCTGACGACGATGCGGTCGGAGAGCACCTTGGTGCCGCCGGTGACAGCGGACCGGTCGCCGCCCGACTCGCGGATGACGGGCGCCGATTCGCCGGTGATCGCCGACTCGTCCACGGACGCCACGCCCTCCACGACGTCTCCGTCGCCGGGGATGATCTGCCCCGCCTCGACGACGACGTGGTCGTTCACGTGGAGTTCCGATGCGGAGATCTCGTCCTCCGCGAGTGCGCTCGCCCCGGGGCGCCAGTCGCGCAGCAGGCGGGCCGTGGTGTCCGTACGCGTCCGGCGCAGGGTCTCCGCCTGGGCCTTGCCCCGGCCCTCCGCGACGGCCTCGGAGAGGTTGGCGAACACGACCGTCAGCCACAGCCAGACGGTGATCACCCAGGGGAAGACACCGGGGTCCTTGACCGCCGACAGCGTGGTGAGCACCGCGCCGACCTCGACGACGAACATGACCGGGTTGTGGACCATGATCCGCGGGTCGAGCTTGCGCAGTGCGTCCGGGAAGGAGGTGACCAGCTGTGTGGGGTCGAGCAGCCCGCCCGAGACCCGGTGCGGCTGGGGCGTGGTGGGCTGGAGAGTGGTCAGGGACATCAGTGCAGCCCTTCCGCGAGCGGCCCCAGCGCCAGCGCCGGGAAGTAGGTGAGGCCGACGACGATGAGGATCACGCCCGTGAGCAGGCCGACGAACTGCGGCCGGTGCGTGGGCAACGTGCCTGCGGTGACCGGGACTTGGCGCTGCGACGCCAAGGCCCCGGCCAGTGCCAGGACGAACACCATGGGCAGGAAGCGGCCGAAGATCATGGCCAGGCCGAGGGAGGTGTTGTACCAGGGGGTGTTGGCGTTCAGGCCCGCGAACGCCGAGCCGTTGTTGTTCGCGGCCGAGGTGAAGGCGTAGAGCACTTCACCGAAGCCGTGCGGCCCGTGGTTGGTCATCGCGGCCCGTTCGCCGGGCAGTGCCATGGCGATGCCCGTGCCGGCCAGGACGATGGCCGGGGTGGTGAGGATGTAGAGCGAGGCGAACTTGATCTCCCGGCTGCCGAGCTTCTTGCCCAGGTACTCGGGCGTACGGCCGACCATCAGCCCGGCCACGAACACCGCCACGACCGCGAGGACGAGGATGCCGTACAGGCCGGAGCCGGTGCCACCGGGGGCGATCTCGCCCAGCATCATGTTGAAGATCAGCAGTCCGCCGCCGCCCGGGGTGAACGAGTCGTGCGCGGAATTGACCGCGCCGCACGAGGTGAGGGTGGTGGACACCGCGAACAACGCCGAGGCCCAGACGCCGAACCGCTGTTCCTTGCCCTCCATCATGCCGCCCGCCGCGTGCCCGGCCGAACTGCTCACGCTGTGCACCTCGTTGGCGGTCACGACGGCCACCGAGGCCGCCCAGATCAGGCCCATGACGGCGAGGATCGCGTAGCCCTGGCGGCGGTCGCCGACCATCGTGCCGAAGGTGCGGGGGAGTGCGACCGGGATGACCAGCAGGAGGTAGATCTCCACGAGGTTGGTGAACGGCGTGGGGTTCTCGAAGGGGTGCGCCGAGTTGGCGTTGTAGAAACCGCCGCCGTTGGTGCCGAGTTGCTTGATGGCCTCCTGCGAGGCCACGGGTCCGCCGGTGATGCCCTGATGCCGGCCCGCGATTCCGGTGACGGCCTGAACTCCGTGGAAATTCTCGATGACGCCGGCCGCGACGAGGACGAGAGCGAAGACGAAGGAGACCGGCAGCAGTACCCGGATGACGATCCGGGTGAGGTCCACCCAGAAGTTGCCGATGGTGTTCGTCCTCTTCCGGGTGAATCCCCGGATGAGCGCGGCGACCACCGCGATGCCCACCGCCGCCGAGACGAAGTTCTGCACCGCGAGGCCCGCCATCTGCACGAGATGGCCCATCGTCGACTCGCCCGAGTACGCCTGCCAGTTGGTGTTCGTCACGAAGGACGCGGCCGTGTTGAACGCCAGGTCCGGGGCGACCGGCTTCATGCCCAGCGACAGCAGGAGATGATTCTGCACCCGCTGGAATCCGTACAGGAACAGGAGCGAGACGAGTGAGAAGGCGAGCAGACTCCGCAGGTATGTCGCCCAGGTCTGTTCGGCGTCCCCGTTGACCCCGCCCGCGCGGTAGAGCAGCCGCTCCGCGCGCAGATGCCGGGAGGTGGTCAGGCAGCGGGCGAGGTGGTCGCCGAGGGGCCGGAAGGACAGGGCGAGCGCCGCGATGAGCGCGAGGATCTGCAGCCAGCCCGCGAGGGTGTCGTTCATTCAGATCCTCTCGGGGAACAGCAGACAGAGCACCAGGTAGACCACCAGGCCCACCGACACGACGAGACCGACGATGTTCTCCGCGCTCACAGCCGCTCGACCCCCTTGACCGCGAGGAAGAGAGCGGCGAAGGCGAGGAGCGCCAGGCCGATGAAAGCGAGATCCGCCATTACGCGATGCACCCCGTTTTTCATGAGATGTGGGAGGAATGCGAGGGCCTGCGGACGTGGCGTGCGGGGACTGTGGGGCGCCATCGGTCGCAGGCGATGTAACGGGCTTGTTCAAGCCATCCGTAGCGAAGCGCCGGGCAGGGTGCGGGGCGAGCCCTCTTAGCGCGCTCCTGACGAATGTCCCCGGCTAATTGACGGGGAATTTATTGCGTTCGATGGCTTGTTCTGGTCGCTCGCCACCGGGGCATGGTAGTGGGGTGCGTGTGCACAGGGAGGGGGAACACGCTGGGGTGCGGAATCCATGTTTCACGGGGTCTTCACGCGCGCGCCGGCCGTTGTTTATGGAACCTCGGCTAAAAGTGATGGCGGCTGACTACGCGGAGAGACCGAACCTGGCGACCGTCTCCGCCGTGCCGTCGCCGCCGCCCCGTCCGTCGAGCCAGGTGCGGTACGTGGTGTTCGCCAGCGTCAGCTCCCGGTAGGCGTCCATCAAGTCGCCGCACAGTTCGCCGAGTTCTTCACCCGGCGGGGAGCCGGGTCTCGCGGTAAGGGACAGCCGGCCGACCAGCGGGTCCCCGGCGAGGGGCCGGATGACCGTGCCCGGCGCGGGGTCCGCGGTGGGCTGGCAGGGGCGGACGGCCTCGGCCGAGGCGACGAGGTCGGTGGCGGTGGCGTGGTCGCGGACGCTGAGGAGGCGGGGTCCGATCCCCGCGAGGGTGAAGGCGTGGCGCAGGGCGGCGCACTCGTGGTCGGCGGCGGGGTCCACGATCCAGGCGTCGTCGGCGAGTTCGGCGAGCCGTATCACCGGCCGGGCGGCCGCCGGATGCGTGGCGGACAGGGTGACGAAGCGGGGCTCGCATGGGATGAGGACGTGCCGTTCGACGCCCTCGGGAAGGTGCAGGGGAAAGCCGGCGGGCTCGTGGACCAGGGCGATGTCGAGCAGGTTCGCGGACAGTTGCTGGAGCAGGCCCGTCGACGACACGTCGATGTGGATCGTGGTGTCCAGGTCGGGAAGCCGCTTGTGGATGCGCTGCAGCCAGCCCGCCACCACGCGGCTGCCGACGCTGCCGATGCGCAGCCGTAAACCGCCCACGCCTACGGCCGCGTCGCGCGCGGCCGTGACCAGGGCGGCCATCTCGGCCACGATCGGGCGGGCGCGGGAGAGCACCGACTGGCCCAGGGGCGTCGGCCTGCTGCCGCTCTGGCCGCGGATGAACAGGAGCCCGCCGACGGCCTGCTCGATGCGCCGGAGCTGCGTGGTGAGGGAGGGCTGGGTCATGCCCAGCTGCACTGCGGCCTTCCGCACGCTGCCGGTGTCCGCGATGGCACAAAGCGCTCGGAGGTGTCTGACCTCAAGCTCCACGGTCGGGAGCATAACCGCGCCCCGCTGACCACACCAGGCACATGTCGGGCAAATGAGCGACGGATTCCGGTGAACGGATTCCGGTGACCGGGTGGGTGATTGGACGGGGCTATCGCCAACTGCCATCATCCGCGCCGCCGATGGGCGTCGGACACTCTGCGGAACCGAAAGTTCTCCGGTGAACCTTCGCGCCGCCCGTCCCACCCGTGCGGCGCGGGGTTCTCCGCACGAATGGAGACCCCCCACATGAAGCGCTCGACGAAGCGTTCCGCCATGGTACTCACCACCGCGATCGGCCTCGGCCTGACGGCCGCCATGACGGCCGTACCCGCATCGGCGGCAGCACCGCAGCACCGCGCCTCCACCGAGCAGTCCAGAGCCGCGTACACCGGCTCGAAGGCCGAAGCGGCCCACAACAAGGCCTTCTTCGACGCCGTCATGAAGTCCGCGCTGGCCAAGCAGAAGGCCTCGCCCGGGCTGCGGTCCGTGACGGTCACGTACGACGCGAGCCAGGCGCCGTCGTTCCAGAACGAGATAGCCAACGCGGCGCAGATCTGGAACGGCTCCGTGCGCAACGTCCGGTTGCAGTCGGCGAGCGGCAGCGCCGACTTCTCCTACTACGAGGGCAACGACCCCAACGGCTCGTACGCGAGCACCGACGGCCACGGCCACGGGTACGTCTTCCTCGACTACCAGCAGAACCAGCAGTACGACTCCACGCGCGTCACCACGCACGAGACCGGCCACGTCCTCGGCCTGCCGGACCACTACAGCGGCCCGTGCAGCGAGCTGATGTCGGGCGGCGGCCCCGGCCCGTCCTGCACCAACCCGTACCCGGACTCCAACGAGCGGGCGCGCGTCAACCAGTTGTGGGCGAACGGGCTGAGCGCCCTCGCCGAGAAGGGCATCGAGCGCAAGGTCCGCTGAGCATGCGCGAGGGGCCCGGTTCCCAAGGAACCGGGCCCCTCGCGGCACTTCCTATGCCTTGGCCTCGTGCGGGCGGCGTATCAGGAACGCGGCGCCCGCGCCCGCCATGAACAGCGCGAGGACGGAGACGGCCGTGCCGACCCAGGTCGCGCCGAGCCACTGGCCGCCGAAGTAGCCGAGCCCCACGCTGTAGGCGGCCCAGGTCAGCCCGGCGAGGCTGGACCAGGGCAGGAACTCGCGGACGCGGCGGTGCATCACGCCCGCGCCGAGGCTGACCACCGAGCGCCCGGCGGGCGCGAAGCGGGCCACGACGACGAGCGCGCCGCCGCCGCGCAGCAGCGCGGTGCCGAGCTTCTCCTGGGCGGCCGTCAGCCGTCGGGAGCGGGCTATCGCCCGGTCGAAGCGGTCGCCGCCGCGCCAGGCGAGGCGGTAGGCGACGAGGTCGCCGGTGACCGATGCCGTCGCGGCACAGATCACCAGGGCGATCAGCCGGGAGAGGTTGGGATGGGTGTGTCCGCTGTCACCCACGGCGGAACCGGCCGCGGCCGTCGCGGCGGTGATGACGAGCACACCGCTCGGCAGCACCGGCAGGAAGACATCGAGCAGGACGGAGAGGCCGACTATGACGTATATCCATGGCGTGTCGGCCAACGCCCCCAACTGCTGCAGCACGTCCTGCTCTCCCGGTACGGTCCCCCGCCGCGATGTCGCAGGGGAGCGGCAGGAGCGGCCTTCACAACCGTACACAGTACGCGTGGGGCTTCTGGGAAAGATGAAGGGGGCACGTGATGTAGTCCGCATCACGCGCCCCGCCGGTGCTCCTGAGACCCGATCAGCCCTGGCGCGACCGGGAGATCAGCCGGTCCAGCGCGACCGGACCGGGGCCGGTGAAGACGATCAGCAGGAAGGCCCAGCAGAACATCGCGGAGGCCTCGCCGCCGTTCTGTATCGGCCACAGCGCGTGGCTCTGGTGCACGTTGAAGTACGCGTACGCCATGGAGCCCGAGGAGATCAGGGCCGCGCCGCGGGTGCCCAGGCCGAGCAGCACCAGGATGCCGCCGACGAGCTGGATGACGGCCGCGTACCAGCCCGGCCAGGTGCCCGCCGGGATCGTGCCGCCCCCGGCGGCCCCGCCGAGGATGCCGAAGAGCGAGGCCGCGCCGTGGCAGGCGAAGAGCAGGCCGACGACGGCACGGAAGGCGGACAGGGCGTACGGGCGCGCCGCGTCGAGCCGCTCGGTGAGCGGGGCGGCCGCCGTCGTGGGGGTGGCGGTGGCCGTGGGGCTGGTGGTCGTGGGGGGCATTGTTCCGGTGCTCCTCGTGTGGGGGACGGATACGACGAGAAACCCCAGGTTAGGTACACCTCACAGTACTTGCAAGTTCAAGTTGTTTGATTTTTCGCTGCTGACACCCTCTTGTTACAGAGCACGTCGCTAGGGTGCTCGCGTGCTAATCGCCGCCTCCTTGCTGCCCGTCAACACCGCGCTCGGCGTCGTGCTGGCCCTGCTGCTCGTGGTGGCCGTGGCCGTCGCGGCGCTCGCCCGCCTCGCCGACGGCCGCGAGCGCGGCTACGCCCGGCAGGTCGCCCTCGCCGGGCTGCGCGCGGCGGTCCAGCTGGCGGCCGTCTCCGCGCTGATCGGGTGGGTGGTGCGCGCCCTGCCGCTGCTGCTGTGCTTCGTCCTGCTGATGTTCGCGGTGGCCGTGCGCACGGCGGGGCGGCGGATCACGGACAACGGCACCTGGTGGTGGACGGTCGTGCCGATCGGCGCGGCGGTCGTGCCGGTCGTGGCGGTGCTGCTGCTGACCGGGCTGGTGCCGCTGCGCGGGGTGGCGCTGGTCCCCGTCACCGGGATCCTCATCGGCGGCGGCCTGACTGCGACCGTCCTCGCCGGGCGGCGCGCGCTCGACGAGCTGCATCTGCGCCACGGCGAGGTGGAGGCGGGGATGGCGCTCGGGCTGATGGACCGGGACGCCCGGTGGGAGATCGCGCGCCCGGCCGCCTCCGACGCCCTGCTGCCGGGCCTGGACCAGACCAGGACGGTGGGTCTGGTCACACTGCCCGGGGCGTTCGTCGGGATGCTGCTCGGCGGTGCGTCGCCGGTGCAGGCGGGCGCGGTGCAGCTGTTCGTGCTGGTGGCGCTGATGGCCGTGCAGGCGGTGGCGGTGGCCGTCGTCCTGGAGCTGGTCACCCGCGACCGGCTGCACCGCCTTCCCGCGCCGGAGCCGCGGCGCCGGTGGCCGCGTACCCTGAGGGGAGCAGAAGGGGAGTAGCTCTTCGCCGGACCGTCGACATACTGCCGAGCTCGCCTCGGCCGGCGCCCGGAGGCACATACCGCGGTACGTGCCAGCGAGACCTTCGGCCGCAGTGTCCATGACGCTGCCGTGCCGAAGCGACCCCTGATCCATCCGGGACTTTGGTGTGGCAGCCCCACCAGAGGAAAACCGTGTTCAGCTTCACCGTCGCCGCCCTGGTCTTCGGCGTGATCTTCCTGGCCGAACTGCCGGACAAGACCGCTCTCGCCTCCCTGATGCTCGGCACCCGCTACCGCGCCTCGTACGTCTTCACGGGCGTCGCCGCCGCCTTCGCCGTGCACGTCGCGCTGGCCATCGCGGCGGGCAGCCTGCTCACGCTGCTGCCGCAGCGGCTGCTCCAGGCGCTCGTCGGCGTGGCGTTCCTCGCGGGCGCGGCCATGCTGCTGCTGAAGAAGGACGAGGACGACGAGGAGATCAAAAAGCCCGCCGACCAGTCCTTCTGGAAGGTGTCCGGGGCGGGCTTCATGCTGATCCTGGTCGCCGAGTTCGGTGATCTGACCCAGATCATGACCGCGAACCTCGCCGCCCGCTACGACGACCCGGTGTCGGTCGGCGTCGGCGCGACGCTGGGCCTGTGGGCGGTCGCGGGCCTGGGCATCGTGGGCGGCCGCACGCTCATGAAGTACGTGCCGCTGAAGCTGATCACCAGGATCGCGGCGCTGGTGATGATCGCGCTCGCGGGCTTCAGCCTCTACGAAGCGGCGATCTGAGCGGCGATCCGGAGCACCAGGCCGTCGGCGGTCCGCTCGACGCGGATCTGCTCGAGGTCCATGACGTGCGCGTCCGGCCCGTAGGCGGCCGCCCGCGGGCCGACGCCGACGACCCGCATCCCGGCGGCCCGGCCGGCGGCGACGCCCGCCTCGGAGTCCTCGAAGACCACGCAGTCCTCGGGGGCGAAGCCCAGCTCGGCCGCGCCCTTGAGGAAGCCCTCCGGGTCCGGCTTGCTCGCGCTGACGGACTCCGCCGTGATCCGCACCGCGGGCATCGCCAGCCCGGCGGCGCCCATCCGGGCCTCGGCCAGCTTCCGGTCCGCCGAGGTCACCAGGGCGTGCGGGAGGTCGGCGAGCGCCGCCATGAACGCGGGGGCGCCGGCCACCGGGACCACGCCGTCGACGTCCGAGGTCTCCGCCTCGAGCATGCGCCGGTTGTCGGCGTGGTTGAGCTCCATGGGACGGTCGGGGAGCAGGAGGGCCATGGTGGCCCAGCCCTGGCGGCCGTGGACGACCTTCATCACCTCGTCCGCGTCCAGGCCGTGCTCACCGGCCCAGCTCAGCCAGCAGCGCTCCACCACGGCGTCGGAGTTGACGATCGTGCCGTCCATGTCGAGGAGCGCGGCCTTGCAGGCGAGGGTGGTCATCGAAGTACTCCCGGGGGCGAGGTGGAGGGCGCTGGAGGGGCGAAGGGGCGGGTCACTTTGTTTCTCCACGATACAAAAGGGTCGTCCCCTCGCCAAGGCGCGCCAGCTCCGGCAGCTTGTGCGCCGTCCCCTCGTCCGCCGGCAGGCACGAGACCAGGCTGAGCCCCGGCGCGTCCGCCGCCGCGAGCTTGACGTAGTCGAAGGCCAGCCGCCCCAGGCGCGGGTGATCGAACTCGCGGCGCGACGGGCGGAACTCCGCCACGTCGTGCGTGTCCCACCAGGTCCGGAACTCCGCGCTCGCCGCGCACAGCCGGCCGGTCAGCCGCTCGAAGGCGGGGTCGCCCAGGTGCCGGCCCGCTCCCGCGCGGTACTGCTCGAGCAGGGCCCGCGCCTGGCCCGGCCAGTCGACCAGGAGCGCGCGTATGCCCGGGTCGAGGAACACCCGCTCCAGCAGGTTCCGCTCGTACACCGGCTCCCAGGAGTCGGGGTCGCCGACCAGCCCGGCCTCGGCACGGTTCCACGCCACCAGCTCCCAGGTGGGGGTCAGAAGATACGAGGGGTGCGGGTCGAGCGCGTCCACCAGGCGCCGCAGGGCCGGGTCCGGCACCCCCTCCGCCTCGGGCGGCGGCTCCGGCAGTGCCTCGCCGGCCAGCGCGAACAGGTGCCGCGCCTCGGCCGGGGACAGCAGCAGCACCCGGGCCAGGCTGTGCAGCACCTGCCGGCTGACGGAGATGCCCCTCGCCTGCTCGAGCCACGTGTACCAGGTCACGCTCACGCCCGAGAGCGCGGCGACCTCCTCGCGCCGCAGTCCGGGCGTACGGCGCCGGGGACCGGCCGGGAGCCCGACATCGCGCGGCACGAGGCGTTCACGGCGCGAGCGGAGGAACTCCGCGAGGGCGCGCCGGTGTTCTGGATCGGCCACCGGTCTCCGTGTTCTCTGTATAAGGGGGTACTGCGGCCACCAGCATAAGTTCCCTCTGTATCTCCGCCCCGGCCCGGTCGAACCTCGGTTCATGACCCAGACACAACAACCGGCGCTCGCTCCCGCCGACGCCCCCGTGACCTCCCCGTGGCGGGCCCTGTCCGTCGTCCTCGTCGGCGTGTTCATGGCCGTACTGGACACGTTCATCGTGCTCGTCGCGACCCCCGCCATCCAGGAGGACCTGCACGCCTCCGACGCCGACGTGCAGATGATCCTGGCCGGCTATCAACTCGCCTACGCCATCGCCCTGATCACCAGCGCCCGGCTCGGCGACCTCCTCGGCCGCAGACGGATGTTCCTCGCGGGCATGGCCCTCTTCACGCTCGCGTCCGCGGCCTGTGCCGCCGCGCCCGGTGCCGGTGCGCTGATCGCCGCGCGGCTGGTGCAGGGGCTCGGCGCGGCCACGATGTTCCCGCAGGTCTTCTCCGTGATCCAGGTGCTCGTCCCCGCGCCGCGGCGGGCGCGGGCGTTCGGCGTGCTCGGCGCGGTCATCGGACTGGCGGGTGTCGCCGGGCAGTTGCTCGGCGGCGTCCTCGTCTCCGCGAACCTCTTCGGCACCTCGTGGCGCCCCGTCTTCTGGGTCAACATCCCCGTGGGGCTGCTGACCCTGGCCCTGGCCGCCGTCTTCGTCCCCGAGTCCCGCGCCCCCGGCGCCCGTCGCCTGGACCTGCCGGGTGCGGCCGTGCTGACCGTCGCCCTCTTCCTGCTCGTCGTCCCGCTGGTCGAGGGCCGCGAGTCGGGCTGGCCGCTGTGGACCTGGCTGAGCCTGGCCGCGTCCGTGCTCGCGTTCGTCTGCTTCGTCCTGGTGGAGCGGCGCGTCGAGGCGCGCGGCGGCTCGCCGCTCGTACGCCTGCGTCTGCTGCGCGAACGTCCCTTCGCGGTGGGCATGTCCCTGGTGCTGCTGACGTACTTCGGCATCAACTCCTTCTTCCTGGTGCTCTCGCTCACCGTCCAGAACGGCCTCGGCCTCGACACCCTCGGCGCGGGTCTGATCTATATTCCGTTCGCCGTCGCCTTCTTCGCGGCCAGCCTCGCCGCGGGCCGTCTCGGCCGGTACGGGCGCCGGGTGCTCCAGGCCGGTGCGGGCGTCGCGGGGCTCGGGTACGCGGTGGCGATCGGCGTGGTCGCGTACACCGGGAGCGGGCTCGTCGCGTGGGACCTGGCCCCGTCCTTCGTCCTGATCGGCGTGGGCAACGGCCTGCTCGTCACCCCGCTGGTCAACACGGTGCTCTCCCGTGTCGCGCCCGCCGAGGTCGGCATGGCGTCCGGGGTGCTGTCCACCGGCCAGCAGGTCGGCGGCGCGGTGGGCGTGGCGGTGGTCGGCGTCCTCTACTACGGCACGCTGGGCGGGGCCCGGAGCGGGGACGCCGGTGCGTACGGGCACGCGCTCATGGCCGCGCTGGGGTTCCACCTGGCGCTGTGCGTGGCGATCTCGGCGCTGCTGCCGTTGCTGCCGCGTGAACGGGCGTAGGCCGGCAGAGGTGGAAGACAAGTGGTCCCGCCCGCCGGTCAGGGGGTGCGGGCGGAACCACTTTGTTTCCCAAAGATACAAAGAATTCGGGTGTATGCGCCAACGTCCCTGGTCAACGCGGTGGGAAGGTGCTCACCCCAGGCCAATGGAGTACCCCGGCGCGCTCCGCACGGCCGCTGAGCCCACGATGGAACCGAAGCCGGACCCAAGGAGTTCCCATGGTGGTGTCCGCGGGGCCGATACCCGGCGAGGGGCAGACCGTCCGCTCCGTGCGCGTCGCGATCGGCGCGCTGCTGCTCGGCATGCTGCTGGCGGCCCTCGACCAGACGATCGTCTCGACGGCCCTGCCGACCATCGTCGGCGACCTCGGCGGACTCTCCCACCTCTCCTGGGTCGTCACCGCCTACATGCTCGCCTCCACGGCGGCCACCCCGCTGTGGGGCAAGCTCGGCGACCAGTACGGCCGCAAGAAGCTCTTCCAGACCGCCATCGTCATCTTCCTGGCCGGCTCCGCGCTGTGCGGACTCGCCCGGAACATGCCGGAGTTGATCGGTTTCCGTGCCTTCCAGGGACTGGGCGGCGGCGGTCTGATGGTGCTGTCGATGGCGATCGTCGGCGACATCGTGCCGCCCCGCGACCGCGGCCGCTACCAGGGGCTGTTCGGCGCGGTCTTCGGCGGGGCCAGCGTGCTGGGGCCGCTGCTCGGCGGGCTGTTCGTGGACTACCTCAGCTGGCGCTGGGTGTTCTACATCAACCTGCCCATCGGCATCGTGGCCCTCGCCGTCATCGCCGCCGTCCTGCACATCCCCGCCGACCGCACCCCGCACCGCATCGACTACCTCGGCACCTTCCTGATCGCCTGCGTCGCGGTCTGCCTGGTGCTGATGACCTCGCTCGGCGGCACCACCTACCCCTGGTCGTCCTGGCAGATCATCGGGCTCGGCGTGCTCGGGGTGGCGCTGCTGGCGCCCTTCGTCCTGGTCGAGCGGCGGGCCGCCGAACCCGTCCTGCCGCTGACGCTCTTCCGGATCCACACCTTCACGCTCTGCTCGGTGATCGGCTTCATCGTCGGCTTCGCGATGTTCGGGTCCATGACCTATCTGCCGACCTTCCTCCAGGTCGTGCACGGGGTCACACCGACGCTCTCCGGCGTGCACATGCTGCCGATGGTGGCCGGCCTGCTGATCGCCTCGACCGGCTCGGGCCAGATCGTCAGCCGCACCGGCCGCTACAAGGTCTTCCCCATCGCGGGCACTCTGGTGATGGTCCTCGGCCTGCTCCTGCTCCACCAGCTCGACCCGACGACCAGCACCGCCCTCATGAGCCTCTACTTCTTCGTGTTCGGTTTCGGGCTCGGCCTCGTGATGCAGGTGCTCGTCCTGGTCGTGCAGAACTCCGTCGGCTACAAGGACCTCGGCGTCGCCACCTCCGGCGCCACCTTCTTCCGCTCCATCGGCGGCTCGTTCGGCGTCTCCATCTTCGGCACGATCTTCGCCAACATGCTCGGCCCGCGCATCGAGTCCGCCGTCGCCGGCATCACCCTGCCCCCGGGCGTCACCCCCACCGCGCTCGCCTCCGACCCGCGCGCCATCGCCAGGCTCGCCCCGCCCGAGCGGACCGCCGTCCTGGCCGCGTACTCCGACTCGATCACCGACGTGTTCCTCTACGCCGTGCCCGCCGGGCTGCTCGCCTTCCTCCTCGCCTGGCTGCTCCGGGAACAGCCGCTGCGCGCCAGCGTCACCACCCCCGACCAGAGCGAGGTCCTCGCCAGCAACCCCGTCCAGCGCACCTCGCGCGACGAGTGCGCCCGCGCGCTGTCCGTCCTCGGCAGCCGCGAGGGACGCAAGAAGATCTACGAGGACATCGCCGCCCGCTCCGGGCTCGACCTGCTGCCCGCCTCGGCCTGGATGCTCGTACGCATCAACCGGTACGGATCCGTCGTGCCCCCGCTGCTCGCCGAGCGCTCGGCCGTACCGCTGCGGGCCATCACCGAGGCCGAGCGGCAGTTGGAGACCCGCAACCTGGTCTCCCGCGGCGGAGTGGAGCTCCAACTGACCGACGAGGGACGGCGCCAGGCGGAGCTGCTCCTCGCCGCGCGCGAGCAGTCGCTCGCGGAACTGCTGGGCGACTGGTGGACGCCCGACCGGCCCCACGACCTCTGCGAGCTCGTCAAGGAGCTGAGCGGCGAGCTCTCCGGCTCGGACGAGGAACAGCCGCACAACGGCGACGGGGACGTCAGGCCGGACCACCGCCACCCGTGACGGGACCGGTGGCCCGGCCCGCTCGCCGTCAGGCCTGCTTGGGCGCCGCCTGCTGCACCACCTCGAACGACCACAGCGTGGAACCCGCCGCCGCGGGCCGCTGCTTGGGGGCACCCTCGCCGCCGCCCTGGTGCGCGGCCTTCATCGAGCCCTCCATCCAGGCCTTGAAGTCCTCCTCGGCGCGCCAGCGCGTGTAGACGA
Source organism: Streptomyces sp. SX-6 (assembly GCF_059089585.1). Lineage (NCBI taxonomy): Bacteria > Bacillati > Actinomycetota > Actinomycetes > Kitasatosporales > Streptomycetaceae > Streptomyces > Streptomyces sp. SX-6. The sequence continues at coordinate 92,810 of NZ_JBTHHU010000008.1, read as the reverse complement.
GGTACTGGTCGGTGCCCTCCACGGGACGGAGGAGCTCGAACCACTCGAAGCCGTCCGAGCTCTCGACGGCACCGGCACGCGAGGCGAAGCGCTGCTCGAGGACCTCGCGCTGCTCGGCGGGGACGGTCAGGACATTGATCTTCACGATGCTCATGAGCCCATCCTGCCCCAGCGGTCCCAAGTCCCCCGCGCCGCCCGGCGTTGCCGTGTGTTCCGGCCGTTGTGCGCTAAGTTCAGGCCACTCATGGGTGGTCCTCAGGTGTCCGGGGGGTGACCTGCGTCTGTTCCTCAAGACTCAGTAAGGTCTCAAGAGCCCGACGAGGGTGACCGAGCTGGGCGACTGGAGGAGCAGCAGGTCGTGGCGAATGCAGAGCGGGGCGGACTGGGGACTCCGCCGAGGGCGGGCTCTCGGACGATCATGATCCTGGGCGGGCTCTGGCTCCTCGCCGGGCTGCTCGCCGCCCGCCAGGCGGCAGTTGTACTGCGCCGGCCGCCGGAACGGCGGTTCACCGACCTCGCGACCTGGATAGGGGAGCACGGCGTCCTCCGGGTGCGCGGCTCCTTCTACGACACCGACAAGTTCACCGGCACCCCCTTCGCGGGGCTGGTGCTCAAACCCCTGACGTCCGCCGCCGAGCACAGCCTCGGCATCGTCTGGACCTTCGGCACACTGCTGCTCGTCGTCGCCCTCGCCCTCGTCGCCGCCCGCGCCCTGCCGGGGCCGGTGCCCCGCCGTACCGCCCTGGTCGCGGCACCCGTCGCGGTGATTCTCACGGTGCTCTCGCTGCCCGTCCGCAACACCTTCACCCTCGGGCAGACGAGCATCATCCCCGTGCTGCTGGTGCTCCTCGCCTGCTGCCTGCCCCGGCTCGCCGAGGGCACGGGCCGGACGAGCGGGGTGCTCGTCGGCGTCGCGGCGGCGCTCCAGCCCGCCGTCCTGCTCTTCGCCCCGCTGCTCTGGCTCACCGGCCGCCGCCGCGCCGCCGTCACCGGCGGCGTCACCTTCGCCGCGCTCACCGCCCTCGCGTGGGCCGCCGTGCCCGGCGACTCGTGGACGTACTGGGTGCACCACCTCGCCGGAGCCGGCCTCGGCGAACGGCCCGACGGGCTCGCCAACCAGTCCCTGCACGGACTGCTGCTGCGCATCGGCCTGCAGGGCCCGGCCGAGATCGTGCTCTTCGCCGTGCTCGCCCTCGCCGTCGTGGTGACCGGTCTGCGCCGCGCCGCGCACTACGCCCGCGACGGGCAGCCGCTGCTCGCCACGGCCATCACCGGCTGCGTCGCCGTCGCCGTCTCGCCCACCGCCTGGCAGCACCAGCAGCTGTGGATCCTGCTCGCGGTGTGCGGCCGGGTCGGCAAGCGGCGGGCCGACCGGCTGGTGTGGCCCGTCCTCGTCGTGCTGGTCATGACGCTCACCAGCAGGGTCCTCGTGCCGGACAACCCGGTCCTCGGCCCGGTCGGCGACAACGCCCCGCTGCTCGCGGCCCTGCTCGCCGCCTGCGTGGTGCCGTTCCTCTCGCGCACCTCTCCGGCCTGGGACCGGGTGACGCCGACCCCGTTCGCCGAGCCGCGGCGCGGGCGCTTCTCCTGGGTGCCGCTGCTCGGCTTCTGGCGGAGGCCGCTGAACCGTCCCAACCTGCTGCTCGAGCTGATGCTCATCCGCGTCGGCTACTTCGTCTACTCCTACATCCGCGCGGGCGCCCCCGACGAGCGGAGCCTCGCGGAGTCCCACGGCCGGCAGATCCTGGGCGCCGAGGAGTTCCTGCACATCGACTTCGAGCACGGCTTCAACCACTTCGTGGCGAGCGTCGGTTGGCTGAAGGACAGCATGAACTACTACTACGGCACCTTCCACTTCCTGGTGCCGATGTCCCTGCTCGGCTTCCTCTACCTCCGCCGCCCCGCCACCTACCGCTGGGCCCGCACGGCCCTCGCCATCGCGACGCTCATGGCCCTCGTCGGCTTCTGGGCCTACCCGCTCGCACCCCCGCGCCTGATGCCGGGCCACGGCTACATCGACACCGCCAACGGCCCGCAGGACCTCTCCAACCCCGACTTCGGCGCGCTGACCGAACTGTCCAACCAGTACGCGGCCATGCCCTCGCTGCACATCGGCTGGTCCCTGTGGTGCGGCGTCGTGATCGCGATCGTCGCGCCGAAGCTGTGGATGAAGGCGCTGGGCATGCTCTACCCGACGCTCACCTTCCTCGTCATCGTCGGCACCGCCAACCACTACGTGCTCGACGCCCTGGGCGGCGCGGCCGTGGTCGCCTGCGGCTTCGGCATCCAGTACGCCCTGACCGGCCCCGGCCCCCGGCTCCTCGCCAGGATCCCGGGCGCCCGGAGCGGGAGCAGCGCCCTGGAGTCCGCGCCGGCGGACGCGGGCGCGGACACAGCCCGGGTGTAGTAACTCGGCGTCCGATGGCCGCCGGTGGGGCGGGGTAACCCCGGCCATGCTGGCGGCATGACTGCTTCTGCGCCTCTGTCCGTCCTCCGCGCCATGTACGCCGCCGAGAACCGTTACTTCGCGGCCGGCGGCCCGGGCGGAGCCTCCTTCGCCGTGCTCGCGCCGTACTTCGCCGACGACGTCGAGCTCCACCAGGCCGAGACCCTGCCCTACGGAGGTACATGGCGCGGGCACGACGGGATGGCACGGTTCTTCCGTGCGATGAGCGAGACCTGGGAGGTCTTCGACATCGGCGAGCAGGAGTTCTTCGCCGACGGCAGCGACACGGTGATCGTGCTCAGCCGGATCAGCGCGCGCGTGAGGGCCACAGGGCGGGATCTCCGATTCCCCATCCTTCAGAGAGTCGTGGTGCGGGAGGGGCGGATCGCGGAGGTGTGGCCGTTCTACTGGGACACAGGAGCGATCGTTGGGGCCGAGGCCCCCGATCCCACCGGGCAGACGGGGACCGGGGGCCTCGGGGGCATCAGCTGCCGACGGTGATCTGCTGCGTCGGGTCCGTCGTGTCGGTGACGTTGTAGACGGCGTTGAACGTCGACGACGTCTCCGCCGTGGGGCAGCCGAAGCCGCCGGTGATGGTCACCGGGACGGTCGCGTTGGTGACGGTGATCGTCGACGGCGCACCGTTGGTGAAGGTCGTGCCGAAGGTCGCCGGGGCGGTCGGCGCGGCGGTCACCGTACACGTGGCGATGCCGGTGGTCTGGACGACGAAGCCGCTGCTGGGGATGGTCAGCGAGGCGGTGATCGGGGAGCCGTTCTGCATGGAGACGCCCCAGGTGCCGGAGGTGGTGACGGTGGCGTCCACGCCCGGCATGTTGGTGGAGCAGTCGGAATACGTGGGCGAGTTGAGCGGGCTGGCGATCGGTCCGGAGGGGTTGGAGTTGCCCGGCGCCGCCGGTATCTGGTTGTTGCTGCTTCCCGCTGCCGGCTGGGAGCTGGAGGTGTTGCACGTCACGGTGACCGAACCGGCCTGGAACGTGGCCGAGCCCGTGAGCGTGGCGGCGAACGAGTGCCCCGCCGGGGTGACGGTCGTCGAACCGGGGTCGGTCGTGCGGGCGTCGGCGGTGCCGGCCAGCGTGAGGGCGGCGGTCATGGCCAGACCGGCACCGGCGGCGAGCACGGCGCGGGTACGGGATCTGCGTGCGGTCATTCCGGCTCCTTCGGGGGAAGGGGAGTGTGGGGAACTTCGTGCACGGGATCTGGTGCGGGAGGTGCGGGAGGTGCGGGAGCATCCGGGGCGCCGGTCCCGGCCGGCGCCCCGGAAGTCGGTTCGGCCGTGGGCTCGTTGACGGTCCCGGCCGGAGGTGACGCATGCGGCTGCCAGGCGAAGACCATGCTGCCGCCGACCACGCCGAGGAGCGTGCCCAGCAGGAAGCCGCCCAGGTTGGACAGGACCAGTGCCGCCGCCGCGCACATGACGGTCACGATCCCGGCGAACATGCGGTAGTGCGGTGCGAACCATGCGCTCAGGCCCATCATGATCATGACGAGGCCCATGAGGATCGACAGAAAGCCGGTGATCCCCTGCACCAGCATGATCTTCAGCGGTGCCAGGGGGATGGCGCAGATCTCCGCACCCGCGGCGACGCTGAGCAGACCGCCCCAGAAAGGCCGCCCTTTGCGCCACAGCCGCCACGCCAGCCAGGGGTGGCGGCCGTGCGCGGACCCGAGCTCGGTGCCGGGTGTCACGTCAGAAGCATTCCGACGCGCCCTTGTGGATGCTGAGTTTGAGCCCGTTCAGCTTGAACCGTGCGGCAGTGGTGGCCCAGGCGACCTGCTTGACGTCCTTGATGTCGGCGGTCCTGGCCTGCTGCCCGAAGAGGTCCTGGGTTCCCTTCACCGGCGTCATGGTGGAGGCGTCGCGGCCGATCTCGGCGTCGTGGAAATCGATGTCGCCCTCCTGCGAGGTGACGTCCAGGCGCAGATCCTTGGCGGTCACCGGATTGGCCGGGTCGTTTCCTGCCGAGACGTTCAGCGTGAAGGTGCCGAGGACGGGAACCTTCGTCACGACGGACTGGCACAGGCCGTGGATCGTGGCCGACTCGAAGGCGGTGATGGCCACGGGGAACGGCTTGCCCTTGCCGTCGCGGACGTTGTAGTCGAAGCCGCCGAACTGCTCGAAGTGCTCGCCGTGCAGGCTCTTCGCCGCGACCTTGAACTCCTGCCCCGACACGGCGAACGACGCGGCCAGCGCCCCTTGCGCGAGCGCCACGGCCAGCGCACCCGTCACTGCGAACCCGGGCACGGCCAGCACGGCGAACTTCCGCCATCTGACGCGCCCCGTCACCTGTCTTCCCTGTGCGTCCTTCATGTTGCTGTCCCCTCGGTGAGCGGTGAGAGTTGACAACGCTGTCGGAACTGCCCGCCCGCGCTGTCATCGTGCTGAACGGTGCGATGGGGGGTGCATGTGCCGTGTGCTGTGCATGGGGCAATTGCCGCATCATGGGTGCGATGCGTCGAACGTGCGTAGTACGAACATGCCGCCCCAGAAAGGTGTACCCGAGAGTAAGTCGGTCGACGGCGGCTGGGCAAGAGTGCGGACAAGGGTTGATTCCGGCTCGGGAGGCGGGAGTTGGTGCCCCCGCCCCTGCCGCTTGTACGGTCGCTGCCGCCACCGCGCGGCGGCCGGCGACCACGCTGGCGGACGGCCAAAGCCACGAGTGCGGAGTGGTCGTGTCAGACTCGTTTGATCACTTGTTGTCCACAGCGCACCGCGGTGCGCATGAAAGATCACTTGGAGTCATCCATGACCAAGGTCCGCTTCGGTACCAACCACGGCGACATCGTGCTGGCACTCGACGCAGAGAAGGCGCCGAAGACCGTCGCGAACTTCCTCTCCTACGTCGACTCGGGTCACTACGCCGGCACGATCTTCCACCGCGTGATCCCCGGCTTCATGATCCAGGGCGGTGGCTTCACCGAGCAGATGCAGCAGAAGCCCACCAGCCCGGCCGTCGAGAACGAGGCCGACAACGGTCTGAAGAACAACAAGTACACGGTCGCCATGGCCCGTACGAGCGACCCGCACTCGGCCACCGCGCAGTTCTTCGTCAACGTCTCCGACAACGAGTTCCTGAACTTCTCCTCGAAGTCCCCGAACGGCTGGGGCTACACGGTGTTCGGCCAGGTCGTCGAGGGCCAGGACGTCGTCGACGCGATCGCTGCCGTGAAGACGGCGACGGCGGGCTTCCACCAGGACGTTCCGAAGGAAGCGGTCGTCATCAAGAGCGTGGCGCGCGTCGAGGGCTGAGCGCCCCGCAGGAGGCGGTCAGGGGGCTGCGTACCGCACCCGCAGCTCCTTGATGCCGTTCAGCCAGGCCGACCGCAGCCGCCGCGGCTCGCCTTCGAGCCGGATGTCCGGCATCGCGTCGGCGACCGCGGTGAAGACGAGGTCGATCTCCAGCACCGCCAGTGACCTGCCGAGGCAGAAGTGCGGTCCGCCGCCGCCGAAGCCGAGGTGGGGGTTGGGGTCGCGGGTGATGTCGAAGGTGTCGGGGGAGGGGAAGACCTCGGGGTCGTGGTTGGCCGAGGCGTAGAACAGGCCCACCCGCTGCCCCGCCCCGATGCGGACGCCGCCCAGCCGCGTGTCCCGCGTCGCGGTGCGCTGGAAGGCCGTGACCGGGGTCGCCCAGCGGACGATCTCCTCCGCGGCCGTCGCGGGACGGGTGCGCTTGTAGAGGTCCCACTGGCCGGGGTGGGTGAGGAAGGCGTGCATGCCGTGGCTGATGGCATTGCGCGTGGTCTCGTTTCCGGCGACGGCGAGCAGGATCACGAAGAGCCCGAACTCGTCCGAGCGCAGGTTGCCCTCGCCCTCGGCGGCGACGAGCCGGCTGACGATGTCCCCGGCCGGACGGGCGGCGCGGGCCGCCGCGAGCTCCATGGCGTAGGCGACGAGCTCGCCCGCCGCCCGGAGAGAGGCGTCCTCGGTACGGGTCAGCTCGGGGTCGTCGTAGGCGACCATCCGGTTCGACCAGTCGAAGATCCGTGCCCGGTCGGCCTGCGGGACGCCGATGAGCTCCGCGATCGCCTGGAGCGGGAGCTCGCAGGCGATGTCGGTGACGAAGTCGCCGCTGCCGTGCTCGCGCGCCGCGGCGACGATCGCGCGGGCCCGCCTGCGCAGCGCGTCCTCGAGCGACCGGATCGCGCGCGGGGTGAAGCCGCGCTGGACGATCTGGCGGATCCGGGTGTGCTCGGGCGGATCCATGTTGAGCATGATGAGCCGCTGGGCGTCGATGCTCTCGGGGCGGATGTGCTCGTTGAAGCGGATGATCGAGGTGTTGAGGGCGGCGGAGAAGTCGTCCGGCCGCAGCGAGGCCTCCTTGACGTCGGCGTGGCGGGTGACCACCCAGTAGCCGTCGTCGTCGAAGCCCGCGATGCCGTGCGGCTGGGCGTTCCACCACACCGGGGCGGTGCGGCGCAGCAGCGCGAACTCGGGGAGCGGGACGCGGTGGTGGTAGAGGTCCGGGTCGGTGAAGTCGAATCCCTCGGGGAGGGCCGGACAGGAGGGCATCGGCCACCTCCTCCTTGCACTGACGGTCCGTCAGAAAGTGCTGTTCGACGCTAATCACGCGCCCTGCGACTGGCAAGGCGCGCGACGCCATCTGTTGCATGAGCACTACGGTGCGCGACCCTTGCGTGCGGGGGGTGCCAGTCATAAGACTGCGAACGGACGTCCGCCGTCGCGAGGAGAGGACGAGCCATGGCCGCCGAGCCCGTCATCGTCGAAGCCGTACGCACCCCCATCGGCAAGCGCGGGGGCGCGCTCGCCAACCTCCATCCCGCCTACCTGCTGGGGGAGACCTACCGGGAAGTCCTCGCCCGCACCGGCATCCAGCCCGACTGCGTCGAGCAGATCGTCGGCGGCACCGTCACCCACGCCGGGGAGCAGTCGATGAACCCGGCGCGCACCGCCTGGCTCGCGATGGGGCTGCCGTACGAGACCGCGGCCACCACCGTGGACTGTCAGTGCGGTTCGTCCCAGCAGGCCAACCACCTCGTCGCCAACATGATCGCCTGCGGGGTGATCGACATCGGCATCGGCTGCGGCGTCGAGGCCATGTCCCGCGTCCCGCTGGGCAGCGCGACCCGGCACGGCCCGGGCAGACCGGTGCCGGACGAGTGGAACGTGGACCTGCCCAACCAGTTCGAGGCCGCCGAGCGCATCGCCCGCCGCCGCGGCCTGACCCGCGAGGACGTCGACGCCCAGGGCCTGCGCTCGCAGGAACGCGCGGCCCGCGCCTGGGCGGAGGAGCGGTTCAAGCGTGAGACGTTCGCCGTCCAGGTGCCGACGACCGAGGAGGAACAGCTCGCCGGACAGGGCATGTGGCGGCTGGTCGACCGCGACGAGGGACTGCGGGACACGAGCATGGAGGCCCTCGCCGGCCTCAAGCCCGTGATGCCCACGGCGGTCCACACGGCCGGCAACTCCTCGCAGATATCCGACGGCGCGGCAGCCCTGTTATGGGCGTCCAAGCGGATGGCGCGGGCACTGAAGCTGCGCCCCCGCGCCCGTATCGTCGCGCAGGCGCTCGTCGGCTCCGACCCGCACTTCCACCTCGACGGCCCTGTCGACGCCACCCGGGCGGTGCTCGGCAAGGCGGGGATGTCGCTGGCGGACATCGACCTCGTCGAGATCAACGAGGCGTTCGCCTCGGTCGTACTGTCCTGGGCGCAGGTCTTCGGCCAGGACCTGGAGAAGGTCAACGTCAACGGCGGCGCGATCGCGCTCGGTCACCCCATCGGAGCGACGGGTGCCCGGCTGATCACCACCGCGCTCCACGAACTGGAGCGCAGGGACGGCGAGTTCGCGCTCATCACCATGTGCGCGGGCGGCGCGCTGGCGACAGGGACGATCATTCAGCGGTTGTAGGGGCTTCTTTGAAAGCCACTGGCGCGTCGAACGCCGCCCGTCGCGTCGCCCGGCGCAGTGCCTTGAGCACGACCGGCCCCAGCGTGAGCGTCGCCGCGAGCGTGACGAGGGCGCGCGGGAGGTCCCAGCCGAGCGAGGTCGCCAGGCAGTAGGCGGTGAAGCGGGCGAGGTTGGCGGAGAGCGGGTCGCCGGGGACGAACGAGATGCCGGAGGCGAGCGAGCCGATGTACGGCCAGCCCTGGAGGTTCATGACCGTGCCGTAGAGGACGGACGCCACCGCCCCGTACGCCGCGAGCATCGCCAGCTCGCCGCGCCCGCGCAGCCGGTCCGCGCCCGGCAGCAGGCCCGCGCCCATCGACACCCACCCCATGGCCAGCATCTGGAACGGCATCCACGGCCCGACCCCGCCCGTCAGCAGCGCCGACGCGAACATCGACAACGCGCCCAGCACAAAGCCGAATCCGGGGCCGAGGACCCGCCCCGACAGCACCATGAGGAAGAACATCGGCTCGATACCGGCCGTCCCCGCGCCCAGCGGGCGCAGTGCCGCGCCCGCCGCCGCGAGGACGCCGAGCATGGCGATGGCCTTGGCGTCCAAACCCGTGTCCGCGATCGTCGCCACGACGACCGCGAGCAGCAGCGGCAGCAGCGCCGCGAACAGCCACGGCGCGTCCTTGGAGTGCGCGAGCCCGGAGGCGGAGTCGGCGAGCAGCGGCCAGCCGAAGGCGGCGATGCCGGTGAGGGAGACGAGGACGAGGGCGACGACCGAGCGCGGGCCCAGGCGTATGGGACGGGGACGTACGGGACTCATGAAGCGCCCTCCAGTGCATCGCGCACCTGCGGGACCGTGAGCCACGGCAGCGGCGCGAGGATCTTGGCGACCTGTGGGGCGAACGCGGGCGAGGAGACCACGACTTCGGCGGTCGGGCCGTCCGCGACGACCTCGCCGTCGGCCAGGATCAGCACCCGGTGGGCGAGTTCGGCGGCCAGCTCCACGTCGTGCGTCGCCAGGACGATCGCGTGCCCCTCGGCGGCGAGCCCGCGCAGGATCTCCACCAGGCGGGCCTTGGCCGCGTAGTCGAGACCCCGCGTCGGCTCGTCCAGCAGGAGCAGCGGCGGGCGGGCCGTGAGGACGACCGCGAGCGCGAGCGCGAGGCGCTGGCCCTCGGAGAGGTCGCGGGGGTGGGCGGCGTCGGCCACGTCCGGCAGCAGTTCGGACACCAGCGCACGGCAGGTGCCGGGCGCGGCGTCCGCGTCGTGGTCGGCGGCGGCGCACTCGGCGGCGACGGTGTCGGCGTACAGCAGGTCGCGCGGGTCCTGCGGTACGAGGCCGACGTGGCGCAGCAGTTCGCGCGGGCCCGTGCGGTGCGGTTCGGCGCCGCCGACGCGCACGGTGCCGTGGGACGGCGCGTGCAGGCCGACCATCGTGCGCAGCAGCGTCGACTTGCCCGCGCCGTTGCGGCCCATCAGGGCGACGGTCTCGCCGGGGCGGACGGACAGTCCGATGCCGTGCAGTGCCTCCGTGCGGCCGTGGCGCACGGAGAGGGAGTCCGTCTCGGCGACGGGCGTGCCGCGCTGCGCGGGGACGGCCGGCGGGGCGGGCGTCGTGTTGGCCAACTGCTCGCGCAGTGGTGCGGCCTTGCGGCGTGCGTCGCGTACGGACAGCGGCAGGGGGGACCAGCCCGCGATCCTGCCGAGCGCCACGACGGGCGGGTGGACGGGCGAACGCGCCATGATCTCGGCGGGGTCGCCGACGACCGGCGCCGCGCCGGGGCCGGGCAGGAGGACGACCTGGTCCGCGTACTGCACGACGCGCTCCAGCCGGTGCTCGGCGAGCAGCACGGTGGTGCCCAGGTCGTGGACCAGGCGCTGGAGCACCGCGAGCACCTCCTCGGCGGCGGCCGGGTCCAGGGCGGACGTCGGCTCGTCCAGGACCAGCACCTTCGGGTGCGTCGTGAGCACCGAGCCGATGGCGACGCGCTGCCGCTGCCCTCCGGAGAGGGTGGCGATGGGACGGTCGCGCAGATCGGCGAGGCCGAGGAGGTCGAGGGTCTCCTCGACGCGGCGCCGCATCGTGTCGCCGGGCAGGCCGAGGGATTCCATGCCGTAGGCGAGCTCGTCCTCGACGGTGTCGGTGACGAAGTGGGCCATCGGATCCTGGCCCACGGTGCCGACCACGTCGGCCAGTTCGCGTGGGCGGTGCGTGCGGGTGTCGCGGCCCGCGACGGTGACGCGGCCGTGCAGGGTGCCGCCGGTGAAGTGCGGCACGAGGCCCGAGACGGCGCCGAGCAGGGTCGACTTGCCGACGCCGGACGGGCCGACGAGGAGGCACAACTCCCCTTCGGGGATGGTGAGTTCGACGTCGCGGAGGGCTGGGGTGTGGGTGCCGTCGTAGACGACCGACACGGATTCGAAGTGGATCACTGTGCGCTGCCTCCTGCCGCGGTGGGGGGAGTTGTGCCCCGGTCCCGCCCTTTCTCCGTTTCCTGGGGCTGTGCCCCAGACCCCCTTGTCGCGGCTTCGCCGCTCGGCCTCAAGCGCCGGCCGGGCTGAAAGTCAGCCCGTCCGGCGATTGAGGACAACCGCGCGGAGCGCGGTTTCGGGGTCCGGGGCGGAGCCCCGGAAGAGACGGTGAGAGGGCGGGGCCGGGGCACAGCTCCCCCCGTCGGCACAAACGCCGGCGCGAGGCCGAGAAGCACCGCCGCCGCCGGAACCAGCGGTAGCGAAGGCGCAGCCAACGGCACCGCCGGCGGATGCAGCACCGCCGCATCGCCCGACCCCGCCCAGGCCATCAGCGCCGCGACACCCGCCCCCGACGCGGACACCAGCCACTCCCGCACCCCCCACCGGTCCGGCCGGTACCGCGTACGCACCGAGCGGCGGCCGCCCAGCCACAGGCCGCCGAGTGCGGCGAGCAGGCCGGCCGCCAGCACCGGCAGCCCGTACCCCGCACCCTGGTCGGCCAGCAGGCCGTACGTGCCGGCGCACACGCCCAGCAGACCGCCCAGCGTCAGAACAGACGTCGTGTGCCGGACGGCGCGCGGCACCGCGGCCGCACGCCCGTAGCCACGCGCGTCCATCGCCGCCGCCAGATTGACCGAACGTTCCAGCGCACCCTCCAGCACCGGAACCCCCACCCGCAGCAGCGCACCCAGCCCGCGGTCGCTCCGGCCCCGCAACCGCCGTGCGGCGCGCAGGCGTTGGACATCCTCGACCAGATGCGGCGCGAAGGTCATCGCGACGACGACCGCCACACCCGCCTCGTACAGCGCACCCGGCAGGGACTTCAGCAGCCGCGCCGGATTGGCGAGGGCGTTCGCCGCGCCGACGCAGATCAGCAGGGCGGCGAGCTTCAGCGCGTCGTACAGCGCGAACACCAGCCCCTCCGCCGTGACCCGGCCGCCGAGGCGCACGCCCTGCGCCCAGTGCGGCAGCGGGATCTCGGGCAGCACAACGACCGTGTGCGTGCCCGGAATCGGCGAGCCGAGCAGCACGGCGAAGACGAGCCGGATGACGATCACGGCCAGGCCGAGCTTGAGGAACGCCCCGTACGACCGCGCCCAGGGCGCATCCGTGCGCCGGACCGCGACGACATAGCCGGCGACGGCGATCAGCAGGCCCAGCAGCAGCGGATGGGTGGTCCGGGAGGCGGCGGTCGCCAGGCCCAGCGCCCAGATCCACCAGGCGCCCGCGTGGAGTTCGCGGGCGCGCCCGCGCGGGCCGCTCATCCGCGCCGGCGGCGGCGCGTCTGCCACACGGCGGCGGCACCGAGGACGGCCACGGCGGCAACGCCCGCGATCAGACCGGTGGACGGGCCGCCGCTCCCCGACGAACCCGAAGAGCTCTCCTCGCCCACCTGCTCGCCGCAGCCCGTCCTCGGGTAACCGGCGATCGCGCACAGCAGCGCGGAGGAGTTGTACCGCAACGGCTTCGCGACCGCCGCGAGCGCGTCACCGGCGCTCCCGTCCGAGGGGATCCGCGCACACGCCGTACGGGCGGCGGGCGGCGTCTCGCCGCCGGGCGCGTCCGCGGCGGTGCCGAAGTCGACCGCGACCGCCACCCGCTTGCTGCCCTCCCGGGCAGGCGTGCCCGCGCACACGGCGTCGAAGCCGGGCGCACCGCGCGGCTTGGCGGCGTTCGACGAGTCCTCGCTCACGGTGAACCGGAAGCCGACGCTGTCCCCGTCGCCGGGCCGGGCCTGGGCGGGCCCCTGCGTGGCGTACGTCCAACTGCCGCCGTGGCCTTGCCAGAACGACCAGTAGCGGTAGCCGGCCGCGTGCGCGGGGGCGCCGGCGAGCACGGTGAGCAGCCCCGCGATCAGCAGGGCGCTCGCCGCGCGGACACCACGTATCAACGTCACTGCTTCTTCCGGCGGTTGCTCAGCAGGAAGCCGATGCCGACGCTGGCGACGAAGCAGATGCCCACGAACCACCAGATGCCGAAGGTGGTGCCGCTCTCGTCCTTCTTCTCCTCGGCGTTGGCCGGGGCGGTGTCCGGCTCGGGGCCGGTCGCGTTCAGCTGGGAGACCAGGTCGGCGCCGCCGAAGTCGCGCGGGTCCGTGCCCGCGGCGCGGGCGGCGAGGACGAGCTTGGCCAGCCGGGCCGGGTCGCCCTTGCCGGAGTCGCCCTTGGCCCACTCGGCCGCCTTGCTCTCCTTGGACTCGAGCCACTTCAGCGGCTTGCCCGCGGCGTCACGGTGGCCGCCCGCGGCCAGGGCGAGGACCGCGTCCGCGGTGACGCCGAAGTCCGGGCCCTTGGGGGCGCCCGGCATGGAGGACTCCAGGTGGTTGCCGGTCGCGTCGAGCTTCTTCGCCAGGTACGCGGCCACCGCCCCGGCCGCGGCGGGGGCGTCCTTCGGCTTGGCCTTGTCGTCCTTCTCGCAGCCGAGCGCCTCGACCGGCTTGTCCTTGCCGTTCGCCGGCTCGACGAGGAAGCCCTTGCCCAGGGCGGCCAGCGCGGACGCGGCGGATGCCGAATTGTCGGCATTGAGCTGGTCCTTCTGCGGGGCCCAGGCGAACGCTCCCCGGTCGTCCTCCTTCGCGGAGCAGCCGAGCTGGAAGGTCAGCAGGGCGTCGTACGGGCTCTTGCCGCCCTTGGCCGTGGCCTTGGCCGGGTCCTGGCCGGCGGCCGCGAAGGCGCCGACGGCGACGGCCGTGGAGTTGGCGTTGCTGGGCGCGCCGGCGTTCATGCCCCAGCCGCCGTCCGCGTTCTGGTGGGCCTTGAGCCAGTCGATGCCCTTCTTCACCTGCTCGCCGCGCCCGCCGACGGCCGCGAGGGCCTGGACGGCCACGGCGGTCTGATCGGTGAACTCGTCCTTCTGTGCGTCGCAGGGCTTGCCGGTGTCGGCACGGAACCCGGGGAAGCCGCCGTCGGCGCACTGCTGGCCGGACAGCCAGTCGATGGCCTGCTTGGCGGGGGTGATGCCCGTCGCGTTCTGCGCGAGGAAGGCCAGGGACTGGCGGAAGACGCCGTCGAACTTGGGGTCGCTCGTGCCGTACAGGCCGGGGGCCTGCGGCTTCGGGCTGTCGGCGACGCTCGTGCCGGCACCGGTCGCGGTGATCAGGAGGGCGGCGGTCAGGGCGACTGCGCTGCGCGCGGCGGGGTGGGCCATGGGAATGGGTGCCTCTCTCGGTGCTCGCTGTGGCCTGCGGTGCCGCTGCGCGGTGCCGTTTTGTCCCCCGTACTTTACCGGCGCACCGCGCTCCGAAGCCGGTCCGGGGGTTCCGGCGGCCGGGCAGGAGCTGGTATCACGGCTGACGTGGCGTCAGTTATCGAGCACGGACAGCTGTTCATCGGCGGTGCCCTGGCCGACCCGGCCGCACGGAGCACCCTGGACGTCGTCTCGCCGCACAGCGAGCGGGTCATCGGCCGCGTACCGCACGCCTCGCGCGAGGACGTCGACCGCGCGGTGCGGGCCGCCCGGGCCGCCTTCGGCGGCTGGGCCGCACGGCCGCTCGCGGAGCGCGTCGAGATCGTCACCCGGATCAAGGACGGCCTCGCCGCCCGGCACGAGGAGATCGCGCGGCTCATCTCCGCGCAGAACGGCTCCCCCTACTCTTGGAGCGTCCTCGCGCAGGCCCTCGGCGCGGTCATGGTGTGGGACGGCGCGATCAGGGTCGCGCGGGAGTTCCCGTACGAGGAACGGCGGGCCGGTGCGCTCGGCCCGCTGCTCGTGCGGCGCGAACCGGCCGGCGTCGTGGCCGCGATCGTGCCGTGGAACGTGCCCCAGTTCGCGGCGGCGGCGAAGCTCGCCCCCGCCCTGCTCGCGGGCTGCACGGTCGTGCTCAAGCCCGCGCCGGAGACGCCGCTGGACGCGTACGTCCTCGCGGAGATCGCCGCCGAGGCGGGGCTGCCGGAGGGGGTGCTGTCGATCCTGCCCGCCGGGCGGGAGACGGGCGAGTACCTCGTCGGCCACCCGGGCGTCGACAAGGTCTCCTTCACCGGGTCGGTCGCCGCGGGCAGACGCGTCATGGAGGTCGCCGCGCGGCACCTCACCCGCGTCACGCTCGAACTGGGCGGCAAATCCGCCGCGATCGTCCTGCCGGACGCCGACCCGGACACCGCCGTCGCCGGCATCGCGCCCAGCGCGTGGATGAACAACGGCCAGGCCTGCGTGGCCCAGACCCGCGTCCTCGTCCCGCGCGCCGCCTACGACGACTACGCCGCGCGCTTCGCCGCGGCCGCCGCCGCGCTGGTCGTCGGCGACCCGCTCGACCCCAAGACCCAGGTCGGCCCGCTCGTGACCCGGCGGCAGCGCGAGCGGTCGCTGGAGTACGTCGCCGCCGGACGCCAGGAGGGCGCCCGGGTGCTGACGGGCGGCGGCCGGCCGCACCTGCCCGGCGGCACGGGCTGGTACGTCGAGCCGACGCTCCTCGGCGACGTCGCCAACACCATGCGCGTCGCCCGCGAGGAGATCTTCGGCCCGGTCGTCTGCCTGCTGCCGTACGACGACGAGGCCGAGGCCGTGCGCATCGCGGACGACTCCGACTACGGCCTCTCCGGCAGCGTCTGGACGGCCGACGTCGAGCGCGGCATCGAGGTCGCACGGTCCGTGCGCACCGGCACGTACTGCGTCAACACCTTCAGCCTCGACATGCTCGGGCCGTTCGGCGGCTACAAGAACTCCGGCCTGGGGCGGGAGTTCGGGCCGGAGGGCTACGGCGAGTACTTCGAGCACAAGATGATCCACCTCCCGGCCACGTACCTAGAAACCGGGGCCCGCGAGCGCCGCTGGAAGGTGGCCGTCGACCGCGGGCTGTGCGTCGGCTCCGGCCAGTGCGCGGGAGTGGCGCCCGAGGCCTTCCGCCTCGACGAGGCCCACAAGTCACACCCGGCCGCCCCCGTCACGGCGGCGTCGGACGACGTGCGCCTGGCGGCCGAGGGATGCCCGGTCGAGGCCATCACCCTCCACGACGAGGCGACGGGCGAGGAGGTCTTCCCCGGCGAGTAGCGGCGAGTAATGCGCGTATGACACTCGCATTAAGCAACCTCCTTTTGTTACTCATGCGTTCCGCACGGTCACTCGGTGACATCTGAGACTGTCGCCACCTCCCCGGCGCGTGGAAATCTCGTCGTCGCAACCAGGCGCATACGCACGGGGGAGCCCGATGGACAAGAGGTACGAGGTCTACTGTCTTGCCGACCGGCATTTCTACGAGACCCCGGACCGCCTGCAGAAGGTGGCGACCGCCACCGCGCAGGACGCCCTGTTCGACACCGCCCGCCGCCCTGTGCCCGACGGCTGGGAGACGAGCCGCACCGGTGACTGGCTCCACGTCGTCCCCGCCACCGGGAACGAGAACCGGCCCGCCCAGGGCTGGAAGATCCATGTGACGGCGACCACCGGCACCGCGGACAAGACGGCCGCCGCGGTGTGGGACCACTGCGTGCCCCGGCGCATCCCCTTCAAGTTCGTGCCGGGAGCGCACCTGCTGCACCTGCGCAACAGCAAGTACGCCGGACGCGACATGAGCGGCAAGTTCGTCACCGTCTACCCCGATGACGAGGCCCAACTCGAGGAAACCCTGGGCGCGTTGCACGAGGTCCTCGGCGGCTCGCCCGGCCCGTACATCCTCACCGACCTGCGCTGGCACGACGGCCCGCTCTACGTCCGCTACGGCGCCTTCGCCCGCCGCTTCTGCGTCGACGAGCGCGGCTCGCTCGTCCCCGCGATCGAGGACGCCGAGGGCCGGCTCGTACCGGACCCCCGCGACCCCGCGTTCCGGGTCCCCTCCTGGGTGACCCTGCCCGCCTTCCTCGAGCCCCACCTCGCCGCACGCAACGCCACCACGGTCGGCGACCTGCCGTACCGCATCGAGAAGGCCCTGCACTTCTCCAACGGCGGCGGGGTCTACGTCGGCACCGACACCCGCGACGGCCGCAAGGTCGTCCTCAAGGAGGGCCGCCCGTACGCCGGCCTGGCCGCGGACGGCGCCGACGCGGTGGCCCGGCTCGAGCGGGAGAAGGAAGCGCTCGAGAAGCTCTCCGGACTCGGCGTCGCACCCGAGGTGCGCGACTGGTTCACGCTGGGCGACCACCGCTTCCTGGTGATGGACTTCGTCGAGGGCCGCCCCCTCAACTCCTTCTTCGGCGAACGGCATCCGCTGCTCGCCGCCGACCCCGACCCCTCGGCGGTCGAGGCCTACACGGCCTGGGCGCTGCGCATCCACGGCGCTGTCGAGGAGGCCGTCGCCGCCGTGCACGGCAGGGGAATGGTCTTCAACGACCTGCACATGTTCAACATCATGGTCGGGCCGGACGAGGAGTCCGTCGCGCTGATCGACTTCGAGGCCGCGGCCCCGGCCGCCGAACGAGGCCGCCAAGTCGTCGCCCACCCGGGCTTCTTCGCGCCGCCGGACCGCCGGGGCGTCGAGGTGGACCGCTACGCCCTGGCCTGCCTGCGGCTCGCGCTCTTCCTGCCCGTCACCACCCTGCTGGTGATCGACCGCGAGAAGGCGGCCCACCTGGCGGACGTGATCGCCCGGGAGTTCCCGGTGCCCCGCGCGTTCCTCGACGAAGCGGTGGCCGAGATCACCCGTACCCCGGCGGGCGACCGTCCCGTCGCCGGGACGGAGCGACCGCACGGCCCCGCCGGCCCCGGCGACTGGCCGCGCGCCCGCGACTCGATGGTGCGCGCCCTCCTCGCCTCCGCGACCCCGGACCGCGACGACCGGCTCTTCCCCGGCGACATCGAGCAGTTCTCCGAAGGCGGCGGCCTGGGCCTCGCCCATGGCGCGGCCGGTGTGCTGCACGCCCTCGCCGAGGTGGGCGCCGAGCGGTACGGGGCGGGGGAGGAGTGGCTCCTGCGCCACACCGACCCGGTGCCGCCCGGCACCCCGCTCGGCCTCTACGACGGCCTCGCCGGCGTCGCCCTGGTCCTCGACCGGCTCGGCCACACCCGGCGCGCCCTCGACCTGACGGAGACCGTGCTCGGCGAGCAGTGGCAGCGACTGACCTCCGGGCTGCGCGGCGGACTGGCCGGACTCGGTCTGGTGCTCGACCACCTCGCCGTCACCACGGGCGAAAGTGCCCTCCGCGACCGGGCGTTGGAAGCCGCACAACTCCTGGCCGACCGGCTCGAAACAGAAGATTCCGGACGGCAGCGCGCCGGCCTGATGCGGGGCGCCACCGGACCGGCCCTCCTGTTCCTCCGGCTGTACGAACGCACGGGCACGCCCGCGCTGCTCGAATTGGCCAAAAAAGCCCTCAGAGTGGATCTCGCGCACACCGTGCGGGCCCCCAGCGGCAGCCTCCAGGTGGACGAGGGCTGGCGCACGATGCCCTACCTCGGCGACGGCAGCGTCGGCATCGGCATGGTGCTGGACGACTACCTCGTCCACGCCGGTGACGACGGCGAGTTCACCGAGGCACGCGACGGCATCCTGGCCGCCGCCCGCTCCCGCTTCTACGCCCAGCCCGGCCTCCTCCAGGGCCGCGCCGGGATGATCCTCCACCTCGCCCGCACCGTCGCGCCGGGCGACACCACGCGGGCTGCTCCGACTCCCGGCCTTGCCGCACAGATCGCCGCACTGGACTGGTACGGCATGTCCTACCAGGGCGAACTCGCCTTCCCCGGGCACCAGATGATGCGGCTCTCCATGGACCTCGCCACCGGAACGGCGGGCTGCCTGCTCGCGCTCGGCGCCGCACTCGGCGACCGCCCGGCGCAGCTGCCGTTCCTCGCGCCCCTCGCGGCGCCCCAGAGCCGGCTCCGCTGAACGCGGAGCCGTAACCAGCACCACACTGTCCCCACAGAAAGGAACGATCATGGCACTTCTCGACCTGCAGAGCCTGGAGTCGGAGCAGCAGGGCGGCGCCGGCAACGAGAGCACCGTCAGCCTGCTCTCCTGCGTGAGCAACGTCAGCGTCATCCTCTGCCTCTGACGGCTGCCTGACGGCTGCCTGACGGTGCCTGTGCGGGCCCTCCCCCTTGACGGGGGAGGGCCCTCCCCTTTGTACGGTCCTACGGGGCCATCATGACAGCCAGCCGGCCCGGCGCGATATGCGGATGGCGTCAACACGGTTGCGGGCGCCGGTTTTCCGGGTGATGGCCGCCATGTAGTTGCGCACGGTGCCGGACGACAGATGCAGCCCGCAGGCTATCTCCTTGATGGAAGCCCCCTCGGCAGCCAGTGACAGGACGTTCAACTCACGCTGGGTGAGGGGTATTTCGGCCGCCTGAAGAAAGCCGAAACCGAGCGCTTCATCGATGAAACGTTCCCCCTTCGCCACTCTTCTTATGGCCTCGACCAACAGGTCCGGCGAAGCGTTCATGTCCAAGTAGCCGAGGGAGCCCGCCTCGTAGGCGCGGCGCAGGGGGCCCGGCCGCCCCCGCCTGACCAGCGCGATCAACGCGCCGTCGGCCGTCGTACGGCAGCGCTTCGACAACTCCCCTATCCCGTACGGCTCACCGGCCTCGGAGCCGTCCATGCCGGCGACGCATACCTGCGGCGGGTGGTCCGAAACCGCTGCGTCGGCGTCCCGCCAGGACGCCGAGGAGACCTCCAGGTCGGGCTCCCTGGCGAGCAGTTCGGCCAGAGCGGTCCTCAGCAGACGGGTCTCATGTATCAGCAGGACCTGGATCATCGTCCGGTTCCTCCAGCATTTCCCGCAGCAAACGCTGCCTCCGGTGGGGCGGTAACTTCATACCGGCACGTGGCAGCGCGCGGGGTGCGTTGGCAAGAGGTGCGTCCGGCGCAAGAGCGAAAAGGACTCACGAACGAGACACGAACGAAAGGCGCTCAGGCGATCAGGCGGCAGGCTGTCTCGATGTCGACCTTCACCTGGGTGATGGAGGCGCGCCCCGACAGCCAGGTGATCAGCGCCGAGTGCCAGGTGTGCACGATGACCCGCACCGCGGACAGCTGCTCGGGCGCGGGCGGGCCGGGCAGCCCCATCGCGTCCAGGATGATCGTGGTGGTCAGCCGGGAGACGGCGTCGACCTCCGCGTTCACCGAGCGGTCGGCGAAGGTGAGGGCGCGGACCATGGCGTCGGCGAGATGCGGATCGCGCTGCATCGCGCGGAAGGCCCGCATCAGGGTCTCGGCCACCCGCGCGGCCGGGTCCGCCCCGGTGGGCGGCCGCTCGCGCAGCGTCTTGTGCAGCCGCTCGAGCTGGTCCCGCATGGTGGCGACCAGCAGATGGATCTTGGAGGGGAAGTACCGGTAGAGCGTGCCGAGCGCGACGCTCGAGGCCTCGGCGACCTCCCGCATCTGCACCGCGTCGAAGCCGCCGCGGCCGGCCAGTTCGGCGCTGGTGTGCAGGATGCGTCGGCGGCGGGCCTCCTGGCGCTCGGTGAGCACCGGCGGGGCCGACTTGGGATCGGCGGTCATCGGTTCCGGCATGTTCCGTTTCGTGCGTTCCGTCTTCAGGCGGCCGTTCCGTCTTCGGGCGGCGGACAGGGTGCATGATGACAGGGCGTCCCGCAGTGACGCGAATCACTATCGCTCATCACCGCATGGTTCACCGGGACGCGTACGGCCCTCTCACATGGACGTCAGCGCGCGGATGCTCTCCCTGAGCGAGCCCATCGTGGCCAGCACGGCGCTCGGTTCGTAGCCGCAGTGCGCCATGCAGTTGTCGCAGCGAGGGTCCTTGCCGCGGCCGTATTTGTCCCACTCGGTGGTCTCCAGCAGTTCCTTGTACGTCGAGGCGTAGCCGTCCGCCATCAGGTAGCAGGGACGCTGCCAGCCGTGCAGCGAGTACGAGGGGATGCCCCACGGTGTGCACGCGAACTCCCGCTTCCCCTCGAGGAAGTCGAGGAAGAGCGCGGAGTGGTTGAGCCGCCACTTCCTGCGCCGTCCGTTCGCGAACGCCGTGCGGAAGAGTTCCCTGGTCTGCTGCACGCCGAGGAAGCGGTCCTGGTCGGGTGCCATCTCGTAGGCGTAGCCGGGGGAGATCTCCATCCGGTCGACCTTGAGGTCGTCGTTGAGGAAGTCCAGGACGTCGATGATGGTCTTCGGGGAGTCCGTGTTGAAGAACGTGCTGTTCGTATACACCTGGAAACCCCGGGACTTGGCCAGCCTGATGGCCTCCACCGCCTCGTCGAACACGCCCTCCTTGCTCACCGCCTCGTCGTGCCGCTCGCGCAGGCCGTCGATGTGCACCATCCACGCGAAGTTCCTGTCCGGCCGGAACTTGTGGAGGTGCTTGGGCAGCAGCAGGGCGTTGGTGCACAGCACCACGAACTTCCGGCGCCGCAGCAACTGCCGTACGACTTCGTCGATCTGCGGATGCATCAACGGTTCTCCGCCCGAGAGCGCCACCATCGGGGCCCCGCACTCCTCGACCGCGCCGACCGCCTGCTGGACCGGCATGCGCTTCTTCAGCACGTCGTGCGGATGCTGGATCTTGCCGCAGCCGGCGCACTTGAGGTTGCAGGCGAAGAGCGTCTCCACCTCGACGAGCAGCGGGAACTTCTCGTTCCGCAGCAGCTTCTGCTTGATCAGGTGCTTGCTCAGCTTCAGCGACAGATGCAGCGGCAGGCTCATGCCGCCATCCATGCCCGCCGCGTACCGGGCGACGCACCGGAGCGCATTACAGGACCATCACCTTTGAGGGGTCGGCTGAGGGGTCGGCCCGAGGTGCCGGTCCGGGGCGCTCAACCGGTGGAACTTGTTCTAGATATTCGCCAACCGTTACGCTCCCGCTGAATACCGAGGGAATCTAGGGGGCCGTGCGTGACCGCTGGTGACAGCCCGCTGCGCATCGCGCTGCTGTCGTACAAGGGCAACCCGTTCTGCGGCGGTCAGGGCGTCTACGTGCGCCATCTCTCGCGCGAACTGGCCCGCCTCGGGCACACCGTCGAGGTCATCGGCGCCCAGCCGTACCCGGTGCTGGACGAGGGCGTCACCCTCACCGAGTTGCCCAGCCTCGACCTCTACCGGCAGCCCGACCCCTTCCGCACCCCGGGCCGCGACGAGTACCGCGACTGGGTCGACGCCCTCGAGGTCTCCACCATGTGGACCGGCGGCTTCCCCGAGCCGCTCACCTTCTCGCTGCGCGCACGCCGCCACCTGGCCGCCCGCCGCGGCGACTTCGACGTCGTCCACGACAACCAGACCCTCGGCTACGGCCTCCTCGCCGACCTGGGCGCACCGCTCGTCACCACGATCCACCACCCCATCACCGTCGACCGGCAGCTCGAGCTGGACGCGGCGCCGGACTTCAAGCGGCGCCTGTCCGTACGCCGCTGGTACGGCTTCACGCGCATGCAGGAGCGCGTCGCCCGCTGCCTGCCGTCGGTCCTCACCGTCTCCGGCTCCTCCCGGCAGGAGATCGTCGACCACCTCAAGGTGCGCGGCGACCGCATCCACGTCGTACCGATCGGCGCCGACACGGACCTCTTCTCGCCCGACCCGTCCGTCCCCGTGATACCCGGCCGCATCGTCACCACCTCCAGCGCCGATGTGCCGCTCAAGGGCCTGGTGCACCTGGTCGAGGCGCTCGCCAAGGTCCGTACCGAACACCCCGACGCCCACCTCGTCGTCGTCGGCAAGCGCGCCGACGACGGACCCGTCGCCCGGGCCATCGAGCACCACGGGCTCGACGGCGCCGTCGAGTTCGTCAAGGGCATCAGCGACGCCGAACTCGTCGACCTCATACGCAGCGCCCAGGTCTCCTGCGTCCCGTCCCTCTACGAAGGCTTCTCCCTCCCCGCCGCCGAGGCCATGGCCAGCGGCACCCCGCTGCTGGCCACCACCGGCGGCGCCATCCCCGAGGTCGCCGGCCCCGACGGCGAGACCTGCCTCGCCGTCCCGCCCGGCGACTCCGACGCCCTCGCCGCCGGGCTGAACCGGCTGCTCGGCGACGACGAGCTGCGCCGCAGGCTCGGCGCCGCGGGCCGCGAGCGCGTCCTCGCCCGCTTCACCTGGCGCCAGGCCGCCATCGGCACGGCCGAGCGCTACCGCGCGTCCATCGAGCGGTACGCCACGGCGAGAGCCACCCGGCTCGGCAGACCCGCCTGACGGACCCGTCCGACGCGACCACCACCCATCCGTCCCGCCGAGCGAAAGCAGATCCGCGTGCTGACCGTCGACTTCTCCCGCTTCCCGCTCGCCGCCGGCGACCGGGTCCTCGATCTGGGCTGCGGCGCGGGCCGGCACGCCTTCGAGTGCTACCGGCGCGGTGCGCACGTCGTGGCCCTCGACCGCAACGCCGAGGAGATCCGCGAGGTCACCAAGTGGTTCGCCGCGATGAAGGAGGCCGGTGAGGCCCCCGCGGGCGCCACCGCCACCGCCATGGAGGGCGACGCCCTCGCCCTGCCCTTCCCCGACGACAGCTTCGACGTCGTCATCATCTCCGAGGTCATGGAGCACATCCCCGACGACAAGGGCGTGCTCGCCGAGATGGTCCGCGTCCTCCGTCCCGGCGGCCGGATAGCGATCACCGTCCCCCGCTACGGGCCCGAGAAGGTCTGCTGGGCGCTCAGCGACGCCTACCACGAGGTCGAGGGCGGCCACATCCGCATCTACAAGGCCGACGAACTCCTGCGCAAGATGGAGGAGGCCGGGCTCAAGCCGTACGGCACCCACCACGCGCACGGTCTGCACAGCCCCTACTGGTGGCTCAAGTGCGCCTTCGGCGTCGACAACGACAAGGCGCTGCCGGTACGCGCGTACCACAAGCTGCTGGTCTGGGACATCATGAAGAAGCCGCGGGCGACCCGGCTCGCCGAGCAGGCCCTCAACCCCGTCATCGGCAAGAGCTTCGTGGCATACGCGACCAAGCCGAAGCTCCCCGAGGTCTCCTCGGTCTCCGAGGCGGGCCTGTGACGACGTCGTCCAGCCGCCGCCCCGGCCGCACCGAACGCCTCACCCTGCCCGGAGTGCTCTCCGTCGAGCAGGCCGTCCAGACCGTGGCGGGCATCGCCGCGATCCAGCGCCCCGATGGCGCCATACCCTGGTTCCGCGGCCACCACCTCGACCCCTGGGACCACGTCGAGTCCGCCATGGCCCTCGACGCCGCGGGCGAGCACGAGCGCGCCGAGGCCGCCTACCGCTGGCTCGCCGAACACCAGAACCCCGACGGCTCCTGGTACGCCGCCTACGCCGACGGCGACGCGGACGCCCCCACCGACCGCAGCCGCGAGACCAACTTCACCGCCTACATCGCGGTCGGCGCCTGGCACCACTACCTCTCCACCGGCGACGACGCCTTCCTCGACCGCATCTGGCCCACGGTCTACGCCGCCGTCGAGTTCGTCCTCCAACTCCAGCAGCCCGGCGGCCAGATCGGCTGGAAGCGCGAAGAGGACGGCACCGACGTCCCCGACGCCCTCCTCACCGGCTGCTCCTCCATCCACCAGGCCCTGCGCTGCGCGCTGGCCATCGCCGAGCACCGCGAGGAGCCCCAGCCCGACTGGGAGCTCGCGGCCGGTCTCCTCGCCCACGCGATACGGCACCACCCCGAGCGGTTCCTGGACAAGGGCCGCTACTCGATGGACTGGTACTACCCGGTCCTCGGCGGAGCCCTCACCGGCCCCGCGGCCAAGGAGCGCATCGAGGAGCACTGGGACACCTTCGTCGTCCCCGGCCTCGGCGTGCGCTGCGTGACCCCCAACCCCTGGGTCACCGGCGGCGAGAGCTGCGAACTCGCCCTCGCCCTCTGGGCGATGGGCGAGTCCGACCGCGCCGTGGAGATCCTCCGCTCCATCGGCCACCTCCGGGCCGACAACGGTCTCTACTGGACCGGCTACGTCTTCGACGACGACGCCGTCTGGCCCCGGGAACTCACCTCCTGGACCGCCGGTTCGCTGCTCCTCGCGGTGGCCGCGCTGGGCGGCGACGAGGCCACCACGGCCGTCTTCGGCGGCGATCGCCTCCCGCACGGGCTGGAGCCGGTGCCGGCCTGCTGCGGCTAGCGGTCGGTGAGACAGGCCGCCGCCTCACCGATCCGGTCCTCGCCGAAGACCTGTATGCCCGCCCGCTGAAGCAGCGCCGTCGTCACGCCGTGCCCGGGGACGCGCGTGCCCGTGAACCCGCCGTCGTAGATCCGAAGACTCCCGCAGGACGGGCTGGACTCCTTCAACAGCGCGACGCGGACACCGGCTTCACGGGCCGCGTCCAGCGCCAAGTGGGCGCCGCGGACGAAGTACTCGGTGACGTCCTCGCCGGTTGCGGCGATGACGTGGGCGGTGCCGTCCAGCACCGCCGCACCGTCCCCGCCGACGATCTCCGCCGCCGGCCGCGGCACGGGCAGGCCGCCGGACACCTCGGGGCAGAACGCGACCACGCGCCCCTCCGCCCGCCAGCGCGCGAGCAGTTCGTCGTCCACGCTCTTCGCGCTGCCGTCGTAGCGCACGCGGCGGCCCAGCAGACAGGCGCTCACCAAGATCCGTTCCATCACGCCAGGTTAGGGGCCGCACCCCGCACGGGCCCCGCCGGGCTGCGGGTGCGGCGCTCCCACGGCATCCTGGGTCCTATGGACCCGGAGATAGCGGCCCTGCTGAAGCAGTACGGGCTCGACGGGCCGCCGCCCGCCGAGCCGCCCTCCATCGCCGAGGTGCGCGAGGCGAACCGCATGCTCTCGCTCGCCGTCGCGCCGAGCCCGCCGATCGCGGTCGGGGAGGTGACCGACGGCCGGGTCGCCGGAGTGCCGGTGCGGGTCTACCGCCCCGAGGGCGACGGCCCCGTCCCCACGGTCGTCTTCTTCCACGGCGGCGGCTTCATCGCCGGTGACCTCGACACCCACGACGGCATCTGCCGCCGCCTCTGCCGGGACCTGACCGCGGTCGTCGTCAGCGTGGCCTACCGGCTCGCCCCGGAATTCCCCTTCCCCGCCGGGTTCGACGACTGCGTGGCCGTGACCGGCCACGTCGGGGACCACATCGCCGACTACGGCGGCAGCACGCTCGCCGTCGCGGGTGACAGCGCCGGCGGCAGCCTCGCCGCCGGCGTGGCCCTGGCCTTCCGGGACGAGGGACGCCCCCTGGCGGCCCAGCTCCTCGCCTACCCGTCCACCGACCTCGGCAGCGAGCGGAACCACCGCTCCCTGACCGAGAACGCCACCGGGTACGCGCTGACCGCGGCCGAGATCGAGCGCATCATCGGCCTCTACCTCGCCGCCTTCCCGGCCGCCGCCGACAGCGCCCCGGCCTCCCCGCTCCTCGCCGACAGCCACGAGGGCCTGGCGCCCGCGGTCGTCGGCTGCGCCGAGTTCGACCCGCTGCGGGACGAGGGACTGGCGTACGCCGACGCGCTGCTCGCCGCCGATGTGGTGGTCGACAAGCACATGTTCCCCGGGCTCGTCCACGGATTCCTGAACTTCGCCACGAAGTCGAAGGCCGCCGATGCGGCGACGGCCCGGTTGTTCGCCGAGTTCGGTGAACTGCTGCGTCCGATCACAGCGGGCGCGGATCCGCGGTGAGCAACTCCGCCAGGCGGTCGGCGAGTTCGTTGAGCCAGTCCAGACGCTCTCCGTCGCGGGCGATGTGGAAGCCGTGGCGGCGCCCCCAGAACGCCGCCTGCACCGCATGGAACTGCGCCCAGCGCAGCACACGTTCGCGATCCAGCTCCGCGGCCTCGGCGAACACGTCCACGACGCGGTGGACGGCCTTGCCTATGTCGTCCGCCTCGAGGAACGTCAGCGCACGCGACTTGAGCAGTGTGCCGCCGTCGTAGGCCGGGTCTCCCGCGTACCCCTTGGGGTCGACGGCCAGCCACGGCTCACGGTCGGCGCGCAGGATGTTCCCGGGGTGCAGGTCCCCGTGGACGAGGGTGTCCGGCTGATCGCGCCCCAACTCCCGTACGGTGGCGACGGCGGCGTCCACGACGTACTGCGGCAGCGTATGCGCCAGCTCCTCCGCATCCTTGCGCAACTGCTCCTCCCAGCCGTCGGCCTGCTCCCGCAGCCGGGGCAGTCCGGGCGGCGCGGGGACGGCCAGCCGCCGACTGATCCGCCCGGCGACCGTCACCACCTCGTCGCCATCGGCGACTTCGGCCAGGGTCGATGTGCGGGCCCGCTCCAGCAGCATCGCGAACCGCTCGTCGTCACGCTCGTGCAGCAGAACGGCCCCGCGCCCGTCCCACGCGGCGAACGCGTCGGGCTCATGGACGTTGCCGGGGTGGGGGAAGGACACCTTCAGCACGGCGGCTCCCCCGCCCTGTCGCTGTACGGGGACGATGACCCCGACGCCGCCGTGCATGACCGCGCCGTCCGGCACGCAGTCCCAGCGCTTCAGCAACTCATCGACTGTCCCGGGCAGTTCGGCGATCCACGCCGCCCCCGGCTCCCCTTCGCGCTCGACCGTGCTCCGCGCGAACTCCTCCGGCATTTCGATCATGCGGGCACCTTACGCGCCGTCCGGCGCTCTTCGAAGGGTTTGACCCCCAGGGGGTCCCTGCATCATGCTTTCACTAATCACTTAGTGAAAGCATGGTTTAAGTCACAGGGGAGCTCATGATCGATCTCGCAGGCCTCCGCCGCCCGGCCGCGTCCGCCACCGCAGCCGATCGTCGAACTGTTGGGACGCAGTCGGGCAGACCATGACGTTCAGCCTCGGGCCCCGCTTGCCCCCTGTCGCCCGGCGATCAGGAGGCACCCTCTCTTCCCCCTACAGACGGCCTTCTTCGATCTTCGATCGGCCGCTTGGCCACAGGACTTTCCATGCCTATCTCCGTACACACCCGAGCTGCCCGCAGCCTGTCCCGGGCAGTCGGGCAGCGAATATCCCGCGCGTCGGCCGGGGGCGGGCGCCTGGCCGCGGTCGACGGGCTGCGGCTGCTCGCAGCCGCAGCCGTGGCCGCCTACCACTACCTCGGCACCCCGACCCCCCGCTTCTGGGGCGAGGCCTACGACCTCCCGCAGGCAGCACCACTGCTGCACGCGATCAGCGGCTACGGCTGGCTCGGCGTCGAGGCGTTCTTCCTGATCAGCGGCTTCGTCATCTGCATGAGCTGCTGGGGCCGCACCCCGGCGCAGTTCGCCGTCTCCCGTATCGCCCGGCTCTTCCCGCTGTACTGGGCCGTCGTCCTGATCATCGTCGCCGCCGGCACGGTCACCGTGCTCGCCGGGCAGCGGTCAGGGGCGCCCACGGACCTGCGTACCACCCTGGGCAACCTGACGATGATTCCCAGCCCGCTCGGCCTGGACTTCACCGCTGGCGTCGCCTGGACACTATGGGTGGAAGCCCGCTTCTACCTCCTCATGGGCGCACTGCTGCTGATCGGCCTGACCTACCGGCGCGCCATAGCCTTCGGTTTCCTCTGGCTCGTCCTGGCGTCCATCGGCCGCGAACTGCACTCCACCGTCCTGGACGAGTTCCTGCTCAGCCAGTACGCCGGACTCTTCGTGGCCGGCATCGCGCTCTACCTGATGCACCGCTTCGGACCCAACCTCCTCCTTTGGCTCCTGGCCGGCTTCGCCTGGTGCTACACCCTGACGGTCCTGGACGACCGCGTCGCCACACACGCCGGCTCCAACTGGGCAGTCAGCGCGGCCGTCCTCACCGGCTTCCTCGTACTGCTCGCCCTGGCCGGCCCCGGCCCGCTGCGCCACCTCCAATGGCGAACCCTCGTCTACGCCGGCGCCCTGACCTACCCCTTCTACCTGGTTCACCAAAGCCTGGGCATACCTGTCACCCGCGGCATCCTCAAAGCGGTCCCCGGCCTCGGCCTGCTCCCCTCGATCGGCCTCGGTCTCTTCCTCTCCCTGCTGCTGGCCGCCGTGCTGAACAGCCTGGTCGACCGCAAACTCGGCCGCCTCCTGCGCCGCCATCTCGCCACCGCCCTCGATCCCAGCCGCACCGACCCGAACCGGCCCACACCGCGGATCGCTCCCCGCCCGTCGCCGGAAGAAGGGTGAGCTCGGTCCATTCCGCTCAGGCAGTGCCGGTCGGGTTGAGGATGGTGAAGCGCCACGTGCCGTCGGCGCCGCGGGTTGCCACGTTCGTGGCGGTGCCGGACGCGGTGACGCGGTTGCCGTCCGGTGCGGTCAGCCGCATCTTCCAGTCGACGATCAGCAGGGCGGTGCCGTCGCCGAGGAGAACGTGGCGGGTGGTGTTGATGATGTTGGGGTCGGCGGCGATCGTCTGCTCAACTTCCGCTCGCAGTGCGGCGCTGCCGCTGATCACCTCGCCGGTGACGGTGCGCATCGTCGCGTTCTCCGTGTACAGCGCCAGGACCCGGTCGGCATCGTGAGCATTGAGCGCCTGCTGGAAGGCGATGGGCAGGAGCGCCGGACCGGCGAGGAAGGCGGCCAGCGGGCCGTTGACCTGGTCGGGATGGGTCAGGCTCGGTGTGTGTCCCGCGCCCGGTATCACGACGGGGTCCAAGGCCCCCGGCAGGTGATCGCGGAGCATCTGCCCCAGCGGCAGCGGGACCGGCTGATCGGCCTCACCATGCATGATCAGGACCGGCTGAGCGATCTCCCCGAGGCGGGCGGAGACATCGTCGACACCCATGAGCACGGCCACCGCATCGGCCAGCCGTTCCCGGGGCTCCTCATGCCACACACGCAGCCAGTCCTCATGAATCTCGGGCTTGCCGAGCAGCAGGTCGAGCAGAACCGGGGCAACCGCATCCGGCCCACCGGACCGGAGCCCTTCACTGATGCCGCTCATCTGGGCCAGGGCCTCCTCCGGCCAGGCCACCGCCGCGCTGTCGATCAGGACCAGGGCCCTGACCCGTTCCGGCGCACGCAGCGCAGCGCGAAGCGACAGGAACCCGCCCTGGGAGTGACCGACCAGAGCCGCCTGCTCGACACCGAGATGGTCGAGCAGACCGAGAAGGTCGTCGGCGGAGTCCCAGTAGGTATGGAGAGCGCCGTCGTCCTTGGTGCGCCCGTGCAGCCGCTCGTCCCACACGACGCACCGGAACTCACCGCGCAGTGCCTCGACTTGGGGTGCCCACATCCGGTGGTTCATGAGGTTGCCGTGGCTGAAGACGACCACCGGGCCGTCGCCCCCGGTGTCCTCGAAGTACAGCTGCTGACCGTTGACTGACGCGAAAGGCATGTGTCATCTCCCATCGGGGTAACTGGTGCGCTCCACGATGCCCGGCGAGAGCACGGCAGATTTGTCCGCAAGCGCACGCCCAGTTGTCCGTACGCGCACGGGAATCCGCCGACAGCCCGCTGCGTTGCTCAGCCATATGCGGCGATTGCGGACCCAAGACCATGCAGAGGCGGAACGGCGTGCCTTCTGGCAGGACGTCGTGTGCGACAGCTTTGTGCCGGTCCACGTCAAGCCGCTTCAGGACGACGAGCCGTTCCGCGGAGAGCTCACGGCCGGCCGCCTCGGCGCCGTCGGCGTCGCGGAGGTATCGGCCGACCCGAGCCGCGTCGACAGAACACCACGGCTGATCGCCCGCTCGGATGCCGAGTACCTGCTCGTGGGCGTGATCCAGCGCGGCAGCGCGGTGATCCGCCAGGACGGCCGCGAAACGGCGCTGGGCCCCGGGGACATCGCCTGCTACGACACCACCCGCCCCTACACGCTCGCGTGCGGCGAGGCCTTCTCGATGCTGGAGTTCATGCTCCCGCACCGCCTGGCCCACCTGGACAACAGCCAGACCACGGAGGTGACGGCGACCCGCTTCTCCTCAACCGAAGGGGTCGGCGCCCTGGTCTCCCCGTTCCTCACCCGCCTGGCCAGGCACTCCCACGACTACGCGGACAGCGCGGAGAGCCTCTCCCGGACCACCGGCGACCTGCTTGCCACCATGCTCGCCGAGCGGCGGCCACGCCCGAACACCGACGACCAGCAAGCGGCCCGCCGCACCACTCTCCTGCGCGTCCGCGCCTATATCGACCAGCACTTGGCCGACCCGGACCTGTCCCCGGAACGGATCGCGAAGGCGCACCACGTCTCACTGCGCTACTTGCAGAAGCTCTTCTCCGAGGAGCAGACCACGATCACGGCCTGGATCAGACAGCGCAGGCTGGAGGGCTGCCGACGTGACTTGGCCGGGGGCCCGTACGCGGCCGACCGCACGGTGGCTTCGATAGCGGCTCGTTGGGGGTTCCTGAACCCGGCCCACTTCAGCCGCGCCTTCAAGACGGCCCACGGCCTGAGCCCCAGTGATTACCGGGCCGCTCACGGTGGCGGGCGCTGACGCAGGCATCCGCCAAGATCGCCTCACAGCGTCACGTCGGGCTCCAGCAAAGCTTTGATGCCCTGTGCTATCTCCTCCACGTCACGCATTTCCCCTGTCGTCACGGCGAGGACCAGTCGTTCTGCGGCGTCGATCTCTGGGCGCAGCTGGACTCCGTGCATCGCGAGAAAGGTGACGCACGAGAGCCAGGCTGTGCGCTTGTTGCCGTCAATCAGCGGGTGGTTGATCGACAGGGCCTGGAGTAGTGCGGCTCCTTTGCTGATCAGGTCCGGGTACACCTCGTGCCCGTACATTTCGGCCGAGGGCCGGTGTACAGCGGACTCCAGTTGTCCTGTGTCACGGAGCACGACAGGCGTGTCGTCGGCGCAGGCGTATCCGGCGACGGTCAAGGCGTCTTCTGGGGTCAGGTAGGAGAGAGTCACTTGAGCCGGTCCATGAGCTCGCGCCATTTGCTCGCTTGCTCCTGGGCCGTCTGCCGCACCATCGTCCGGTGAGCCCTGCCAACGTACTCGTCGACAGCGAGCAGCACGATGCTGTGCACGTCGATCCCCTCCTGCTTCGCGCAACGCCGGAGCGCGGCTATCTGATCCTCACGAAGGCTCAAGTCCATGCCCATGCCGAAACCTTACGGAGAGGAGCGATGCTCCGGTACTGCTTATTCCGTGAGCACCTACGGGAGGCCATACGAGGTCATACGAGCACGCCACGGACAACAAGTTCAGTGCAGCGGCATATCAAGTGTCCGGCTACCGAGCCGAGACGAGGTTGTCCGGCAAGTCAAGCCACACCTGCTCGCCATCGCCATCCACGGTGAGCCCGAAGCGGGAGAAGCCGGGACGGCCCTGCTTCTCCCACCAGCCGTACGCGGCTTCCACCTCATGCCAGAGTCGGCGTGGCCCGGACTGCCTGACAGGGAACGCCGACCCTTCCGGCATGTACCGGACCGATGCCGCGGATTGCCCGTCCGTGAGCCACAGTGTGCAGTCCGCCCCGTCCGGATCGTCTCCCCAGTCCACGCAGTACCGGCACCCAGGGACGCCGAGCCCGACCGCGAAGCGTGCTTCGTTGGGGGTGAGTACCCGGGGGTCCGTGCTCGTTGAGGACTGCTCACCTTCGCACTCGTCGGGCCAGCCCGCGGGCGCGTGGCCGCTCATCCACATGAACGACGACTCTTCGACCACCCTGCCCGTGGCTGCGTGTCCGTCGGATTCGAGCCGGAGCAACGCACCGTTGCACATGCCGTTGCCCCAGGGGATGACCATGACGCCTTCGGTCTGCGCCACCCAGGCGTAGGGCACGTGCTGTACGGCGCACGTGGCAATGAGCCGCTGATAGGGAGCGTTGGCCTCCCACCCATCCGCCCCGTCGCCCCATACGGTGCGTGGAGTGAAGCCGGCTCCCTTCAGCCGTGCTGCCGCGCGCTCTGCGAACTGGACGTTCACTTCGATGGTGGTCACGCTGCTGGAACCGAGGCGGTGTGACGCCAGGGCGGAGTTCCAGCCCGTGCCAGTCCCGATTTCCAGCAGCGTGTTTCCGTCCTGCACGTCCAGTTCGCGCAGCATCATGGCCACCATGCGCGGCATGGACGCCGACGTGGTGGGCTTGCCGCCCTCCTTCGCCAGGACCAACGCCACGTCGGAGGCGACGGCGTCCTCCCACTCCCGCGATCTGGTCTCTCGATCGAGTTCCGCCACGGTGCCGTCTTCCCCGTGGGCCCAGCATTGGGCCGGGATGAACGGATGGCGCGATACCGCAGCGAACGAGGGTTCCCAATCAGCCGTCAGGTAGCCGTCTTTGGCCAGGGACGCCACGAGATCACTCCAGGCCATGTGTGCCTCTACTTCTTCTTGGGGTCGGGGGTGACCGGCGGAACCTGCGGCGGCTTCTCACGGTGCCCGTCGTGGGGTGCGGTGTCCGGCTTCCCGGAGTGACTGCCGCCTTTGGCTTTGCCCATGGTCTCCTCGCTTCCTGGCCATTCCCTCGCGCAGTCCGATGGCAACTACGCTAGGAACAGTGGAATCCCAACCCCCAGCCGATTGCGCGAACTTGCGCAGAAGTATCACGGTGCTTCCCCGTGCTTCGTTGCACCAGTACGGTGATCCGCCAATGGGTCGGGGTGGCTTGTGGCTTGGCCTCCACGCCGGGGCGTGCGCGCCCCTTGACCCGGGCAACACGATGGGCCGATGGTCATGCGGTCAAGCGTGAACCGGTGGACACAGGAGATCGCCATGCCACTAGATTTCATGGGGATGGACCCTGAGACGAAGGAAGAGGGGTCCGCCACGGTCTGGGTGCACCACGAGCAGCAGAGGATCATCATCCAAGGTGTGACCGCTGACGACGTCCTCACGGAGGAGGTCGGCAGCACCGAGTGGGTGCCCGGACATGCTGTGGGGGTCCCGGCGCACGAGTCGGTGATCTCCCTGCCACTACGGATGGTGCCGGTCTTGAGGAAGGCGTGCGATGCCGCAGAACGTGCCGGACTTTCCGACGCTGCTCCGGAGCGCGCAGAGGACAGCAGTCCATCTGGAGATGCGTGACGGCTACGGCGTCGCTGGCGAGGCTGAGGAGTTCGAGCAGTGGAAGCGCACCGGTGAAGTAGACCTCGACCCGGAGTCGGAAGGCTGGTCCCGCTGGGTGTCGCTGGTGCGAGAGACCGTCGCCCGGGGTGTCGTCGTGCGACGGGCGCGCATCGTCTCCGAGCCGGTGAGCGAGTACATCAAGTACGAGCACGCCACCACTGCCGTCAACGTCGCCGTGGGCGAGCAGGTCCGCTGGCTTCCCCGGCGCAAGGCGCTCGGCATCGCGGTGCCTGCAGCCGACTTCTGGCTGTTCGATGACTGCCTCGTTCGGTTCAACCTCTTCACCGGTGATGGGGATTGGGCCGACCCTCGGTTCGAGATGACCGAGGAGCCGGCCGTGGTCCAGCTCTGTTCATCAGCGTTCGAAGCGGTGTGGGAGCGCGGTATCCCGCACGAAGAGTTCAAGGTCTGACGCACGCCGCCATCGGACTGCCAGCCCATGTCATCATCCTCCCCCTCGTCCAGCGTCGCGGCAGCAAGGAAGGTCCTTGCCGACCGGTTGGTGGAGATCCGTAAGGACGCTGGAATCACCGGCCAAGAACTGTCAGCCCGATGTGGGTGGAACGCTGCCAAGACGAGTCGTATCCAGAGCGGCAAGGCCACGCCCACCGATGCGGATATCCGCGCGTGGTGTGCTGCCTGTGGGGCCGAGGACCAAGCGGCCGATCTGATCGCGACCGCTCGAGCGGCCGACTCCATGTATGTCGAGTGGCGAAGGCGTCACCGAACGGGTCTGCGGCATGCACAAGAGCGACTGATCAGCGGCTACAAAGAGACCTTGCTGTTCCGGATCTATGTCTCCAACGTGATTCCGGGTTTCTTCCAGACCCCCGAATACGCTGCGGCTCTCATGCGGTCAATGACCGACTTTCATAGGACTCCTGACGATGTTGCCGAGGCCGTACCGGCCCGGGTCGCTAGGAGTCGTCTCATCTATGAAGGCGGACACAGGTTCGCCGTCCTGATCGAAGAATGGGTTCTCCGGAGCCAGATCGGTGACGTTGACACGATGGCCGGCCAGCTCAAGCACCTTCTCTCGCTGATGCCGTTGGCGTCCGTGTCGTTGGGGGTGATTCCCGCAGCAGGTCCGCGGAAGCTGTGGCCGCTGGAAGCGTTCTACATGTTCGATGACCGGCGAGTCGCGGTCGAGAACCTGACAGCCAAGATCAATGTGGTGCAGCCACGCGAGATCGCCGAGTATGCCAAGGCTTTCAACGAGCTGGCCGGTATGGCTGTTTACGGCTCACGTGCCCGAGCGCTGGTCACTGCGGCCATCCAAGCCCTCGGGTGAAACAGCGCAAGGAATCGCAAGATCCTGGCTACCGACGCTTGTTGGTTTCTAACGTCGCTTCATGACCACGGACACCGATGCAGTCGCACAGCAAGCTGATGCCTTCATGGCGGGGAAGCGGAGAGCCGACGACATCGCGTTCATGCTTGAGCGGGTGCTGGCGGAGATGGGCATCAAGGTGGGTGATCGGGGCTCCTGGCCCCAGCTGATGGGTCGCGCCTCCCTCTCTGGCGAGCCCTCGCTCTTCCTCGGGTCCGTTCCCCTCCCCACCGCCCGCAAGCTCATTGACGCACTGGTCTGTGCAGAGTCGGTGAAGCGGCGCCAGCCATAAGGCACCCACGGTGGAGCGAGCACGGCATCACCGAGCAGAAAGAGGCGGCGATCCTCGCGGCGGCCGGGAGTGGGGGAGGCGTCAGTATTCGAGGGCGAGGTGCGCTGATCCACCGAGACTATGGGAAGCCGCTTTGGCGGTGAAATCCTCAATGCGCTCGCCGAGTTCACGTGCGTAGCAGTGTCCTGTCGCAGCCAGGTGTGTGACAGGGAGTGGTAGGGGTGGCCTCAGTGGGGCTGGGGGGATGGCAGCAGTGAACAGAGACGGTTGCTCCGTCTAGCGTCTGATGGTGTGAAACACGCACAGAACATCTCGAAGAGACGCCCCACTGCCTTACGCCGGCCCGCCCGGTCCGTGGCCCCCGCGCTGACGGGGGCTGCGGTGCCAACGGTGCGCACGGTGCACGTGGAAGGCGTTTTCGACCGAGACATCCAGCGCCTCGAGGAGACTCCGTGATCACCCTCAGCCCAACCGTACGCCGCACCTCAGCCGTCGCCCTCGCCCTCGCTGCCTGCCTTGGCGCAGCCCCCACCGTTACGGCCGCAGCGGCCTCCGCCGCACCGAAGTCAGGGGCCGCGCCCGACCGTTACTACCACCAGCACCTACGCTGGGGCAGTTGTACCAAGAACCTGGACGACACCATGGGCCGCGACCTGGACAAGGCCGGTGCGCAGTGCGCGGACGTCGTCGTACCGCTCGACTACGCGGCCCCCCAAGGCCGGACGATCACCGTCGCGATATCCCGGCTCAAGGCCAGTGACACCCGCCACCGCATCGGTTCGATCCTGCTCAACAACGGCGGCCCGGGCGGTCGCGCCCTTCAGTCCCCGCCCGATTTCCATACGTGGATGAAGAAGGCCGGTCCGCAGTACGACATCGTCGGATTCGACCCGCGCTTCGTCGGTCGCAGCACCCCGCTGGACTGCGGCTGGCCCGTCGGTACCAGCCTTTTCTCGGCCGGTCTCAGCCGGGGGAGCTTCGAGCGCCAAGTCGCCCTCCAGAAGGACCTGGCCGCCAAGTGCCGTGCCTCCAACGCCTCCGTGCTGCCGCACGTCAATACGCGCAACACGGCCCGTGACATGGACGTCATCCGCGGTGCGCTCGGCGAGAAGAGAATCTCCTACTTCGGCTACTCGTACGGCACTTACCTGGGCACCGTCTACACCCAGATGTTCCCCGACCGCACCGACCGCATGGTTCTGGATGGTGCCATCGACCCGCGCGAGTACGGCCCCCGGCTGCTCCAGAAGACCACCAGGGAGAACGAGCGGGCGCTCGCCGACTGGGCCACCTGGGCCGCCGCACGCGACGAGACCTACGGCCTCGGCCGCACCCGTGCGCAGGTACTCTCGACCGTCGACCGCGTCATCAGGGCGTCCGCACGCGGCCCGCTGACGGTCGGCACCGCCCCGAAGACCTTCCGACTGGACGACACCCAGGTCCCGTTCGTCCTGCTCGCCGGGATCGACAGCGACACCGATGCGTCCCGGGCGGCGCTCAGTGAGCAGCTGTCCGTCCTGAACAAGGCCGCGGCCGGGCAGCCGACCCGGCTGTCGCCCCAGTTCGAGGAGACCCTGCGGCTCGCGACGACCGGAGAGCAGTCGCATCACGGCAGCGTGCAGTCCGCGGTCTTCTGCGGGGACCGGGCGGCCCCGCGCGATCCCGAGGTCTACTGGCGGGACATCGAGCGCAGCCGTGCCGCGTACCCGCGCTTCGGCGCGGTGACCAACAACATCACCCCGTGCGCCTTCTGGGACCGGCCCCGAGAGGAACCCACCCAGGTGAAGCAGGACGCCAAGGTACTGATCGTGTCGGCCACCGGCGACCCGCGCACCCCGCACAAGGGCGCCGTCGCCCTGCACGGACTGCTGCCGAGTTCCAAGCTCATCACTTTGGAAGGCGCCAACAGGCATGCTATCTACGGCCTTTACGGGAACGCGTGCGTCGACAGCAAGGTCAACCACTACCTGACCACCGGCAAGCTGCCCACCGACGACCAGATCTGCTCCAATTGAAGTGCTCTCCCGGCTGAAGCCGGGAGATTCCCGCCTACCTTGCGGTGGCGGGCTTGACGCGACGGGCGCGCCTGACGACTGCCCGTCGCGAAGCCCCCCCCCCGCCCCGGGACGGGCCCCGCTCACCCGAACGGGTTCGTCCTGGTGCGAACCCGTACGATACGGGTCACGCTGGCCGAGGTAATGTCCGCCCGCCCTCCGGAGGAGAGTCGTGTCCGATCGCGCCCGTGTCCGTCGTGCCCTTGTCGCGCTGCCGTTGGCGTGCAGCCTGATGTTCGTCGGGTCCGCCTGTGGCGGTGGAGGGAAGAAGGAGAGCAAGGGCGAGGCGACGCCGACCAGTTCTGCGGAGAAGCAGAAGTTCGCCAAGACGCGGTTCGTGGCCAATGCGGGGCTTGCGGCGGGGGCGACGTATCAGTGGATTGTGAAGCCGTTCAAGGCGGGGTCGTTCAAGAAGGGGGAGAAGGGGAGGATCAGTTCGCTCGTCAAGGCGGGGCTGGCCGGGACGTTCGCGTACAACCGGCTGAAGGCGGCGAAGAAGAACGCCGAGGGTGACCCGACCCTGTCCAAGGCGCTCGCGCCGCTCGGAGCGGGGATCGAGTCGCTCAAGGGGCTGGCGGGCAAGCTGCGCAAGGGGGATGCGACCGATGCCGACGTGAACACCTTCGACAGTGTCATCGGCAAGGTCAAGGACGCGGGCAAGAGCGCGGGGGCCGAGGTCAAGGACCAGACGCCGTCGTTCAGTGATGTGCAGAAGGGTTGAACAGGGGCGGCCGAAAGGGCGTTGTTGCGGGGGATGAGACGATTGCCATCATGGCAGACACTCCCCTCAGACCCGGACACATCGCGCTCCGCCGCCGGTTGGTGCGCTGCTCGATACCCATAGCGCTCGCGCTCGTCGCGGGCTGCGGGGGCGGTGGCGGCGACATGGCGGAGGAGAACGTCGGTGCTCGGGGCGTCAACGATCCGGTATTTCCTCAATTGGGCAATGGCGGATATCACGTTGAGCACTACGGCCTGACGCTCGACTACGAGCCCGATGGCAATCGCCTCGATGCCAAGGCGGTCCTCACCTCGCGCGCCACCCAGGATCTGAGCGCGTTCAGCCTCGATCTCAAGGGGCTGCATGTGCGCAGCGCCATGGTGGAGGGGAAAGAGGCGAAGACGTCCCGCAAGGGGGACAAGCTCACTGTCACGCCCGCCAAGGCACTGGCCAAGGGCGGGCGGTTCACGACGGAGATCTCCTACGAGGGCGAGCCCAAGCAGTTCAAGGATCCGGACGGTTCGACCGAGGGGTGGGTCGAGACGGAACACGGCGCGGTCGGGCTGGGGGAGCCCGGGGGGTCGAAGGCGTGGTTCCCCGGGAACCACCACCCCTCCGACAAGGCGGCGTACGACATCACGGTGACCGTTCCCAAGGGCTTCATGGCCGTGGCCAACGGCGAGTTGCGGCGGCAGGAGAGCAACGGCAAGCGCACGACGTTCGCCTGGCACAACGCCGAGCCGATGGCGTCGTACGTGGCGAGCGTCGCGGTCGGGGAGTACCGCGTCACCACGGCGCGGGCCGGGGACCTGCCGGTCTACATCGCGTCGCATCCCAAGGAGGACGCCGCGGCCGAGAAGATGAAGAAGCTGATGCCCGAGGTGCTCAACTGGGAGACGGAGCTCTTCGGTCCGTACCCCTTCTCCTCCACCGGCGCGGTCATCGACCGCAATCCGTATGCGCCTTACGCGCTGGAGACCCAGACCAAGCCGTACTTCCACGAGGCCCCCACCGACAAGATCGTGGTGCATGAGCTGGCCCACCAGTGGTTCGGCGATTCCGTCACCCCGCGCACCTGGCGGGACATGTGGCTGAACGAGAGCTTCGCGCAGTACGCGGAGTGGATGTGGGAGGAGAAGCAGGGCGGCCGGACCGCCCGGCAGACCTTCGACGACTACTACGACGGCAAGGACCCGGAGAGTAAGGCCGCGGACGGCGACAACATATGGGCGTTCCCGCCCGCCTACCCGGAGGCCGAGACGATATCCGGCCGGCCGGTCTACGGACGCGGTGCGATGGTGCTGCACAAGCTCCGGGAGGCGGTGGGGGACAAGACGTTCTTCACGATCGTGCGCGCGTGGGTGAAGGATCATCGGCACGGGAATGCCGATACGGGCGACTTCATCAAGTTGTGCGAGAAGACGTCGGGCAAGGATCTGCGCGACCTCTTCGACACCTGGCTCTTCGCGAAGGGCAAGCCGGGGCGCAATGCGCCGTAGCTAGCCCACCAGTTCGGCGATCGCGTCGAACGGGCGGTGCGCGTCGATGTCGGCACGGAGCGCCTGAGCCCGGGCGCGGTACGTGCCGTCGCCGAGCACCGCGTCGACCGCCGTACGCACGGCGGCCTCCTCGGGGCGGTCGGTGCGCAGGTCGATGCCCGCGCCGCTCCACTGCACGCGCGCCGCGACCTCCGGCTTGTCCTCGCCCGCACCGCCGACGATCAGCGGTACGCCGTGGCGCAGCGCGGTGTGGACGCCGCCGTAGCCGCCGTTGGTGATCAGGACGTCGGCGTGCGGCAACAGCCGCTCGAACGGTACGTAGCCGGCGACCCGGACGTTGCCCGGCAGGTCACCGTCCAGCAGCGCCTCAAGGTCCTGCGGGCCGTCGGGCCGGGCGGTGGCGGCGATGACGAGCACGTCGGCGTCGGCCAGTGACCGGACGGCGGGGGCGACGAGGGCGGAGAGGTCGTGGTTGGCGAGAGTGCCCTGGGTGACGACCACGACCGGACGGTCGTCCTCCGTCAACTCGGGCCACCAGGACGGCTCGTCGTGACCCATCGCGTCGTCGGCGGCCGGGAGGGTGCCGATGAAGCGGAAGTTGTCCGGTGCGTCGCTGCGCGGGTACTCGAAGCCGGGCACGGTGAGCTGGAGGTAGTGGTCGGGCGCGGTGACCATTACATCGAAGAGGGGCTCATCGGGCAGGGGGGCGCCGGCGAGGGCGAACATGTCGGCCGCGTACTGCCGTAGGGGCTCCATGCCCTCGGCCATCTCGGCGTTGAGCTGCTTGTTGCGGGCCCGGCCCTCCTCGTCGCTGCGGGGCGGGAGCGCGAGGCCCATCGGCGCGGTGTCGATGCTCTGCATGGTGGGCGGTGAAATGCCCATGGCGATGGACAGCGGACGCTCGCCGGCGGGGAGGGACAGGGGCAGGGCGAGGGCTCCCAGGTAGAAGGCGTCATGTATCACGGCGGTGGCCGGGAACTCCTTCAACAGGTTGCGCACGGCCTGGTGTTGGGCGGGGATCATGTCCAGGAAGATGTACTTGAGGTCGTACGCCAGCCGCTCGGGGCCTGCGGGGTGGAGCAGGCGGTCCGGGAACAGTTCGTCCACCTTCCGGTCGTCGAAGTCGATCTCCTTCGGCAGCGGCACGAAGCGGGCGCCGGTGGCCTCGATGGTCTCGGCGAACCGGGAACCGCCGAGGAAAGCGACCTTGTGGCCTCGTGCCACCAGGTCGGCGGCTATGGCGCGCAGCGGAAGGGTGTGCCCGTGGGCGGGCACGGCTGCGACAATTATGTTCGACATGCAATCACCTTACGGTGGGTCAACTCGGCGCTGTTCGTGGGGTGTCGAAGGGTGCAGGTGAACGGCTCGCTCCGCTTCTCGGCCCGGGCGCCTAGGAGTTGAGCTCCGCCAGGGTCCGTAGCGTCAACGGGTCCGGTGCGGTGACCAGCAGGTCCGTCACCGGACCGGAGCGCCACAACTCCAGGCGTTCCGCGATGCGTTCGCGCGGGCCGGTCAGGGAGATCTCGTCGGCCAGGTCGTCCGGTACCGCTTCGACGGCCTCGGCGCGCAGGCCGGCGGCGAACAGGTGGCGTACGCGGCGGACCGTGTCGTCGAAGCCCAGGCGGGTGAGGAGGTTCGCGTGGAAGTTGCGGGT
Organism: Streptomyces sp. SX-6; assembly: GCF_059089585.1. Taxonomy (NCBI): domain Bacteria; kingdom Bacillati; phylum Actinomycetota; class Actinomycetes; order Kitasatosporales; family Streptomycetaceae; genus Streptomyces; species Streptomyces sp. SX-6. The sequence continues at coordinate 51,796 of NZ_JBTHHU010000008.1, read as the reverse complement.
CGCGTGGCCCATGCCGCCGAGGTAGAAGGCGAGCATGGCCTTGACAGGACGCAGGCCCTCCGCGACGTCGTCGCACACGCGGGCCTGGGCCATGGGAGCGACCATGAAGCCGCCCGGGGTGTCGGCGAGGGCGTCCGCGTAGAGGGCGGTGCGCAGTGGCGACCAGTAGAGGGGGAGCCAGCCGTCGGCGATGCGGGCGGTCTGGGCGACGTTGCGGGGGCCCTCGGCGCCCAGCAGGACGGGCAGGCCCGGGCGCAGGGGGTGGGTGATGGAGCGGAGGGGCTTGCCGAGGCCGGTGGTGCCGGGGCCGGTGCGGGGGAGAGGGTAGTGGTGGCCGTCGAGGGCGACCGGGGCCTCGCGGCGCAGGACCTGGCGGACGATGTCGACGTACTCGCGGGTCGCGGTGAGGGGGCTCGAGGGGAACGGGCGTCCGTACCAGCCCTCCACCACCTGCGGGCCGGACAGGCCGAGGCCGAGAAGCATCCGGCCGCCGGAGAGGTGGTCGAGGGTCAGGGCGTGCATCGCGGTCGCGGTGGGGGTGCGGGCGGACATCTGCGCCACGGCGGTGCCGAGCCGGATGCGGGTGGTGTGGGCGGCGATCCAGGTCAGAGGGGTGAAGGCGTCGGAGCCCCAGGACTCCGCGGTCCATACCGAGTGGTAGCCCAAGGCCTCGGCCTGCCGGGCCAGTTGGACGTGGCGCGGGTCGGGGCCGCGGCCCCAGTAGCCGAGCGCGAGGCCGAGTCGCATGGCGGGACCCCTCCCTGGCGGGTGGCTGACGATCCGTCAGGTTACGGGGGTGGTCGCGAGCCGACAAGGCGAAGGCCCCGCCGGGACGATGATCCCGGCGGGGCCTTCGGAGAGGGAGGGGCGTCAGCCGCGCTGGATGCCCGAGGTGTCCTGGAGCACACCGCGGCGGCCGTCCTGCGTCTGCGCGACGAGCGCCTGGCCGCGCTGGTCGACGGCGAGGTACCACGTGCCCGGCGTCAGCTCGGCGACCGGAGTCTGCGAGCCGTCCTCCGGGTACAGCGGCCGGCTCACGGGAACCGCGAACCAGAACGGGGTGAAGGCGGCGGCCGGTGCGGCGGGCTGCCCGCCGGACTGCTGCGGGGCACCCATGCCGGCGTCCGGCTGGGACGCGGCCGGCTGCACGGTCGTCTGGTCGACGGCGGGCTGCCCGCCGAAGGAGGGCTGCGGCTGCTGCTGGGCGCCGTACGGAGCCTGGGCACCGTACGGGGCGCCCTGCTGGGCCGGGTTGGGGTAGCCGTAGCCCGGGTTCGGGCCGGTGCCGTAGGGGGCCTGGAACTGCTGCGGCTTCGGGGCACCGACCAGCGGGGCCTTGAGCGCGGGCACCAGCGGGGTGGCCACCGCGGCCGCGGCGAGCGCCAGGTTGGCGATCAGGCCGAGGATCATCCCGACGCCCGCCGACACGCGGTCACCACCGGCGCCCAGGGCCCACAGCGAGGACCACGCGGCGAACACGGCGAACGCGGTGCCCCACTGGTCCAGGCCCATGCCGACGAGCTTGCGGCCCTCCGGCTGGAAGCGGGCGATGACGATGAGCACGGCGGCGATGATGCCGGCCAGGAAGATCGACGGGAGTACGGGGAAGATGTCGGACTTCCAGCCGTTCGGCTCCTTGGGGCAGTACTGGGCGCTCAGTCCGCTGCCGCAGTCGTAGGAGTAGAAGCTGAGGAACGAGGCGATGAACAGCAACACCGCTGCTCCGATCACCACGCCGTCGCCTCGAGTGAGGGAGCGGATGTTCACCTGAAGTCCTTTGTCAGTGCTGTCGGGAAGTTGTCCGCCCGGCGTCTTTGCCGGCCGGTTCGCAAGGTGCGAGGGCGCGGGGGAACACGGCCCCCCATCGTACGGGGGACGGTAGCGCTCCCATGGCCGGGGCGCCTCTTCGTTTCGCCCTCGTGACAACCCTGTGGCCTGCCGTTATTTCCCCCCGTTACCCCGCGATGAAGTCGGTGATGCCATTTGCGATCCCCTGCGCCGCTTTTTCACGCCATGTGTCGTCGGTCAGCAGAGCGGCGTCCTGCGGGTCCCGCATATTGCCGCACTCGATGAACACCTTGGGAACGGTCGACAGATTGAGGCCGCCGAGATCACCGCGTGTGTCCAGGCCGGTACCGTGGCCGACGTAGTTGGACGGCGCGCTTCCCGTGGAACGCACGAAGTTCCCGGCGATCCGCGCGCCGAGTTCCTTCGACGGTCCCACGATGGCCGAGGTGTCGGCGCGTCCGGCTTTCACCTTCGCGGGCAGGATCACATGGAAACCGCGGTCGCCGACGCCGGCCCCGTCGGCGTGCACGGAGACGGCCGCGTCCGCGTGCGCCTTGTTGCCGATCTCGGCCCGCTCGTCCACACAGGGCCCGAACGGCCGGTCGCCGTCATGGGTGAGGACGACGGTGGCCCCCTCCGCCTCGAGGAGCTTGCGCATGCGATGAGCCACGTCCAGGGTGAACGTGGCTTCGGCGTAACCGGAGTTGGTCTCGGTGCCGGTGGTGTCGCACTCCTTGCGGCCCGTCCCGATGTCGACGGATTTGTCGATCTCGGCGGTGTGTTCCTGGTTGTGGATGTTGTGCCCCGGGTCGATCAGCACGACCTTGCCCTTGAGGGGGCCGTCCGCCGCCGCCGGTGCGGCGGACGGGGACGTCGTCGTACGGGAAGTCGTACGGGAAGGAGCGGGGGACGCGCTCGTCCGGGCGGACCGGGCCGGGGTCGTCGCGGCCGAAGGCCGTTCGGATCCGGCCGACTTGGCGCCGGCCGGTTTCGGGTCGTCGTCGGTGCACCCCGCGAGCCCGGCCGCGAGCAGCGCGGTCAGCGCGAGGGCCCGCCAGGGGCGGGATATGCGGGGAAAGCAGCCGTTGGACACCTGGGCGATGCTAGCGCTGTCGGTCAGAACCCGGGGCCCGTCCGCCGCAGAACGCGAAGCGAGCGCGTCACCGAGGTTTCCGTGAACGCGCCGGACTCCAGAGCCCTGCGATACACCCGGTACGGGGCCTGGCCGCCGTCGGCCGGGTCGGGGAAGACATCGTGGATGACGAGCAGCCCGCCCGGGGCCACATGCGGCGCCCACCCCTCGTAGTCGGCGGTCGCGTGCTCGTCCGTGTGCCCGCCGTCGATGAACACCAGCCCCACGGGCGTCCGCCAGAGCGCGGCGATCTGCGGGGAGCGGCCCACGACCGCGACCACGTGGTCCTCGAGACCGGCCCTGTGCAGCGTGCGGCGGAAGACGGGCAGGGTGTCCATGCGGCCCACCCGCTCGTCGACGAGCGCCGGGTCGTGGTACTCCCAGCCGGGCTGCTGCTCCTCGCTGCCGCGGTGGTGGTCGACGGTCACGGCCGTCGTCCCGGCCTCCCGGGCGACCGCGGCGAGCAGGATGGTGGAACGGCCGCAGTACGTGCCGATCTCCACCAGGGGCAGGCCGAGCTGCGCGGCTTCCTCGGCCGCGTCGTGGAGGGCCAGGCCCTCGTCGAGCGGCATGAAGCCCTGCGCCTCTTCGAAGGCGGTGAGTATGTCTGCTTTCGGTGGCATGTGGTGCCGTTCTGTTCGAGGGGTGCTCAAAGCCAGCCGTTCTGGCGGGCCGCGCGGACCGCTTCCATCCGGTTGCGGGTCTGGGTCTTGCCGATGGCGTTGGAGAGGTAGTTGCGGACCGTCGCGGGCGACAGGTGCACCCTGGCCGCGATGTCGGCCACCGTCGCACCGTCCACCGCCGCGCTCAGCACGTCCCGTTCGCGCTGGGTGAGCGGGTTGGGGCCCGCGCTGAGCGCGGCGGCCGCCAGCGCCGGGTCGATGACCTGCTTGCCCGCCAGCACCTGCCGGATCGCGGCGGCGAGGTTCTCGACCGGACCGTCCTTGACCAGGAAGCCGGACGCGCCCGCCTCCATGGCGCGGCGCAGATAGCCGGGGCGGCCGAAGGTGGTCAGGATCAGCACCTTGCACGAGGGCAGCTTCGCGCGCAGCTCGGCGGCGGCGTCCAGGCCGCTGCGGCCGGGCAGTTCGATGTCCAGCAGGGCGACGTCGGGCCGTACCTCCAGGGCCTTGGGCACGATCTCGTCGCCGTTGCCGATCTGGGCGACGATCTCGATGTCGTCCTCCAGCCCGAGCAGCAGCGCGAGCGCACCGCGCATCATGCCCTGGTCCTCGGCCAGCAGCGTCTTGATCATGCGACCGCCATCTCCTCGTCGTCCACCGGAAGTTCCGCCACGAGCCGGAAGCCGCGCCGCCCCGCGGTGCCGGACGTGAGGGATCCGCCCGCGGTGGACAGCCGCTCCGTCAACCCCTTGAGGCCGTTGCCGCCCTCCCCCTGCTTCGCCGAGACTACGCCGCGCCCGTCGTCGGTGATCTCCAGGTGCACCCGGCCGCCCGCGCCGCGCACCTCGATCTCGCAACGGGACGCGCCGCTGTGCCGTACGACGTTGGTGACGCCCTCGCGCACCACCCAGCCCAGCAGGACACCGGTCTGCGGCGGCAGCGGCGGGCCGGACTGCCGTATCTCGGCGGCGATGCCGGACGCTTCCAGCAGGGAACGGGCGTTGTCGAGCTCGGTGACGAGGCTGCCCTCGCGGTAGCCGGTGACCGCCTCCCGGATCTCCGTCAGCGCCTGGCGGCCCACGGCCTCGATGTCGGCGGCCTGGCTGAGCGCGGCCTCCAGATCGCGCGGGCCGAGGCGGCGTACGGCCTCGGCCTTGACCACGATGACGGACAGGGTGTGGCCCAGCAGGTCGTGCAGGTCGCGGGAGAAACGGAGGCGTTCGCGCTCCACGGCGGCGTGGGCGAGTTGCTCGCGGGTCTTGCGGAGGGTGGCGATGGTCTCCGACAGGTTGAGGATGGCCGCCGCGACCAGGCCTGCGAGGGCGGTGCCCCACGAAAAGCCGATGCTGTCCGACCAGCTGCCGTGGGAATGGTCCCGCCACACCGAGATCACCCCGCACATCAGACCGTTCAGCGCCAGACCGCCGGCGAGCCAACGCTGGTTGCCTCGCAGTACGATGCCGACCGCCAGGGACAGCAGCGGGTAGTTCGCCTGCCAGTGGCCGCCGTAGCCGAAGGCGAGCGCATAGCCGGCCGCCGCCGCTCCGACGAGCGCGGCCAGCGGAACGTTCGTGTCCCGGCGCCGCCCGTCGAGCGCGGTGACGACCGCGGCTGCGAAGAAACCGGCGAAGACCATGAAACCCGCGAGGCCGAGCCAGGGCAGCGCTATGTCATCCGTGAAGATGCGAATGACGTTATCGGTGTCGGCGAACAGCCACGGGACGAAGGCCCACTTGCTCGGTGCCCTCAACCGCTCGACGTCCTCCATCCTGCGTTTCATGCCCGAACTCTAGGAAACATGTACCTGACCAGGGCAGATGCAAATGTCCAAACGTGCATGTGACATTTGTCTTCCGCTGTGCGCCGGGAACGGATATACGTGCCCCCATGCCCATCGACGCCGTGAAGGCCACCGCCGCCGAGCCGCGCGTGGCCCCGATCTCCTGGGACCACAAGGACGTTCAGCTCTATCACCTCGGCATCGGCGCGGGCACCTCCGCCACCGACCCCGCCGAACTCCGCTACACCTTCGAGAACGGACTGCACGTCCTGCCCTCCTTCGCGACCGTCGCCGGCGGCGGTGCCGCCCTCGCGGGCGGGCTCACCGCACCCGGCATCGAGGTCGACCTCGCCTCCGTCCTGCACGGCGGACAGGCGCTCACCGTGCACCGCCCCCTGCCCGTGCGCGCCGACGGCGCGACCCGCACCTCACGCGTCGCAGCCGTGTACGACAAGGGCAAGGCGGCCGTCATCGTGCTGCGTTCCGAGGTCGCCGACGCGGACGGGCCGCTGTGGAGCAGTGAAGCCGAGATCTACGTCCGTGGCGAGGGCGGCTTCGGCGGCGAGCGCGGCACCGTCCGCCGGCTCGAACCGCCCGGGCGCACCCCCGACATGACGGCCGAGCGCCCGACCCGCCCGGACCAGGCGCTGCTCTACCGGCTCTCCGGCGACTGGAACCCGCTGCACGCCGACCCCGCGTTCGCCGCCCGCGCCGGCTTCGACCGCCCGATCCTGCACGGGCTGTGCTCGTACGGCATCGTCCTCAAGGCCGTCGTCGACACCCTGCTCGGCGGCGAGCCGGCCCGCGTCCGCTCGTACGCCACCCGCTTCGCGGGCATCGTCCTCCCCGGCGAGACGCTGCGGGTGCGGATGTGGCGCGAGGGCCCGGGCCGGATCGAGGCCGTCGCGACGGTCGTCGAGCGCGACGACGCACCGGTGCTCACGGACGCGGTCGTCGAGCACAGCTGAGCTCAACCCCCAGCCGTACGAAGGGAGTCGCCCCATGCGCGCCGCCGTGCAGCACGAGAAGGGCCAAGAGAAGCTCGAAGTCCTCGACGACATCGAGGCGGTGGGCTTCGGCCCCGGCAAGGTCCGGGTGCGGATGAGGGCGGCCGGGCTGTGCCACTCCGATCTGTCCGCGATGTCCGGAGTGCTGCCCCAGCCCGCCCCGTTCGTCCCCGGGCACGAGGGTGCGGGCGAGGTGCTGGAGGTGGGCGAGGGAGTCACCGGGCTCTCGCCGGGCGAGAGAGTACTGGTGTCCTGGCTGCCGTCCTGCGGCACCTGTCCCTCGTGCCGCAGAGGACAGACACAGCTGTGCCTCTCCGGCTTCCTGAGCGTGTCCACCCCCAACTTCAAGCGCCCCGGCGGCGACGTCTTCAGCTTCGCGGGCACCGGCACCTTCGCCGAGGAGACCGTGGTCGGGGCGGGCTGCGCCGTGCCCATACCGGACGACGTGCCCTTCGACATCGCCGCGCTCATCGGCTGCGGCGTCACCACCGGACTGGGCGCGGCCCTCAACACCGCGCGGGTGGAGGCCGGTTCGTCGGTGGCGGTCATCGGCTGCGGGGGCGTCGGCGTCGCCACCGTCCAGGGTGCGCGGATCGCGGGCGCGGCACAGATCGTCGCCGTCGACCCGGTCGCCTCGCGCCGCGAGGCGACGCTGCGGTTCGGCGCGACCGAGGCGGTGGACCCCGAGGGGCTCGCCGACGCCAGGACGCGCATCACCGGCGGCGAGGGCTTCGACTACGTCTTCGAGGTCGTGGGCACCTCGGCCACCGCGCGCGCCGCCCTGGACATGACGCGCCGCGGCGGCACCCTGTGCGTGGTCGGGGCGGGCGCCATGGACGACACCCTCCAGCTCAACATGTTCGAGCTGTTCTTCAACGAGAAGAGGATCCTGCCCTCGCTGTACGGCGGCGGCGACGTCCTGCGCTCCTACGAACGCGCCATCGCCCTGTGGCGCGCGGGCCGCGTGGACCTGGCCGGGATGATCACCCATCGCGTCCCGCTCGCCGGGATCAACGACGCCATCGACCAGATGCGTTCGGGCGCGGCACTGCGCACCTGCATAGAGATCTGAGGCGGGCCGGATGATGACCTTGCGCGGCAAAGCGGCGATCGTCACCGGCGCCGGACGCGGACTCGGCCGGGCCGAGGCGCTCGAACTGGCCCGGCTGGGCGCGGCCGTTGTCGTCAACGACCACGGCTGGCCCGGCCGCGACGGCACCGGCGCGGCCTCCCCGGGGCCCGCCGAGACGGTCGTCGCCGAGATCCGGGCGGCGGGCGGGGCGGCCACGGCCCACTGCGGCGACGTGGCCGACTTCGATACGGCACGCGAGCTGGTCCGCCTCGCCCTCGACACCTACGGCTCGCTCGACATCCTGGTCAACAACGCGGGCATCCTGCGCGACCGGATGGTCTTCTCCATGAGCGAGGAGGAGTGGGACGAGGTGGTCCGCGTGCATCTCAAGGGCCACTTCGCCACGCTCCGGTTCGCCTCCGCGTACTGGCGGGACCGGGCGAAGGCCACGGGGCGGCCGGTCCACGGGCGCGTCGTCAACACCTCGTCCGAGGCGTTCCTCGCGGGCTCGCCCGGCCAGCCGAACTACGCGGCGGCGAAGGGCGGGATCGTGGGGCTCACCACGTCGACGGCGGCGGCGCTGCGCAAGTACGGCGTCACGGTGAACGCGATCTGCCCCCGCGCCCGGACGCGGATGACACAGGACCTCTTCCCCGGCACCCCCGAGCCGGGCCGGCCGGACCCGCTCGCGCCCGAGCACGTCTCGCCCCTGGTCGGCTATCTCGCGTCGCCTGCCGCGGCCGGGGTGACGGGGCAGGTCTTCGTCGTGCACGGCGGCACGGTGGCCGTGATGGAACGGCCGCGGGTGGCGGCCGAGTTCACGACGGACGGCCTCGAGGACGCCCTCACGCGCTGGTTCGCGGAGCGCCCGCCCGGCGAGACGTTCGCGGCGGTGGAGGTGCTGGAGAGGGGACGCCGGGCGGGCTGAGCAGCTGCCCGGCGTCCGGGCAGGGCGTCAGGCGGCGTCGACCCGGCGGTGCTTGCCGTGGGTTGCGGCGGCGTCGTCGTCCAGGGACGCCGGGCCGCGGTGCCTGCCGCCCCCGGCGGCTGCGGCCTGGGCGGAGGCCTCGATCGGGCTCGCCTCGGTCGTGTCGGTACGGGCTTCGGGCATGGGGAAGGTCACTCCGTGGGTGGGCGGATATCTGCGCATCGGGGGCCACAACAGTGACCTGCACATCGTGCGACGGACATCAACGCGCTCTTCGCGCGCGACGGTTCGGTCAAACCGCTGCGCGACCCCCGCCCCATCCTAACGGGACCTTGATCAGGCGCCACCCCTTACATGTCTTACATGTCGCGATTACATGTTGCGATTCGTCACCTGCGGCCGTCGGGCCGCGTCCGGGCGTGGGGGGCCTGCTGCAACGGCACGGGCCGCGGCGCGGCCTGCGGGTCCGGCTCCGGCTCGCGGTCGTCCTCCTCCGCCTTCGCCTCCGGCAGCCGCAGCCGGGCCAGTCCGCAGGGCACGTGCGGGGTGACGTACGGCAGCCGGAGCTCGCCCGCGGCGGTCCACAGACCGGCGCCCGGCACCCAGCCCGCCGGGCCGGGGAACTGCTGCAACTGCCGGGCGGCGGGCCGCCACACGCCCACCCAGTTGCCCGCGTCGCGGTCGATCAGGAACGCCACCGAGCACGTCTCGGGAGTCAGCGTCTGCCCGGGCTGCGAGGCGAACGGTGTCATCGCCGCGTCCGGCGGGCGCAGGCACTCGGGGAAGCGCACCGGCCGCGCGGAACCGAGCACGCCCCACCCCAGCCGGTCGTGGCCGGGGGCGTCCGACCGTACGAGCAGCAGACCGCTGTCCGGATCGGCCAGCACCAGCCGGTCGTTGCTCTCCTCCGTGATCTGGAGCAGCGGGCTGGTCTCGCCGCCGCGCGCCAGGTCGACGACGACCGCCTTGGTGAGCCCCTCCAGCTCGCGGTCCAGGGCGAGCAGCCGGCCCGAACGGTCCAGCCACGCGCCGCCCGCGCACCGGCCCGGCACCTTCGCGAGCAACTCGGGCCCGGACGAGCCGCCGTGCACGAGCCACAGCGTGGTCGCCCGGTCGCCGTGCACCAGCGCGTACGCGGACGAGCCGTCGGGCGCGGGCGGCAGCAGGGACAGCTGCGGGCACTCGATCGCGCCGAGCGGCATCTCGCCCGTACCGGGCCCGGTCGGGTACAGCAGCGACAGCGCGTACCGCTCCGCCACCCGGCGCCGGATCAGCACCCGGCCGTCGGCGAGCGGCAGCACCGTGCTGTCCGGTTCCTCCGGCTGGCTGCCGGGCAGAGGCACCGCATAGGGCTCGGGCCCGTCGAGCGTCCACCGCTCCGGGAACCAGCCGCCGGTCGAGCGGCTCAGGGCCAGCCATGCCGCGTACGAACCGTCCGCCGTGACCGTGAAGGCCGGGCGTCTCATGTCGGGCGCTGCACTGCGTCCGGTGCTCTCGGGGGTGCTCTGGGGGGCACAGACCGTCATGAGAAAGGTCACCTCCGGCACTGAACGTAGTTTTCGCCCGTGTTGCTCAACCCTCCGAGGGGGACTGTTTCACGCGTAAGGGTGGCTCTTGTCCGATTCGCCTGAGGAATGGGGGGTGGTTGTGCTTCGCGAAGTCCGGGTGCTTAAAGTTAGGCGACCCTAAGTCTTTCCTGAGCCCTTTCCGCAGGAGCACCGCATGCCTCTCCGCCGACGTGGCACGGCCACCGTCGCCCTCGCCCTCGCCGCCGCGCTCGCCCTCACGGCCTGCGACTCCGAGAAGGACGGCGGCAAGGACGCGGGCTCGAAGTCCGTCGCCCAGGGCGGCAAGGACTTCGGCAAGGCCGCCGAGCAGACCGCGAAGTTCGGCACCGACGCCGCGCCCGGACAGTTCCCCCGCAAGATCACCCACGCGCTCGGCACCACGGAGCTCAAGGCGCGCCCCAAGCGCGTCGTCGTCCTCGACGTCGGCGAGCTCGACAACGTCGTCTCGCTCGGCATCAAGCCCGTCGGCTACGCCCCGACCGAGGGCAGCGAGGGCATCCCCGACTACCTGAAGAAGGACGCAGGCAGCCCCGAGAGCGTCGGCACCATCAACGGCCTCAACCTCGAGGCGATCAACGACCTCCACCCCGACCTGATCCTCGGCAGCAAGCTGCGCGCCGAGAAGCACTACAAGGAGCTGTCGCAGATCGCGCCGACGGTGTTCTCCGTCCGCCCCGGCTTCACGTGGAAGGAGAACTACCTCCTCAACGCGGCCGCGCTGGACAGGACCGCCGAGGCGAAGAAGAACCTCGACGGCTACGAGGCCAAGGCCAGGAAGCTCGGCGAGGACGTCGGCGAGAAGAAGCCGACCATCACGATGCTGCGCTACATGCCGCAGTTCACGCGCCTGTACGCGAAGAAGTCCTTCATCGGCACGATCCTCGACGACGCCGGCCTGCCCCGCCCGAAGAACCAGCAGGCGAACGACCTCGCCGTGCAGATCGGCCCGGAGAAGATCGACCAGGCCGACGCCGACTGGATCTTCACCGGTGTCTACGGCGACCCGGACAGGACCAAGCGCGACGCCGCCGAGCACAACCCGCTCTGGAAGAACCTCAAGGCGGTCAAGGACGGTCACGCGAAGGCCGTCAAGGACGAGACCTGGTACCTCGGCCTCGGCGTCACTGCCGCGAACAGCGTCCTCGACGACCTCCGGGCCATTCTTGTCAAGTAAGAGGGGCCTTGTGAAGTAAGCGGAAGCAAGCGGTGGCCGTACGGGCACGGGGGACAGGTAGCCTTTCCCCGTGCCCGTACTGTCTGAAGTCATCGCCGCCCTCGACGCCCTGTGGCCCCCGGAGCGGGCCGAGCAGTGGGACGCCGTCGGCACGGTCTGCGGCGACCCCGACAGCCCCGTCGGCCGGGTCCTGTTCGCCGTGGACCCCGTCCAGGAGGTCGTCGACGAGGCCGTGAAGCTCGGCGCCGACCTGCTCGTCACCCACCACCCGCTCTACCTGCGCGGTACGACGACGGTCTCGGCGGCCACCTTCAAGGGCCGCGCCGTGCACACCCTGATCAAGAACGACATCGCCCTGCACGTCGCGCACACCAACGCCGACCGTGCCGACCCCGGTGTCTCCGACGCCCTCGCGGGCGCCCTCGACCTGCGCGTCACCGGCCCGCTCGTGCCCGACCCCACCGACCCCGAGGGCCGCCGCGGGCTCGGCCGGATCTGCGAGCTCGACCCGCCGCTGTCCCTCGCCGAGTTCACCGAGCGCGCCGCCCTGCGCCTGCCCGCCACCGCCCAGGGCGTCCGCTCCGCGGGCGACCCGCAGCGCACCATCCGCACCGTCGCGGTCTGCGGCGGCTCCGGCGACTCCCTCTTCGACGAGGTACGGGCCGCGGGCGTCGACGCGTACGTCACCGCCGATCTGCGCCACCACCCCGCCTCCGAGGCCCAGCAGCACAGCCCGCTCGCCCTGGTCGACGCCGCGCACTGGGCCACCGAGTGGCCCTGGACCGAGCAGGCCGCCGCCCAGCTCGACGAGATCTCCGACCGCCACGGCTGGGGCCTGCGCACCCACGTCTCGCGGATCGTCACCGACCCCTGGACCGCCCACGCGGCGTCCACCGTTCACAACCATCACGTAGGAGCCCCCAACTGAACGCCGCGCCCGCCGACCAGATCCGCCTCCTCGACCTCCAGGCGCTCGACACCCGCCTCGGGCAGCTCGCCCACAAGCGCAAGAGCCTGCCCGAGCACGCCGAGATCCAGTCCCTCGAGGGCGACCTCGCCCAGCACCGTGACCTGCTGGTCGCCGCGCAGACCAAGGAGAGCGACACCGCCCGCGAGCAGACCAAGGCCGAGCAGGACGTCGACCAGGTGCGCCAGCGCGCCGCCCGCGACCAGCAGCGCCTCGACTCCGGTGCCGGGATGTCCCCCAAGGACCTCGAGAGCCTCCAGCACGAGGTGGCCTCCCTCGCCAAGCGCCAGGGCGACCTCGAGGACGTCGTGCTGGAGATCATGGAGCGCCGTGAGGCCGCGCAGGAGCGGACCGCCGAGCTGACCGGCCGGGTCGAGGCCGTCCAGGCCAAGACCGACGCCGCCGTCACCCGCCGCGACGCCGGTCTCGCGGAGATCGACGCCGAGATCGCCACCGTCACCAAGGAGCGCGAGATCGTCGCCGGCTCCGTCCCCGGCGCCCTGCTGGCGCTCTACGACAAGCTGCGCGTCAAGGAGGGCGGCGTCGGCGCGGCCCGCCTCTACCAGCGCCGCTGCGAGGGCTGCCGCCTGGAGCTCAACATCACCGAGCTCAACGACGTCCGCGCGGCCGCCGCCGACGAGGTCGTGCGGTGCGAGAACTGCCGCCGCATCCTGGTGCGTACGTCCGAGTCGGGCCTGTAAGCCCGATGGCGAATCGCTTCATCGTCGAGGCCGACGGGGGCTCCCGGGGCAACCCGGGCCCCGCCGGTTACGGCGCGGTCGTCCTCGACGCGGCAACCGGCGAGGCCCTCGCCGAGGCCGCCGAGTACATCGGCACCGCCACGAACAACGTCGCCGAGTACAAGGGCCTCATCGCCGGGCTCGAGGCCGCGAAGGCCCTCGACCCCGATGCGACCGTCCAGGTCCGCATGGACTCCAAGCTCGTCGTCGAGCAGATGTCCGGCCGCTGGAAGATCAAGCACCCGGACATGAAGCCGCTCGCCGCCCGGGCCCAGGCGGTCCTCCCCGCGAGCCGGGTCACGTACCAGTGGATCCCGCGGGAGAAGAACAAGCACGCCGACCGCCTCGCCAACGAGGCCATGGACGCGGGCAAGAAGGGCCGCCAGTGGGAGCCGTCGCGCACCGCCGTGCCCGAGCGCACCGCCGTGCCGGAGCCCCGTGAGGCCGCCGAGCCGCTCGCCGAGCCGCTCGAGGAGGCCAAGCCCCTGCCCGTCGGCTGGGCCGCCCCCGCCGACCTCGGCGCCCCGACGACCTTCGTCCTGCTGCGCCACGGCGAGACCGCCCTCACGCCCCAGAAGCGGTTCTCCGGCAGCGGCGGCGAGGACCCCGCGCTCTCGCCCGCCGGCCGCCGCCAGGCGGAGGCGGTCGCCGCCGCGCTCGCCGCGCGGGGCACCGTCCAGGCCGTCGTCAGCTCCCCGCTGCGGCGCTGCCGGGAGACGGCCGACGCGGTGGCCGCACGGCTCGGGCTCGACGTCCGGGTCGAAGAGGGCCTGCGCGAGGCCGACTTCGGGGCCTGGGAGGGGATGACCTTCGCCGAGGTCCGCGAGCGCCACCCCGAGGACCTCGACGCCTGGCTCGCCTCGACCAAGGCCGCGCCGACGGGCGACGGCGAGAGCTTCGCGGCGGTCGCCCGTCGGGTGGCGGTCGCCCGCGACAAGCTCCTCGCGCGCTACGCGGGGCGCACGGTGCTGCTGGTGACGCACGTGACGCCGATCAAGACCCTGGTCCGGCTGGCGCTGGGCGCGCCGCCCGAGTCGCTGTTCCGCATGGAGCTGTCGGCGGCCTCGGTGTCGGCGGTCGCGTACTACGGGGACGGCAACACGTCGCTGCGGCTGCTGAACGACACGTCGCACCTGCGGTAGGGCGCAACACGGCTTCGCCGTGTTGTCCTCAGTCGCCGGACGGGCCGGAAGTCGCCCTGCGGGCCCTCGCCCTGCCCATCAGGGCGACGGCCCGCAGCCGCCGCTGCTCGCGGTTCTCGATGTCCTGCGCGCTCTCGCCGGTGGCCGCCGTACGGGGGCAGGTGGGGCACTGCCAGCGGTCGGGCTCCCCGGGCGCCGGCGGCTCCATCGCGGCCCGGCAGTGGGGGCACTCCACGGTGACCCCCTCCACATGTCCGCACGACGCGCACACCCACACCGGCCCCTCGGCGTCCTCCTGCCGCCAGGCGGTGCCGCGGCAGCGCGGGCAGCCCGTCGTGACGATCCCGGCCCGGGCCATGATCGGCGGCTCGGGGGTGGTGTCCGCGTACGCGATGAGCCGTGCTCTGACCTCGTCGTCGGTGGTGTTGGCCATCCGCAGCAGATGTGCGACTCGTGAGCGTGCTTCGTCGGCGAATTCGTTCATGACGGGGAGCAGGCTATCGCCGCCCGTGCCTGTGATCGGACCTTGTCGTCAACCAACTCCCTCTCCGTCACCGGAAGGGGGCGCCCCTCACAACTGCGCGGCCGCACGCGCCAGTTTCTCCACCCGCGCCCAGTCGCGGGACCGCAGCGCGTCCGGGGGCAGCATCCATGTGCCGCCGACACAGCCGACGTTCGGCAGGGCCAGGTACGCGCGCGCCGAGTCGGCGCCGATCCCGCCCGTCGGGCAGAACCGGGCCGTCGGCAGCGGCGCGGCAAGGGACTTGAGGTACGGGGCGCCGCCGGCCGCCTCCGCGGGGAAGAACTTCATCTCCCGCACCCCGCGCTCCATGAGCGCCAGCACCTCCGACGCCGTCGACACCCCGGGCAGGAACGGCACCCCCGTCCCCCGCATCGCGTCCAGCAGCCGCTCCGTCCACCCCGGGCTCACCAGGAACCGCGCCCCGGCCTCCACCGCGGCCTCCGCCTGCGCGGGCCGCAGCACCGTCCCGGCCCCCACGACCGCCTCCGGCACCTCCGCCGCCACGGCGGCGATGGCCTCCAGCGCACCGTGCGTCCGCAACGTGATCTCGACCGCCGGCAGCCCGCCCGCCACCAGGGCCCGCACGAGCGGGATCGCGTCCGCGGTGTCGTGGAGAACGACGACGGGGATGACGGGGGCCATGTCGAGGAGGTCGGTCACGGGGGCATCCTGCCGCCGGGGCCGATGTCTCGCAACGGTCGTTGCAGCATGTGCAATTGACGGCCTGTAGCGGGCACAGGACATCTGAGCTACAAGAGGCTTATGCAATCGGGAGACGAGGTGGCTGCGGGCCGTCTTCAGGTGATGAAGCGCTGGGCGGAAGGCTTACAGCTGCTGCACGTTGCCCACAATGTGGCGGCGGAGCGCTTCGAGCGGTGGAACCGCGTCACCGGGATCTCCAGTGCGGTGCTCTCCGCCATCGTCGGCACGGCGATCTTCGCGTCGTTGGTCGGCTCGTCGATGGTCGCCGTACGCGTCGTCACCGGCGCCCTCAGCCTCACAGCGGCAGGGCTCAGCGCAGTGCAGCTGATCTGGGACTACCCACAGCTGGCCACGCAGCACCGTGCGGCGGCCGTGCGGTACGCCGCTGTGCGTCGCCAGGTGGAGATGAGGCTGATCGACCGCGACCAGCTCACCAACGCGGACATCGATGCCGTCTCGACGGCATGGGAAGAGATCGAGAAGGACGCTCCCTCGTTGCCCCGCACCGTCCGGTCCCGAGCGCGCCGGGAGATCTCCGACCGTGCTTCGCGCACGCACACCGCGCACGCCGGTCAGTGAAAGCGAAAGTGAAAGGCCCCCTGACCTGCGATTTCGCTGGTCAGAGGGCCCTGTCTCAGTCGACCGACGGACGAGTCGACCTATACGCCGGGTTCTGTCTCCCGGGGGCCTTGCGGCCCCTGGGGAGGCGGCCATCCATCTAGGCCTGCCGTTGCCGACAGGCTCGTGCGGTCTACCCGCGGACTCGGGCGGGCAGCCCTCGATCGTCCGCGCAGGGACACCGTGGTGTCCCCTCTTGACCTTGCTCCGGGTGGGGTTTACCGAGCCGTCCGAGTCACCTCGGACGCTGGTGGTCTCTTACACCACCGTTTCACCCTTACCGGGAGCCTTGCGGCCCCGGCGGTCTGCTTTCTGTGGCACTGTCCCGCGGGTCACCCCGGGTGGGCGTTACCCACCACCCTGCCGTGTGGAGCCCGGACGTTCCTCGGGGGATCCGAAGATCCCACGCGGCCGCCCGGCCGGCTCGTCCGCCGTAAGGACCATGCTACCGGCCCGTTCCCAGCACGGTTCACGCCGGGGGCTAGGCTCCCGGGGGAGCCACCCGCCGCGTGAAGGAGATCGACCGTGCTCGTGCTGTTGCCGCCGTCCGAAGGGAAGGCCACCGGGGGGTCCGGGAGTGCGGTGGAGCTCGGCTCGCTGTCGTTGCCGGGGCTCACCCAGGCTCGGGAGGCGGTGCTGGCCGAGCTGGTCGAGCTGTGCTCGGGGGATGAGGAGAAGGCCGCCGAGGTACTCGGGCTGAGCGTGGGCCTGCGCGGCGAGATCGCCAAGAACGCGGGCCTGCCGACGGCTCCCACCCGGCCCGCCGGGGAGATCTACACGGGCGTGCTGTACGACGCGCTGGGGCTCGCGACCCTGGAGGGCAAGGCCCGGCGGGACGCCGAGCGGTCGCTGCTGGTCTTCTCCGGGCTGTGGGGCGCGGTGCGCATCGGGGACGCCATCCCGTCCTACCGCTGCTCGATGGGCGTCAAGCTGCCCGGCCTCGGCTCCCTCGCCGCGTACTGGCGGGGACCGATGGAGCGGGTGCTGCCCGAGGCGGCGGGCGACGGGCTGGTGCTGGACCTGCGGTCCTCGGCGTACGCGTCGGCGTGGAAGCCGAAGGGCGAGCTCGCCGAGCGGACGGCCACCGTGCGCGTGCTGCAGTCGAAGACGGTCGGCGGGGTCGAGAAGCGGACCGTGGTCAGCCACTTCAACAAGGCCACGAAGGGCCGCCTCGTCCGGGACCTGCTGACGAAGGGTGCCGCGCCCGACCGTCCGGCCGAACTGGCCGAGGCCCTGCGCGCATTGGGGTATACGGTCGAGAGTGAGCCCCCGGCGAAGCCGGGCAGGCCGTGGGCGCTGGATGTCGTGGTGACGGAGCTTTAGCCGGAGCCCAACAAAACGCGTGTGACACAGAGTTATGCTGTGCCGCGGCAGATCCAACCGAGGAGTCACAATGACCTGCTTCTTCGACCCGTCCCACGGTGTCGGGACGATGAGCGTGCAGTGGTCACCCCAGTGGGGCGTACCCCGGCCCATCCAGACCTGCGCGGGCTGCGCCCAGCGCGTCCAGACCACGCCCCCGCCGTTCTACACCCCGGCCGCGCCCCAGGCCGGTTACCCGCAGGCGGGCTACCCCCAGCAGGCCGGTTACGTCCAGCAGGGCTACCCGCAGCAGGCCGGCTACCCGCAGCAGCCCCAGCAGCGCCCCGGGCACAGCACGGCCGCGGTCGTGGGTGCCGGTGTCGCCGGTCTCGTCGGCGGCGCGCTGCTGAACGAGGCGTTCAGCGACGACGAGCCCGAGCGGGTCACGGTCGTCAACAACTACTACGAGGAGGACGACGACGAGGGCGGCTTCTTCTAACCGCCGCCTCTTCGACGTCCCTTCCGGGCCCGTCCGTTGGAGACGGGCCCGGGGTGCCGCCCGTCAGCCCGCCTCGACACCGATGTGGACGCGGTGGTGCTGCTGCGGGGCGTCCAACTCGTCGAGCAGCGCTATCGCGAAGTCGGCGTACGAGATGCGGCTCGCCGCGTCGCCCGGCGCCGTACGGTAGCGGCCGGTGCGCGGGCCGCCGTGGTCGAAGTCGCCGGACGGGCTGACGACCACCCAGTCGAGCCGGTCACCCGCCGTGCGCAGCACGTCCGTTCCGGCCCCGTGTCCCTCGTAGAACGGGCGGTACTCCTGCGGGTAGCCCGGCGTGTCCAGGAGCGGCGTCCCGGAGGCGTCCGGAAGGACCGACGCGAGGCCGACCGATACGAGTCGGCTCACGCCCGCCCGCGGCAGCCCGTCGATCAGGGCGCGGGACGCCCCGGTGAAGAAGGCCTCCGGCTGTGCGCCGAGATCCACGGCGGCGTTGACCGCCGCATCATGCCCCTGCGCGAGGCGGGCGATCCCCTCCACGTCGGTGACGTCACCGGCCACCGCCGTCAGGCCCTCGTGCCGGGCCGGGTCGCGTACGACCGCCGTGACCGAGTGACCGCGCCGCCGGGCCTCTTCGACGGCCGCCCGTCCGGCCCTGCCGCCCGCGCCGAAGACGATGATTCTGAGCATGTGTCCCGCCCCGTTCCTCCGAGGCCGGCCCGACCGGCCGACCGCATGCCAACGAACGTAGCCGCAGGGGTGGTTACCAGCCGGATACCGCCGGATACCGCTTACCGTGGAGCGGTGACCAAGCCACTGGACCCCGACATGTTCGACCCGGTCTGCCCGTCCGGTCTCACGCCGTTCCGTATCGGCGGCAAATGGGCGGGAATGATCATCCGTTGTCTCGAGGACGGACCGCGGCGCTTCTCCGAACTGCGGGTCCCGCTGCGCGGCATCACCCCGAAGGTGCTCACCCAGGCCCTGCGCGAGCTCGAACGCGACGGCCTGATCGCCCGCGCCGAGTACGCCGATCCGCTGCGCCGCGTCGAGTACGCCCTCACCCCGCTGGGGCGGAGCACGCTGGAGCCGCTCGAGGCGATGTGCGCGTGGGCGCGCGAGCACTGGGACGAACTCCTGGACGCGCGCGAGGCGTCCACGGCCTAGGGACACGGCCTAGGGGCCGGATCGCACCGACCACAGCCGCACCGTGTGATCTGTACTCGCCGTCACCAGGATCCTGCTGTCGGGGCTGAAGGCAAGCGCGTCGCACTGTCCGCTCACGCCGGTCAGGGGCACGCCCGCCGGCCGGGGACGGACCATGTCGGAGACGTCCCACAGCTGTACGGCGCGACTGGTGTCGGCCACGGCGAGCATGCGGCCGTCGGGGCTGAAAGCGAGCGCGGCCGGGCGGCTGCCGTTGAGGATGATCCTTCCGTAAGCGCCGCCGAACTTGTCGAGGGGCCACAGGGAAACGGTGGAGCCCGTCCCGGCCACGGCGGCCGACCTGGCGTCGGGAGCGAGGGCCGCCAAGGTGGTGTCGGGAAGGGGGCTGCTATCGGTCCGGAGCTTCTTGCCGGTGACAGCGTCCCACTGCGTGGCCGTGTGATCGGTGCTCACACCCAGCAGCAGTCCGCCCTGAGCGGTGAACCCCAGTGCGGTCCAGTCGTTGTGGTCGGCGGTGATGAGTGATGCGGGCCTGCCGTCCGCGGTCACCGTGATCATGCCCGTAGCCGAGTGCGAGGCGGCCAGCAGCCGGCCGTCCGGGGCGAAGGCCAGCCGAGCGCCCTTCCCGCGTGTGCTGCGCGGGTACACGACCCGGATTCGCGGGCGGCCGGGGTCTGCCACGTTCCACACCCGCACCGTGCGGTCGGTGTTCGCGGCGGCCAGCGTCCTGCCGTCGGGACCGTAGGCCACGGCTTCGACGGGCGCGGTGTCCGTCAGGGTGTGCAGCAGCGGCCAACTGCCCTGCGGGACGGGCGGGGTCGCGGCGCGCGCGGGTGGGTGACCGGTCACGGGTGCGTGACCGGTCATGAACGTGCCGAGCCCCGTGATCACGGCGATGGCCATGGCCGCCGCCAGGGCCGGGAGCCAGGCCGCCGTGCGGGGACGCCGGGGCCGTACGCGCGGCGGTACGGACAGCGGCTGTGCGGCGAGTGCGGCGACGAGCCGCTGCACGATGCCCGCCGTCCGCGCGTTGGGCCTCGGTGGCGGTGCGGCGGCCAGGGCCCTCACGAGCAGGCGGACGACACCGTCAACTTGTGGCATCGGGCGGCTCCTCCGTGTCGTGCACGGGAAGGCTCTGGAACAGCCGGGCCACGATCAACGGCGCCGCGAGTCCGGCCAGGAACGCGGAGAACGGCGTCGGCAGCTGCCGCGAGGCCCCGAGCGGTGCGGCCAGTCCGCAGCCCACGAACAGGCGCAGCGCCACGGCGACCAGCACCATGGGGCGGTCCCGGGGGCTGCCCCACGGCCATCTCCACCGGCGGCGCGGCCCGTTGGGGCGCATGGAGGCGGACAGGTTGAGCGCCTCGGCGACTGCGCTTCCCAGCAGTCCCCAGAGCGCGGCTGACGTGCCGGTCATGGCGTGACGGTAGCGGGGCCGCCGTGGACGGTGGGGCGGAGTCGGGCGAAAGTCACCCGTCGACAGTCACCCGTCGACGCGGGGCCTCCTGCCCTGGGCCGAGTACATCAGGCACGACGTGGCGAGGAAGTCCGGGTGGCTCATCGCGGTCCGTGCCTCGTCGAGTTGCGGGTCGGTCAGGCCGGCCGCGAGGAAACGGTCGCGCAGGTGGCGGGTGTTGTGGATCTGCAGGGCCGTCCCGGGGGAGTGCGCGCGCCACTGCTGCGCCTCGGGTTCCGCGTCGATGTCGGTCAGCCCGGCGTGGTGCATGGCCGTGGCCATCCTGCGGCCCCAGGCCAGCTCCACCCCGGCGGACCGGAGGACACGGAGCTTGGCCTCGAGGTAGGCGCGGTACGCGGCCTCGGCGGCGGGACCCGAGGCGCCCACGGGGATCAGGGGGCCGTACGTGGTCTCGTCGAACTCGTCCAACTGGAGCCAGCCGCCCGGCTTGAGCGCCGCCACCAGGCGCCCGAGCACCTCGGTGCGCTGCGGCAGGTGGAGGAGCACCAGGCGGGCGTGGATGATGTCGAACTCGGAGCCGGGGAGCGGGTCGGACGTGATGTCGTGCGTGAGTGTCCGCAGGCCCGGCACGGCCGACGGGATGCGCTGCGGCTTGACGTCCGTGGCCAGCACCGAGCCCGTGGGGCCGACCTGCCCGGCCAGCCACCGCGCGATGCTGCCCGCCCCGGCGCCCACTTCCAGGCAGCGCATGCCCGGGCCGACCCCGAGCCGGGTCAGCCGGCGGGTGGTGAAGGCGTCGTACGCGGCGGCCAGACAGCGATGCTGCTCACCGGCGTGCTCGCTGTCGTTGTCGTACGCGTAACCACTCATGGGGTCCTCTCGGAAGTCGTCGTGCGCCACGCCGTCACGTCGAGTCTTCCCGTGTTCCCCAGATCGATGAGCTCTTTGACGAGTTGCGGATTCTGCCCCCGCGCCGGTGCGATCGCCAAGTACGCGCCGTTCACGGCGGGGACGTCCGACGCGGTCACCGTGTTGCGCCAGAGCGCCGTCGCCATGACCTGCTCGCCCGGCTTGAGGGTGAACGCGCCGGGCCGCGGCCCGTTCTCCGCCTTCCGCACGTCGAGCCCGACGGCCTTCTTCGCCTCGTCGAGCACCCGCACCTCGGGGTACCCCTTCACCTCGTACGGCGCCGAGCCGCAGTTGACCAGCGAGAACGACATCGACCGCAGTCCCATCGCGGCGTCGACCGTGCCCGCCTCGACCTTCACGCCCGATGCGGGGCAGCCGGGCTTCTGCGCCCGGGAAGGGGAAGGGGGCAAGGTCGGAGGCTCGGGCGTCGTGACGCACGCGCTGCTGAACGCGCCGAGCAGTGCGAGGGCGGGCAGGAGACGTGCCATGTTCATTCCGAGATCATCCCTTGACATCAACCGCAGTTGAGGCACGAGCATGGTCGGCATGACCCTGAACGGCAAATCAGCGGACGATGCGTCCGTCACTTTCATCAATGTCATCGAGGTACCTGCCGAGCATGTCGACGCGTTTGTCGCGACGTGGCAAGAGCGGGCGGCCATCATGAGCTCCATGCCCGGATTCCTCGAGGCCCGGCTGCACCGCGCGGTGTCGTCGGAGACGCGTTTCCAGCTGGTCAATATCGCGCGCTGGGAAAGCAGCGAGGCATACGAAGCGGCCTCCGCGAACCAGGAGTTCCGGGCCGGTGTCCGCGCCGTCCAGGACGACCCGGACATCCAGGTGAAGCCGAACCCCGCGCTGTACGAGGTCGTCGTCGCATTCGGCGAGGAACGCTGACGCACGTACATGCCGTAAACCTGCCAGACCGTGGGCAGTGGTGATTGCTGAACTGGTCCGCATGTCCACAACCACCACGCCCACCACCGCTTCCGCCACGTCGGCCACGCCGGCTATGCCTTCCCGGCCGCCCTGGCTCGGCTGGCTCGGTGTGGTCTCGGTGATGACGGGGATCTTCTCGATCGTCACCACCGAGATCCTGCCGATCGGCCTGCTCACCTCGATCGGGGCCGACTTCACCGTCTCGGACGGAATGGCCGGGCTGATGATGACCATGCCGGGAATTCTCGCCGCCCTCACCGCCCCTGTGGTCACCGTGGCGACTGCACGCATCGACCGGCGGCTGATGCTGTGCGCCTTCATGCTCGTGCTCGCCCTGGCGAATGCCGTCGCCGCGGCCGCGACGGCCTATTGGGTCATGCTGCTGTCCCGGGTCATGGTCGGGATCACCATCGGCGGATTCTGGTCGATCGGGGCCGGACTGGCCCGCCGGCTCGTACCGGCGGAATCCGCGGGACGGGCAACTGCCGTGATTTTCTCCGCAGTTCCGCTGGGTTCGGTGCTCGGGGTGCCCGTGGGCACCTTCATCGGGCATGCCGTCGACTGGCGAACGGCCTTTCTGGCCATGGGAATTCTCACGGCCGCGGTACTCCTGGTCATGACGCTGACGCTTCCCCCGATGCCCCCGGAACAGGTCACCCGCCTGACCGCCCTGCGCGACCAGTGCCGCGGCTCCGGCACCCGGCGCGCCCTGCTCATGACGTTCCTCGTCGTACTGGCCCACTTCGGGACGTACACCTATGTGACGCCGTTCCTCGAGCAGATCACCCACCTCGGCCCGACGGCCGTCACCGTGCTGCTGCTCGTCTACGGCGCCGCCGGTATCCTCGGCAATTTCGCGGGCAGTTGGGCGGTGGCGCGCCGCCCGCAGGCGACGTTCGCCGCTGCCGCCGCCATGACGGCCGGGGCGACCCTGCTGCTCCCCGTACTCGGCCGGTGGACGGCCGGCGCGGTGGCCCTGCTGATCGTCTGGGGCATCGCCTACGGCGCCGTACCGGTCTCCTCGCAGACCTGGTTCACCAACGCGGCACCGCATGCCCCGGAGGCGGCGTCGGTGCTTTTCACGGCGTCGTTCCAGGCGACGTTCTCCGCGGGGGCGCTGGCCGGCGGGGCGGTCGTGGACCACGCGTCCCTGCCGGTGGTGATGGTGCTCGGCGGTTCGGTGGCGGTGCTGGCGGCTTGGTTCGGTGCGTCCCCCGATCGGGGGACGGCGGTGCGCCGGGCGCGTCCGTCGGTCTCCCGATAGCGGCCGTGCCCCTGCCGGTCGACGCTGGAGAGGTCAGGTCATGCCGCCGTACAGGAAGGACGGTCCGCGTCATGCCCCCCGTAACCAGCCTCAGTCCGCGTCGGCGCTCCGTCGTGCTGGGCGTTTGCTGCGCCTCCCTGCTCATGGCCGGTATCGATGTCACCGCGCTCAATGTCGCCCTGCCCACGATGGAAAGGGAGTTGGGGGCGTCGGTCGCGGGGATGCAGTGGGCGATCGATGCGTACAGCCTGTCGCTGGCGGCGTTGATGTTGCTGGCGGGGTCGACGGGGGACCGGGTTGGGCGGCGGCGTGTGTTTCAGGTGGGGCTTGTGGTGTTCTCGGTGGCGTCGCTGCTGTGTGCGTTCGCGTCGTCGCTGGGCGGGCTCGTCGTGTTCCGCGTGATCCAGGGGGCCGGTGCCGCGGCGGCCGGGCCGGTGTCGATGTCGATCATCGCGTACACCTTCCCCGGCAAGGCCGAGCGGACCCGCGCCATGGGCGTGTGGATGGGGGCGTACGGGCTGGGCCTCGCCGTGGGGCCGCTGCTCGGCGGGCTGCTGGTGAGCAGCGTCGGCTGGCGCTCCGTGTTCTGGCTGAACGTGCCGGTGGGCCTGGTGGCGGTCGCGCTCACGGCGCGCTTCGTGCCGGAGTCGCGTGCCGAGAAGCCGCGCCGCCTGGACGTGGCCGGTCAGTTGCTGGTGATCGCGCTGCTGGTCTCGCTGACGTACGGGGTCATCGAGGCGCCGCGCGCGGGCTGGAGCTCGCCGGTCGTGGTGGCCTGTGCGGCGGTGGCTGTCGCGTCGTTCGCCGGGTTCGTGGCGTACGAGCGCCGCTGTGCGGAGCCGCTGATCGACCTGCGGTTGTTCCGCGACCTGCGGTTCAGCGGTGCGATCGCCGCGGGGGCGTGCGTCTTCGGGGCGTTCGGCGGCTTCTTCTTCCTCAGCGCGCTCTGGCTCCAGAACCCGCTGCGGCTCTCACCGATGGAGGCCGGGCTGTGGATGCTGCCGTCGGCGGCGGTCCTGGGGGTCAGCTCGCCGTTCGCGGGCCGGCTGGCCGAGCGGTACGGCAGGCGGCGGCTGCTGGTCGCGGCGGGAACGGCGATGGTGGCCGCGGGCGTGCTGCTGGCGGTCTGCGCCGCCGACACCTCCCCGGTGCTGATGCTCGTCGAGTACATGCTCTTCGGGGCCGGCATCGGGCTGGCGGCCCCGCTGCTGCTCGCCGAGGGCGTGTCGGGCCTGCCCTCCGACCAGGCCGGACTCGCTTCGGGGATCTTCACCACGGCAGGCCGATCCGGGTTCTCGCTCGGCGTCGCGGTGCTCGGCGCGATCCTGTCGGGCGGCCTGCGCACGAGCGGCGGTGCGATGACCGACGTCGCCGCCTTCGCGCACGCGGTTCAGCCCGCGTGGGGCGTCGTCGCCGCGTGCGGCGGGCTCGTCGTCCTGCTCGGGGTGCTGATCACGCAGGGTGCCGGCCGGTCGTCCGCGCGGGCTGTGGGAGCCCGAGCGACCTGACGACGTCGAGGAGTTCGGCCTCGAAGAGCTTGGCGGGCTCCGTGGTCTGCTGGCCGTAATGCCCGTAGATCTCCAGGGAGATCAGCCCGTGGACGCGGCCCCAGACGCGCAGCGACAACGCCACGCCCGCGGGCGGCAGTCCGGGGTACGCCTCCTGCGCCGACGCCGCCAGGGCGGGCCGGAAGTCCGCCCACTGGTGGTCGCCCCCGCCATGGGCGGCGTCCGCGTGGGGCCAGGCCTCGGCGATCAGGCCGAGGTGGCCGAGACAGATGTCCTTGGCCGTCTCGGGGGCCGGGCCGCCCTCGGGGGGCGCGTAACCGGCGACCGCGTCGCCGTAGACCAGGCGGAAACCCTCGGGGTTGGCGAGCGCCCACTCCCGCACCGCGCGCCACCACGCCAGGACGCGGGCGGCCGTTTCCCCGTCCGGACAGGCCGCGACCGCGGCCTCCACCCGGCCCACGAGCTCGGCGTAGACGTCCTGGATCAGCGTGGTGATCAGTGCGTCACGGGTGGCGAAGTAGCTGTAGATCGCGCTGCCGCTCATGTCCATCGCGCGGGCGATCGCCCGCAGCGAGATGGCGTCCGGGCCGCCCTCGGCCATCAGCTCCAACGCAACGGACTTGATCTCCGCGGTCGTCTGGGCCCGAAGCCGCGCCCGCCTGCCCTGTGTCTGCTGCTCCACCTGTTCCACGCTTGACACCTTACAGCGCTGCATTAGAGTGCATCGCATAAAAACTGAACGGTGCACGGAAAGCGTGCGGCGTCGGGAAGCTGGAGAAGGCGGGGGAGTTGCCGTGATCGCGAAGACGGTGCTGTTCGACGAGCTGGGTGGACCGGAGGTCCTGCGGTTCGAGGAGCTGGAGCTCGGGGAGCCCGGCGAGGGGGAAGTCCGGGTCCGCGTCGAGGCGTTGGGGCTCAACAGAGCGGAGGCGCTGTTCCGCAGCGGCACGTACTACTACCAGCCGACCCTCCCCGCCTCCCGGATCGGCTACGAGGCCGCCGGTGTCGTCGAGGCGGTCGGCGCGGGCGTCGACGGCTTCGCCCCGGGTGACACGGTGAACGTACTGGCGGTCGGGCCGGGCCACATGTCGGCCATCGGCGTCTACGCGGAGCGCGTCAACATCCCGGCGGACATGGTGATCCGGCGCCCGGCAGAGGTGGACGCGGTCACCGGCGCCGCCGTGTGGCTGTCGTACCTCACGGCGTACGGAGCGCTCGTCGAGAAGGGCCGGATGCGGCCCGGCGACACGGTGCTGATCACGGCCGCGTCCAGCAGCGTCGGCCTGGCCGCGATACAGATCGCGAACGCGGTGGGCGCCGTCCCGGTCGCGGTCACCCGGACCGGTGCCAAGAAGAAGCAGCTCCTCGAGGCCGGTGCCGCCCATGTGATCGCGCGGGACGAGAGCGACCTCGTCGAGGAGGTGCGGCGCCTCACCCAAGGCCGCGGCGCGCGGCTCGTGTTCGACGCGGTGGCGGGGCCCGGGGTGGAGGAGCTCGCGGGGATCACGGACCAGGACGGCATGCTCATCGTCTACGGCTGGCTGGACGGGCGCCCGACGCCGTTCCCGATGACCTGGCCGGTCACCGTCCACGGCTACACGCTCGTCTCCATGACCGACGACGAGCGGCGCCGCGGCGAGGCGTTCATCAACTCCGGCCTGCGGACGGGGACTCTGGTGCCGACGGTGGACCGGACCTTCGGCTTCGCGGAGATCGCCGACGCCCACCGCTACCTGGAGGCGAACGGCCAGGTGGGCAAGGTCGTGGTGACGGTCGGGAGTTGACCGATGCGGGTCTAGCTCATGCGGGTCGCCGCCCCCGTCACCGTGACCCGGGGGTCGCCGGGGCGCAGGCCGACCTCGATCGTGCCCGGACGGCCGAGGTCGTGGCCCTGGTGAAGGGTGAGGGTGGCGTCGGCGGCGACCAGGCCGTACTCGCGCAGGTACGCGCCGAGCGCGGCGGCCGCCGCGCCGGTGGCCGGGTCCTCGACGACGCCGCCGACCGGGAACGGGTTGCGTACATGGAAGACCGACTCGCTCTCGCGCCACGCGAGTTGGACCGTGGTCAGGTCCAGCGAGCGCATCAGGGCCGCGAGCCGGTCGAAGTCGTAGTCGAGATCGGCGAGCCGCTCGCGGGTGGCGGCGGCCAGGACGAGGTGGCGGGCGCCCGCGTAGGCGATACGGGGCGGGATGGCGGGGTCGAGGTCGGCGGCGGGCCAGCCGAGGGCGGCCAGGGCCTCGGCCACCGCCTCCGGCGCCGCCTCCTCGGTGTGCGGCTCGACGCTGGTCAGCGTGGCCCGCAGCTGCCCGCCGTCCTCGGCGACGGTGACCGGAACGGTGCCGACGGGGGTCGCGAAGGCGAAGGCCCCGGGCCCGTGCTTCTCCGCGAGGGCGACCGCCGTCGCGACGGTGGCGTGGCCGCAGAAGGGGACCTCGGCCAGGGGGCTGAAGTAGCGCACGGTGTACGCGCGGCCGGGCTCGCCCAGTCCCTCGGGCGGCGCGGTGAGGAACGCCGTCTCGGCGTAGCCGAGTTCGGCGGCGATCGCGAGCTGTGCCGCGTCGTCCAGGCCGGTGGCGTCGAGGATGATGCCGGCCGGATTGCCTCCGGCCGGGTCGGTGGAGAAGGCGGTGTAGTGCAGGGCGTCGTTGGCGTTCATGGTGGCGCCAACTCCGCTGTGGGGCCGCGTTATTCCGCGGCCCCGCGCCAAGGTCCGTGCAGGTCAGCGCACGGTGACGGTGAACACCGGGGAGGTCACGCCGCCGCCGGCGACACGCAGGGAGTTCTTGCCCTTGATGCCGAGCTTGGCGCGCATCGAGTAGCTCAGGTTCTTGTTGAGGGAGACCTTCGCGGGCAGGGAGACCCACTTGG
This sequence comes from Streptomyces sp. SX-6, assembly GCF_059089585.1. Taxonomy (NCBI): domain Bacteria; kingdom Bacillati; phylum Actinomycetota; class Actinomycetes; order Kitasatosporales; family Streptomycetaceae; genus Streptomyces; species Streptomyces sp. SX-6. The sequence continues at coordinate 24,162 of NZ_JBTHHU010000008.1, read as the reverse complement.
TGCCCTGCTTCTGCTGCAGGGTGACCGTGGTGCCGGCCTTGAGGCCGGTGGCCTTGCCGCTGACGCGGAACTCCTGCCATGCCTTGACCGTGCCGGTGCTCGCCTGGGCGGTGAGGGCGGGCTTCGGCGCGGGCTTCGTGACCGCGACGGAGGCGGTGGGAGCGGCGGCCGGAGCGGCGACGGCAGCGGCGGCGCCACCGCCGACGAGGGCGGCGGCGAGGGCACCGGAGATGGCGAGGCGGTATGCACGGTTCATAGCGATTCCTCCCTAATGGCCCCGTTAGTGGGCCTTCAGTGAGGAACACGTGAAAGGGGCGTCACCGGTTGCAGGTTGGGCGAACGGAATTTTTTTGGCCGAACGTATGGTTGAAAGCTGACGCATTGCTTACGTAAGGACCGCCCGCCAGTCATGCCAGTGACACCATGAGGGCCTCCTCGAGACCTCCATGGAGCAGCACATGACGGACACCGGCCCCGCCACGGCCGAGCGAATACCGACGACCACCGCCACCCGGCGGGCGGGCCTCCTCGTCACCCTGGCCCTCGGCGGGCTCACCGCGCTGCCACCGCTCTCGATGGACATGTACCTGCCCGCCCTGCCCGAGGTGACGGACGCCCTGGGCAGCCCGGCCGCGACCGTCCAGCTCACGCTCACCGCGTGCCTCATGGGCATGGCGCTGGGCCAGCTCGTCGTGGGGCCCATGAGCGACAAGTGGGGCCGCCGGCAGCCGCTGCTCATCGGCATGGTGATCTACGTCATCGCCACCGCGGTCTGCGCGTTCGCGCCCACCACCGAACTGCTCATCGCCTTCCGTCTGGTGCAGGGGCTCGCCGGCTCGGCCGGCATCGTCATCGCGCGGGCCATGGTCCGTGACCTGTACGACGGCCTGGCCATGGCGCGCTTCTTCTCCACCCTCATGCTGATCTCCGGTGCGGCCCCCGTCGTCGCGCCCCTCATCGGCGGCCAGATCCTGCGGCTGACCGACTGGCGCGGCGTCTTCGTCGTCCTCACCGCCGTGGGCATCGCGCTCTCGCTGCTCGTCTGGCGCCGCCTGCCCGAGACGCTGCCGCCCGAGCGCCGCCAGTCCGGCGGTGTCGGCCAGGCGCTGCGCGCCATGGGCGGCCTGCTCACGGACCGGGTCTTCACCGGCTACATGCTCTCCGGCGGCTTCGCCTTCGCCGCGCTGTTCGCCTATATCTCGGCCTCGCCGTTCGTCGTCCAGGACATCTACGGCGCCTCCCCGCAGACCTTCAGCCTGCTCTTCGGCGCCAACTCCATCGGGCTCGTCGTCGCGGGCCAGATCAACGGCAAGGTCCTGATCGGCCGCATCAGCCTCGACAAGGCCCTCGCCTACGGCCTCGCCGTGATCACCCTGGCCTCCGGCGCCCTGCTGCTGATGGCCTCCGGCGTCTTCGGCAAGGCCAGCCTCGTGGCCGTCGCCGCCGGGCTGTTCGTCCTGATGTCCGCGATGGGCCTCGCCATGCCGAACACCAACGCCCAGGCCCTGATGCGCTCCCGCGACGCGGCCGGCTCCGCGTCCGCCCTGCTCGGCACCTCCACCTACCTCCTCGGCGCCCTCGCCTCGCCGCTGGTCGGCATCGCCGGCGAGCACACCGCCGTGCCGATGGCCGCGGTCCAGCTGTCGTGCGCGGTGGTGGCGGTGCTGTGCTTCGTCCTCCTGTGCCGCCCGGGGCGGCGCACGGCGGACGGGGCCGTGGCGGACACGTAAAATCCACCCAATGCACGCCCCCGAAACCGCCCCGACCGGCGAGAGCCTCCGTGCCGCGCTCGCCGGCCTCCTCGACGGACTCCCGCCCCGGCAGGCGGCCCAGGCCGTCGACCGGCTGATCGCCAACTACCGGGGGCGCACCCCGACCGACGCCCCGGTGCTGCGCGACCGCTCCGACGTCGCCGCGTACGCCGCGTACCGCATGCCTGCCACCTTCGAGGCCGTGCGGTCCGCGCTCGAGGCCTTCCGCGACCGGCTCCCCGATTGGGAGCCCGCCTCGCACATCGACGTCGGCGGCGGCACGGGCGCCGCGACCTGGGCCGTGGCCGCCGCCTGGCCGGGCGGCGACCGCGAGACCACCGTCCTCGACTGGGCGGAACCCGCCCTCGCCCTCGGCGCCGAACTGGCCCGCGCCTGCCCGCCGCTGGGCGGCGTCCGCTGGCAGCGGCAGACCATCGGCACCGGCCTCGCGATCCCCGACGACGCGGACCTCGTCACCGTCTCGTACGTCCTCAACGAACTCACCGACGCCGACCGCCGCGCCGTCACCGACCAGGCCGCCCACGCACGGGCGGTGGTGATCGTCGAACCGGGCACGCCCGACGGCTACCAGCGCGTCATCGAGGCCCGCGACCAGCTGATCGCCGCCGGCTTCCGCGTCGTCGCCCCCTGTCCCCACAGCGCGGCCTGCCCCATCGTGCCGGGCACGGACTGGTGCCACTTCTCGGCCCGCGTCAGCCGCTCGTCCCTGCACCGGCAGGTCAAGGGCGGGTCGCTGGCGTACGAGGACGAGAAGTTCTCGTATGTGGCGGCCGTACGGGCCGAGTTGGCCGACCTCTCGGAGCCGCCCGCGCGGATCGTCCGCCGCCCCCAGATCCGTAAGGGCCAGGTGCTCCTGGACCTGTGCACCCCGGGGGAGGGCCTGGTCCGCGAGACGGTCACCAAGCGGCACGGTGCCGCGTACAAGGCGGCGCGGGACGCGGACTGGGGTGACGAGTGGCCGTCGTAGACGGCGCTCAGTACACACAATGCGCTCAGTGTGATTCCTGCAGGTGACGGCTTATCGTGCCGCGCCATGCCTCGACCATCCTGCGGTCGCCCTCCTCCGCGGCCGCCGAGTACCCCTCGTGGATCAGGCGGCACTCGTGGCACTCGGTGTGCTCGGTGAGATCGGACCATCTGCGGCTCCTGGCATTGGCCTCCGCCACGCCCATGCTCAGGACCGTGCTGGGACTTCCGCGGTACTCGCGCAGGGCGTCGGCGATGACTCGCGCCTCGTCCTCGCGCAGTGGTTCCGGGATCGACACATAGGCCTGGCCGGACACGGGCGGCTCGGGGGTGACCCGGACCGTGAACCCGTGTGCCTGAAGGGCGTCGTGCAGGTCGGCCGCCAGGCATGCCGCGGATCGGTGCAGGGCGGCCGGGCCAAGGTGGTGGGAGGCGCCGGTGCCCAGGGAATGCTCCATGCCCTGACGCTAGGGACCACCGGTCGTGGCACTCAACCAAGTTCTACAGAGTTGCACGCCGGTTCACGCTGGATCACTCCGGCTCACGCCAGCGACTCGATGGCCGAGGCGATGAGGGTCCGGGCGTCGAGCCCGTACACGGCCAGCTCCTGAAGCTCGTTGAACGCCTTGTCGTACAGCGCGATTTCGCCGGGTGCGGTGACCGTGACCTGCGCGGTGAGGAGTTCCACATGGACCCGCTGGTCGTCGAACATGTTGAACGCCTCGAGCGTCCACATGCTTCGCGCGCCCGCGCCGAACGGGATGATGCCCAAGGACACGGCAGGCAGTGACATCACCGAGAGCAGATGGCCCAGTTGTCCGGCCATCGTCTCCGCGTCACCGATCTGGTAGCGCAGGACCGCCTCCTCGGCCACCAGGGCGAAACGGCAGCCGCCCTCGTGCAGAACGCGGGAGCGTGCGACGCGCGCCGCGGCCGCCTGGTCGGCGTCGTCCGGTGCGTCGTGGAAGCGGCTGATCGAGGACAGCAGCGCGCGGGCGTACGCAGGGGTCTGGAACAACCCGGGGACCACATGCGAGGCATACCCCCGGAAGCTGCTGGTGTGCTCATAGAGCGGCATGCGGCTCTCTTGCAGCCGGCGCAGGCCGGTCCGCTGAAGACGCCGCCACTCGACATACATCGAGTGCGCGGAACGGGAGGCGGCGATGATGTCGGCGGCTTGCGCCGAAGCCCCGCATGCCTCGCACCACTTGTGGATGTCGACGTCGGACGGTGGTGTACGGGCATTTTCGATGCGCGAGGACTTGGACTTGTTCCACCCGCAAAGGCGGGCGATTTCCTGCCCGGTGAGCCCGGCGTCGAGCCGGACTTCCCGCAGCCTGGCCGCCACGGCCCGGCGCGCGCTCTGGACACTCGACGACTGGTAGGAGGGCATGAGTGGAGATTTCAGTGAAATGTGCAATGTGCAATCAGACCGTGAATATCTCGTGCGGTATGGCGCGCGCCCATATCTCTTCGAAGGCTGTGGCGCACTTCCCGACCACCGCCGGGTCCTCACACAACTCATGGCCGACCGAGGCGCCGTCACCGGTGAAGTGACCGAAGCGGATCAGGCGGTTGTCGAAGAGCCATAAGTCGTTTCCCGGAAGGACGAGATCCGAGGTGTGCCGCCGGGGCAGCCACCTCACCTGCTCACCTGCCGCGATATTGAGGTGAGTTCCGGCGTGTTCGTAGCGTATGTACTCGCTGACCGGCTCGGAAACGATCCTGGCACGCCGCATGACCACACCGCGCCCGACGGCCTGGCGCACCAGATCCAGCCACGGGCGGCGGCGCCTGAGCGATGCGGAGGTGAGGTGTCCGCACGTCCGCCATTCCCGGAAGTCGTCCGCCTCAGCTGATATAGCGTACACATCCCGCATCTCCAAGTGCACTGCCTCGGCCCGGCAGCGGGATATCAGCTCAGAGAAGCTGGGCATGTCGTTCTGCGGCGGCCTGTTCTGCAGCATCACACGCGCTCCTGACCTGTGGCACCATGCGTGCCGGAATCCGAACCACAGCTTCATTGGCGGGGATATGGCCGTCCGTCAGGCACTCGGCCTCGGTCTCATGGTCGGCTTTCCATCCCTGGAACACCAGGTCGGCGTTGGCCTCATCGACCCAAACCGTCGGGCAGTCGTCGCCGTTGGTGAAGGGATCTTTGCCGAAGAACCGTAGCGCCATGGCCGACTCTCCTGTCGAAGGTGTTGCGCGGGTGCCTCAGGTTGCATGAGCATCGATCTTCGGTTGTGCCCAGGTCAAGGGCGCGCGGTTGCGCGACGAGGTTGCTCGGACCGCCTCATCGCGCAACACCCACCTCAACACCCCCGGCCCAGGGCCGGTGTGTCAGAACACCCGCGTCAGAACACCCGTGTCACGGTCACGGTGTTAGGGCTGAGGCTGGGGTTGAGGAAGGCCTGACAGCCGCTGCTGTAGTAGGACTGCCCGTAGTTCCAGCCCTTGGGCGCCACGGTGGTGCCGCAGATGTTGACCGAGGTGCCCACGGGGAGGCCGTCCAGCTGCTTGATCATCTTGATGTTCGGGCTCATGGACCCACCGCACGCGGCGCTGATGCCCCAGTTCACATCGGCCCACCCGGGCGGCGTGAGCGCGCTGCCGCAGACCGTTCTGGTCTCACCGGGAGCGGCCTGGGCCGGACTTGCCGCGACAGCTGCGAACATCGTCGCGCTGAGAAGAACCAGACCTGTGGTGTAGAAGCGACGCACGGCGTCCCCCCGCATCTTTCGGCGAAATGTGTCGATGGGCAGTCAATGGGACGCCTGTTGCTTCTGGTAGTACGTTTTCGGCCTCCGTGATCGAGGCTGTCAGCCGAGCAGCGCGGCGGCCTGCTCACGCGCCTGACGCAGCCACGCCGCACGAGCCTCGTCGCTCGAGCCGGTGACCGTACGGAACACCACCCGGCGGACGTCGGTCACCCCCACGTACGGCAGGACGCACGCCGCCCAGACCCTCTGCAGCGGATCCCCGAACTCGCTCTCCTCGCGCTCGGCGGGCGTGTCCGAGGTGTTCAGCACCAGCGCCCGCCCGGCGCTCAACAGCCCCACGGGCTCGCCATCCGCCGTACCGAGCTTGTACGCCACACCGGGCGCGAGGACCCGCTGCACCCACCCCGCGAGCACGGCGGGCGGCATGCCCCACCAGTTCGGATGCACGAACACCAGGGCATCGAGCGTGGCCACTTCGGCGCGGTGCAGGGCGAGTTGTTCGTCGACGGCTCCGGGGGCGGCATCGACGGTCCCCGTCTCGTCGGAGGTCAGCGCGGGGGCGAACCCCTCGGCGCAGAGGTCGTGCGCGAGCACGTGGCACCCGCGCCCGCGGAGCTCGTCCACGACGGCGTCGAAGACGGCGTGGTTGAAGCTGCCGGGACGTGGGTGGGCGAGGTAGACGCCGATGCGCATGGTGATCCCCCTGAAGTTCAGCGGCCGTTGGCCAATGGCTTGCGGGGAGCCTATGCGTGCGGGGACGGGACGCTGCGAACCGGGTACAGCTTTCCTCACGGAACGGGGCTCTGAACACGCGGAAACCGGTACCCGGTTCGCTCACTCGTCGAGGCAGTCCGCGAGGAAGCGCGCATCCCGCGCGAGGACCTGCATGTAGGCGTCCGCCGCCGAGCGCACAGGGCGTACGGGGCCCGCGCCGAAGGCGAGGTCGGCGCGGATGTGGTCGGCCATCGCTTCCCAGCGGTTCCTGGCGGTTGTCCCGGCGCCGAGTTGACCGGCCCGGCTCTGCGCTTCGGTGAGCATCCGCTCGAGGTGGGTGCGGAGAGCGTGAGTGATCTCTTCGATCTCGCGGGTGCCGGGGCGGGCGGTCCGTTCCTGGAGTGCACGGCGGACGGTGGCGCGGATCGTGACCAGGTCGAGAGGTGCGTTGTCGCCGGTCATCATCGTGTGAGGGTGCATGGGTGCGAAGGTCCTTGCGTGTGTGAAGTGCCTATGCCGCAGTCGAGTTGGCGGGATCATCCAGCCACGGGGTCCGGCCCTCGGCCGTGACCGTCAGCCCGAACCGCTCGAAGCCCGGCCTGTCGTTGGCCTCCCACCAGTGGAAGGCAGACTCGACCTCATCCCAGAGGCGGCGGGGCCCGGCCTGGTAGACCTTGGCTTCCTTGTGGTCGTCGCGGAAGACCGTGACGGCCCACGACCGGTCCGACAAGCCGTAGAACCACACGGCGCGGCGGCCGTCGTGCTTGCGGTCCGCGTGGTGGACGACGCCGCGCACGCGCAGGCCGATGGCGAACCGGACGGCGTCGAAGCCGTCCGTGCCGAGCAGTTCGGCTTCGGTGACGGTGGTGGACGAGGTGTCCGCCGCGTCCAGGGCGCCGGGCGGGACGTACTCGTCGTGGCGGGGCCAGGCCGTGCGCTGCGCGCGCATGCGCATGAAGGCCACCGGGCGGGTGAACGGGCCGGACGCGCTTCGTCCGTCCTCGGCGACGACCAGGCGGGCGGTTGCCTCGGCCGGGCCGTAGTACGTACCCCAGGGAACGAGGATCACCCCGCCGGGAGTTGTCTGCTCCACCCACGCGAACGGGATGTCCCGCAGCCCGCAGGTGGCGATGACGCGATCGTACGGAGCCCGTTCGGCATGCCCGGCGAATCCGTCGCCGTGCACCACCTCCACCGGCAGCCCGAACCGCTCCAGCGCCGCACGGCCTGCCTTTGCCACGGCGCCGTCGACCTCCACCGTCACGACGTTCGCGGCACCGAGCCGGTGCGCGAGCAGCGCCGCGTTCCATCCCGTGCCGGTGCCGATCTCCAACGCCCGGTGGCCGGGCCTCACATCGAGGTCGGCGAGCATGGAGAACACCAGGCTCGGCATGGAGGACGAGGAGCTGAAGGACGTGCCGGGTTCGGGGCCGTCGTGCGCGCCGTCGTCCCACTGCGTGACGATGGGGTCGTCGGAGTCCGCGTACCTCTGCCACGTCCTGGGGTCCTGCGTCCTGTCCACGGTGACGGCGTGGCCGGTTGTCATGTGGTGAGGCCACATGCGGTCCGGGAGGAAGGCGGCGCGCGGTACGTCCGCGAAGGCGGGTGCCCAGTCGTGCGCCAGGACGCCCGTGTCGAGGAGGAGACGGCCCAGCTCCTCGCGGGTGGGCCGTCCCGACTGGTCGGCTGTGTTTGTCACTTGCGGTGCGTCCCGTCGCCGGGAGGGGTCGAGCCGTCGGGGGTGGGCTCGTCGGTCGGGGTCCAGGGCTGACCGGGGTGTCCGTCGCTGTTGGTGTCGTCCTTGCCGTGGTCGCCGCCTTGTGCGAATCGGGTGGCCAATCGAATGTTCACTGCTTCTCCTCTCGAAGCGCCAACTCGGTTCGGTGACCAGGAAAGCGCAGAGGTGTGAGCTGGCGACAGGGCGTAGTGCTGCGATGTTGGCGGTAGGCAACCGGGCTATTTTGCCGTGCCTTTAATGGCGCTCTATGTCACCGACTGCTGCTCGCCGTACGGTGCTCGGTGTGAGCAACCAGCGGCTCCAACAGGCCATGGAAGACAACGGTTTGAAGCAGGCCGAGCTGGCTGATGCGGTGAACGGCTATGTAGAACAACTGACCGGAAAACCAGGGAGGATCACGGACCGCACGGTGCGTCGGTGGCTGGCCGGAGCAGTCGTATGGCCGCAGGAGCGGCAGCGTCTCGCTCTGACGGTAGTGCTGGGCCGGTCCACGAAGGAGCTCGGTTTCGTACCGCCGCCCAGCAAGCGGCATACCGCAGCGTCCTCGGAGGATCCCATGCATCGCCGAACATTCGTCAACACCGCCACCGCCGCTACGGCGGCAGTCCTCTCCGTCTCTACTCAACCTGCCGCCGCACACGGACGGTGGCGCACCGGGACAGCTGACGTGGAGCGGCTGCGCGAGCGGTTGCAGCAGCTCACTCGTGCCGACCAGGCTCAGGGTGGGATGCAGCTCGAACAAACCGCTCAGGCGATCTGCCACGAGGCAACCGCCGTAGTGAACGCCGGGGGCTGCTCTCAGCGTGTTCAGCGGATGTTCTACGCCGTTGCCGCCGACGCGATGGCCGCCGCCACCTGGTACGCCCTGGACGGCAATCGGACGGCGTCGGCCGCCGAGCACATCGACACTTCCACCCGGCTCGCCGAACTTTCGCACGACCCTTACGCTCTGCTGCACGCGTGGAACTCCCAGACGCACTACGCACTTACCACCGGGCGTCGGTTCGATGCTCTGGCGTCGGCAGAACGGCTGGCCCTACTCCCCGCCGCACGCCGGGATCCGCTGTGCCGGTCGCTGGCCCACGCCCGGATCGGTACGGCCACTGCCCTGCTCACCGACCGGCGCCGCAGCGAAGCAGCCTTCGACCGTGCCCACTGCATCCTGACCACCGCAGAGGACATCCCCCGACCCGGGTGGCTCGGCTTCTTCGGAGTGGCCGACCTCCACTCGCTCCACGGCAAGGCCTTACGGGTACTCGGGAAGCCGCAGCACGCCGAGGCTCACGCTCATTCCGCCCTGTCCGTCGTTCGGTCCGGGTACACACGCGACCACGTTCTCTACCGTGTTCACCTCGCCGAGGCACAACTCGCCCAGGGAGAACGTGAAGCCGCCACGAATACCATCCGCCGTGCCTCCGAACTCGCTGCCGGACTTCCCGGTAGTGCCCGCGCTCAGACTGCCATTGATCGCCTCACCAAAACGATGGAAGCCGCCCTATGACCAAGAGCCCCGACCGCTTGACCCGAACTCCACTGACCGATGACGCCATCGACGCGATCCTTGCCGTCTACGTGGATGCCCGAGCCGAGCTGCAGCACCTCGAACACTACCAACCACCGAGGATGCGCCAGCAGTTGGAACGTCACGCGACGCGTCCTGGCTGCTTGGTCGCGCTCGCATGGCACCATGATGAGCCGGTCGGCTACGCCTACGGCTGTCCGCTCGGCGAGGAGAACACCTGGTGGCCCAGGGTGTACCCCCAGCCGCCGGCGGACATCATCCGTGAGGACGGGCAGCGTACGTTCCGGATCGACGAGGTCGCCGTCCTGACCTCCTGGCGTGGCACGGGCACTGCCCGAAAGATCCACGATCATCTGCTGTCCGACTGGACGGGGCGGGCGACCCTCATGGTCAACCCGCTCGCGGGCGACGGCAAAGTCCAAGCCGTGTACGAGCGTTGGGGATACGTGGCGGTCGCACACGCTCAGCCGCAGGACACCTCGCCGGTCCTCTCCGTCATGATCCGTCCGGCCGTGTCCGCCGTCGGGTAGGGCTTCTCCACGTCCTCTCAGCGCGGCGTGTACTCCTCGTGGCGCACTGCTCGCTCCCACACTGCTTCAAAAGCCATAGCGCACAGACGCGTTACCTGGGCGCTCGTGACGATCTCATGGTGCGTCGAATCCCCGCTGCCAGAGAAGTGGTTGATCAGGGCCGTGGTGCCGTCGAACAGCCAGAAGTCGTTCCCCGGCAGCGCCAACTCGGTCGCGCGGCGGCGCGGGAGCCAGCGGACCTGCTCACCGGCCGCGATGTTGAGCCCCGCGGTGATCTCGTACTCGAACCGTACGTACTCACTCACCGGCTCCGAGACGATGCGGGCCCGACGAACGGTGACTCCCCGGCTCCTGGCATTCTCGATCAGTTCGAACCACTGGGGCCACCGCGTGCGAGGGGCGAGCTCTTTCCCTGCCCGCCAGTCCAGGTAGGCAGGGTCGTCGAGCATGTACCCATCCCACATCTCCAGGTGGACAGCGGACTCACTAGCCTGGCCGAGTAGTTCCTCAAAGCTCAACTGTGCCACCAGCTACCTCCGGGGAGAGCTGCATCCTGTCCTCTCCATCATGATCCCCGTCGGCTGCGCCTCAACCACGCTCTTCGGAAAGAAGCCCGGCCAGCTCCGGATAGCTCAGTCCGGCAGCGGAGAGCAGAGTGTCCGGTTGGCCGTCCGACAAGAAGGCCGCCATCCGGTCGCGTACGGCGTGCATGGCGATGCGGTACAGCACGGAGCCGACCGACAGCCGGATCCCGCCGATGGCCTCGAGGTCCGGCACGGGTGGGATGCCAGGGCCCGCCAGCAGGTTCAGCGTGGTGCCGTCCAGGTCGTCCACCAACTCGTGCACCTGCCGCACTGCTTCCTCCGGTGATGTCCCCGGCTCCGGGAAGTTGGGGACGAAGATGCAGTCCGCACCGGCCTCGCGGTAGAGCCGTGCCCTCCGCCGGGTCTCCTCGCGGCGCCACTCGGCGGTGCCGATGCCGCGCCGGTACGTGTCCGTACGGGCGTTGACCACCAAGGCCACGCCACGTGACCGCGCCACCTCCTTCGCGACCGCGACCTTCTCGGCGTGCCGGCGGGCATCGTCCAGACCGTCGTCGCCGTCCGGTACGCCGTCCTCGATGTTGATGCCGACGATCCCGGCATCGAGTGCCGCTTCCACCGTGCGTCGCATCTGCGACGGCGTGGACGCATAGCCGGCTTCCAGGTCGGCCGTTACGGGGAGCGGCGTGGCCTCCGCGATCTCGCGGGCGGAGGACAGCATCGCGGTCATGGGCAGGCGTTCCCCGTCGGGCAGTCCGCGGTGGGCCGCGATGGCTGCGCTGCTCGTCGCGAGCGCCTGGACTCCGGGGAGTTGTGACAGCAGGCGCGCGCTGACCACGTCCCATGCGTTGGGGAGGATGAAGGAGCGGCCTTGCTGGTGCAAAGTCATGAACAGTTCTGCTCTTTTGTGGATCATCATCGAGCCTTCCGGGTTGACGAAGTGGTGGCGAGCAAGGACAGGAGCAGGGCCGCGCACCACACTCCGAAGATGACCCACCCGAGGTGGTGCCAGCCCGCGATGAACGATGCACCGTGCTCCGGCGAACCGACAATGGCGCCGAAGACGGCCACGCCGAGGGCCGTACCGGTCTGGCGCATCGTGTTGTTCACGCCGCTGGCCAGGCCCGACTTGTCGGCGGGTACCGAGCGTACGGCCGCGGCCACGTCCGCGGTGATGAGCAGCCCGCAGCCCAGCCCCAGCCCCAACAGCACCGGCAGGAACGCCGTGTACGCGCTGTCCGCATGGATCCGCAGCATGCACAGTGCCGCCACGCCGCACAGCACGATGGCGGCCGTCATGGGAATCCGCGGCCCGAACCGGGCCGTCAGCCGGCCCGAAACCGGGGCCAGTGCGGCCAGCGGCAGTGCGACGGGGACCAGGGAAGCCCCAGCGGCCATGGCGCTGTAGTGGTGCACGCTCTGCAGGTTCAGCGTGGTGACGAAGACCGTGCCGTTGTAGGCCAAGTTCATCAGCAGGGCGACGGAGTTGGCTCCTACGAAGGCTGGGCGGCGCAGCAGTGACAGAGGGAACATCGGGTTCGGCGCCCGGCGCTCGCAGATGATGAACAGGGCGCCGAAGGCCAGCGCACATGCCGTCGCGGCAGCCGTCGTCGTACCGAACCCCGAACGCTCCGCGCTGATCACCGCGAAGACCGCGGTCGCCAAGGTGACGGGAGCGGTGATCAGGCCGGGGACGTCCAGCCGGCCGTCGCGGCGGCGCCTGCCGTGGTCGGGGACCAGGACCCAGATCGCCACTGCGGCCGCGATGACCACCGGCACGTTGATCAGGAAGACGGACCGCCATCCGACGCTCGTGACCAGAAGTCCGCCGACAAGCGGCCCGGCGGGTACGGCCAGCGACGACACCCCTGCCCAGATACCCAAGGCCCTGGCCTGCTCCTCGCGTCCCGGATACGTGTCCGCGATCACCGCCAAGGTGCCCGGCAACAGCAGGGCCGCGCCCGCGCCTTGTGCCGCCCGTGCACCGATGAGGGTCGCGATGCCCGGTGCGAGCCCGCACGCCGCGGAAGCCAGGCCGAAGAGCGCCAGCCCTGCCACGACCACCTTGCGGTGACCGATCCGGTCGCCGACCGTCCCTCCGCCCAGCAGGAGGCCCGCGATGACCACCGCGTAGCTGTCCACCACCCACTGCTGGCCGCTGAGGCTGGTGTGCAGGTCGCTGCGGATGGACGGCAGGGCGACGTTGACGATCGTGACGTCGAGCAGCACGAGGAACATCCCGGCGCACATGATCGCCAGTACCGTGCCCTTGCGTGGTGCCGGCGCACTGAGCCGGGAACGGGCCGGGCTCGCTAGCAAGTCTCGGGTGGACATGGGCACAGCGTTCCACCAGGAATGTTCAGCGGCGGCTGAAGTGTCGGCGCCAGGACAGTTCAGCCGGTGCTGAAACGAACATGGGACACACTGGTCCCATGACAGTCAGCGCAGCAGAACCCAAGCGGCTTCTGGGCGACGCCGACATCGCCCGTCCTGCCATCCTGATCGGCGAACCCACCCGGGCCCGTGTCCTCCTGGCCCTGTCCGACGGACGCGCGCTGCCCGCCAGCGTGCTGGCGGCCGAAACGGGGGTCTCGGCCCAGGCGATGAGCATGCACTTGAGCAAACTGCTCGACGGCGGGCTCGTCGCGATGGAGCGCAACGGCCGGTATCGCTATTACCGGTTGGCCGGTCCCGAGGTGGCCGAGGCGGTCGAGGCGCTGGCGCGGCTGTCGCCACCGCGGTCCGTCTCGTCCCTCCGCGAGGGTACGCGCGCCCGCGCGATGCGGAAGGCCCGTACCTGCTACGACCACCTCGCGGGTGAACTGGGCGTGGACCTCACGGCGGTTCTGCTCCGACGAGGCGCCCTCGTACGCGAGGACGGGGAGCTCACTGCCGTGCGCCGCGCCACCGACCCCCGGAGCGCGTATCTGCCGACGCACCCTTACCGCATCGGTGATTCGGCCCGCGAGGTGTTCGGCGAGCTGGGGGTCGATCTGGACGATGTGCTGCGCATATCGAGGAGCAAGAGGCCCTTGCTGCGGATCTGCGTGGACTGGAGCGAGCAGCAGCACCACCTGGCCGGTCGGCTCGGAGCGGCGGTCGCCGATGCGTTCCTGGAGAACAAGTGGGTAGTACGGCTGCCTCGGTGCCGTGCCGTGCGGGTGACCGAAGAAGGGCATGAGCGGCTGCGCGAGCTGAAGGCCGAAAGCGCTCAGGCGGCCTGCCGGGACCAGTAGCGCCAGCCCGCCTCCACCTGCTGCGGCGCCCAGACCACGGAGGACTTCTCCACACTCTCCTGCTCGCCCGTGAAGTGGCGGATCTCGCCCGCCGCCATGGCGGTGAGCTGGAGCGCGCAGGCGCGTTGCAGCAGGATCGCGGTCATCACCGCGTGCGGGATGTCCGGGCCGGCCGCGACCAGGCCGTGCTGCGGCATCAAACAGGCGCGGGCCGCGCCCAGTTCGCGGGCCAGTGCCCGGCCGAGCTCCGGGGTACGGACGAGGTTGGCGGTCGCCGTGAACCGCGGCAGCCCGTGTTCGGCGAAGAGGACGGCGTCGTGGCTGATCGGCCGGAGCGGTACGTCCAGGGCGCTGAAGGCGTTGACGGCGGCCGAGTGGGTGTGCACGGAGGCCCGTACGTCGGGGCGGGCCCGCATGATCTCGATGTGGATCGGACACTCCTGGTGCGGCGCACCCGTGCCTACGAGCACCTCGCCTTCCCAGGAGACCAGTTGGACCCGGTCGGGCCGGATCTCCTCCAGGCCCCAGCCGGGTGCCTTGATCCACACTCCGCGGTCCTCGTCGTCGCGTAGTGCGACATGGCCCCAGACCATGTCGCCGTGGCCGGCCGCTGCCATGACCCGGCTGGCCAGCGCCACGAGTTCGGCACAGGCGTGTATGGGGTTCATATGGGTTTCCTCCGATTCACCCTCGGCTGGAACACTGAGGCTCATGACGGACATGATGGAGCTGAACGGACGTCCCGCCGGCCCTGACGCCCTGCGAGCGCTCGCACTCGCGAACTACGGGCACTACACGACCATGCGGGTGGAGGACCGGCGCGTACGCGGCCTCGGCCTGCACATGGAGCGGCTGGCCCGGGACTGCCGGGCGGTGTTCGGTACGGAGCTCGACCTCGACCGCGTACGCGAGTTGGCGGCCCGCGCCATCCGGGGACCCGGACCGCTCGTGGTGCGGGTGACCGTCTTCGATCCCGGCCTGGACATAGGGCGTCCTGCCGCGCCCGCCACTCCGCACATCCTCGTGACGACCAGGCCGGCGGGTGCGCTGCCGCTCGCGCCCTTGCGCGCGAAGACGGTTCGCTATGTACGGGACGTGCCCGCGGTGAAACACACCGGCCTCTTCGGCGCACTGCAGGCGCGCCGCACAGCCCAACTCGCCGGGTTCGACGACGCGTTGTTCATCTCGCAGGGCGGCGACCTGGTGTCCGAGGGCGCGACCTGGAACGTAGGCTTCGTCGACGGCGAGGGCACGGTCGTATGGCCGAAGGACGGCGACGTCCTGCCGGGGGTGACCATGGCGCTGCTCCAGGAGCACCACCCGCACACCGTCGCCTCGGTGCCGTGCGATGCCGTCCGCACCATGCGGGCCGTGTTCGCCACGAACGCCGCGATCGGCGTCCGGGCGGTCGTCGCGGTCGACGACGCGCAGTTCCCTGCGGAGCACTCCGTCCTGCGGGAGCTCGGTGAGACGTACCGCCGGATCGCCGGCGAGACGCTGTAAACCGTTCACTCCGTCTCGTACGGGTAGCGGGCGAGCGGCGCTTCCTGGGCGAAGAACGTCTTGGCCCGGGTTGCCGCCTGCTCGTCGCCGAGTATGTCCCCCGGCCGGATGCCGTTGCCGAGCAGTACGCCGCCGAACCGCATGCCCATGTACGCGGCGGAGTGGTTCAGGGTGAGCGCCAACGGCTCGGCGACCACGTGCTGGGGGTGCGCCAGCGCTGTCACGCCCCACAGGGTGCGTCCCGCCATCTTCGCCTTGAAGCCCGGGTCCGGGTCCGGGGCCGAGGCGGTCAGCCACTTCGACCAGTAGTCCAGGTAGCGCTTGGCGTAGGACGACAGCGCATACCAGTACAGCGGTGAGACGATCACGATGTCGGTGGCGGCGAGCGTCGCCTGCCGCAGCAGCTTCTCGTTCTCCTGCTCCGGCCAGGGCTCGTCGGCGTGCCGGTCGTCGACGTAGTCGGGCAGGCGCAGCTCCTTCAGGTCCAGCCAGCGCTGTTCGGTGTCGCCCGGAAGTTGCTCCGCCGCGGCCCTGGCCAGTGTCTCGGTGTTGCCGTCCGCGCGGGCGCCGGCGAGGAGGAAGAGGAACGAGCGGGTCATGTGGGGCTCCAGTTCCGGCGGTTGGGTTCGTCGCATCCAACCTCGCGCGGCCCCGCGGTATTTCCGCCGGTGCCCCTGGAGCCGGTCCTCGCGTTCGCGGACGGACGCGAGGATCCGGACCCGTTCCGGCTCACGCGGAGCTCAGCGCAGTTCCTGCGTGCAGCACTTGACGCTGCCGCCTCCCTTCAGCAGCTCGCCGAGGTCCATGCCGACCGGCTGGAAGCCGCGCTCGCGCAGCGGGGCGAAGAGGCCCACCGAGGCCTGGGGGAGCAGGACGTGGCGGCCGTCGCTGACGGCGTTGAGGCCGAGGGCGGACGCGTCCTCCTCGGTCGCGATCAGGGCGTCGGGGAAGAGTCTTTCGAGGACGGCGCGGCTGCCCGGCGAGAAGGCCCCCGGGTAGTACATGATCTCGTCGCCGTCGAGCACGCACAGGGCGGTGTCGAGGTGGTAGTAGCGGGGGTTGACGAGGTCGAGGCCGATGACGGGGCGGCCGAAGAACTCCTGGGCCTCGGGGTGGGAGAGCGGGCTGCTGCGGAAGCCGCGGCCGGCGAGCAGCCAGGAGGAGGTGACCGCGAAGTCGCCCTCGCCCTCGTTGATGTGTTCGGGCTCGTGCACGTCCGTGTAGCCGTGCGTGCGAAACCACGCGGCGTGGATGACGGCCTCGAGCGCGCGTACGGGGTGGGCGAAGCGGGCGCCGAGGACGCGGCCGTCGACGACGGTGGCGCCGTTGGCGGCGTAGACCATGTCCGGCAGGTCGGGCCGTGGCTCGAGCTCCTCGACGGTGTGGCCGAGTGCGCGGTAGCGGTCGCGGAGCTCTTCCCACTGGGCGAGCGCGAGAGGCAGGTCGACGGGCTTGGCGGGGTCCATCCACGGGTTGATCGAGTAGGTCACCCTGAAGTGGACGGGCGGGCACATCAGATAACGACGAGGGGTGAAGGTACGCAAGTCGCGCTCCTCGCAGTGGTGTTGGGCACGCACGCGGCAGTGCCGTGCGTGCCCAAATCGTCCACGAGCGGCGACCTGCGCGCATGAACCGTACGGGTGGTTTACGAGGACGTGTGCGTCACGACTTGCGTCCCTCGCGCAGGGCGCGCAGCAGTTCGCGCTTCTGTGCGGCCGGGTCGGCGCCGTAGCCGCCCCGGCCGTCACGGCCGCCGCGGAGGGTCTTGCGGGAGAGATTGCTGCGGGCGCCGCCGACTCCGAGCATGTTGCCGTTGTTTCCCCGGGTCATGGGGTCTCCTCTCGGTCGGGTCTCAGTCGGGCCCTCGGTCGGGCCCCAGTCGTGCGAGACGGTTCGTCTCGCGGCGTGACACCTATTAGTGCACGAGACGGTTCGTCTTGTCAACGGAAAATGAGACGAAACGTATCGCCTCAACTCCCGCTAGGCTGCCCCCATGGCCACCAAACCCGCACCCGACGCCACCCGCCGCAGCGAACGCTCCCGGCGCGCGATCCTCGACGCCGCGCTCGAACTCGTCGGCGAGACCGGCTATCAGAAGCTCACCATCGAGGCCATCGCCGCCCGCGCCGGCGTCGGCAAGCAGACGATCTACCGCTGGTGGCCCTCCAAGGCGACCGTCCTGCTCGACGCGTTCGTCGCCCTGAGCGAGGAGGCCGCGGCCACCCCCGAGGAGTACCGGCTCCCGGACACCGGCGACCTGGAGGCCGACCTCAAAACCGTGCTCCGCGCGACCGTCGACGAGCTCAACAGCCCGCAGTACGACGCCGCCTACCGGGCCCTCGCCGCCGAGAGCATCGTCAACCCCGGGCTCTCCGCCCAGTTCGTGGAACGGGTCCTGGAGCCGGGGCTCCAGCTCTACGTCGAGCGGCTGCGCATCGCCCAGGAGGCCGGGCACGTCGACCCGGACCTCGACCCCCGCATCGCCCTCGAACTGCTCGTCGGTCCGCTCGCCCATCGCTGGCTGCTGCGCACCCTGCCGCTGACCCACGACTACGCCGACACCCTCGTGGGCCTCACCCTGCGCGGGCTCACCGCCCGCTGAAGTCACCCTCGAAGCGCCCGCCGAAGCGGCCCGTGTCACACCACCGGATGCGCCCGGCGGTCACGCCGGGCCCGGGATGGTGGCAGCATTGACGCAGGACGCGGTCGAAGCGAGGGGATAGATGGAACGCAAGAGCAGATTCTCCCAGTGGCTGCGCCGACCCAGGAGCGGAACGGGCGGCCATCCGGACACAGGGGCGGCGACCGGAGCCGCCCGCGAGGAACTGCTCCTGGCCGCGGCCGCCGCCGGGTTCCCACTGGCGCCCGCCGCGCACCCGTCCGGCTACGGCTGTTCCTGCGAGCGCATCGGCTGTCCCACGCCCGGCCGGCACCCCGTCTCGTTCGCCTGGCAGACGCTCGCCACGACGGACACCGAGAAAGTCACCAAATGGCTGAGCGGCCAGCCGGAAGCCAACTTCGTCACGGCCACGGGCATCGCGCACGACGTGCTCGACGTACCGGCCGAGGCGGGCCGCCAGGCACTGGAGAAGCTCGCCTCAGCCGGGATCGATGTCGGTCCGGTCGCCACCGTGGCGCCGGACCGTATGTTGTTCTTCACCGCGACGCGCGGCACCCCGGACGACGAGGACGAGTGGTGGCCCTGCGAACTGGACTGTCACCCCGAGACGATGGACGAGCACCCCGGCCTGCGGTGGCACTGCCGCGGCAGCTATGTGCTGCTGCCGCCGTCCCGGCTGCCGGGTGACGACGCCGACGCGTACGTGGCATGGCTGCACGGCCCGGAGCGGGCCCTGCCGGATCCGCTGACGCTGCTGGAGGCGCTCACGGACGCGTGTGCGCAATACGCTGGCGCGCGGCCTGACCATGAGCACCATGCGGCTTGGCCCATAGGGCGATAGGGGCTTGCTCCCCGCCGTTGCCGGGGCTGCGCCCCGGACCCCGAACCGCGCTTCGCGCGGTGTCCTCAAACGCCGGACGGGCTGGATTGTGCCGGGCCGGGCTGGGGGTGGGGGGGGGGGGGGAGGGGGACTACTCCCCTTTCGCCGCCGTCATCGTCTCGATGCGGTTGAGGAAGGTGATCCGTCCGCCCGGCTTCTTCGCCGGGACCTGGACCGCCGACTCGGAGACCCGGGTGTAGGTGACGGCAGTCCTCAGGTCGCCGTTCAGCAGCGCCTTCGTACGGCCGTCCGTGACCGTCGGGCGCAGGCCCTTGGCCATGGTGCGCTTCTCGCGGTGGTGCGCGGTGAAGAAGACCAGCGCCCCGCCGTCCTGGGTGCGCAGGCCCAGCGGGGGGAAGTCCGGGGCCGTGTCGGGGGTGTCGATGTACTCGGTCCAGAACGTGGGCGTACGGGCCAGCTTGGCCCGGTCCGCACGGGCCTGCGTCGTCGAACTGCTGGGGGCGAAGACATCGCCCCGGCCCGTACGCAGGTAGTCGGTGTAGGCGCCGCTCACCTCGGACGGCGCCACGGCGAGGTCCGCGGCCGGGAGCGCCGGCACCGCGTAACCGTCCTTGCCCGTGGCGAACTTGGGCACCCGGCCCGGGGCCGCGATCGACAGGTACGCGGCCTTCCACGGCTCGTCCGCCCCGGTGCGCGTGAACGCCACCAGCCAGCGGTTGCCGTCCCGGTTGCTGCGGGTGTCCGCGACGAAGAACTTCGGCCAGCCGGCCATCTGCGGAATGGTGAACCGCGCGTCGTCGAGCACCAGCGGCGTGTACCCGGGGTTGCCCTGCGGGGTCACGGCGCGCTGGGCCTTGAGGTCGGACTTGCCTATCTCCGCGAGCGCACCGGTCTCGACCCGGTCGACGAGCGCCGGGTCGAGCTTGCGGTACGCCTCGGTGTAGCCCTCGGTGAAGCCGCTGAGGACCTTCGGGGCCTCAGCCCTGCTCACCGCCGGGACGATCTCCCGCTCGCCGTGCACCGTCACGCACCCGGTCGCCACCAGCATCGGCGGCACCGTCAGCACTGCCAGCCACGGGAACAGTCGAGGGCGCGGCCGACGTCGCATCGGTCTGGGCCTCCTTGGCAGCTGCTGCGGTCCGGGCGGGCGTCCGGACGGGCGTCCGGGCCGGGGTCCGGGCAACCCTACCCGGGGCGAAGAAGACGGCCAGCGTGGGGACCACGTACAGCGTCCATACCGTGACCTGCAGCCAGGTCGGGTCCGGCTGGAAGTTGAACACGCCCTTGAGCAGGGTGCCGTACCAGCTGTCGACCGGGATCTGCTCGCTGATGTCGAAGGCCCTGTTCCCCAGGCCCGGCAGGACGTTCGCCTCCTGGAGGTCGTGGAAGCCGTAGGCGAGGACGCCCGCCGCCACGACGATCAGCATGCCGCCGGTCCAGGTGAAGAACTTCGCCAGGTTGATCCGCAGCGCGCCGCGGTAGAACAGCCAGCCCAGGACGACGGCGGTCAGCAGTCCGAGCAGGGCGCCGGCCAGCGGGCGGGCGCCGTCGTCGGTGGCCTGCACGGCGGTCCAGATGAACAGCGCCGTCTCCAGCCCCTCCCGGCCCACCGCCAGGAACGCGGTGACCACCAGCGCGGTGGTGCCCATCGCCAGCGCGGCGTCCAGCTTGCCGTGCAGCTCCTTCTTCAAGTGCCGCGCGGTGCGCCGCATCCAGAAGACCATCCAGGTCACCAGGACCACCGCGACGACGGACAGCGAGCCGCCGAGCATCTCCTGGGCCTCGAAGGTCATGGTGCGCGAGCCGTACTGGAGCAGGGCGCCGAAGCCCATGCTGAGCAGCACGGCCGCGCTGATGCCCAGCCAGACCGGGCGCAGGGCGTCCCGGCGGCCGGTCTTCACCAGGTAGGCGACGAGGATGCAGACGACCAGGCTGGCCTCAAGGCCCTCGCGCAGGCCGATGAGGTAGTTGCCGAACACGCGGCTTCTCCTTGGTTGGGTGTTGTCAGGGGCCGTCAAGGGCCGTCAGTGGGCCGTCAGGCGAACAGGGCCTTGCCCCACCAGTCGTCCTTGTCGCGGACGCCCGGCGGGACGGCGAAGACGGCCGAACCCACGTGCTGGATGTACTCGTTGAGCGCGTCGTGCCGTGCCAGCTTCGTCTGCAGCGGCACGAAGCCGTCGCGTACGTCGCGCTGGTAGGCGATGAAGAACAGGCCCGCGTCGAGGCGGCCCAGGCCGTCCGTGCCGTCGGTGAAGGAGTAGCCGCGGCGCAGGATCGTCACTCCGCCGTTGCTGTCGGGGTGGGCGAGGCGGACGTGGGCGTCCGGCTTCATCAGCCGGAGGTTCGGCTCGTCGTGCTCGCGCTGCTTGCCCTGCGGGGCGCCCTCGGCCTTGTCGCGGCCGAAGGTGTCCTCCTGCTCCTTGAGCGAGGCACGGTCCCAGGTCTCGATGTGCATGCGGATGCGGCGGGCGACGAGGTACGAGCCGCCGGCCATCCAGCCGTGGCCGTCCTTGTCGCCGCCGCCGACCCATACGTGCTTGTCGAGCCGGTCGGTCTCGGTGCCCGCGATGTTCCGGGTGCCGTCCTTGAAGCCCATCATGTTGCGCGGGGTCTGCGCGTCGGGCGTGGTCGAGGACGTCTTGCCGAAGCCGAGCTGCGACCAGCGGATGGCGACCCGGCCCATGCCGATGCGGGCCAGGTTGCGGATCGCGTGCACCGCGACCTGCGGGTCGTCCGCGCAGGCCTGGACGCACAGGTCGCCGCCGCTGCGGGCCGGGTCGAGGTTGTCGCCCTTGAAGGCGGGCAGGTCGATCAGTGCCTCGGGGCGGCGGTCCTTCAGCCCGAAGCGGTCCTTGCCGTCCTTCTCGAACAGGCCGGGGCCGATGCCGAAGGTGAGGGTGAGGCGGGAGGGCTTGAGGCCGAGCGCCTCGCCGGTGTCGTCCGGCGGGAGTTCGTCGTTGTCGCCGATCGCCCCGTCGCCGACTTCGTGCCCGGCGGTCATCGCGCGGGCCGCGGCCGTCCATTCCTTCAGCAGCTCGACCAGTTGGCCGCGGTCGGTCGTGGTCACGTCGAACGCGGCGAAGTGCAGCCGGTCCTGGACGGGGGTGGCGATGCCGGCCTGGTGCGCGCCGTGGAAGGGGACGGCGTCCCCGGCGACGGCGGCGGGTGCGGTGTCCCGGCCGAGGTTCAGCGCGGCGGCGGTGCCCCCGGCCGCGGCGGCGCCGAGCGCGAGGCCCGCGCCGCCCCAGCCGAGCAGTGCGCGGCGGGAGGGCTTCGCGTCCTTCATGTCCTTTATGTCTGTGGTCACTTCGCGACCGCCGCGGCGAGCTTGGACAGGGGCTCGGAGAGCGCGTTGACCACGTCGGAGAGGGCCTTGCGGTCGTCCTTGCCGACGGTGTCGTACGACACGAAGCCGTCGCCCTCGCGGTGGGCGTCGAGCGCCTTCTTCACGGCGGCGAACTGCTTGTCGAGCTCCTTGACGAGCTCGGGGTCGTGCTTGGCGGCGACGGGCTTCAGCAGCGCGTACGCCTTCTCGGCGCCGTCCACGTTGCCCTCGAAGTCGACGAGGTCGGTGTGGCTGTAGCGCTCCTCCTCGCCGGTGATCTTGTTCCGGTAGACCTCGTCGAGGAGTTCCTTGGCGCCGTTCGCCATGCTGGTCGGGGTGATCTCGGCGGTGCCGACGCGCTTCTGCCAGCCCTCGAGGTCCTTCATCAGCTGGTCGGCGAGGGCCTTGTCCTCGTCAGTGATCTTCTTGTCGTCCCACAGGGACTTCTCCAGCCGGTGCCAGCCGGTCCACTTCTGGCCCTTCTCCAGGCCGTCCTCGCGGACGTCGACCTTGGGGTCGATGTCGCCGAAGGACTCGGCGACCGGCTCGGTGCGCTCCCAGCCGACCCGGGACGGGGCGTAGGTCTTCTTCGCCTCGTCGAGGTCGCCCTTCTTGACCGCGTCCGTGAACTTGCGGGCCGCGGGTATCGACTCGTCGGCCTGCTGCTGCACGTACTTGCGGTACGCGGCCACGGCCTTGTCGAGCTCCGGGTCGGTCTTGTGCGGGGCGCCGCCGCCGGTCACGGTGACCTTCTGGCGGATGCCGTCGCCCTTCATGCCGGGCTTGCACGCGATCTCGTACGAACCGGCCTTGATCGTGGCCGTGATCTCGGCCTTGGTGCCCGGGCCGATGTTCTCGCGCTCGGTGACGATGCGGTCGTCCGGGGCGTAGACGTAGACCTCGGTGACCTTGGAGCCCTTGTTCTGGACGTTGATCCTGACGTGGCCGGCGGGGAAGGTCGTCTTCGAGACCTCGCACGCGTCGTCGGAGGCCTTGATGTCGATGGCGTCGGAGTCCTTGCCGTTTGATTTCTCGGCACAGCCGGACAAGGCGGTCAGGGCCGCGACTGCCGCGAAGGCGGTGACGACGGTGGAGCGGAGGGCTCGCATGGCGGACTCCAGGCGTGGGGTGGGGTGGGGCGGGTACGGATTTCGGACATGGCTGGAAATGCCTGCCGAATTAGGCTGCCCTAACTTACCTGACATTTACCTATGGTCGTCCCCCGGGGTGGTGCGTGATCCGGATCTCGCGCCTCGGGATCACCAGGGGGTCGCCGGTGCGGGGGTCGGCGATGACGTCGACGGGCTGGGCGTAGACCCGGCCCAGGAGTTCCGGGTCGAAGACCTTCGCGGGTGCGCCGTCGGCCGCGATCCGTCCCTCGTGCAGCACGACGACGCGGTCCGCGTACGCGCCCGCGAGGCTCAGGTCGTGCAGGACGACCACCACCGCGTCGCCGGCCGCGGCGCGTTCCCGGCAGATGCGCAGCACCAGTTCCTGGTGACGCAGGTCGAGTGCGGCGGTCGGCTCGTCGAGCAGGAGGAGCGGGGTGCGCTGGGCGAGGACGCGGGCCAGGGCGGCGCGGGCGCGTTCGCCGCCGGAGAGCGCGGTGAAGGGGCGCGGGGCGAAGGGGGTGACCTCGGTGGCGGCCATGGCGGCGCGTACGGCCGTGTCGTCCTCGTCCTCGGCGGGTGTGCCGGCCCAGGGGGTGCGGCCCATCCGTACGACCTCTTCGACGGTGAACGGGAAGGAGAGTTCGGGGGACTGCGGCAACACGGCGCGCCGCAGGGCGAGTTCGCGGGGTGACCAGGAGGTCGTCCGGCGGCCGTCGACCAGTACCTCGCCGGACGCGGCGGGAAGGTCGCCCGCGAGCGCGGCGAGGAGCGTCGACTTGCCGGCACCGTTCGGGCCGACGAGGGCGATGACTTCGCCGGGGGCGACGGTGAGGTGGATGTCGGTGAGGACGGTGCGGTGCGCGATGCGGGTGTGGAGGGAGCGGGCTTCGGCGAGGGGGTGGTGGTTCGGCATGGGGTTTCCTTGCGGTTGGGGTGGGCGGGGGGGGGGTGGGGAGTTGTGCCCCGGTCCCGCCCTTTCACCGTTTCCTCCGGGGGCAAGCCCCCGGGCCCCCGGGCC